>CAZSNB010000006.1:0-93560 GCA_964608285.1 uncultured Bifidobacterium sp.
TCGTGGCCACCGACGACGGCCCGCGCGCCCTCAACACCGCGAACCACGACCTCGTCGTGGTCGACTCCTGACCTCCGGGCGTCGTCTCCGATACGGTTGTCCGTCGTGATACGTCTCGACGCCGCGACCGTCCTCTTGCAATGGGCCGCGGGAACGATGCTCTTCCTGTGGTTCACCACGCGTCGCCACACGATCGGTGCCGGCTACGGCTGGCTGCTGCGGGGAACGGCGGCGGTGCTCGCCGCCGGGGGCGTCGCGGCGGGAGTCGCCACCGATCCCGTTCCGATGCGTGAGGCGGCGGGAATCCTGTTCGTCCTCGTGACATCGATGACGGTGCGGCGTCGACGCGCCGTGTGGGACCTCGTCCCGTTCCTCATCGCTCTCGTGGGACTCGTCGCCGGGGCGACGGCCGCCGCCGAAGGCGCCGGTGACACCGCGCTCGGTCTCGTCCGCATCCTCGTCGGCACGGTGTTCCTCGGGGCGGTGAGCGACGCGATGCTGCTCGGCCACTGGTATCTCGTGCAGCCGGGCCTGCCCCGATCGATCCTCGTCGAGATGGTGCGCATTCTGCGCTTCGTCACACCACTCGAGGTCGCGGTGCTCCTCGTGCCCACCGGGATGGTCAGCGTCCTCACGGGCGCCGTCGACGACGGATGGAACGGCACGCTCGGGTGGTTCTGGGTGGCATGTGCGGTGACGACGGTGGTCCTCACGGAGGTGACCCTCCTCGCACTGCGCGAGCGCAGTTACTCGGCGGTGATGGCCGCCACCGGTCTCATGTATCTCGCCATCCTCACCGCCTTCGGCACCGACCTCGTCGCCCGGGCCGTGCTCGCCTGACGGTCGGCCCATCCGGGTCGTCGTCGCTCCGGGGCGCGCAAGTAGTGTCGGTCGGGCAATGGACAGCAGGACGTTCCTCGGTCTGAGAGAGACCCACAACCCGTTCCGTTGGCACCTTCCCGTCGTCCCCCGACTGTGCACCGGCGGGAACTTCCTCTACGGCGGCAGCGCGCTCGGGGCCGCCATCGCCGCTCTCGAAGGGACGACCGGGCGCGACGTGGTGTGGACGACCGCGCAGTACCTCAGCTATGCCCGGCCCGGCGAGACGATGGACATCGACGTCACGGTGGCGGTGGCCGGCAATGCCATCACGCAGGCCCGCGTCATCGGGCACGTGGGGGAACGCGAGATCATCACCGTCAACGCCGCGCTCGGCGACAGGGAGTTCCCCCACTCGGGGCGCTTCGTCGCCGCACCAGATGCGGGGCGCCCCGAGGACTATCCCGAGTGGCGCCACCGCCACGCGGGGGGCGAGACCATCCACGATGCGATGAGCGAGCGCATCGTCAAGGGCCGCGCTCCCGAGGAGCTCGACGGGACGCTCGGCGACGGACGCACCGTGATGTGGGCGCGCATCCCCGACGTCATCGAGGGTGTCGACGCCGCCACGCTCGGCGTGCTCGGGGACTTCGTGCCGCGCGGGGTGGGTCAGGCTCTCGGCATCCACGGCGGCGGCAACTCGCTCGACAACACGCTGCGCGTCGTCAGTCTCGTGCCCACGACATGGGTCCTGCTCGACATCCAGATACACGCCGTCGCGCGCGGGTTCGGGCACGGTCTCGTGCACATGTTCGCCGAGGACGGGACGCTGCTGGCCACCGCCAGCCAGAGCTGCATCGCACGGATACACAGGGGGTAGGACATGGGTGCATACGGTTCGACGACGAGCCACTCGATGCCGACGCGACCGGGAATGACGGTGCCGTTGCCGGGGCACCTGCACGCCCAGCGCGAGCGAATCGTGGAACTGGCCGACCTCGGCTACACCGACATCTGGTCCGCCGAGGCCGACGGAGCGGACGCCTTCACCCCGCTCGCACTCGCAGCCGCATGGGAGCCTCGGTTGCGGCTCGGCACGGCGATCGTGCCGGCCTACACGCGCAGCCCGGCCTGCTTCGCCCAATCCGTGGCGACCCTCGCCGATGCCGCACCCGGTCGCGTGGCGATCGGCATCGGGTCGTCGTCGAACGTCATCGTCCACAAGTGGAACGGCATCCCCTTCGACGAGCCCTACAAGAAGGTGCGGGACATCGTCCGGTTCCTCAACGACGCGCTCGGCGGCGAGAAGGTCGCCCGAGAGTACGACACCTTCACGGTGGACGGGTTCAAGCTCGGCATCAGACCCGAGGTCAAGCCGAACATCCTCGTGGCGGCACTGCGCGAGGGCATGCTGCGCCTCGCGGCGCGGGAGGCCGACGGGGCGATCATCAACTGGCTCAGCCCCGACGACGTGGTGCGCGTGGCCGGCGTGGTGCACGAGGCCGCGGGCGGGGCCCCGAAGGAGATCGTCGCGCGCATCTTCGTGTGCCCGTCGGAGAACACCGAGGTGGTGCGCAACGCCGCGCGGTTCGCCATCGCCGCCTATCTCAATGTGCCGGTGTACGCCGCCTTCCACGCCTGGCTGGGCAGGGGCGACGAACTGCGGGGCATGTGGGACGCGTGGAAGGCGGGTGACCGCAAGGCGGCCCTCGCCGCGATCCCCGACGAGGTGGTGGACGATCTCGTGGTGCACGGATCGCCCGCGCACTGTCGCGACACCATCCGCCGGTACTTCGACAACGGTGTCACGACCTCGTCCCTCGCCATCCTCCCCCTCGACCCCGAACTGAGCCATGCGGAGGCGGTGAGGGTGCTGGCACCCTCGGCGCAGGGGTGACCATGGCGGGGGGGCAGATCGGGGGAACGGAGCGACCGGCGACGGGAGAAGGCTGGCGCCTGCTCGTGACGACCCTCCGCGCGCAGCGCCGCGCCCTCCTCATGGGCGCATCCATCGGTCTTATGTGGACGCTCGGCAAGGTGGCCGTTCCCCAGCTCACCCGCCTTGCGATCGACCGCGGTATCGAGAGGAGCGGCTCGCTCCTGTTCTGGTCGTCGCTCATCTTCGCCGCCGCGATCGTCGCCGGGGTGTTCGCCGGCTGGCGTCGGTTCATCGCCTTCCGCGAGAGCAGGCTCACCGAGACGGTGCTGCGCGAACGACTCTTCGCCCGCATCCAGGGACTCCACGTGGGATTCCACGACCGGGCCCAGACGGGACAGCTCATGAGCCGGGCCTCCAGCGACATGCTCCAGGTGCAGGGCTTCGTGGTCAACATCCCGATCTTCGTGTCGCAGATGACGATGGTGCTCGGCGTCGTCGTGATCCTCATGTTCTCGGACTGGCAACTGGCGCTCGTGGCGCTCGCCCCGCTGCCCTTCATCAACGTCTCGGCCCGCACGTTCTCGTCCCGCATTCATCCCGCCGTCATGCGCGTGCAGCAGGAGCAGGCGCAGTTGGCGAACGTGGTCGAGGAGTCCGTGTCGGGGGTGCGCGTGGTCAAGGGCTTCGGCGCCGAGGGCGTGCAACGGGCGCGCCTGGCCCGCGAAGCCGACGACATCCGCACGGCGTCCATGGAGGCCGCCCGCATCCGCTCCCGCTTCCTGCCCGCCATCGACCTCCTGCCCTCGCTCGGTCTCGTCGCCGTGCTGGGACTGGGTGGACACCGCGTCATCTCCGGCGACATGACCCTCGGCGGTCTGGTGGCCTTCAACACCTACCTGACGATGCTCGTGTGGCCGATGCGCAACATCGGCATGACCGTCGCGCTCGCCCAGCGCGCCGCCGCCGCCCTCGTGCGCGTGAACGAGATCCTCTCCGAGGTGCCCCGCATCGC
The DNA here is from genome assembly GCA_964608285.1 of uncultured Bifidobacterium sp. Classification (GTDB taxonomy): domain Bacteria; phylum Actinomycetota; class Acidimicrobiia; order Acidimicrobiales; family Ilumatobacteraceae; genus UBA2093. Next base: position 3,711 of record CAZSNB010000006.1, read on the forward strand.
CGACCCGCCGAGACCCGTCGCACTGCCCGCGGCGGACCTCGCCCGACCGGTGGGGGCGGTGCGCTTCGACGCGGTGCGCTTCCGTTACGGCAACGAACCGGGCGACCCCGTGGTGCTGGACGGGTTCGACCTGACCATCGAGCCGGGGGAGTCCGTGGCGGTCGTGGGTGCCACGGGGTCGGGCAAATCGACCCTCGCGCGCCTGCTCCTGCGCTTCTACGACCCCGAGGGGGGTGCGGTGGTGCTCGACGGGGTGGACGTGCGCGACCTGAGGCTCTCCGATCTCCGCCGGGCGGTCGGCGTGGTGTTCGAGGACACCCTCCTGTTCAACGACACGGTCTCGGCCAACATCGCCTTCGCCAAGCCCGGCATCGAGGCCGCCGTGGTCGAGCGCGCCGCCCGTCTGGCCGGCGCGCACGAGTTCATCACCCGGCTTCCCGACGGCTACGACACGCCCCTCGGCGAGCGGGGCTACTCGCTCTCCGGAGGGCAACGCCAGCGCATCGCCATCGCCCGGGCCATCGTTGCCGACCCGCGCGTGCTCGTGCTCGACGACGCCACCTCGGCGGTCGACCCCACGAAGGAGACCGAGATCCGCGACGCGCTCGCGACCGTCATGCGCGGGCGCACGACGATCGTCATCGCCCACCGTCCGGCCACGATCGAACTGGCCGACCGGGTGGTGCTCCTCGACGGGGGACGCGTGGCTGCGACCGGGGCGCACCGGGACCTGTTGGAGACGAACGAGACGTACCGCTCGGTGCTCGCCGCGTTCGCGGGAAGGACGGAGGGCTGACATGGCCGGCGGAGGGGGACGCGGCGGCGGAGGAGGAGGAGGCCTCGTGCTCGGGGTCGCCGAGGAGGACAAGCTCGACCGCGCCCAGACCCGGGTGGTCATCGGGCGCAGCCTGAGGATGGCGGGCGAGTTCCGTCGGACCGCGGCCGTGGCGATGGGCCTCGTGGTGATCACGACGCTCTGTTCGCTGGCGGGGCCGCTCCTCGTGCGCCGGGGCATCGACCAGGGGATACGTCCGGGCGACACCGGGTCGCTCAACATCGCCGTGGCCGCCTACGTCGTCGTCGTCGTCGTCGCCTACATCGTCGGCCGGATGCAGTACGTCGCGCTCAACAAGGCGGGGGAGGGCTTCCTGCGCATGCTTCGGGTGCGGGTCTTCGACCACCTGCAGCGCCAGTCGATGGCCTTCTACGACCGCGAGAAGGCGGGCGTGCTCGTGGCGCGCATGACCGCCGACATCGAGTCGATGGCGGAACTCGTGCAATGGGGACTCATGCAGTTCCTCTCGGCGTTCCTCCTCCTGTTCCTCGCGTTCTTCGTGCTGCTGGCCCTGTCGTGGCAGTTGACAATCATCACCCTCCTCGTCTTCCCGTTCCTCATCGCGGCGTCGGTGAAGTTCCAGCGCGACTCCAGCAGGGCGTACCTGGAGGTGCGCGAGCGCGTCGGGGCGAACCTGTCGGCCCTGCAGGAGGGCATCACCGGGGTGCGCGTCATCCAGGCTTATGCCCGCGAGGACGAGCAGATCCGCCGGTTCGAGGAGTCGAACCGGGCGCTGTTCCGCAGCCACGTCCACAGCGTGAAGGTGAGCACCTGGTACTTCGGGCTCATCGAGTTCGCCGGCATCGCCGCGACGGCGATGATGATCGGGCTCGGTGGGTGGCTCGTGCACCGCGGCAGCGTCAGCCTCGGCACGGTCGTGGCCTTCATCCTGCTGCTGGCGACCCTGTTCGACCCCGTGCAGCAGCTCTCGCAGCTCTACAACACCCTGCAATCGGCGGCGGCGTCCCTGCACAAGCTCTTCCGCATCCTCGACGAGGAACCGTCCGTGGCCGAGGCGCCCGATGCCGTCGACCTGCCCGTCGCGGGCGACATGGTGGTGGACGGGGTGACGTTCTCCTACGAGGGGGCGGCGCGACCCGCGCTCGAGGACGTGTCGCTCCTGCTCCCCGCCGGGACGAAGCTGGCGCTCGTCGGACCGACGGGTGCGGGGAAGTCGACGCTCGCCAAGCTCATGGCCCGGCTCTACGACCCGGTCGAGGGGTCCGTCTCCTACGGCGGCGTCGACCTGCGCCGGGCGACGATGTCGTCCCTGAGGGACCGCATCGTGGTGATCCCGCAGGAGGGTTTCCTCTTCGACGGCACCATCAGGGACAACCTGCGCATAGCCGACCCGACTGCCGATGACGAGGCCATCGGGCGGGCCCTGGCGTCGCTCGGTCTGCGCGAGAGGTTCGCGGCGCTCCCCGAGGGCCTCGACACCCAGGTGCGCGAGCGGGGGTCTCGCCTCTCGGCCGGCGAACGTCAGCTCGTCGCGCTGGCTCGCGCCGCCATGGTCGACCCGGCCGTGCTCGTGCTCGACGAGGCCACCTCGAATCTCGATCCCGGGACCGAGATGCTCGTCGAGTCGGCGCTCGAGCGCCTGATGGAGGGCCGCTCGGTGATCGTGGTGGCGCACCGTCTCTCCACGGTGCGTCGCGCCGACGCCATCGCAGTCGTCGACGACGGCCGCATCGCCGAGATGGGAACGCACGACGAACTCGTTCGCCTCGGCGGTCGATATGCCGCACTGTCGGCGACGTGGGAGGCCGCCCAACCGCACTGACCCCCACGGAGGGGCCGGTCACGGTCCGTTGGCGTCTCAGTCTCGGGCGACGAAGTACTTGGCGCGGGGGTGGTGGCAGATGATCGCCGAGGTCGTCTGCTCGGGCTGGTACTGCCAGCCGGTGTCCTCGTTGACCTCGATGCCGAGACGACCGGCCTCGAGAAGCTCGGCCACGCGGGCGTTGTCCTCGAGATCGGGACAGGCGGGGTAACCCCACGAGTAGCGACCGCCGCGGTACTGCTGGCGGAACAGACCGGCCAGGCTCGGCCCGTCCTCGTCGACGAAGCCCCATTCGGTGCGGATGCGGTGGTGCCAGTACTCGGCGAGGGCCTCGGCCATCTCGACGCCGATGCCGTGGAGGACGAGGTAGTCCTGGTAACGGTTCTGCGCGTAGAGCTCGGCCGTTCTCTCGCTCACCGTCGCTCCCATCGACACGATGTGGAAGGCGGCGTAGTCCGGCTCACCCGAGGAGACGGGTCGGAAGAAGTCGGCGATGCACAGCCACGGCTCGGTCTTCTGGCGCGGGAAGGAGAACCGTGTGCGCTCGGCGGTGCGCGTCTCGTCCGTCCAGACGACGAGGTCGTTTCCGTCGGAGTTGACGCAGAAGTACCCGTAGACGAGCTGGGGGACGAGGACGCCCGATGCCTTGGCGAGCGCCAGTTGCTCGCGCAGTCGCGGACGGATGCGTTCCTTGAAGGCGGCGTCGTCCTCGCCCTCCTCGGGCCGGTACTGCCACTGGTTGCGGAACAGGGCCGTCTCGTTGATGTAGGCGGCGATCTCGTCGATGCCTATCCCCTTCACCACCCGGGTGCCGAGGAAGGGCGGAACGAAGACCCGGTTGTCCGTCTCGACCTCGGGCGATCGGGCGGGAATCGTCGCGGGGTCGACGTCCGTCTTCTCCTTCCGCGGGATCCGTCGTTCGGAGGGGACGCGCCCGAAGGCGGGGTCGTCCACGCCCGTGCGCTTGATCTCCATGAGCCGGTCGAGCGTGGCGAGCCCCTCGAAGGCGTCCTTGCCGTAGAACACGCGGCCATCGTGCTGCTCGCGCAGGTCCTTCTCGACGTAGGTGCGGGTGAGGGCGGCGCCTCCGAGGAGGACCGGCACGTGGGACATGCCGCGGCGCCTCATCTCGGCGAGGTTGTCGCCCATGATGACGGTGCTCTTCACGAGGAGGCCGCTCATGCCGAGTGCGTCGGCACCGACCTCCTCGACCTTGGCCAACATGTCGCCGATCTCCACCTTGATGCCGATGTTGTGCACCTCGTAGCCGTTGTTCGTGCAGATGATGTCGACGAGGTTCTTGCCGATGTCGTGCACGTCACCCTTCACCGTGGCGAGGACCAGCTTGCCCTTCGACGATCCCGCCCCCGAGGAGTCCATGAGCGGCTCGAGACGGGCCACGGCGGCCTTCATGGTCTCGGCGCTCTTGAGGACGAACGGGAGCTGCATCCGGCCGGAACCGAACAACTCGCCCACCTCGCGCATGCCGTCGAGGAGGATCTCGTTGATGATGTCGAGCGGCGCGTGCCCCTCCGCGAGCGCCCGGTCGAGCGCGTCGCCCAGCCCGTCCTGCTCGCCGTCGATGATGTGGCGCCGGAGGATCTCGGTGATCGTCCATCCGCTGCGGTCCTCGACCACCTTCTCTGCGGCGGAGACGCCGGCGAACATCTCGAGCAGCCGCTCGAGCGGGTCGTAACCCGGGCGACGACGGTCATGGATGAGGTCGCGGCACACCTCGACCTGTTCCTCGGGCATGCGCGCGAGAGGGAGGATCTTGGAGGCGTGCACGATCGCGGCGTCGAGTCCGGCCTCGCGCGCCTCCTGCAGGAAGACGCTGTTGAGCGCCTGGCGGGTCGCGGGTGACAGTCCGAAGCTGACGTTCGAGAGCCCGAGCACCGTCCACGCCCCGGGGATCTCCGCCTTGATGCGTCGGATCGCCTCGAGGGTGGCCATCCCGTCGCCACGCAGGTCCTCCTCGCCGGTGCCGAGGGGGAAGGTGAGCGGATCGAAGATGAGGTCGGAGGCCGAGAGTCCGTATCGGTCGACGGCGATGCGATGGAGGCGGTGGGCCACCTCCATCTTCCATTCGGTGTCGCGGGCCTGGCCGCGCTCATCGATGAGCAGGCACACCACGGCCGCGCCGAAGTCGCGGGCGAGCGAGAAGATGCGGTCCATGCGGCTGCCGGGTGCGTCGCCGTCCTCGAGGTTCGCCGAGTTGAGGATGCAGCGCCCGCCGATGAGCACGAGACCGGCCTCCATCACCTGGGGCTCGGTGGAGTCGAGCACCAGGGGGGCGCTGGCCTGCGTGGCGAAGCGGGAGGCGATCTCGGCCATGTCCTCGCGCCCGTCGCGCCCGACGTAGTCCACGCACACGTCGAGCACGTGCGAGCCCTCGCGGATCTGTTCGGCCGCCATGCGCAGGCACGTGTCCCAGTCTCCGCGCAGCATCGCGTCGCGGAACGCGCGGGAGCCGTTGGCGTTGGTGCGCTCGCCGATGATGAGGAACGAGTTGTCCTGGGCGAGGGTCACAGGCGAGTAGAGGGAGGTGACGCTCGGCTCGTCGACGGGTCGGCGCACGGCCGGCACGGCGTCGCGCACCGCCTCGACCACCGCACGGAGGTGCTCCGGTGTCGTGCCGCAGCAACCACCGACGACGGTGATGCCCAGCTCGGTCACGTGGCGCAGGTGGTGCTCGGCGAGCTGGGCCGGCGTGAGGTCGTAGTGGGTGCGGCCATCGACGACGCTCGGCAGCCCCGCATTCGGCAGGACACTGACCGGGATCAGGGAATGCTCGCTGAGCCAGCGCAGGTGCTCCTGCATCTCGGCCGGTCCCGTGGCGCAGTTGATCCCGATGACGTCGGGACGCATCGCGGCGATGGCGGCGTAGGCGGCGCCGATCTCGGTGCCCACGAGCATGCGACCGGTGGTCTCCATCGTGACCTGCACCTGGATCGGGACCTCCCGTCCCATCGCGGACATCGCGGTCCGGCAGGCCTGCATCGCCGCCTTCACCTGCAGCAGGTCCATGCACGTCTCGATGAGGAAGAGGTCGACACCGCCCTCGAGCAGCCCCTCCGCCTGCTCGGCGTAGGCGTCGCGCAGTTCCGCGAACCCGATGTGGCCGAGGCTCGGCAGTTTCGTGCCCGGGCCGATGCTGCCGGCCACCCAGCGGGGCCGTCCGTCCCGTGCCTCGTACTCGTCGGCCACCCTGCGGGCGATCGCCGCGGCCGAGACGTTCAGTTCGCGGGCGCGCTCGGGGATGCCGTACTCGGCGAGGACCGTGGAGAAACTGCCGAAGCTGGCGGTCTCGACGGCGTCGACGCCGGCGTCGAGGAACGCGCGGTGCATGGCCTCGATGACGTCGGGACGCGTCGCGCACAGCATCTCGTTGCAGCCCTCGAGGGAGGCCCCGCCGAAATCCTCGGGTCCGAGGTCGAGGTCCTGCACGAAGGTCCCGAAGGCCCCGTCGAAGACGACGACCCGCTCGCGGACGGCTTCGGTGTAGGGCTGGCGTGCCATGGAGCCTCCACGCTACAAAGCGGGAAACGGGAATAGAGTCGTCGACGTGACCCGCGCAAAGATCTACACCCGTGAGGGCGACGACGGAACGACCGGCCTCTTCTACGGGGGGAGGGTGCCGAAGGACTCCGAGTTGCCGCGCGCATACGGCGCGGTGGACGAGGCCCAGTCGGTGATCGGGCTGGCCCGGGTCGCCGCGGGCAAGGGGAGCGAAGTGGACGCGATCTGCGTGCCCATCATGCGCGACCTGTGGGTGCTCATGGCCGAGTTGGCCACCCTCCCGGAGAACCGAGGCAAGCTCGAACCCGGGCGCAGCAGCGTGACCCCGGAGATGGTGGACCGCCTCGAGGCGACCATCGACGACCTCGACACCCGGTTCGAGCCCCCCACCGAATTCGTCGTGCCCGGCGAGCACCCGGTCGCGGCGTGGCTCGACTTCGCCCGCACCACGGTGCGACGGGCCGAGCGGCAGGCCTACGCGGCGGCCCCGCCGCCGTCGTACGTCGTCCCGTACCTCAACCGACTCTCCGATCTCCTCTGGACCATGGCCCGATGGCAGGAGGGCGAGTCCCGCCCCGTGCGGGGACTCTGACCCCGGCACCCGTCGGGGCGCCGGCGACCTTCGGGGCAAAGCGACCGCTCTCGTAGAGTGGCGCGCATGCGCACCACGTTCACCGCCGCCGCGAAGGCACCCGGCAAGGTCCGGGCCCACATCGTCGCCGTCGCCGCCGACGGCCCTGTCCCGCGTGAGGTCGGGATGTCCCGCGAGGCCCTCGTCGCCCTCGGATTCGAGGCCGGGGCGTCCCAGACCCTCGTGCTGCCGCCGACCACAGCCACCGGTCCGGTGCGCGTGCTCGTCGGCTTGGGACCGGCCGCGAAGGTCGACGCCACTCTCCTGCGCAACGCGGCCGCCGCCTCGGCGCGCGCGGCACAGCGTCACGAGTCGGTGTCCACCAACCTCGCGCTCGCCGCCAAGGGTGACGCGCGCACGGCGGCCAAGGCCGTCGTCGAGGGCATGGCGCTCGCGTTGCATCGCTGGGCGGAACTGAAGAATGACACGAGTTCCCTGCCCCGGCTCTCGGAGGTCACGCTCGTGGCGGGGGAGAAGCTCACCCAGGTGCGCGCGGGCGCCGCGGCGGGATCGGTCACCGCGCGGGCCACGTGCCTCGCGCGCGACCTGGCCAACACGCCTCCCTCGCACCTCACCGCGCGCATGTTCGCCGAGCGCGCCGTCCGCCTGGCCGCTGAGTCCGGTCTCGAGGCGACCGTGTACAACCGTGACCAGCTGGCGGCTATGGGCTGCGGCGGGATCGTCGGTGTGAACGCGGGAAGCACCGAGCCGCCGCGCATGGTCAAGTTGGAGTGGATCCCCCGTGAGCCCAAGGGGAGCGTCGTCCTCGTGGGCAAGGGGGTGATGTACGACTCCGGCGGCATCTCGCTCAAGCCGAGCGACGGCATGCACGTCATGATGAAGATGGACATGAGCGGCGCGGCCGCCGTGCTGGCCGCCATGGGTGCCCTGCGGGACCTGAAGGTGCGCACACGGGTGACGGCATACCTCATGTGCACCGACAACATGCCCTCGGGCTCGGCCCTCAAGCTCGGGGACGTGCTCAGGATGCGCAACGGCAAGACCGTCGAGATCCACAACACGGACGCCGAGGGCCGGCTCATCCTGGCCGACGGACTCTCGCTCGGTGCGGAGCAGAAACCCGACGCCATGGTGGACATCGCCACCCTCACCGGGGCCTGCATCTCTGCGCTCGGCAAGAAGATCGCCGGTGTCGTGGGGAACAGCGACGACGTCGTCGGGCAGCTGCGGGCGGCGAGCGGGCGCACCGACGAACTCCTGTGGGAGATGCCCCTGCACCGCGACTATCGCAAGCTCCTCGATTCGAACGTCGCCGACATGAAGAACATCGGCGGGCCGTACGCCGGGGTGACCACGTCGTCGCTCTTCCTGTCCGAGTTCGTCGGCAACGTGCCGTGGGCGCATCTCGACATCGCCGGACCGATGGACTCCGACGGCGACGACGGGTGGCTCAACCGCGGGGCGACGGCCTTCGGAACCCGGCTGCTCATCGATTTCGTCGCCAATTTCACCAAGCCCACGGCGCGCACCCGATGACGCCGGCGACCCCGGCCGAGATCTTCTCGCTCGAGGGGAGGGTGGCGGTGGTCACCGGTGCGTCGTCGGGTCTCGGGGCCCGCTTCGCCCGTGTCCTGCACGCGGCCGGAGCGTCGGTCGTGCTGGCGGCGCGACGGATGGACCGGCTCGAGGCCGCGGCGTCGGAGATGGAGCGCAGCATCGCCGTGCGTTGCGACGTCTCGTCCGAGGGCGACCGTGAGGCGCTCGTGGACGAGGCCATGGAGGCCTTCGGTCGCATCGACGTCCTCGTGAACAACGCGGGGGTCGGGAGCAGCGTGGCGGTCGAGGACGAGGAACTCGACGAGTTCCGTCGGGTGCTGGAGATCAACACGACGGCGGTGTGGCACCTGTCGAAACTGGCCGGTCGACACATGACGGCGGCGGGTCGGGGCTCGATCGTCAACATCGCCTCCGTGCTCGGGTTGGTGGGCTCGGCCCCCATCAAGCAGGCCAACTACTGCGCGAGCAAGGGGGCGGTGGTGAACCTGTCGCGCGAGTTGGCCCTGCAGTGGGCCAGACGCGGTGTGCGCGTCAACACGCTGTGCCCCGGGTGGTTCCCGAGCGAGATGACCGAGGGCATGGACGCGGACGAGGGCTCGCGTGCGTTCATCGCCCGCAACTCGCCGATCCCGCGCATGGGCCTCGAGCACGAACTCGACGGGGCGATCCTGTTCCTCGCCAGCGACGCCTCCACCTTCGTGACGGGACAGGAGATCGTCGTGGACGGAGGCTGGACCGCCCGATGACCTCGCTCCCCGGGCAGCCCCCGGCCCGGGAGGTGCTCGCGGCACCGGGTGTCGTGGCCCTGTTGCTCTCCACGTTCGTGCTGACGACCGGGGTCATGCTGCAGGCGGCGGCGCTCGTCAAGCACGTCTTCGACATCACCGGTGACGAGCTGAGCATCGGTCTCGTGGGACTCGCCGAGTTCCTCCCGGCGGCGTTGCTCGTCCTCGTGACCGGCACGGTCGCCGACCGGTGGGCCCGCAAGCGGGTGGCATTGACCGCCCAGGCGGGTGAATTGCTCTGCGCGGTCCTCTTCACGGTCGTCGCCCTCGGGGATCCGCGCACGGCGACGCCCATGATCCTCGTGTCGGTCCTGTTCGGCACGTCGCGGGCCTTCGTCGCCCCGGCACTGCGACCCGTCGCGGCCATGATCGCCCCGACGGGGGGACTGCCCCGTGTGGTGGCGATGCACAGCACCGCGTGGACCGCGGCGGCGATCATCGGCCCGGCGACGAGCGGCTTCCTCTATGCCGCCGACCCGGCCCTCGCGTACGGCACGGCGGCCGTGCTCATCGCCCTCGGCATGGCGTCGCTCGCCCGCGTGCCGGTCCCTCGTCGCGTCGACGCACCGGGAGCCCCACCGCCCACCCTGCGTCACGCACTCGAGGGCCTGCGGTTCATCCGTCGCACGCCCGTGCTGCTGGCGGCCATCTCGCTCGACCTCTTCGCCGTGCTGTTCGGCGGTGCCGTGGCCCTGCTGCCCGTGATCGCCGAGGAGCGGCTCGGGGTGGGCGACGTGGCCTACGGTTGGTTGCGGGCGGCCGGAGGCATCGGAGCGGGAATCTCCGCTCTCGTGCTCGCGGTGCGACCGGTGCGGCGCCGGGTCGGTCCCACCCTCCTCGTCGCCGTCGCACTGTTCGGGGCGGGGTCGATCGTGCTCGGCATCACTCGCTCGTTCGTGGTCGCCTTCGTCGCGGTGCTGGCGGCCAACGCCGCCGACATGGTGAGCGTCTTCATCCGCAGTTCCCTCGTTCCCCTCGTCACCCCGGACGACAAGCGCGGTCGGGTGACGGCCGTGGAGAACGTGTTCATCGGGGCGTCGAATGAACTCGGCGCGTTCGAGTCGGGGGCGGTGTCGAGCCTCGTGGGGACACCGGCGACGGTGATCGGGGGCGGCGTGGCCACGTTGGTGGTCGCGGCCGCTTATTCGGTCGCCTTTCCCGCCCTGCGGAGGGTCGACACCTTCGAGGAGGTCGCCCGCGAGCGGTGACGGTCCGCCGTCGGGCGGGGCGTCCGTGCTTCACTGGGTCACTCATCACGACGGGAGGGCATGCCATGGCCGCCAAGAAGAAGACCGCCAGAAGGCCCGCAGCCAGGAAGTCCACGGCCAAGAGGCCGGCAGCGGGGAAGTCCGCAGCCAAGAAGCCGGCGACCGGGCAGGCGGCCGACCGGGCGGTCACGAAGCGGGTCGCGCCCGCGGTCCTGACGTCGACGCTCGGTTCCACCGTGAACAAGGTGGGTCGCAACGGGCTCCTCGGCGAGTTCCGCAGCTTCATCAACCGCGGCAACGTCGTCGACCTGGCGGTGGCCTTCGTCATGGGCGCGACCTTCAAGACCGTCGTCGACTCCCTCGCCGGCACGGACAAGCAGGCAGGCATCCTCGGGGGTCTCATCGGTGCGATCTTCGGCGGGCAGCAACCCGACTTCAGTCAGAAGGTGCTCACCGTGAACGGCAGTGACATTCCCTTCGGGGCCTTCGTCACGGCGTCGATCAACTTCGTCCTGGTGTCGGCGGCGATGTTCGTCGTCGTCAAGGCCTACAACCGATTCCGCGACTCGGGTGCCGACGGTCCCGCTCCCTCGACGAACGAACTCCTCGCCGAGATCCGCGACGAACTGCGCGCGGACCGCACGCGCGGGACCCGTCGCGGGCAATAGCCTGTCGGGGTCATGTCGACCCCCCGCCTCGCCGTCCTCGCGCTCGTCGGCGCCCTCGGTGCCGCCGCCTGCTCGGGAGGCGCGGTGTCGGGCGATTCCGCCGACGTCGAAGGGCTGGGCCGCATCCCGGGGGCGGGCAGTGTCACGACCGTCGCTGCGACGGCGCAGTCGCTGGAGGGGCCGCGCATCGGCAGCCTGGCGGCGGGCAACAAGATGCTCGTCATCGGGGACTCGATCCTCGCCGCCACGGCCAAGCGTTACGGCGGGGCCATGTGCGCCGCACTCGTGCCCCTCGGCTGGCGGGTGGCGGTCGAGGCCGAGACGAGCAGGCGCATCGTCTTCGGACGTCGGGTGCTCGGGTCGCGTCTGCGCGAGGGTTGGGACGCCGCCGTCATCTTCCTCGGCACGAACTACGGGGGCGACGCCGCGGCCTACGAGAAGGAACTGGCCTGGCTCGTCGACGCGCTCGCACCGGCCCCGGTGCTCCTCCTCACGCCCACCGTCTACAAGCCGGCGATGACCGAGGTCGCCGCCCGCATCCGCGCGGTGGCGTCGTCCCGACCGAGCGTGGCGGTGCTCGACTGGGCGACGATCTCCCGGCGTGCCGGTGTGCTCGCTTCCGACGGCATCCATCCCTCTGCCGCCGGGCGCGAGGTGCTCGTCGCCGAGGTGGCCGAGGCGGTGGGGTCCGCCCCGTCGGGAACGGGGAGCTGTCTCTCGGCGCGTTTCACCGACGACTCCTCGGCCGCCCCGGGTGCCGTGCCGGCGACGACCGTGCCCGCCGCATCTTCCCCGTCTTCTTCTTCTTCCTCGTCGTCAGTGCCGTCGGGGGGCTGACGATGCTGCAGGTGAAGGACCTCGTCGTGGAGGTGGGCGGCCGCAACGTCGTGCAGGGCGCGACGTTCACCGTGTCGGCCCGGGACAAGGTGGGCATCGTCGGTCGCAACGGGGCAGGGAAGACCTCGATGTTCCGCGTCCTCGGGGGCGAGGCCGAACCCGCCGGGGGACGCGTCGTGCGCACCGGCGCGTTCGGCTACCTCAGCCAGGATCCGCGCACGTCGAGCCGGCACGAGGATCGCACGGCCATCGCCCACGTGCTGTCGGGGCGCGGAATCGACGACGACCTGGCGCGTCTCGAATCCCTGCGTCTGGCGATGGAGTCCGATCCCTCGGAGAGAGCGGTCGCGCGTTACTCACGGGCCCAGGACGAGTTCACCCTCAAGGGCGGCTGGTCGGCCGAGAGCGAGGCCCGTGCCATCGCCTCGGGGCTCGGTTTGCGTCCCGAGAGACTGGAACTGCCCGTCGGGGTCCTCTCGGGCGGCGAACGCCGTCGGGTCGAGCTCGCGAGGATCCTCTTCGCCGGGAGCGACATGCTCCTCCTCGACGAGCCGACGAACCACCTCGACGTCGACGCCAAGAACTGGCTCCTCGACTTCCTGCGCCAGTACCGCGGGGCGCTCCTCGTCATCAGTCACGACCTCGAACTGCTCGACGAGGCGATCACCCGCGTGCTGCATCTCGACCGCCCGGACGAGGAGGACATCGGCGAGGTGGTCGAGTACCGGGGCACGTACAGCCAGTACAAGAGGTCGCGGGCGGAGGACGAGGCCCGTCGCGAGAAGAAGGCGGCATTGCAGGCCCGCGAGGTGGCGCGCCTCCAGGTGGTCGTCGACCGTTTCGGGGCCAAGGCGTCGAAGGCGACGATGGCCCACAGCATCGAGAAGCGCATCGCCCGCATCGAGTCCGAGGGGACGTCCGTTCGCAAGCGCGAACGCGCGCTCAACGTGCGCTTCCCCGACCCTCCGGCATCGGGTGCCACGGTCGTGCGGGCGTCCGCGTTGTGCAAGGGCTACGGGGGGCCTCCGGTCTTCGAGGACGTGTCCTTCGACCTCGGTCGCGGGGAGCGCCTCCTCGTGCTCGGTCTCAATGGTGCGGGCAAGACGTCGTTGCTGCGCATCCTCGCGGGCCGCGCAGCCGCCGACCTCGGCGACATCGAATGGGGCCACAACGTGGCAACGGGGTACTTCGCCCAGGAGCACGACACCCTCGACCCGCGCGAATCGCTCATCTGGCACATGCGCCGCGAGTTGCCGACGGGATCGACGCTCGGGGACACGCAATTGCGGGGGCTGCTCGGCATGTTCGGCATCCAGGGGCAGAAGGTGTTCCAGGAATCCGGGTCGCTGTCGGGCGGGGAGAAGACGAAGCTGGCCCTGGCCATGCTCATGGTGGGACGCAACAACGTTCTGCTCCTCGACGAGCCGACGAACAACCTCGATCCCCAGAGCCGCGAGGCCGTGGCGGCCGCCCTCGAGGGGTGGAAGGGCACGATCATCATGGTGAGCCACGACACCGAGTTCGTCGAGCGTCTCGCCCCCACGAAGGTTCTCCTCATGCCCGACGGCCAGGTGGACTACTTCGGCGTCGAGTGGCTGGAACTCGTCAGCCTCTCCTGAACGACGGGCGGCGAGCGACCCCCTGATACCGTCGCCCCATGATGAAGCACGGGATATTCGGCGGGGCGGTCAACGACGGGACGATCGACGACGTGGTCGCCGAGGCGGCCGCGGCGGAGAGGGACGGGTTCCATTCGTTCTGGGCGCCGAACATCTTCGGCCATGACGCCCTGACGGCCCTGGCCATCGCTGGTCGCGAGGTTCCCCGCATCGAACTGGGCACCTCGGTGGTGCCCACGTATCCCCGCCATCCGATGGCCATCGCCCAGCAGTGCCACACGGTGAGTGCGGCGAGCGGCGGGCGCTTCACCCTCGGGATCGGTCTCAGCCATCGCATCGTCATCGAGAACATGATGGGGATGTCGTTCGAGAAGCCCGTGCGTCACCTGCGCGAATATCTCTCGGTGCTCATGCCACTGTCGCGCGGCGAGGCGGCGAACTTCGACGGGGAGACCTACCGCGTCCACGGCGGCATCTCGGCCAAGGGATCGACCGGCTTCGGCGTGGTCGCCGCCGCGCTCGGTGAGCAGATGCTGCGGGTCGCCGGGACGCTGTGCGACGGCACGCTCACCTGGTGCACCGGTCCCGACACCCTGGCCTCGCACATCGTGCCGACGATCACCGCCGCCGCCGAGGCCGCCGGTCGGCCGGCTCCGCGCATCATCGCCGCCCTGCCGGTGTGCGTCACGTCCGACCGCGCCGCCGCCGCCGAGCGTGCCGCCAAGGTCTTCGCCGTGTACGGCACCCTGCCCAGCTACCGCGCCATGCTCGACCGCGAGGGCGCGGCCGGCCCCGCCGACATCGCCATCACCGGGTCGCGCGACGAGGTGCAGGAGAGGATCGGGTCGCTCGCCGCCGTCGGCGTCACCGATTTCGCCGCGGTCGAGTTCGGCGCCACACCCGACGAGGTCGCCGACACCCGTTCGGCCCTCAAGGGCCTCCTCTGATGGCCGACGGCCTCTTCGACGCCGTTCCTCTGGCGAGCGGGGGCTCGCTGCCCAACCGCTTCATGCTCTCGCCCCTCACGAACACCCAGAGCAACGCGGACGGGACCCTGTCGGACGCCGAGCACCGCTGGCTCGTCATGCGGGCCGCGGGGGGATTCGGGTTGACGATGACGTGCGCCTCCCACGTGCAGGCGATCGGCCAGGGTTTCCCGGGCCAGCTCGGGTGTTGGGACGACGCGCACATCCCCGGTCTCGGCCGGCTCGCAGGCGACATCCGCGCCGCGGGCTCGAGCGCGTGGGTGCAACTCCACCACGCCGGCATGCGCTCGCCGTCGGCGCTCATCGGCGGGTCTCCCGTGTGTCCCTCGGACGACGAGTCCACCGGTGCCCGGGCGATGACCCCGGCCGAGGTGGAGGAGATGATCGAGGCCTTCATCGCGGCGGCGGTCCGTTGCGAGCGGGCCGGATTCGACGGGGTCGAGCTGCACGGTGCGCACGGCTATCTGCTCAGCCAGTTCCTCTCACCCGACATCAACCGTCGCACCGACCGGTGGGGCGGCTCGGAGGGGAACAGGGCGCGGCCCATCCTCGACATCGTCGAGGGGATCCGTGCCCGCTGCGCCCCCGGGTTCGGCCTCGCCGTGCGCCTCTCGCCGGAGCGCTTCGGAATGCGCATCGAGGAGATCGAGCGCCTGTACGCGCGACTCGCCGGGGAGGGACGCGTGGACCTCATCGACATGTCGCTGTGGGACTGGGCCAAGGAGCCCGAGGAGGAGTCGCGCAAGGGGACCCGTCTCGTCGACGTGTTCGCCGGCATCGAGCGCGGTCGGACCGTGCTGGCCGTCGCGGGCAAGCTGTACTCGGGTGCCGATTGCTCCGCCGTCGTCGATGCAGGCGCCGACGTGGTGGCCATCGGCCGCGCCGCCATCCTCAACCACGACTTCCCCGACCGGGTGCGCGCCGACCCCTCGTTCCGGTGCCGCGAGACACCGGTGTCGGCGGCCGTGCTCGAGGGGGAGGGCCTCTCACCGCCCTTCGTCGGTTACATGCGCAACTGGCCCGGGTTCGTCGCCGACGAGTGACCCCGGCGCGGCCCGCCCGTCAGCGCAGTGTGACGGGCATGCCGCCCTTGCCGACCTCGTCGAAGAAGTCGTTCCCCTTGTCGTCGACGACGACGAAGGCGGGGAAGTCGGTGACCTCGATGCGCCACACGGCCTCCATGCCGAGTTCGGGATACTCGAGCACCTCGACCTTCGTGATGCAGTCCTGTGCGAGCCGGGCCGCGGGTCCACCGATCGAGCCGAGGTAGAAGCCGCCGTGGGTGCGGCAGGCTTCGGTCACCTGACGCGAACGATTGCCCTTGGCGAGCATGACGAGGCTTCCGCCGGCGGCCTGGAACTCGTCGACGTAGGCGTCCATGCGTCCCGCCGTGGTCGGACCGAACGACCCCGATGCCATGCCGTCGGGGGTCTTGGCCGGACCGGCGTAGTACACGCAGTGGTCCTTCAGGTACCCGGGCATGCCGAGTCCCTGGTCGAGGCGCTCCTTGATCCTGGCGTGGGCGATGTCGCGGGCCACGACCATGGGGCCGGTCAGCATCACGCGCGTCTTCACCGGCAGTCGGCTCAGTTGCGCGCGGATCTCGTCCATCGGTCGCGTGAGGTCGATGCGCACGACCTCCTCGCTCAGCGCGTCCTCGGTGACCTCGGGGAGGAAGCGCGCAGGATCGTTCTCGAGTTCCTCGAGGAAGATGCCGTCGCGGGTGATCTTGCCCAGCGCCTGGCGGTCGGCGCTGCACGACACTGCGAACGACACGGGACAACTGGCGCCGTGTCGGGGCAGGCGCACGACGCGCACGTCGTGGCAGAAGTACTTGCCGCCGAACTGGGCGCCGATCCCCGTCCTGCGGGAGAGGTCGAGGATCTTGGCCTCGAGGTCGAGGTCGCGGAATCCGTGGCCCGACATGCTGCCGGACGTGGGGAGCGAGTCGAGATAGCGCGCGCTCGCGAGCTTCGCCGTCTCAACGGCGTGCTCGGCCGACGTTCCCCCGATGACGACGGCGAGGTGGTAGGGCGGGCAGGCGGCCGTGCCGAGCGTGATCATCTTCTCGAACACCCAGGGGAGGAGCGTCTTCTCGTTGAGGAGGGCCTTGGTCTCCTGGAAGAGGTAGCTCTTGTTCGCCGAGCCCCCGCCCTTTGCCAGGAACAGGAACTTGTACTCGGCTCCGTCGACGGCCTGGATCTTGATCTCGGCGGGGAGGTTGTTCCCGGTGTTCTTCTCCTCGTACATCGACAGCGGGGCCAACTGGCTGTAGCGCAGGTTGCTCGTGAGGTAGGTGTCGTACACGCCCCGCGAGATGGCCTCCTCGTCGCCCCCGCCCGTCATGACGAATTGACCCTTCTTGGCCTTGACGATGGCCGTTCCGGTGTCCTGGCACATGGGCAGAACGCCGCCCGCGGCGATGGATGCGTTCTTCAGCAGGTCGAGGGCGACGAAGCGGTCGTTGGCACTGGCCTCCGGGTCGTCGAGGATGGCGCGCAACTGGGCGAGGTGCGACGATCGGAGGAGGTGGGCGATGTCGCGCATCGCCGTGGCGGTGAGCATCCGCAGCGCCTCGGGCTCCACCCGCAGGAACGTGCCGAGCGGGGTCTCCACTTCCGAGACGCCCTCGGTGCCGAGTGAACGGTACGTGGTCGTGTCGGGGCCCAGTGGGAGCAGCTCGGTGAAGGTGAAGTCGGCCATGGCGCAAGGCTAGGACCCGCGACGCGGGGCGGCCCCGTCCGCGTCAGGCGCCGGGGTCCACGGGCCAGTCGTGCTTGGGATACCGACCGGCCATCTCGCGGCGCACCTCCGCCCACGAGCCGGCCCAGAAGCCGGGGATGTCGGCGGTGATCTGGATGGGTCGGTCGGCGGGGGAGAGCAGGTGCACCCGCAGCGGCACGCGTCCCCCGAGCACGGTCGGGTGGACGCGGGTGCCGAACAGATGCTGCACCCGCACGGCAATCGAGGGTGCGTCGGGGTCGGAATAATCGACGTCCACCGGTCGGCCCCGTTGCGGCGTCCACCGGCCCGGGGCGAGGTCATCGAGGCGCACCGAGGCGTCCCAGTCCAGGCGCGACAGGAGGAGCATCGCGAGGTCGAGACGCGCGAGGTCGGCGCGTCCCCGTGCCCCGACGAGATGGGGAACGAGCCAGTCGTCGATGTCGGCGAGCAGCGCCGAGGTGGACCAGTCGGGCCAGGCATCGCCGAGATGGTGGCGCAGGAACGCGGCGCGGCGCCGCAGGTCCGTCGCGCCGTCGCCGCCCAGCACCGCGAAGGAGGTGTCGCGGATGCGCGCCACCAACGCGGCGACCGTGTCGGGACCCGGCTCGGCGGGCAGCAGGCGCTCGTCGAGCGTGATGGCCCCGACCCGGCGCACCACCCGGCGCACGAGGTCATCGCGTTCGCGGTTCCACACGAGGCTCTCCTCGACGGCCACGTCGTCGCCGAGGACGTCGGCCACGGCGTCGAGGTCGAGACCCGCCCCGCGTCGCAGCGACGAGGTGCCCCGTCGCGCGTCCACGTCGGCGGCGACGATGAACTCCTCGCGAGCGAGGGGGTCCTTGGCATCGAAGCGCACCTCGCCGCCTCCGCGCATGACGAACTGACCGGGTGACGTGCGTCGACGGGCGAGACGGTCGGGATACGCCGAGAGCAGCACCCGCCCGCACGCCTCGTCGACCGAGTCCGGGCCGACGTCCGCGGTGGCGATTCCGGCACGACGGGCGACGTCCCGGGCCACCTCGAGGATCCTCCGGCCCGCGCCCCGGTCGTGGGCGTCGTGACCGACGAGACCGAGCACCGCCTTGACGCGCAGGGCGAGGTCGACGGGGAGGGAGTCGGGTCGGCCACGGAAGGGGTCGCGTTCCTCGAGGAGGGCCGCCACCACGCAGGCGACCCATCCCCGCGCGGGGTCCCCGCGGTGCAGGGCCACCATCGCGCCGAGGCGCGGATGCAGGGGAAGGCCGAGCACCGCGAGGCCGAGCGCGGTCGGTCGTCCGGTGTCGTCGAGCAGCCGCAACATGGCGAGCGTCTCGCGCGCGAGTGCGAGCGCGCGGGGAGGCGGCGGGTCGAGGAAGCGGAGCCGGTCGGTGTCCGTGCCCCACGCGGCGATCTCGAGTGCGACCTGGCACAGGTCGACCTGGCCGATCTCGGCGGGCAGGTGGGCGAGTCGGGTGGCGTCCTCGATGCGGCTCCACATCCGCCAGGCGACGCCGGATGCGGTGCGACCGGCGCGACCCGAGCGTTGGTCGGCCGACGCGCGCGAGGAGGTGACGGTGACGAGCTCGGTGAGCCCGGTGCGCGGATCGAGGCGGGGGACGCGGGCGAGTCCCGCGTCGACGACGATGCGGATGCCCTCCACCGTGAGGGAGGACTCGGCGATGTCGGTTGAGAGCACGACGCGTCGTCGGCCGGGTCGAGAGCCGCGCAACGCGTCGTCCTGCTCGGCGAGCGGCAGTGCCCCGGCGAGGCGGTGCACATCCACGCCCGTGGGCAGACCGTCGGCGAGCCGGGACGCGGCGCGGGTGATCTCACCGATCCCCGGAAGGAACACGAGAACGTCGCCCTCGTCCTCGCGCAGGGCGCGCAGCACCGTCGTCGCCACCGCGTCCTCGAGGCGGTCGCCCTTGGAGCGGGGCGCGAAGCGGACGTCGACCGGATGCTGGCGTCCGGCGCTGTGCACGACCGGTGCCGGAGACGCCCCGTCGCCGAGAAGTTCGGCGAAGCCGACGGAGTCCAGCGTGGCCGACATCGCCAGCACCCCCGTGTCGGAGCCGAGGGCCTCGACGGCGTCGAGCAGGAAGGCGAGGCCCAGGTCGGTGGGCACGTTGCGCTCGTGCACCTCGTCGAACACGACGAGTGCGGTTCCCTCCAGTGTCGGGTCCGCGTGCAGGCGCCGCGTCAGGATGCCCTCGGTGAGCACCTCGATGCGCGTGCGCGGTCCGATGCGGCGCTCGTCGCGCGTCTGGTAGCCGACCGTGCCCCCGACCTCCTCGCCGAGGAGGTCCGCCATGCGGCGGGCGGCGGCCCGGGCCGCGAGACGACGGGGTTCGAGCATGACGATGCGCCGGCCGTCGATCCAGGGTTCGTCGAGGAGGCGCAGGGGAACGAGTGTCGTCTTGCCCGCACCGGGCGGTGCGACCAGCACCGCGCGACGTCGAGCGGCGAGGGCGTCGCGGAGGTCGTCGATGACCTCCGCGACGGGGAGGTCGGCGGGGCGGAACCCGTCAGACAAGCGCGGGGGTGCCGCGGAACGCGCCGGGATCCCCGGGAGCGGGAATGGTCGGCTTCGACCACGCGCACAGTTCGGCGACGTGGGCGGCCACGGACTTCCACTCGGCCGGGTTCCAGCCCTGTGCGGCGGCGGGGACGGTGCCGTTCTGCTGGATGAGCACGAAGGC
Source organism: uncultured Bifidobacterium sp. (assembly GCA_964608285.1). Classification (GTDB taxonomy): domain Bacteria; phylum Actinomycetota; class Acidimicrobiia; order Acidimicrobiales; family Ilumatobacteraceae; genus UBA2093. The sequence continues at coordinate 23,502 of CAZSNB010000006.1, forward strand.
CGGAAGTTCGGCGAGACCGAGTCCCTTCACGACGGTGCGGTCCGGGTCGCAGAACACGAGGAACTCGTCGGCGAGCGGTCCGAGGTAGGCGCGGGCCTCGTCGGGGCCGCAGGTGACGACGAAGTTCACGCGCACGGCCGCGCCCGAGAACTGGCGCATGATGCGCACGGCGGTGTCGAGGATCCAGGAACTCTCGTTCGTGTAGGGATCGAGCACGACACTGCACAGATGGAACGTCGTGAGCCACTGGCGCAACGAGCGTCCGCCGCCCGGCAGGGGTTCGAGGACGAGTTCGGGTGACGGATTCGGGAGGGATGCTGCGGTCACGGCTCCCACGCTAGTCCCGCGTCCCGGTCCGCCCCCACACGTCGCGGGTCAGGCGAGGTCGGCGACGGCTTCGGCGACGGCGAGGATGCGTCGCGCCGTGTCCACATGGAGGTTCTCGATCATGCGACCGTCGAGTTGCACGACGCCCTTTCCGAGGGCGAGGGCCTCGTCGAAGGCGGCGATGACGCGACGCGAGTGCTCGACCTCGGCCCCGCTCGGCGTCCATGCGGCGTTCGCGCCGCCGACCTGATCGGGGTGGATGAGGGTCTTGCCGTCGAATCCCATCTCTGCCCCCTGTCGGCACTCGTCGGCGAAACCCTCGGGGTTCTTGATGTCGTTGTACACGCCGTCCAGCACGGGCTTGCCGGCCTCGCGGGCGGCGAGGAGGGCCAGATGCAGGCTGGGCACGAGGGGATGGCGTCCCGGCACCTGACGGGCGCGCAACTCCTTGGCGAGGTCGTTCGTGCCCATGACGAGCACCGCGACGCGGGGATGGGCGGCGATGGCCCGGCAGTCCATGACGGCGGTCGGGGTCTCGATCATCGCCCAGATGCCCATCGCGGCCGGGGCCCCGGCGGCGTCGAGCGCGCGCGAGACGGCGTCCACCTCGGAGACGCTGTCGATCTTGGGGATGACGACCGCCGACACCGGCGCGGCGGCGGCGGCGGCGATGTCGGCCGCGCCCCACGGCGTGGAGAGGGAGTTGCACCGGATCGTGAGTTCCTTCTTCCCGTATTCGCCCGACGACGCGGCGGCCACCGCGCGGACCCGGGCGTCGTCCTTGGCATCGGGAGAGACGGCGTCCTCGAGGTCGAAGATGATGGCGTCCGCGGGGATTCCCTTGGCCTTCTCCAGCGCGCGCTCGTTGGCGGCCGGCATGTACAGCACGGATCGGCGGGGACGGGGTGCGCTCACGGTGGTGTCTCCTTTCGTCCCGGAATCAGAAGCCGTACGCGGCGGCGAGGCGCGGGTCGCGGGCGGCGAGGTGTCGGGCCAGTTCGACGACGACCTTGCACTGCTTCACCGAGGCGTCGTCCTCCATCTTGCCGTCGAGCATGATCGCGCCGGTGCCGTCGCCCATGGCGTCGATGACGCGCTGGGCCTGGGCGACGTCCTCGGGACGCGGGCTGAAGACGCGCGTGGCGATCTCGATCTGCACCGGGTGCAGGCTCCACGCGCCCACGCAGCCGAGCAGGTAGGCGTTGCGGAACTGGTCCTCGCAGGCCGTGACGTCCTTGATGTCACCGAAGGGACCGTAGAAGGGGAGGATGCCGTGGGTGACGCAGGCGTCGACCATGCGCGCCAGCGTGTAGTGCCACAGGTCCTGCTGGAACACCTCGCGCGGGGCATCGGGTGCCGTCGGGTCGGGGTCGCGACGCACGACGTAGTCGGGGTGGCCGCCACCGACGCGGGTGGTCTTCATGCGGCGATTCGCCGCCAGGTCGGCCGGGCCGAGCGAGAGTCCCTGCATGCGCGGTGACGCCCCGCAGATCTCCTCGACGTTGGCCACGCCGCGAGCCGTCTCGAGGATGGCGTGCACGAGGAGCGGTCGGCGCAGTCCGGCTCGGGCCTCGAGCTGGGCGAGGAGCCGATCCACGTAGTGGATGTCCTCCGGGCCCTCGACCTTCGGGACCATGATGACGTCGACCTTGTCGCCCACCTGCGTGACGATCTCGGTGACATCGTCGAGGAACCACGGGGAGTCGAGGCTGTTGACCCGGGTCCACAACTGGGTGTCGCCCATGGGCACGGAGCGCGCGACCTCGATGAAGCCGCGGCGGGCGGCCTCCTTGTCGGCCATCGGGATGGCGTCCTCGAGGTTGCCGAGCAGGATGTCGACCGTCGGGATGGTGTCGGGCAGCTTTGCCACCATCTTCTCGTTGTGGGGCGCGAAGAAATGGATGACCCGGCTGGGCCGGAAGGGGATCTCGCGGACGGGCTCGGGGGCACCGACGGCGAGGGGCTTGAAGAAGTCCTTGGCTGAACGCACGAGGTCAGCGTAGGGGTCAGGCTGCTTCGTCGCAGAGACGACGGGCGATGACCTTGAGGCAGAGGGTCTCGTCCGCGCCCTCGAAGATGGACAGCACGCGGGCGTCCACGTACAGCCGGCTCACCGGGTACTCCTCGGCGTAGCCGTAGCCGCCGTGGATCTGCAGGGCCTCGCGGGTCACCCATTCGGCGGCCTTGCAGACGTAGGCCTTCACCATGCTGGCCTCCATCTGTCCCTTGCCCTGACCCATGAGGCGGGCCACGGCGTAGGAGAACTGACGCGAGGCCTGGGTGATGACGGCCATCCGGCCGAGTTTCACGCGGGTGAGTTCGTACTCGCTGATCGGCCGACCGAACACGACGCGGTTCTGCGCGTAGTCGAGCGCCGCCTCGTAGGCGGCCTGCATGACGCCCACGGCGCGGGCGGCGGTCTGCAGGCGTCCGTTCTCGAAGCCGGCCATCTGCAGGTAGAAGCCGCGGCCGAGACCGTCCCGTCCGCCGATGAGGTGCGTCTCGGGCACCCACCAGTTCTCGATGGCGATCTCGTAGCTGTGCATGCCGCGGTAGCCGATGGTGTCGATGGGGCGTCCCTCCATCCTCCCGCCGCCGTCCTGGGTGAACACGAAGCCGTGGGCGTCACCGAGGGGCTTGGGAACGATGAAGAGCGACAGACCGCGATGGGCCTTCGAGCGGTCGGGATCGGTGCGCGCGAGCAACATGAGAACGTTGGCCCGGGCCCCGAAGGTGCACCACGTCTTCACGCCGTTGATGAGCCAGCCCGCCTCGCCGTTCGGGCCGGGCGCCTCGAGGGCCGTGGTCTTGAGGCCGGCGACGTCGGAGCCGTAGTCGGGCTCGGTCACCGCGACGGCCGCCATGACCTCGGCGGTGGCGAGCTTCGGCAGCCACTCGTGCTTCTGCTCCTCGGTGCCGCCGGCGACGAGCGCGCGCGTGAGGATCTCGGGACGGGTGATGAGCGACCCGCCGATGCCGAGCGAGGCGCGCGAGAGTTCCTCGGTGGCGATGACCGAGGCCATGTACTCGCCCTCGCCGCCCTCGCTGAAGCCGCCGTACTCGGCCGGCACGCTGAGACCGAAGGCGCCGATGTCGGCGAGACCGGCGATGATCTCCTCCGGAACATCCTCGTTGTGGCGGTGCACGTGCTCGGCACGGGGCGCGATCACCTTGGTGCCGAACGAGCGGAACGTGTCCTGGATCATCTCGGATTCCTCGTCGAGACGACGCGGGCCCGGATTCTCGGCGAGCGAGGCGAGGAAACCCGGGTCGCGGAATCGGGCGACGAACGATTCGGCGCCGGAGAGCGCCGCGGCCTTCACGCCCCACATCGATTCGCGACCCACGAGACGCGAGGCGAAGTCGGCCACCATGTCGGCGGTGAAGGCGCAGGCGATCGTCGCCTCGGTTTCCCCCGCGGCTCCCCACTCCATCAACGAAGCCGCGGTCTCCACGGCGGCCGCGACGTGGGCCAGGTCGTAGGCCAGGGTCTGGTTGGCGTCGGGACCACCGGCGGCCACGAGCGTGCTCGTCGCGGTCGACACCATGGCCCGGGCGGTGGCGATGACGTCGGCTGCGGCGGAGAGGTCGGGGGAGAGGCTCATGGGAGCAAACGCTACTGAACCGACCCGCTGACGGTTCAGCCCGCACGATGCCCACGGGGCGGGTTCTCGTGCGACAGAGTGAAGGGGTGACGGACACCACGGCGGGTCGGGAGACCGGGGGAAACGGGGCCAAGGAGCGCCGGTGGTCGGCGGCCTGGCGCACCTTCCGTTGGGTGCTGGCCGCCGCGGTCGTCTACTTCTTCGTGCTGCCGCTGATCCCCGGATTCCGGGCCGCGGTCGCCGACCTCAACGACATCGACCCGCGGCTGCTCGGCCTCGGCCTCGGATTCCAGGCGGCCGCCCTCTTCGCCTACTCGATGCTCACGAAGGCGGCCCTCTCGGACACCGGCGACGGCATCAGTCCCGTGCGTCTCTTCCGCATCCAGTTGAGCACGAAGGCCATCGGCAACATCGTCCCCGGGGGCAGCGCCGCCAGCTCGGCGCTCGGATTCCGTCTCCTCACAATGTGCGGCGTCCCCAAACCCGACGCGGCCTTCGCCCTCGCCACCGCCGGCATCGGCTCCGCCGTGATGCTCAACCTCATCCTGTGGTTCGGCCTCATCGTGTCGATCCCGGTGCGCGGAGTGAACCCCGTGTACGGCACGGCCGCGGTCGTGGGAATCCTGCTCATGGCGTTCGCCGGTGCCGTCATCCTCGGGCTCATCGACGGCAACGGACGCTCGGAGAGGGTCGTGCGCGCCCTGGCCCGTCGCCTGCGGTTCGATGCCGACCACGCCGCCGAGGTCCTCGCGCACCTCGGCACTCGCATCGATGAACTCGTGAAGGACCGGTCGCTCCTGCGGCGCGTCATGGGCTGGGCGGCGGTGAACTGGGTGTTCGACGCCCTCTCACTGTGGGTTTTCCTGCGCGCATTCGGCGCCACTGTCGATCCCGATGCGCTCATCATCGCCTTCGGTCTGGCGAACGTGTTCTCGGTGATCCCGCTCACGCCGGGCGGGCTCGGTCTCGTGGAGGGCGTGTACATTCCCACCCTCGTCGGCTTCGGCCTCGCCCAGCGCACGGCCACGGTCGGTGTCCTGTCGTATCGCGTGGCTCAGTACTGGCTTCCCATCGCCGTGGGCTGGGTCAGCTACCTGTCGTTGCGGTTCGGACCGTTCGCCATCGACCGCACGCGGGCCCTGCGGCCCCTGCCCGAGGTCGCCACCAGCCAGGCGCGCCGCGGCCTGTCCAGCATCGACTGGGTGGAGAGGTACGCGCCGCGCGACCGAACCGGCCAGTTCGAGATGCCGGTCCTCGAACCCCACGACCTCGAGTTCACCGGCGACGACACGGACGCGCGCAAGCGCTCCGACTAGCGTTCCCGCCATGACCACGCACGAGAGACCTTTCGGACGCTGCCTCGAGGACTTCGTCGTCGGCGACGTCTACCGCCACTGGCCGGGCAAGACCATCACCGAGTACGACGACCATCTCTTCTGCATGATCACGATGAATCACCATCCGCTCCACACGAACGACTGGTTCGCCGCCGAGAGCGTGCAGGGTCGCAACGTCGTCGTTGGCAACCTCGTGTACTCGCTCGTGCTCGGGATGAGCGTGCCCGACGTGAGCGGTGCTGCCATCGCCAATCTCGAGGTGGAGACGCTGCAGCACAAGTTCCCCACCTTCCATGGCGACACCATCCACGCCGAGACGCGCGTGCTCGAGGTGGCCGAGAGCAAATCGAAGAACGACCGGGGGGTCGTGACCGTCGAGACGAAGGGTTTCAACCAAGAGGGCAAGGAGGTCTGCTACTTCCGTCGCCGCGTCATGGTGTGGAAGCGCGAGTTCGCCCCCGCCCGTCGTCGTCCCTACGACGGCCAGCAGGTGTGGGAGGGCTGAGTCCCGCAGAACCCCTCGCGCGCGCGGTCCTCGATTGGGGCGCGGGGTCGCTGCGCGACCTGCCGTGGCGCGCGAGTCGCGAGCCCTGGCCGGTGCTCGTCAGCGAGGTGATGCTGCAGCAGACCCCGGTGTCCCGGGCGCTCGCGCCGTGGCGCGCCTTCATGTCGACCTTCCCCGCCCCGGTCGACCTGGCGCGGGCTCCGTTGTCCGACGCGCTCGTGCTGTGGCAGGGCCTCGGGTATCCGCGTCGGTGCCGCAATCTGCACGACACGGCCCGCCTCGTCGTGGAGCGCCACGGAGGAGAAGTGCCCGGCGATCTGGCGGCACTCCTCGCCCTGCCCGGCATCGGCCCCTACACGGCCCGCGCGGTGCTCGCCTTCTCCTTCGGAGCCGACGTCGCGGCAGTGGACACCAACATCTCGCGCGTGCTCTCGCGCACCGCGGGCGAGGCACTGGGTGCGCGCGCGCTCGCCGACCGGGCGGCGGCGGTGCTGCCCGCGGGTCGGGCATGGGAGTGGAACCAGGCGATGATGGACCTCGGTGCCCGCATCTGCACCGCCCGCGCCCCGCGCTGCGACGAATGCCCCGTCGCGACCCACTGCCGCTGGCGCGGCGGACCCGCTCCCGATCCGGCCGTGCGCTCGGCCGGTGCGCCGCGTCGACAGGCCCGATTCGAGGGATCCGATCGACAGTTGCGGGGTCGGGCATTGGCGACACTCGTCACCGGGCCGCTCGCGACGGAAGAGCTCATTCGCGCGATGGATGACGAACCGGAGAGGTGCCGACGCCTCCTCGATGCACTCGAGGTCGAACGTCTCGTCGTGGCCGAGGGCGACCGCCATCGACTGCCGTGAGCGCGCCCTAGGCTCTGCACCATGCGCTCACCGCGATTCCTCCCGGTCCTCATCCCCGCCGCCCTCGTTCTCGCGTCGTGCGGAGGTTCGTCGGACTCCTCCGACATCGTCATCCCCGGCGCCGACGAGGCCCGGGCGGCGTGCCTCGAGGTGGCCCCGGTGGAGGGTCGCGCCCTCCGCGTCGCCACCACGGTGGCGCCCATCACCAGCCTCGTCGCTCTCATCACCGGTGATTCGGGCACCGAGGTGCAGGGCATCGTTCCCGAGGGCACGAACTCGCACACCTTCGAGCCGCCCCCGAGCGCGGCGGCCCTCCTCGAGGACGCCGACATCGTGTTCATGAACGGACTGGGTCTCGAGGAGCCCACCAGGGATCTGGCCGAGTCGAACGCGGCCGACGCGGTGCTCTGCGAGATCGGCACGGCCATCCTGCCCCTCGAGGACTGGATCTTCGACTTCTCCTTCCCGGAGGAGGGCGGCAAGCCCAATCCGCACCTGTGGACCAACCCCCCGATGGTGCGCGACTACATGTCCCTCGTCCTCGACGTGCTCGTGGCCGCGGACCCGGCCAATGCCGATGAGTACCGGGCCAACCACGACGCACTGGCCGCCGACGTCGACGCACTGGACGCCGCGATGGTGGATGCCACCGCGACCGTTCCCGCCCCGCAACGCAAGCTGCTCACCTATCACGACGCGTACGCCTACTTCGCGGTGCACTACGGCTGGGACGTCATCGGAGCCATACAACCCCGCTCCTTCGAGGAGCCCTCTCCCGCCGACATCGCCGCGCTCATCGAGCAGGTGAAGGAGGAGGCGGTGCCGGCCGTGTTCGGCTCCGAGGTGTTCCCGTCGCCGGTGCTCGAACAGATCGGTCGCGAGGCCGGTGTGCGCTACGTGGACGTGCTGCGCGACGACGACCTGCCCGGTGCTCCCGGCGACCCGGACCATTCGTGGTGGGGTCTCATGCGTTTCAACTACGTGACGATGGTGTCCGCCCTCGGGGGCGATCCGGCGGTGCTGGAGAACCTGGAGCCGACCGTGACGACACCGGACAGGGCGAACTACCCCCAGTGAGTCCCGCCATCTCCCCGCGGCCGGCGGCGGACGAGGTCCTCGTCGACTGCTCGTCGTTGTCCGTGCAGCTCGGCTCGACCCGCGTTCTCGACCGTGTCGACCTGCGGGTGCGGCGCGGGGAGTTCGTCGGCATCGTCGGTCCGTCCGGATCGGGCAAGACGACCCTGCTCCGCGCGGTGCTCGGCACCGTCGGGGCGGGCGGGGGCAAGGTGGACGTTCTCCCCGGCCTGCGCGTCGGCTACGTGCCCCAGGTGGAGAGCGTGGACTGGAACTTCCCGGTCACCGTCCTCGAGGTGATGGTCATGTCGCGCGCCGCCCGGTTCGGGCGTCCCCGCACCACCGAGGCGGAGAGAGCCGATGCCGAGGCGGTGCTGGCGCGACTCGGGCTGGCGGGCCTCGCCGACCGGCACATCCGGGAACTCTCCGGTGGCCAGCAGCAGCGGGTGTTCGTCGCGCGCGCCTTGTACCGCCGTCCCGACCTGCTCGTGCTCGACGAGCCCACCTCGGGCGTCGACGTGCGGACCCGTCACGAGGTGCTCCACCTCCTGGGCGACCTGCACGCCGACGGCATGACGATCCTGCTTACCACCCACGACCTCAACGGTCTCGCCGCGCACCTGCCCCGCATCGTCTGTCTCGCCGGCACGGTGGTGGCCGACGGCGCGCCCCTCGACGTGCTCGACGCCGACGTGCTCGAGCGCACCTACGGGGCGCCGATGGAGGTGCTCCACCACGGGGGGATGCCCGTCGTCGTCGACGTGGCGACGGGTCCGGACAGAGCCGCCCGATGATCGCCGGCATCCTCGAGCCGTACCGCTACGACTTCTTCACGAACGGGGTCGTCGTGGCCACGGTGGCGGGTGCGTTGTGCGGCCTGCTCGGGGTGTTCGTCGTGCTGCGCGGTCTCAGCTACATCGGCCACGGACTCTCCCACGCCGTCTTCGGGGGAGCGGCGGCCTCCGCGGTGATGGGAGTGAACTACTTCCTCGGGGCGGGGCTCTGGGGCGTGCTGTCCGGGGTGCTCATCGCGCGCATCTCGCGGCGACGGCTCATCGGCGCGGATGCCGCCATCGGCGTCGTCACGACGGCCTCGTTCGCCCTCGGTCTCGCCCTCCTCAACCGCTACGGACAGGCGCAGCGGAGCATCGAAGCGGTGCTCTTCGGCAGCGTCCTCGGGGTGCGCACCTCCGACATCGTCGCCGTCGTCGCGGTGTCGCTCCTCGCCGTCGCGGTCGTGACGGTGGCCTATCGACGCCTGTTGTTCGCCACGTTCGATCCCGACGTGGCGCGGGTCTCGGGAGTGCGCGTCCCCGGCATCGAGGCCCTGCTCATGATCATGCTGTCGGCCACGATCCTCGTGACGATGAGGGTCATCGGCACCCTGCTGATCTCGGCCCTGCTCGTCATCCCCGCGTCCACGACGCGCATGATGACCAATTCCTTCGCCCGCATGCTGTGGATCGCCCCCGTCGTCGGCGCCGCATCGGCCTTCGTCGGGATGAACCTCTCGTACCACCTCGACACCTCGGCGAGCGCCACGATCATCCTCGTGGGCACGATCCTCTTCATCGTCGTCTGGTTCGCCACCGGCGCGCGGGGCCGCACCCGCATCTCGCACCTGCACCACATCTGAGGCGTCCCGGCGCGGGACGACGCGTCGGCGGGTCAGGCCGCCGGCCCGTCGAGGAGCCAGGTGACCCCGTCGGCCCCGTCGCGGACCTCAACGCCGAGACCGACGAGCGCGTCGCGGATGGCGTCGGAGAGATCGAAGCGTTTCTCGGCACGCACCGTCGCGCGCAGGGCGAGGAAGGCCTCGACGAAGGGTCCCACGGTGTCACGGGGATCGCGGAGCCCCGAGACGGCAGCGTCGCCGAGGGCCGAGATCATCGCGCGCAGTGCGGCTCGGGCACGGTCGGCGGCGTCGCTCTGCAGGGTGTCGGCCGACCATCCGTGCAGTGCCTCCTCGAGGGAGAGGGTGGCCCGGACAGCGTCGTCGGCACGACCCGCGGCGAGGGCCGCGTCGAACGCGGCCACGGCGGAGTCGATCTCGTCGTCGAGACCCCGGGATGCGGGCACGACGGGTTCGACCCTCGTCGTCGGCGTCCCCGGTCCGGCCGTCGAGGTCCTCGACCCCGACCACGGGTCGCATAGTTCCCCGAGGGGGATGGTCCCACCCGACGGCAGGACGCGTGAATCCCCGCGCAGTCGCAAGGTGACGGTCCCGTTGCCGGTGACCCGGGCGATGCCCGCATCGAGGTCGATGACGAACGCCGTGTGCTCGTCGACGCCGAGGACCCAGCACCCGTCGGGGAGGGTCTGCTCCATCATCGTGAGGCGTCTTTCGCCCAGGTAACAGAAGCGGGTGTCGTGGTGCCCCCCCTCGGCGTTGTCGAAGTGGGGGATGACCACGGCGTCGATGCCGAGACCCTGGAGCAGGCCGAGTCCCTCCTCCCAGCGCGGTTCCTCGCCGGCCTTGTAGATCTCGTAGACGGGGACGGTGGCGCGCCCCAGGGTGAGAGCCGCGGCGGAGGCGAAGGTGACGACCCCGCCGTCCGACAACTTGTCGGCGAGGAGACCGGGCAACGGGGTGTCGCGCCACTGGCGCAGGGCGTAGGTGGGCGAGCCCGGTCCGGCGAAGATCCAGTCGGCGTCCGCCACGCGGCGCAGACCGCGCTCGCGCTCCACGGTGTCGGCGCGGTCGTCCAGGCGGGCGAGCCCGGCGACCTCGACGTCGATCTCGACGCTGCGTCGGAAGTACTCCACGGCCCGTCGCGCCAGTTCCGGTGCGTTCTCCTGGAAGCCGTAGGGCGTGTCGATGACGACGGCGCGGGGGTTCCCGCCGAGGCCGGCCACGAGGTGCCGGTGCGTCTGCACCATGGTCGGCGCCGTCTCGCCCGAGCCCATGATCGCCAGGATGCGCGACGCGCTCATCGGAAGAACCCCTCCTCGAACGCGCCCGTGACGCAATCGGCGAATCGGTCGGGATGCTGGGCGTGCAGGTCGTGGTCGGCCGGGACGAACCACTCGGTGCGACAACGCGCGAGTTCCCGCGCGGCGCGTTCCACCTGTGCGCGCTTGGCGCGGGTGTGGGCGTCCTCCTCGCGCGCGGCGAGGACGAACATCACCGGGACGTCGATCGTCGGCCACGCCCGCGAGGGAGGAGCCTCCCACATGCCGCGCAGGCACTGCAGGTGGCGCTCGAGGGTGAGCCGCGGTCTCACCGTTCCGTCGTCCAGCACCTCCATATTGTGCATCTGGCCGTCGATGGCCTCGCGGCTCCAGTCGGGGTGGGCCGCCTCCATCCATGCTCGCAAGCGCGTGGCCGGCGTGCCGGCCAACGCCGGGGGTCGCAGGATGCGCACGCACTCCTCCCACGAGGGGAAGGAGGCCGGCAGGTCGATGGTGCCGCCGTCCACGGCGACGACCCCGGCCAGGCGCGCACCGTGACGCGCCGCGACCTCGACGACGATGTTGCCGCCCCAGGACTGGCCCATGACGACGGGTCGCGACCAACGCGAGTCCGCGGTGACGAGGGAGTCGAGCACCTCGGCGACGTCGTCGGCGACACGGGCGATGCCGTAGCCGTCGTCGGGAGCGTCGCTGAGTCCGTGACCGCGCAGGTCGAGGGCGACGACGGGATGGCCACGACCGGCGAGGAGGCGGGCGGCCCCGTCCCAGAGGCGACAGTTGGAGGCCAGCCCGTGGACGAGCAGGAGGGGGGTGAGCCCGGCCCCGTCGCGCGTCCAGTCGAGCGCCGCGAGTCCCGTGCCGCCGTCGACGGTGAAGCGCCTCGGCACGGCGTCGGTGTCCATGGCATCAGTGTCGCGCCGTTCCGACGGGATTGCGCCGGTGGGTGCGGCAGAAATCGCAGGCCGCCGGAGCGGGGTCGTAGGGTTGCCCGGGAAGAGGAGGGGAACATGAAGCTCTCGATGGGGATCAACTACGCCGGCGGGTTCAAGGAGGCGGTGGACCGCGTCGTGGAACTGGAGAAGGCCGGTCTCGACCAGGTGTGGGTCGCCGAGGCGTACAGCTTCGACGCGATCTCCCAGATCGGGTACCTCGCCGCCAAGACCTCCCGCGTGGAGATCGGCACGGGCATCGTCAACGTGTACTCGCGCACCGCCGCTCTGATGGCCATGACGGCGGCCGGGTGCGACTACGTCAGCGACGGGCGGTTCATCCTCGGACTCGGCGCCTCCGGTCCCCAGGTCATCGAGGGATTCCACGGCATCCCCTACGAGAAGCCGATGCAGCGCATCAAGGAGTACATCGAGATCTGCCGCGACGTGTGGAAGCGCGAGAAGCCCCTCGTCTACGAGGGGAAGGCGGTGCAGGTGCCGCTCCCGGCCGGTGAGGGCACGGGCCTCGGCAAGCCCCTCAAGATCATCAACCATCCCGTGCGTCCCGACATCCCGATCTGGTGGGCGTCGCTGAAGGACAAGAGCGTGGAGGCGACGGCCGAACTCGCCGACGGGTGGCTGCCGATCATGTTCTATCCCGAGAAGTACCACAACGTGTGGGGCGCCCAGCTCAAGGCGGGCCTCGCCAAGCGCGACGCCTCACTCGGACGCCTCGAAATCAGCGCCGGCGGCATGCTCGCCATCGACGAGTCCCTCACGGGTGAGGCCCAGACGAAGGTGCTCGACATGGCCCGTCCCAACATGGCCCTGTACGTGGGCGGCATGGGCGCGCGCGGCAAGAACTTCTACAACGACATCTGCCGCGACTACGGCTTCGAGAAGGAGGCCGTGGAGATCCAGGACCTCTACCTCGACGGCAAGAAGGACGAAGCGGCGGCGAGGCTGCCCGGCGAGTGGATCATGAACGCGAACCTCGTGGGCACGCCGTCGTTCGTGCGCGAGCGCGTGGCCGCCTTCCGCGAGGCGGGCGTGACGGTGCTCTCGGTGAACCCGATCGGACCCGACCCGGTCGGTGAGATCGAGAAGCTGCGCTCGATCATCGACGCATGAGCGGGGCGAACATCACCCACGAGACCGTGGCGCCCGGCTGGGAGCCGGTGCGCGACGCGCTCGCCGAGGGTCTCGCCTCCGGGGAGGACCGGGGTGCGGGAGTCGCCGTCTTCCATCGCGGTCGTCTCGTCGTCGACGTCACCGGTGGGTGGCGCGACAAGGACGCCACCGTTCCCTACGGCCCCGACAGTCTGCAGGTGGTGTTCTCCACGACGAAGGGCATCACCGCCACGGCCGTGGCCATGTGCGTCGAGCGCGGCCTGCTCGATTACGACGAGAAGGTGGCCGTGTACTGGCCCGAGTTCGCCGCCAAGGGCAAGCAGGACATCACGGTCGCCCAGGTCATGTCGCACCGGGCCGGGCTGTACACCATCGAGCCGCCCGTGTCGCTCGAGGAGTGCCTGGACTGGGGCCGCGTGACCGCCCGTCTCGCCGACGAGACGCCGCGCTTCGCGCCCGGCTCGACCCACGGGTACCACGCCATCACCTACGGCTGGCTCGCGGGTGAACTCGTGCGCCGCGTCACCGGGCGCAGCATCGGCACCTTCGTGCAGGACGAGATCGCCGGACCGCTCGGGGTCGAGTTCCACATCGGTCTGCCGCCCGAGAAGCAGGACCGGGTGGCCCGTCTCATGGCGCATCCCCTGCCGTCGTTCCCGCCCGACATCGCCCGCATCATGCTCGAGCGTGGCGGCCCCGGCACGCTCGGGGACATCGCGCTCTCGGTGAGCGGGGCGTTCCCGCCCGGCACCTTCAACAAGCCCGAGGTGCACCGCGCCGAGGTCCCCGGTGCCGCGGGCATCGCCGACGCGCGCGCCATCGCCACCATCTATGCCGCTCTCCTGGGCGAGGTGAACGGGGTGCGCCTGCTCGATCCCGCCACCCGCGACCGCGCCGCGACCTCGGTGACCCCGGAGGGGGAGGAGGATCTCGTGCTCAAGACGATGTCCACGTTCGGGATGGGATTCATGACCCACTCTGCGCGCACGCCCTACACGGGGCCGACGAGTTTCGGACACGACGGCGCGGGCGGCTCGTTCGGGTTCTGTCAGCCCTCGCGCGGGCTGGCGATGGGCTACGTGATGAACACGATGATGACCGTGTTCGACCAGGATCCCCGTCGAGCGCGGCTCTTCGATGCCGCCGCCCGCTGCGCCGACGCCGCCGGCTGAGGGCCCGATCGGGTCAGGACCGTTCCGCCTCGCGCAGGCGCGATGTGGCCGCCAGATACGCGAGAGAGGCGCAGGCTGCGAGCGCGGAGAAGAGCAGCACCGCGCCGCGCACCCCGATGATCTCGGAGACCACGCCGGCGAGCACGCTCGTGACCGAGAGCATGAGCGTGACGAGGGCGAAGTCGCCGGCGAGGACGCGGCCGCGCAGGCGGTCCGGCGACTCTCGCTGCAGCCCGAGCGTGGAGAGCGTCCATTGGGCGCCACCGCCGAGGTGGGCGACGCCGACGAAGATGCAAGCCAGCCACAGCTCCGGGCTGAGCCCCGCACCGAGGTAGGCGAGGGAGAACCCGAGGCCGGCCAGCCCGCACACGCGCAACAGGCGCGACACGTCGGTGCCCACGACGCGGGCGGCGAGGAGCGGCCCGAGTCCCGAGCCGACGCCGCGCGCACCGAGGAGGAGTCCCCGTCCGGTGTCCCCGGAACCGAACGCCTCCGAGGCGAGCACGGCGAGTTGGCTGACGATGCCGGCCCCGACGGCGAACGTGGTCTTCGAGGCGATGAGGGCGAGGATCACCGGGTTGGCGCGGGCCGCGGCCACCGCCTCGCCCATGTCGGCGAGGGGCCTCATGCGGGGACGTTCCGCGCGTGCATCGTGGGTCTGCATGGGGGTGCGCACAGCGGCGAAAAGAGCCGCCGCCACGAGGAAGGTCACCGCGTCGGCGATGAAGGCGGCCTCGCGGCCGAACGTGGAGGAGAACAACCCGCCGAGGGCCGCGCCGACCGCCAGCATCACCCCCCACGTGCTGCCGAAGAGCGAGTTGGCAGTGCGCAGATCGTCGTCGTTCCCGGCGAGGTTCGGCAGCGCCGCCTCGGTGGCGGGCCGCACGAAGGCGGCGAGGGCCGAGATGCCCGACTGGAAGAGGAAGGCCGCCCACACGGTGCCCTCACCCGCCAGGAGAAGACCGAGCGCGCACACGGCCTGTCCGCCGGACACCCACACGAGGACCCCGCGCCGGTCGCGCCGGTCGGCCACCGCGCCGGCGAGCGGGGAGAAGAGGAACGCCGGGAGGGAGAAGGCGACGAGGACGAGCGAGACGAGGAAGCGGGAGTCGGTGAGGTCCTGCACCAGGCCCGCGAGCGCGACGAAGGTGAACCAATCACCGAGATACGAGACCACCTGCGCGGCGAAGACGAGACGGATGTCGCGGTTTCGCCGTAGCAGCGAGATCACGATGGCGTCAGCGATCCGGACGCGCGGCGTGCGCGCCGAGCACCCGGGAGATGCACGCGGTGAGCCGTCGCGCGGTGGCGATGTCCATGAACTCGTTCGGACCGTGCGCGTTCGAGCCGGGTCCGAGGACCCCGGTGACGACGAACTGAGCGGCGGGAAAGCGCTCGGCGAGCATGCCGATGAACGGGATCGACCCGCCCTCGCCGAACGCGCGCGCGCCGGTGCCGAAGGCCCCGAGCGACGCCTCCTCGAGGGCGTCGGCCAGCCACTCCTCGTGGGCCCGTGCATCCCACCCGTCGGCGGCCTGGCCGCGCTCCACCGTCACGCGCGCGCCGGACGGGGGGTCCGCCTCGAGCGTCCGGGTCACGGCGGCGAGCGCCGCGGCCGAGTCGCAGCCGGGCGGCAGACGGAACGAGAGCCGCAGCGCGGTGTGCGGGCGCAGCACGTTGCCCGCCCGCTCGATCGGGGGCATGCCGTCGACGCCGGTGTAGGAGAGCGTGGGATGCCAGGTGCGCGCCAGCATCTGGCCGGCGGGGTCGTCGGTCATCGGGCGCGTCGCGCCGACGAGCGGGTAGTGGGTGTGGATCGGGTCGGGGAACTCCGCCGCGGTGGCCCTCGCCTCCTCGACGCGGTGCGGCGGGACGGGCACGTGCATCTCGGGGACGAGGATGCGCCCGGTGGCTGAGTCCTCGACGCGGTCGAGCAGCTCGCGCAGGATGCGGAAAGAAGAGGGCACGACGCCGCTGGCCTCGCCGCTGTGCACACCCTCCTCCAGCACGTCGACGCGCAGGACGAGATCGGCGAGGCCGCGCAACGAACTGGTGACCCACAGTCGTCCGTAGTCGAGGCAACCCGAGTCGAGGCACACCACCAGCGAGGGCGTACCGAGGCGGTCGCCCAGCACCTCCAGCCACCCGGGGAGGTCGATGCTGCCGCTCTCCTCGCTGGCCTCGATGAGCACGACGCAGCGCGCGTGCGGGATGCCGTGTCGCTGGGCGTTCTCGATGGCCACGAGCGAGGCGAACACCGCGTATCCGTCGTCGGCGCCACCGCGACCGTAGAGACGACCGTCCTCGACCACCGGTGTCCACGGCCCGAGTCCGTCGCGCCATCCGGTCATCTCCGGCTGTTTGTCGAGGTGCCCGTAGAGCAGGACCGTGTCGTCGGCGAGGGCGGGGTCGGAGGCCTCGACCTCGACGAGCAGCACGGGCGAGACCCCGGGGCGCTCCAGCAGTTCGACGCTCATGCCGCGCACGGGGCGCGCGAGACACCAGTCGCGCATCAGCACGGCGGCCCGGCGCACGTGCCCGTTCTCCTCCCAGGCGGCGTCATAGGACGACGACACGGCGGGCACGGCGATGTACTCGCACAGCGCCGGCATGACCTCGTCGTCCCAGATCCGACCGGCGTCGGCGACGAGGGCGTCGAACGCGGCGGGACTCACGCGCGCAACCGGGCGAGACGGTCGAGGGCCGCCCTGGCGCCGTCCATGATCTCGGCGACGACCTCGCGTGCCGGGACGATGCGGTCGATGGCACCCACGGCCTGACCGCACGCCATGAAGGCCCGGGTCGTGTCGAGTTCCTCGTCCGGACCGGTTCCCAGTTGCTGCACGCCGGCCTGCATCGCGGCGATGACCTGACCGGGGAATCCCTGGAGTTCCTCGGGATGCTTCTCGAAGTGGTCGCTCCACTCGGTGCGGATGACCCGGCACGTCTTGCCGGTGTAGCCGCGCGAGATGACGGTGCCGTCCTCGGGGGTCTCGAGCATCTTCTCCTTGTATCCGCGCCCGGTGTGGGCCTCGGGTGTGGCGATGAAGCGGGTGCCCATCCAGACGCCCTCTGCCCCGAGGGCGAGGGAGGCCACGAGACCGCGACCGTCGAAGAGGCCCCCGGCGGCCACGACGGGAACCTTGCCGGCCACGGCGTCCACGACCTGGGGAACGAGCGTCATGGTGGCCACGGTCCCGGTGTGACCGCCGCCCTCGGTGCCCTGGGCGATGACGAAGTCGCATCCGCTCGCCACCGCCGCCACGGCATGGCGCACCTTGCCGCACACCGATCCGACGAGGATGTTGTGGCGGTGCAGTTCGTCGATCACCTCGCGCGGCACGCCGAGTCCCGCGACGTAGATGCTCGCCCCGCCCTCGATGATCGCCCGCACGTTGCGCATGACCGAGTCCGGCGACGCGGTGAGGAGGTCGACGCCGAAGGGCTTGTCGGTGGCCGCCCGGACCCGGGCCATCTCCTCGACGAGGTGTTCCGTGCTCATGGGGGCCGCGCCGAAGGTGCCGATGCCGCCGGCGTCCGAGACCGCGATGACGAGGTCGCTGTAGGACACGCCCCCCATGCCCGCGAGCATGACGGGCAGTTCGATGTCGAGCATTTCGGTCAGGCGCGTCTTCATGGGGTTCACCGTATCCCCGCGGGTCCCGCCGCCCGAACCTGCGACGACGGATGGATCAGTCGACGAAGGCCCCGTCGCGCCCGAGGAAGCCGCGGTGCCAACGGCGCGGGGTGAGCACGGCGGCGCGCGGCTCGTCCTCGAAGAGCCAGCGCAGGAAGAGCGACCTCGTGCGCCGTCCCGACCCGAGGATGCGCAGCGCCGCCTCGGTGCCGACACGACTCGACAGCACGCGCGAGAGCACGGCCGACATGCGGTGGTCGGCGAGGTACCCGCGGTCGATCGACCGCGCGTAGGACGCCCGGGCGCGCGCGGGGAGCCGGTGCGACGCGACCGCACGGGCGGCGAGCATTCCCGTCCCGAGCGCCTGGGCGATGCCCTCGCCCGTGAGCAGGTCCGTTGCGCACAGCGCATCGCCGACGAAGAACACCCGCCCCGACGAGCGCACCGCCCGGTCGACGCGGGCGGGGATGGGCCACGCGGCGTGGCGGTCGCGCCGCGTCGCCGAGGGCCCGAGCGCGGCGGCGACATGGGGTCTCGTGAAGAGGTCGTGCCAGGTCGCGTTCATGTCCCGCAACGGCTCGCCGTCGCCGCGCATCAGGCAGAAGCCGAAGTTGACCGAGCCGTCACCGAGCGGGAACGACCAGGCGTACCCGGGCAGCAGGTCGTCGTCGAACCACACGTGCAGCGTCTCGGCCGCCGTGCCGTCGACGGAGTCGACGTACTGACGGAAACCGTGCCACTCGCCGAGATAGCCGGGCGTGGACAGTCCGAGCGAGCGCCTCACGGGTGACCACATGCCGTCGGCGGCGACCAGCCAGTCGGCACGGAGCTCTCCCACGTTCTCGCAGCGGATCGTCACCCCCGAGCGGTCGTTCGCCACCACCTCCTCGAAGGCTGCGCCCTCGTGCACGACGACGCCGGCGTCGCGCGCCAGGTCGAGGAGCGCGGCATCGAGGTCGAGCCGGGGGAGGACGGCGGAGAAGACGCCCCGTCCCTCGAACCCGGCCTCCAACGTCCGCCCGGACGGCGACCGCAGCGACACGCGATCGACCGTCCGCCACCTCTCGTGCGGTTCGGGACGGAAGCCGAGGTTCTCGAGCAGGCGGAGTCCGTGGGCGGTGAGCCCGTCCCCGCAGCACTTGTCGCGCGGGAAGACGGCCCGGTCCACGAGGGTGACGTCCATGCCCAGCCGACGCGCCTCGATCGCGCAGGCCGAGCCGGCCGGGCCGCCTCCGACGATGAGCACGCTCGATGCCACGGTTTCAGAGGTTAGGTCGGTGGTTCGTAGGATGCAGGCGTGGCGCGCCGTCGGCGCGCACGATGCGAAGGGAGCCGACGATGGCGAAGTTGTGTGAGGGCCGCGTCGCGGTCGTGACGGGAGCGGGACGGGGCATCGGACGCGAGCACGCGCTGAGCCTGGCGTCCCAGGGCGCCAAGGTCGTGGTCAACGACCTCGGCGGGAACGTGGACGGCAGCGGCGGCGACGTCAGCCCCGCCCAGCAGGTGGTCGACGAGATCAAGGGCATGGGCGGCGAGGCTGTCGCCAACGGCGACGACATCTCCTCCTGGGAGGGCGCCCAGCGGCTCATCAACACCGCGGTCGAGGCGTTCGGCGACGTGAACATCATCGTGAACAACGCCGGCATCCTGCGCGACCGCATGCTCACCAACATGACCGAGGAGGAGTGGGACGCGGTCATCAAGGTCCACCTCAAGGGAACCTTCGGCCCCACCCGCTGGGCCGCGGCGTACTGGCGCGAGCGCTCGAAGGAGGGCAAGGAGGTCTACGGCCGCGTCATCAACACGACGTCGGTGTCGGGCATCTACGGGAACGTCGGCCAGACGAACTACGGCGCCGCCAAGGCGGGAATCGCCTCGTTCACGATCATCGCCGCGCTCGAACTCGCCCGCTTCGGTGTCACCGTGAACGCGGTGGCCCCTGTCGCCCTCACGCGCATGACCGAGGGTCTCGGCAACGCGCCCGAGACGGACGAGGAGCGCGAGATGCGTTCGCCGCGCTGGATCGCCCCCATCGTCACGTGGCTCGCGTCGCACGAGGCGGCCCACGTCACGGGTCGCGTGTTCGAGGCCAGCGGCCAGACCCTGGCGATCGCCGAGGGATGGCACCGCGGACCGAGCACGTCGCCCATCGACGACGCCACGAAGATGGGATCCGTCGTCGCCGACCTGTTGTCCAAGGCCCGACCGAACGCCGGCATGGACGGCAAGGACGGCAGCTGGCCGCAGAGCACGCTGGCCAAGTGACCGCGGCGGCGCATCCGCGCCGCACCGCGACATCGACCATGACACAAGGGGGAGAGACATGGCACTGAATCCGCAGGCCGTCGGCACCGTCGGCGAGCCCTACACCATCTCGTGGACGTCGAAGGACTCGTTGCTCTACGCGGTGAGCCTCGACACGGGCTCGGACATGCTCGAGTACGTCACCGAGAACTCGACCGGGGTCACCCAGAAGGCACTGCCCACGATGCCGGTCGTCCTCGGCTCCGGCCAGGGCGGGGGCGCGTCGAACCCGATGCGCAGCGTCGGGGATTTCGACTTCACCAAGCTCGTCCACGCATCCCAGGCGGTCACCCTGCACAAGCCCCTGCCCGTCGAGGGTTCGGCCACGGTGCAGGGTCGCCTCGTGGCGATGCACGACAAGGTCAAGGCGGCGGTCATCGTCACCGAGTCCGAGGCCCGCGACGGCTCCGGTGACCTGCTCTACTCGACGCGGTCCTCGGTGTTCATCCGCGACGCGGGCGGGTTCGGCGGCGATCGCGGCCCGAGCGGGTCGGTGAACGACCCGCCCGAGCGCGCACCGGACCACGAGGTGACGCTGCAGACGAGGCCCGACCAGGCCCTCCTGTACCGGCTCAACGGCGACCGCAATCCGCTGCACTCCGACCCGAACCATCCGGCCGTGAAGGCGGGTCTGTTCCCCCGGCCGATCCTCCACGGTCTGTGCACCTACGGGTTCACCGGTCGCGCCCTTCTCGCCACATTGTGCGCCGGTGACGCCGACCGCTTCCGCCACATCGAGGGACGCTTCGCCTCGCCGGTGTTCCCCGGTGACGCACTCACCGTGCGCATGTGGGAGACGGGCGGCGGCGAGGCCCTCTTCGAGACGTGGGTCGGCGACCGCAAGGTGCTCGACCAGGGTCTCGTGCGGTTCGTCTGAACTCGTCCTCATGATCATCGAGACGGTCGTCTTCTCCCTCCTCCCGGGGACGGTCGAGGCCGACTTCCTCCTCCTCAACGACCGGCATCAGGAGGCCGTCGCGTATCAGACGCCGGGGATGCTGCGCCGAACCGTCGCCCGCGGCGACGTCGGGGAGTGGATCGAGGTGCTGCTGTGGGCCGACGATGCGGACCGCGTCATGCGGGGGGACCCGGACGTGCGCGCGTCGTGGGAGGCCGCGACGGTGGAGTCGTCGCGCCGCACGTGGCGCGGTCTGTGACCTACTGCTGCACCAGCACGAGCGAGTTGCCCTCGGGATCGCGGATGCCCGCGATGAGCGCGCCGCCGGGGATCTGGAAGGGATCGTGGACCCTCGTCGCCCCGAGGCGCTCGGCCAGGGCGAGCGACTCGTCCACGTCGCGCACCTGGACGTAGAGGGAGAATCCGGGTTCGCCGGCCGAGATGTGTCCGCCGATGCCGTTCTCGGGGGAGCCGATACCGGCCGGAATCGGCATGAACGGGCCGTCGCCGATCCGCCATCCGAACATCGTGGCGTAGA
This sequence comes from uncultured Bifidobacterium sp., assembly GCA_964608285.1. Taxonomy (GTDB): domain Bacteria; phylum Actinomycetota; class Acidimicrobiia; order Acidimicrobiales; family Ilumatobacteraceae; genus UBA2093. Next base: position 44,726 of record CAZSNB010000006.1, read on the forward strand.
AACGGCGTTGCGCCTCGGGATCGCGCGCGGCGATCGAGAAGTAGACGACGGGTCGCGCCCAATCGGGTGTGTCATCGGGTTCCATGTCGTTCCCTCCGTCGCTCAGAAGAGCGTCCATTCTTCCCGTTCCACGCCGCGGAGAGCGTCGTAGTCGACCTCCACGCAGGTGAATCCCCTCGACTCGGCCAGCGTGCGCGCCTGTGGCTTGATCGACTGGGCCACGAACATGGCGCGCAGTTCGCCGAGGGTCGGGTCGCCGGCGAGGTCGGCCATGTAGCGGGTGAGTTGCTCCACACCGTCGATCTCGCCACGTCGCTTCACCTCGATGACCACCGTGCGCCCAGCCGCGTCGCGACACAGGAGGTCGACCGGGCCGAGCGCGGTGTAGTGCTCGCGCCGCAGGAGCACGAGCCCTTCCTCCATCACCCCGGGATCGGCGGCGAGCAGTTCCTGGAGCTGCTTCTCCACGCCGTCCTTGTCGAGACCGGGATCGTCCCCGAGATGATGGGTCGAGTCGTGGAGCACCTCGTGAAGGGTGAGGACCATCGTCTCGCCCTTCGGGTTGCGCACGGTCCACTCGTCCTCGCGCTCCTCGAGAACGTTCGGTGCGTTCATCCAGTTGAGGGGCTTGTAGGCCCCGCCGTCGGCGTGGACGGCGATGCAGCCGTCGTCCTTGACCATGATGAGTCGCACCGCGTCGGCGAGCCGGGTCTCGAGCCGACCCGTGTACACGACGGAGCAGCGCGCGACGATGAGACGCATCCCCCGACCCTATTTCCCGATGTGGTCGCGCATCCGCTTCTGGATGAGGTCGCGGCGCTCCTTGAGTTCGCGATAGGTGAGCGACTCGGTGGAGAGGTCGACGCCGAGCCCCGCCTTGAAGGAGTCCATGTTGATCTCCAGCGACTCCGTCGCCACCCCGAGATCGCGCGCCAGACGCTCGCCGTGACGCATCGTGAACTGGAGGGACAACTGCGACACCTCCTCGATGAGGTCGAGGTCGGGGGCGAGCCGGGCGATGGCCCCGTCGAGGAACACCATGTTCTTGGCGAAGAGCATGAGTTCCTTGGGCATGCGGGCGCCGTATCCCAGGAGCGACTTGACGATCCGCTGCACCTCGGCGACGAGTTCCTCGCCGGACAGCGTCGTGGGGTCGATCGGCTCGTCGAGGCGCAGGTCGACGATGACCTCGTCGATGTCGGTGTCCCGCGGCAGGGCCCCGAGGTCGACGAGGGCACCCACCTGGCCGCGGATGTCGCTCGTCGCCGCCGAGAGCATCAGTCTCATGAAGGCGAGTCGGCGCGTGCCGGCGAGGCGACCGATGATGCCGAAGTCGAGGAGTGCGGTGCGCCCGTCGGGCAGGACGAAGAGGTTGCCGCCGTGGAGGTCGCCGTGGAAGACGCCGTGGATGATCGCCCCCTCGAGGAACGCGGCCATTCCTCCGCGCACCACCTCCTCGGTGTCGATCCCGGCGGCGCGCATGCCCTCGGCGTCGTCGAAGGCGAATCCCGCCAGTCGTTCCATGACGAGCACGCGCCGGGTGACGAGGGTCCCGTGCGGCCGGGGCACGAGGAATCGCTCGAGGCCGAGGTCGTGCAGCATGGCGGCGACATCGATCATGTTGTCGGCCTCGAGCCGGAAGTCCAGCTCCTCGAGGATGGTCTCGGCGAACAACTCGACGAGCGCGGGGGGATTGGCGAGGGCCGCGACCTTGATGCGCCCCACCATGAAGGGCGCCAGCCAGGCCATGACCCTGAGGTCCTTGCGCACCCGCACCGCGACGCTCGGCCGTTGGATCTTGACGACGACCTCGGTGCCGTCGACGAGTCGGGCCCGGTGCACCTGGGCGATCGAGGCGGCGGCGAGGGGCCGCTCGTCCAGCTCGGCGAACACGACGGACGCGTCGCCGACCTCGTCGGCGATCACGCGTCGGACCCGACGCCACGGCTCGGGGGGCACCCTGTCGCGGCACTTGGCGAACTCGGTCACCAGCTCGGCGGGGAACAGCCCCTCCCCGCTCGAGATGATCTGGGCGAGCTTGATGTAGGTCGCTCCGAGGTGCTCGATGGCGATCCGCAGGCGACGCGAGAGGTCCGCCCTCGACTCCGACGCATCGGCGAAACGGCCGCGCTTCTTGCGCCACCACCACGGACCGACCGCGGATCCGAGCCGGAACACGACGACGACGAGTCGACCGAGCGGCGGGAGACGCCGGGCCCGTGCCCGACGGGGAACCTCGGCGCGCACCGCGGCGCGCAGGTCATCCGCCTCGGCGCGCCACGGGGGGTCGTCGCGGTCGATGTTCCACGGACCGTGCTCGGTGAAGTTGCCCCAGTCGAGGTCGCGCGAGGGTGCGTTCATCGCGGATCGGTCCCCCACAGGGCCTCGAGGACGTCGCCCGCCAGTTCCGGTCGGCACACGATGAGGTCGGGAAGCCACGTGTCCGGTGCGTTGTAGACGAGGGGGGAGCCGTCGATGCGGCTCGCGTGCAGACCCGCGGCCAGGGCGACCGCCGCCGGCGCGGCCGAGTCCCACTGGTGCATGCCCCCGTCGTGGACGTAGATGTCGGCCTCGCCCATGAGGATGGACATGGCCTTGGCGCCGGCACTGCCGAGGCGCAGCGGACGGCACCCGAGGGAGTTGGCGACGATGACGGCGGCATAGGGCGCCCTGCTGCGCGAGGTGACGAGACGCGGCGGGCCGTCGGCGGGCGGGGGGACCGACGCGGCGGGATCGGTGCCGAACGTGAGGCCCGCGGCGGGCAGGGCAACCGCGCCGGCCGTCAGGGCGTCGCCCGACCAGAGAGCGACGTGCACCGCCCAGTCGCCCCGGCCCTCGCCGTACTCCTGGGTGCCGTCAAGCGGGTCGACGATCCACACCCGTCGGGACGACAGGCGGGCGCGCGAGTCGAATCCCTCCTCCGAGAGCAGGGCGTCGTCGGGTCGCAGGTGACGGAGCGCCGCGGCGAGGAAGCGATGGGCGACGGCGTCACCCGAGTCCTTGATCTCCCACTGGCTCGCCCGCTGCTCCTGAAGACGGAGGCGGTGCTCGAGCAGGATCGTGCCGGCGGCCCGTGCCAGGGCGGAGGCCAGGGCGTGGTCGTCGAGGCCGACCAAATCGTCGAAGCCGGCCACCGGATCCACCGGGCTCACCCGCGCCCGCGCGCCAGGTCGAGGGACTCGCGCACCAGGGCGCGCACCTCGTCCTCGTCCGCCCCCGCGGCGACGAGCGCGACGATGCGCGCCTCGACCCGCTCGGCGGCGACCTCGTCGAAGGCGTCGAGGCGACGGTCCGTCGTGGATGCCGACACCGCGATGAGCACGACGGCGGCGACGGCGGTGATCATCCCGAAGGTGAGGACCCAGCCCTCGTTGTTGCCCGCGATGGAGGACACGATGAGGGCGGGGATGCCCGCGAGGAAGAGCGCGAAGCAGACCGTCCGGACGATGCGCAGGGCCACGGGGATCACCTGGCCAGCGGCTTGTACTTGATGCGGTGGGGCTGGTCGGCGGCCGCCCCGAGTTCCTTGCGGCGCCAGGCCTCGTATTCGGAGAAGTTGCCCTCGAACCAGCGCACCTGGCTGTCGCCCTCGAAGGCGAGCACATGGGTGGCGATGCGGTCGAGGAACCAGCGGTCGTGGCTGATGACCACGGCGCACCCCGGGAACTGTTCGAGCGCGTCCTCGAGTGCGCGCAGGGTGTCGACGTCGAGGTCGTTCGTGGGTTCGTCGAGCAGCAGCACGTTCCCGCCGCGCTTCAGCAGTTTCGCCAGGTGAACGCGGTTGCGCTCTCCGCCCGAGAGGTCGCCGACGCGCTTCTGCTGGTCGCTGCCCTTGAAGTTGAAGCTGGCCACGTACGCGCGTCCGTGGATCTCGCGCCCGCCCACCTTCATGTGCTCGACGCCGTCGGTGATCTCCTCGTAGACGGTCTTGTCGGGATCGAGGGCGTCGCGATTCTGGTCCACGTGGCTGAGCACGACCGTGTCGCCCACGGTGATGGTGCCCGAGTCCGGGGCCTCCTGACCGGCGAGCATGCGGAAGAGCGTCGTCTTGCCGGCACCGTTCGGGCCGATGATGCCCACGATGCCGGCGGGCGGGAGCCTGAAGGAGAGGTCGTCGATGAGGAGGCGATCGCCGAAACCCTTCGACAGGCCGTCCACCTCGATGACGGTGTCGCCGAGGCGCGGACCGGCCGGGATGGCGATCTCGAGGCGTTCGGGACCGCGCTCGGCGGCCATCGCCTCGGCGTGCAGCTTGTCGTAGGCGGCGAGTCGCGCCTTGCCCTTTGCCTGACGGGCCTTCGGGGACATCTTCACCCACTCGAGCTCGCGCGCCAGCGTGCGCGCGCGCACCTCGCTCTGCTTCTCCTCGGCGGCGATGCGGGCCTGCTTCTGCTCGAGCCAACCCGAGTAGTTGCCCTCGAAGGGGATGCCGCGACCCCGGTCCAGCTCCAGGATCCACTTGGCGACGTTGTCGAGGAAGTAGCGGTCGTGGGTGATGGCCACGACGGTGCCGGCGTAGTCCTTGAGGAAGCGCTCCAGCCAGTCCACGCTCTCGGCGTCGAGGTGGTTCGTGGGCTCGTCGAGGAGGAGGAGGTCGGGTCGCGACAGGAGGAGACGGCACAGCGCGACGCGTCGGCGCTCGCCGCCGGACAGCGTCGTCACGTCGGCGTCGTTCGGGGGACAGCGCAGCGCGTCCATGGCGATCTCCACGTTGCGCTCCAGGCTCCAGGCGTCGGCGGCCGCGATCCTGTCCTCGAGTTCGGCCTGGAGGGCGCCCACCTTGTCGAAGTCGGCGTCGGGGTCGCCCCACATCGCCATGACCTCGTTGTAGCGGTCGATGAGGGCCTGCACGGGAGCGACGCCGTCCATCACGTTGCCGAGCACGTCCTTGGCCGGGTCGAGGCGCGGCTCCTGTTCCAGCAGACCCACGGTGAACCCCGGGGTGAGACGGGCCTCGCCCGTGTACCCGTCGTCGAGCCCGGCCATGATGCGCAGGAGGCTCGACTTGCCGCTGCCGTTCGACCCCAGCACGCCGATCTTGGCCCCGGGATAGAAGGAGAGCGAGATGTCGGCGAGGACCGTGCGGTCGGGGGGATAGAACCGGCCGAGCTTGTAGCAGGTGTAGATGAACTCGTGCGCCATTGCGCCCACAGGGTAACGGTGCGCCCCTCATTCCCGCCCCGGCACGCCGGTGCTGGTACGGTCGCTCCCGGGGGAAGAGGTCCGCACCCGGATCCGCCACCCCCGTCTCGACAAGGAGGACAATCCCCATGCTCGCACTCGAACTGCTCAGTCGCGAATATCTCGGGAACTTCGCGTTCCGTTGGCTGCACATCCTGGCGGGCATCGCCTGGATCGGCCTCCTCTACTACTTCAACCTGGTGCAGGTGCCCGGACTCGCCGCCTACGGCGACGAGGGCAGGGCCCGCAACATCACGATCGACCAGATCGCCCGCCGCGCCCTGTGGTGGTTCCGCTGGGCGGCCATCGCCACCCTCGTGACGGGCCTGCTCATCACCGGCCTGGTCGAGGACTACTTCAAGGACTTCATGAGCGAGTCGAACGGCAACGGCATCGGTCACAACGTCGCCATCAGCATCGGCATGGTGCTCGGCATCACGATGGCCGCCAACGTGTGGATGATCATCTGGAAGAACCAGCGCGTCGTCCTGGCCAACGCCGTCAACGTTCTCGAGGGCAAGGAAGCCGACCCGAACGCCGCCACCGCCGGCCGCAAGGCCCTGCTCGCGTCGCGCCAGAACTTCATCTACTCGGTGTCCATGCTGTTCTTCATGGTGGGTGCCCCCCACTTCTTCTCCGGTGCGTTCGGCGGGGCCACCTCGGGCAACGCCTGGACCTTCTTCTTCATCGCCATGGCCATCTCGGCCCTGCTGGAGATGAACTGCGTCGGTCTGTTCGGCGGCATCAAGGCCGGGAACAAGCTGCTGTGGCCCTACGAGAGCCACAAGAACGCCCTCATCTCGGCGTTCGCCCTGTGGGCGGTTCTCTGGATCCTGGCCGAGGTGCTCCTCGCCTGATCGCGCGTCCCGCGAGGGACTCGAAGGGCCGCCCCTCGGGGCGGCCCTTCTGCGTTTCCGTGTGTCGACGTCGACCGTCGCCGGCTACTCGACGATGAGGGTGGCCTTCATGTTCCCGTGCCCGGGCACGTCGCAGAAGATGAGGTAGGTGCCGGGCTCGAGCGAGACCGTCCCCGAATCCACGTCGTCCTTGCGGTTCACCAGCAGGCGGAAGTTCGGCACCTTCACGTCGTCCTTGGCCAGCAGCATCGTGTGGCGCATCGAGTCCTCGTTGACGAAGGCGAACGTGATCTCGCCCGCGGCCACGGTGTAGGTGTCCTCGCCGAAGCGCAGGCCCGGGACGGCGGTGACGACGAAGGCGTCGGCGGGGACCGTCTCGGCGGGTCCGGACGCACCGGACGAGCAGCCGGCCACGAGGAGGAGGACGGCGGGGAGCAGGGCCAGACGACGGATCATGGAGACGAATTTAACGGCGTCCGGCGCGGACAGGCATCGGTGTCGCGGGAGCGCCCAACTACCATGCGGAGGGCGGACAACGTCGTCCGCGCCTCCCGCCCCCGGGAGGGGACGAGCAGATGAGGCGTCGACATGGCTGACATCGCGGACCGCACCCAGGATTTCGGGGCCAACTCATGGCTCGTCGAGGAGATGTACGAGCGGTTCCGGGCCGACCCCTCGTCGGTGAGCGAGGCGTGGCGCGAATTCTTCTCCGACTACAAGTCCGCCGGTGCCGTGGCGAACGGCACACCCTCATCGGCTGCCGTGCAGAACGGTGCCTCCCTGGCGGGCGCTTCGCCGGCGCCGAGGGGTGCGGACACGGTCGCAGGCTCCCTCTCGTCCGCACCCTCGACCCCGGCCGCGCCCGCAACGAACGGTCGGTCGCCAGCGGGTGAGGGGAACGCTTCCCCTGCCCAGGAGACATCGCAGGCGAACGTCGAGCCGATCCGCGGCGTGGGTGCGGCCATCGCCTCCAACATGGAGAAGTCCCTCGCCGTCCCCACCGCCACGAGCGTGCGTCAGGTGCCCGCGCGCCTCCTCGAGGTGAACCGCAAGGCCATCAACGACTACCGCAGCCGCCACGGTCTCTCCAAGGTCTCGTTCACCCACATCATCGCCCATGCCATCGTGCGCGCCATCTCCGAGGCGGTGCCATCCATGCGCAACGCCTACGCGGTCGATTCCGACGGCAAGCCCCAGCTCGTGCGCAACGAGCGCGTGAACGTGGGTCTCGCCGTCGACGTCGACAAGGGCGACGGCACGCGCACCCTCGTGGTTCCCGTGCTGCGCGACGCCGACACCCTCGACTTCTCCGGCTTCCTCGTGGCCTACGACGACATCATCCGCCGGGTCAAGGCCAACAAGCTCACGGTCGCCGACTTCCAGGGAGCGAACGTCTCCATCACGAACCCGGGGACGATCGGCACGGTGCAGTCCGTGCCGCGACTCATGCCCGGCCAGGGAGTGATCGTCGGGGTCGGGTCCATCGACTACCCGGCCGAGTTCCAGGGCGCGGACGAGGCAAACCTCAACGCCCTCGGTGTCTCCAAGGTCGTCACCGTGACGAGCACCTACGACCATCGCATCATCCAGGGGGCGGAGTCGGGACTGTTCCTCAAGAGGGTGCACGAACTGCTGCTCGGGGAGCACGGCTTCTACGACGACATCTTCCGCGCCCTCCAGATCCCGTACCAGGCGGTGCAGTGGGCCTCCGACGTCGCGCCGATGGACCGCGAAGAGACGATGATGCACAAGCAGATGCAGGTGAGCACCCTCGTGCGCGTCCACCGCGTGCGCGGTCACCGCATCGCCGACATCGATCCGCTGCGATGGAAGGAGCCCCACCTCCCGCGGGAGCTCGACCCCGCCACCTACGGACTCACCATCTGGGACCTCGAGCGCGAGTTCCTCACGGGCGGGGTTGCGGGCAGCCACAAGATGAAGCTCGACGAGCTGCTCGGTGTCCTGCGCGACGCCTACTGCCGCACCATCGGCATCGAGTACATGCACATCCAGAACACCGACGAGCAGCGCTGGATCCAGTCGAAGGTGGAGGGTTCCACCTTCACCCTCACCCTCGACGAGAAACTCCGTCTCCTCGAGCGCCTCAACGCCGCCGAGGCCTTCGAGAAGTTCCTCGCCACCAAGTACGTCGGCACCAAGCGATTCGGCCTCGAGGGGGCCGAATCGACGATCCCCGTGCTCGACACCATCCTGTCAGGCGCCGCCGACGACGGCCTGCACGGCGCGGTGCTCGGCATGGCCCATCGCGGCCGACTCAACGTCCTGGCGAACGTCATGGGCAAGAGCTACGACCAGATCTTCCGCGAATTCGAGGGGCAGGTCGATCCCGACTCGGTGCAGGGGAGCGGCGACGTCAAGTACCACCTCGGCGCCAAGGGACGCCACGTCTCCCCGGACGGCAACGGCATCGACATCGAGATGTCGGCCAACCCGAGCCACCTCGAGACGGTGAACGGGGTGGTGCTCGGCATGGCCCGGGCCCGTCAGGACAAGATCGAGCCGCCGCTCCTCTTCAGCGTTCTGCCCATCCTCATCCACGGCGACGCCGCCTTCGCCGGCCAGGGCATCGTCGCCGAGTGCCTGGCGATGAGCGACATCATGGGGTACCGGGTGGGTGGAACGATCCATCTCGTCATCAACAACCAGATCGGGTTCACGACCGCGCCCCAGTTCGCGCATTCGTCCATCTACGCCACCGACGTGGCCAAGATGGTGCAGGCCCCCATCTTCCACGTGAACGGCGACGACCCCGAGGCCTGCGTGCGCGTGGCGCGCCTCGCCTACGAGTACCGCCAGAAGTTCCGCAAGGACGTCGTCATCGACCTCGTGTGCTACCGCCTGCACGGACACAACGAGGGGGACGACCCGAGCTACACCCAACCCGCGATGTACCGCGCGATCGCCGAGAAGCGTTCGGTGCGCAAGATCTACGTCGAGGAACTGGTGAAGAAGGGAGACATCGACCTTGCCACGGCCGAGAGCGCGCTCCAGGACTACCAATCGAAACTGCAGGCGTCCCTCGACACCGCCCGTGCCTCGGCGCCGGCGCCGGTCAAGGCGGCCAGACCCCCCGCTCCGGTCGGGGTCCTGCCCCACGTGCCGACCGGCGTCGACCGCTCCGTAGTCGAACGAATCGTCGGACAGTTGACGAACTACCCCGAGGGCTTCACGCCCCATCCCAAGCTCGAGCGCCAGTTCGAGACCCGCGCCCGCCAGTTCGCCTCCGAGGGCGACTTCGAATGGGCCGTGGGCGAGGCGCTCGCCATCGGGTCGCTGCTCCTCGAGGGGTTCGACGTGCGGCTCGCCGGCGAGGACTCCCGACGCGGCACGTTCAGCCATCGTCACGCGGCGCTCGTCGACAACCTCACCGAGAAGGTGTGGATCCCGCTGCAGGAACTCCCGGGAGCGACCGGTGGGTTCTGGGTCTACGACTCGCTGCTGTCCGAGTACGCGGCCGTCGGGTACGAGTACGGCTACGCCCACGCCAATCGCAACGCGCTCGTCATGTGGGAGGCGCAGTTCGGTGACTTCGTCAACGGCGCCCAGATCGTCATCGACCAGTACATCGTCGCCGCCGAGGACAAGTGGAAGCAGCAGAACGGACTCGTCCTCCTGCTGCCCCACGGATACGAGGGTCAGGGTCCGGAGCACTCGAGTGCCCGCATCGAGCGTTTCCTGCAGGCCTGTGCCGAGGACAACATCCAGGTGGTGAACGCCACGACCGCGGCCCAGTACTTCCACGTTCTGCGCCGCCAGATGCACCGCGATGTCCGCAAGCCCCTCGTCATCTTCACGCCGAAGCAGCCGCTGCGCATGAAGGAGAGCCGCTCCCGCATCGAGGACGTGACGTCGGGATCCTTCGAGGAGGTCCTCGACGACCCACGCGTGACCGAACCCGCGTCGGTGAGGCGCGTGGTGCTGTGCTCGGGCAAGGTGGCATGGGACGTGATGTCCGAGCGCGACAAGCGCGCCGCCCCCGTCGCGGTCGTCCGGGTGGAACAGCTCTATCCGTTCCCCGCCGAACGGATCAACGAGGTCATCGCCCGCTACCCGAACGCCCGGGAGATCGTCTGGACGCAGGAGGAGCCCGAGAACATGGGGGCGTGGCACTTCGTCGAGCACCGCATCTGGCGCCTCAAGGAGCGGGGCTTCGACCTGCGCCACGCCGCGCGTGTGGCATCGGGCAGCCCGGCCACCGGCTCGAAGGCCATCCACGACCAGGAACTCGTCGACCTCCTCGACGAGACCTTCGCCGGGCTCTGACCGGGTCTAGAGCCCGATCCCGGTGACGGCCGAGAGCTCGGCCAACGCCGCGCCGGGGTCGACGACCTTGATGGTGTGCATCCCCATCGCGGCGGCGGGCTTGAGGTTGATGCCGAGGTCGTCGAGGAAGACGCACTCGTCGGGCGTCACTCCGAGACCCTCACAGGCGATCCCGTAGAAGCGGGGCTCCGGTTTGCGGCATCCCACCCTGCTCGACTCCACGACGAGGTCGAAGCGCGCCATCACGTCGTCCACCTCCGGTCGCCGAGCGCCGCTCGACACGACGTTGTTGGTCAGGCATGCGACGAGCAGTCCCGCGCCGCGGACGGCGTCGAGGGCGGCGACCATCTCGGGTCGCACCTCGCCGGCGAGCAGTTCGAGCACCCTGGCACCGCGGATCCCCGCTCCGAGCGCGGCGCTCTCGGCCGCGAAGAGCGCGTCGAACTCGTCCGGTCCGATCTCGTTTCGTTCGAGACGGGCCCAGGCGTTCGAGTCGGGGTCGGTGGCATTGACGCGACGGATGGTCCCCTCGGGCAGGCCGTTCTCCTCCTCGAAACGGGCGAACGCCTCGAAGGGGCTGGTGAGGATCACGCCCCCGAAGTCCCAGAGAACGGCGCGGAATCGGCGAGTCGGCACGGTCGGATGCTAGGCCGGGCGCGTGCCGTCGTGAACCTGCTGGTTGACTGGACGCATGGCACGCAACATCGTCGTGGACGGATCCAACATCGCGACGGAGGGGCGCGACGCCCCCAGCCTCGCCCAGCTGCGCGAGGCGGTGGCCGCGCTGGCGAAGGAGCATCCCGGTGCGCGCATCTCCGTCGTCGTCGACGCGACCTTCGGGCACCGCATCGCCAAGCGCGACGTCGCCGAGTTCAACCGTGCCGTCGAGTCGAACGAGATGGTCTGCCCCCCGGCGGGGGCGGTGGGCAGGGGAGACGCCTTCATCCTCGCCATCGCGGAAAAGGTGAACGGCGCCGTGCTGTCGAACGACTCGTTCCAGGAGTTCCACGCGCGACACAAGTGGCTCTTCGAACCCGGCCGGCTCATCGGCGGCAAGCCCGTGCCCCACGTGGGCTGGATCTTCGTCGAGCGCACCCCCGTTCGCGGACCGGTGTCCGCGCGCGCGACCCGGACAGCGCGGACGGCCGACAGGCAGTCCCCCGAGAAGGCGCCCTCCGCGCGGGCGGCCGCATCATCCCGCGTGTCGACGGCTCAGGGCAGCCGCGGTGGCCAGGCCAACGAGCTGCTGCCCTATCTCGCCTTCGTGGAGAAGAACCCCATCGGCACACGGGTGCGCGCGACCGTGAGCGCCTACGCCGCCAACGGGGTGAGCGTGACCATCGGGGAGATCCACGGCTACGTGCCGATCCGTGCCCTGGCCTCCCCGCCACCGCGGAGCGCGCGCGACGTGTTCCGTATCGGTGACCAGGCGGCCTTCGTCATCACCGGATACTCCGCCTCGCGCCGCAGCGTCGATCTCGCCGTCCCCGGTGTGGCGGCGATCCCCGATGCGAGGGACAAGGTCGCCGCATCCGGCACGTCGACCCGCCGCACCGCGAGCGCGCCGGCGAAGAAGACCGCCGCCAAGAAGGTCTCCGTGGCAAAGGCGGCGGTGAAGAAGGCTCCGGCGAAGAAGACCGCAGCCAAGAAGGCCCCCGCGAAGAAGGCGGCGGTGAAGAGGACCGCCGCCAGGAAACCGACGGCGAAGAAGTCCTCCTCGTCCGTCTCCGCGAGGGCGTCGTCGCGGGGTGAGGCACCCCAGACGGCGCGTCGCGCCGGACGGAGCCGATAGTTTCGTGCGGTGATCATCGCCACCTGGAACGTCAACTCGCTCAAGGCGCGTCTCCCGCGCGTGCTGGCGTGGCTCGAGGAGGTCTCGCCGGACGTGGTGTGCATCCAGGAGACCAAGTTGGCCCAGGAGAAGTTCCCCTCGTCGGACATCGCCGCTCTGGGCTACGAATCGGTCCATTTCGGCCAGGGGCAGTGGAACGGCGTGGCGATCCTCTCCCGCGCGGGTCTCGACGATCCGAGTCCGAACTTCGCCCCGGGGATCGAGCCCGATGCCGAGGCGCGCATCGTGTCCGCGACCTGCGGGGGTCTCCGTGTCAGTTCGGTCTACGTGCCGAACGGTCGCGCCATCGACCATGACCACTACCGCTACAAACTGTCGTGGTTGGTCCGCCTACGCCAGCATCTCGACGCCACCTGCGGGAACGTCGACGACGTCGTGGTGGCGGGGGACTTCAACATCGCCCCCGACGACCGGGACGTGTGGGACGCGGCGGCCCTGCGGGGGGAGACCCACGTGAGTGCCCCGGAGCGCGCGGCACTCGAGAACGTGTGCGCCTTCGGTCTCGAGGACACCTTCCGGAGGTTCCACGACGGGGCCGGACTCTTCTCGTGGTGGGACTACCGCAACGGTTCGTTCCACAAGGGCCACGGAATGCGCATCGACCTCATACTCGCCAGCCCCTCCGTGGCCGCCCGGTCGGTGTGGACGACGGTGGACCGCAACGCGCGCAAGGGCGAGGGGCCGAGCGACCATGCTCCCGTGCTGCTCGAGGTCGCCGGGTGAGCGAGGATCCCGACCGGTCGGTGTCGTTCCCCGCATTCCACGAACGCGCCTCCGAGATGGGGCCGGGTGACCTGGCGCGCGTTCGACTGGCGGAGGCGACGCGCGCCTTCATCCGCGCGTCGTTGACGTCCGTTGCCGACGCGGACGACGTTCTCGCGGTTGCCGCACTGCTCGACGAGGCACTCGTCCGCGTCTCGCGCGCGGGAGCGGACGGCGTCGTCGCCGCCGCCGATTCGCACTTCACCGACCGCAGTCCCTTCTACGGCGCGATGAACCCGCTCTCCATGCCGATGCGGCTGGGTCGCGAGCAGGGAACCGGAGAGTTCGACGTCATCACCGGACGGGCCGTGTTCACGGAACCCCATGAGGGGCCGCCCGGCCACGTGCACGGAGGATTCATCGCGGCGGCCTTCGACGAGGTGCTCGGCATGTCCCAGTCGCTCACCGGCCGCCCGGGCATGACGGGGCGCCTCTCCGTCACCTATCGAGCACCGACGCCGCTGCACTCCGAGATCGTGTTCCGGGGACGCGTCGACCGCGTCGAGGGCCGGAAGATCCACACTGTGGGAACGGCCCACCACGGTGACGTGCTCTGCGCGGAAGCCGAGGGCCTGTTCCTGTCGTTCCCGCCGGAGATGATCGATCGCCTCCGCAAGGGGCGCGACATCAGCGACCCGCGGTCACCCCGAGAATAGGGAGCAGGTCGCCCGCGAAGCGTCGGGCGAAGACGGGTCCGAGGATCCGCTCCAGCGCACCGGCATCGATCGGACGGCCGACGAGCAGCGATTCCATCTGTCGCTCGGTGAGCACCGCATCGGGGGAGGTGCGCGAGGAACGCGCGCGATTGTCGCGCCATTCGCGCAGCGCCGCGGCGACGGGATCCACGGGAGCCGCGCGCGGGACGAGTCGACGGAAGTCCTCCCCCGGCGCGTCGCGCACCGGCGCGGCCGTGGTCAGGGCGGGCAGGAGGGGAGAGGGGCCCGTGCGACGACCCTCGCGTGAGTCGGTCCAGCACACGATGAGCCGGTCGGCCGCCCGGGTGAACGCCACGTAGGCGAGGCGCGCCTCCTCGGCGCGGGCGGCGGGTCCTCGGGAGGAACGATGCGGCATGAGACCCTTCTCGGCACCGGCGGCGACGACGACCGGCCATTCGCGGCCCTTCGCCGCGTGGAAGGTGAGCACGTCCACGCCGTCAGCGTCGCCGACGTCGCCCGAGGTCGCCAACCAGGTGGAGAACCCGCGCCCGTCGACGGACCCCGAGCGATGGGCGTCCAGGTACGCCCGCACCTGGGTGGCCACGACGTGATCCATCTCGCGGGGGTCGTACTCGCCGGAGTCGAGGATGTCGCACGACCACGTCGTGAGCTCCTCGCGTCCCGTGAGCGCCGTCGCCGCCGACACGGCCCTGCTCCAGTCCGCTCCGCCGGGTCGCGTTCGTACGGGGATGCCCGCGCGTTCGAGCACGGAGCGCATGGTGTCGGCCATCGCGTTGACCCGAACGAGGACCGCGACCTCGTGCCAGCGTCGTCCCTCCGCGACGGCCTCCCTCACCGCGGCGACGATGCGGCGCGCCTCCTCCGTTTCGTCCGCGCAGCGCTCGAGGCGGACGGGGTCGCCGGGCGGACGCATCGACGCGGCCACCGTCGGCTGTTCGTCGCGCGCGAGTGCGGCCACCGCGAAATCGACGATCTCGGGGGTGCAGCGGTAGTTCGACGGGAGAGGGACGATGCGAGCGCCGCGTTCGACCCCGGGGAGATCGGCGAAGAGGGTGCTGTCGGCGCCGTTGAATCCGTAGATGGCCTGGTTCGGGTCGCCGACGAGGAACAGGTCGGGCTCGTCGCCCGCGAGCGTGCGCAGGAACTCCCATTGCAGCGGGTTCATGTCCTGGGCCTCGTCCACCGAGAGATGGCGGAAGCGGAACCTCATCGATTCGATGAAACGGGGATCGTGGCGCGCCTCCTCGATGACGAGCGAGAGATAGTCGTTGAGGTCGACCACGCCCCGCCGACGCTTCAGGGTCGTGTAGGCCTCGAGGACCTCGACGAGCCGTTTCTCCGGCAACGGGAGGGTGCGTCCGGCCGCGCGGGCGGCGGACACGGTCGCGCGCGCGTCGAGGAGGAGGGACGAGCCCCAGTCGTGGAGCGCGAGGACCTCCGGGACGACGCCCCCGCGACGGGCGTCGTCGCCGAGAGCGGCGGACGCGATCGAGGAGCGGTTGGTGGCGATGAGTGGCGCCCTCCGTCCCTGGTCGCCGTGCCGCTCGAGCAACAACCGTCGTCCCACCGCGTGGAATGTGCCCACGGCGGGTGATTCCCCGATGTCGAACCTCCCGAGCCGGGTGCGCATCTCGGTCGCCGCCTGCCGGGTGAAGGTGATCGCCAGCACGCGCGTCGGGTCGACCCCGTCGGCGAGGACCCTCCAAGCGATGCGCCGGGTGAGGACGGTGGTCTTGCCCGACCCGGCACCGGCGCGCACGACGATCACCCCTGCCGGGGCGGTCACGGCCTCGCGCTGGTCGGGATCGAGTCCGCGCAGCACCGCGTCGAGGGCGGAGCCGTCGTCGGATGCGGGATCGTGCTGCGGGGACACCCCGGGAAAACTAGGTGATGGGTGGACCGGGGCGCCCTTCCATGACGCCGACTACCCTTCCCGCATGGCGTTCCCGGCGCGACTCCTCAACGACCACGAGCACGTGGTGCTGGACCTCCATCCCCACTGGTGGTTCTTCGGACCGCCGGCGATCATGTTCGGGGGCTCGTTGTTCGTCGCCATGGTCGTGAAGGCCCAACTCGAGGCCGGTTGGTTGGAGGACGCCCTCACCTATCTCGCCATCGCCGCGATCGTGGTCTCGGCGGCCTGGCTCGTCGTGCAGCTGGTCAAGTGGCGCACCACGTACTTCGTGGTCACCTCCGACCGACTCATCTATCGCGAGGGGGTCGTGGCCCGGGGCGGGGTGGAGATTCCCTTGCAGCGCGTCAACAACGTGAACTTCAGCCAGGGCATCCTCGAACGCCTCATCGGGGTGGGGGACCTCCTCATCGAGTCCGGCGGGGCCGACGGACAGCAGACGTTCACCGACATCGCCCAGCCCGAGAAGGTGCAGAACATCATCCAGTCGACGATCCGGGGGAATCTCCACGGCCACCGTTCGCCGGGCGACGCCTCGGGCGGGATCCCGGTCGGGACCTCGGTCGCCGACGAACTCGAACGACTGGAGGCCCTGCGGGACCGCGGCGCCCTCTCGGAGGACGAGTTCGAGACGCTGAAGCGCCGGCTCATCTCCTGAGGCGGAACCTCCACCTTGTCGGGGCGACACCCCACCCGTGATACTTGACCCATGCCCCAGGCGACGCTGACGAACGGAATCACGCTCGAGTACGAGACGATGGGCGATCCCGCCCGTCCCACCCTGTTGTGGATCATGGGTTTCACCGCCCAGTTGGTCGCCTGGCCCGACGAGCTCATGCAGATGTTCGTCGACCGGGGATTCCACGTGGTGCGCTTCGACAACCGTGACTGCGGCCTCTCGACGAAACTCGACGGCGTGCAGGTGGACACCGCAGCCGTCACGGCTGCGGCCGTGATGGAGCAGCCCCTGCCGCCCGTGCCATACACGCTGTCGGACATGGCGGCCGACGCCGCCGGTCTGCTCGACCATCTCGGCATCGACCGCGCCCACGTCGTCGGTGCGTCGATGGGGGGCATGATCGCCCAGACCTTCGCCATCGAGCACCGCGACCGGTTGGCGAGCCTCGTGTCGATCATGTCGATGCCCGGCGACCTGGGGTACGGACAACCCACCCCGGAG
Source organism: uncultured Bifidobacterium sp. (assembly GCA_964608285.1). Classification (GTDB taxonomy): domain Bacteria; phylum Actinomycetota; class Acidimicrobiia; order Acidimicrobiales; family Ilumatobacteraceae; genus UBA2093. The sequence goes on from CAZSNB010000006.1 coordinate 61,431, forward strand.
GCGATGGAGGCACTCCTCGCCCCGCCGGCGACGAGCCGCGAGGAGTTCCTCGCCGGGGCGCACCGCTGGGGGGTGTGGTGCTCGAAGAAGCACTTCGACCTCGACGAGGCCCGTCGCCGCGCCGCCCGCGAGTACGACCGCATGTACTACCCGGAGGGCGCGGGCAGGCAGTTGGCCGCCATCTACGCCTCGGGCAACAGGTCCGACGCGCTCGCCCGGCTCGACGCGCCGACCCTTGTGATCCACGGGCGCGATGACACCCTCATCGCGCCGAGCGGCGGCGAGCGCACCGCGGAACTGATCGCCGGCTCGGTGCTCATGATGGTGGCGGACATGGGACACGACCTGCCGATGCCCTTGTGGTCGCTCTACGCCGACGCGATCGCGTCGCACGCCCGACGCGCCGACGGACACCGATAGGGAGGCGACCGACATGGCCGGACCACTGAGCGGATTCAGGATCATCGAGATCGCGGGCATCGGACCGGGACCCTTCGCCGCCATGCTCCTCGCCGACATGGGGGCCGAGGTGATCCGTGTCGATCGTGCCCAGGCCGTGCGCGGACCCGCACCGGACGAGCCCCACTTCGACCTGCTGCAGCGCGGACGCCGCAACGTGGCCCTCGACCTCAAGCATCCCGACGGGGTCGCCACGCTCCTGTCGCTCGTCGAGAAGGCCGACGCCCTCATCGAGGGCTTCCGTCCCGGCGTGATGGAGCGGCTCGGCATCGGTCCCGATGCCTGCCTCGCGCGCAATCCGCGCCTCGTGTACGGACGGATGACCGGGTGGGGGCAGGAGGGCATGTACGCCCAGGCTGCCGGGCACGACATCAACTACATCGCCCTCGCCGGTGCGCTCGCGCACTTCGGCCGCAGCGGGGAGGGGCCGGTGCCGCCCCTCAACATGGTCGGAGACTTCGGCGGTGGCGGGATGTTCCTCGCCTTCGGCACGGTCTGCGCCCTGCTCGAGGCCTCGCGATCGGGCCGGGGGCAGGTCGTCGATGCCGCGATGGTCGACGGCACCGCCGTTCTCATGACGATGTTCTGGGCCTTCAAGTCCCGGGGACTCTTCGACGAGAACGCTCGCGGGACGAACCTCCTCGACACCGGGGCCCACTTCTACGACGTGTTCGAGTGCGCCGACGGGGAGTGGGTGTCGATCGGATCCATCGAACCGCAGTTCTACGCCCGGCTCCTCGAGATCACGGGCCTGGCCGGGGACCCCGAGTTCGCCGCCCAGATGGACCAGTCGCGCTGGCCGGCGCTCAAGGAGCGTCTGCGCGGGGTGTTCCGCACCCGCACGCGAGACGAGTGGAACGCACTGATGGAGGCGACCGACGTGTGTTACGCACCGGTGCTGACGATGAGCGAGGCGGCGCGCCATCCGCACAACGTCGGACGCGGCACGTTCGTGGACGTCAACGGTCAGCTCCAGCCCGCGCCCGCGCCGCGGTTCTCCCGCACGACGGCCGAGGTCGGGTCGGCGCCGGCGCACCCCGGTCAGCACACCGTAGAGGTGCTCGAGTCATGGGGAATCGACGGTGTCGAGGCCCTTCTCGCCTCGGGCGCCGCCCGTCAGGCCTGAGCGGGATCCCGTGGCGACCCTCGTCTTCCTCCACGCCCATCCCGACGATGAATGTCTCATCACCGGGGGCACAATCGCCCTGGCCGCCGCGGACGGCCATCGTGCGGTGCTCGTCGTGGCGACGAACGGCGACCACGGGGAGGTTCCCGACGACCTGGCAGCCGGCGAGGACCTCGTCGCCCGCCGTCGCGTCGAGACCGAGGCCTCGGCCCGCACCCTCGGCGTCGAGCGCATCGTGTGGCTCGGCTACCGCGACTCCGGGATGACCGGCTGGGAGCAGAACGCCGATCCGGCGAACCTCATGAACGCGCCCGTCGACGAGGCGGCCGCCCGTCTCGCGACGGTCCTCGACGAGGAGGCTGCCGACGTCCTCGTCGGGTACGACTGGCACGGCGGATACGGCCATCCCGACCACATCGCGGTGCATCGCATCGCCCGACGCGCCGCCGAACTCCGGCCGGCCGTGCGGCATCTCGAAGCCACGATGAACCGCGATCGCTTCCGTCAGTCCCTCGCGCTCGCTCGGGCGGCCGGTCTCGACGACGACGGATGGGACCCCGACGGCCCGGCGGACGACGGCAACCCGATGGGCACGCCCGAGTCCGAGATCTCCCTCGGCGTCGACGTGACGGCCCACATCGCCACCAAGCGCGAGGCGGTGCGCTGCCACGCCAGCCAGGTGAGCGACACGTCCTCGATCCTGTCGATACCGGATGACGCCTTCGCCTTCGTCTTCGGGACCGAGTGGTACATCGAACCCGGTCGACCGGGTCCCCTGCGCATGGGATCGATCGTCCCGTGAGTCGTCTCGTGCACCTCGTCCGGCACGGTCGAGCGGCGGCTGCATGGGACGAGGAACCCGACCCGCCCCTGTCCGAGGAGGGGCTCGCCCAGGCCCTGCGGGTGGCGGCCCGATTCACGGGCGGACCTCCGCTGCGCGTGGTGTCCAGTCCGCTCCTGCGCTGTCGCCAGTCGGCTTTCCCCCTCGCCGTGGCGTGGGGAACGGAGGTGAGAGTGGAGCCTCGGGTGGCCGAGATCCCGTCACCGCGCGACCTTTCCGTCTCGGAACGGGGCGCCTGGCTCTCGGAGGCGATGGCGGGCACGTGGTCGGGACTGGCAGCGCGTTCGGGGCGCGACTTCCTCGCCTACCGGGAGGCGACGGTGGGTGCGCTCCGCGACCTCGACGAGGATGCCGTCGTGTTCAGCCACTTCGTGGCCATCAATGCCGTTCTCGGTGCGGCCCTCGGGGACGACCGCCTGGTGGTGGCGATGCTGGACAACTGCTCGGTCACCACGGTGCGTGTGCGCGCGGACGGTGGGGTGGAGGTCGTGGAGACGGGCGGGGAGGCTCCCACCCCCGTGGGTTGACCGCTAGCGTTCCCACGATGCTCGCCTTGATGACGCTCGACCTGCACACGGGATGGGCCTGGGTGATGATCATCGCCAACGGCCTCGCCGGCCTCTGGGCGCTGGCCGCCCACAAGGTCACGGGTCTGCGAACGCGGGCCCTGTGGTGGTTCACGGGCGCGGCCCAGTCCACGGTCTTCGTCCAGGTCGTGCTGGGTGTCGTCCTCGTCAACCGCGACAAGCTCGAGTTCCCCGCGTTCCACGCCTTCTACGGATTCGTGGCGATCATGGCCGTCGCCATCATCTATTCGTACCGTCACCAACTGAGGGGACGCACCTACCTGCTCTACGGATGGGGCGGACTGTTCCTCATGGGGCTCGGCATCAGGGCGATGCTGGTCGGCCAGGCCTGAGCCAGAGGGCTCAGGCGAGCGACGCGTCGAGGGAGTCGAGCTGACCGGCGAGGCGCGCCGGAAGCTTCCCGCCGAAACTGGCGTAGTGCTCCCGAATCTGGGGAACCGCCGACTTCCACCCGTCGACATCCACCGAGAGGATGGCGTCGAGGTCGGCATCGACGATGTCGAGTCCCGAGCGGTCGAGGTCGTCACGACCCGGCAGCCAACCGATCGCGGTGCGCGTGGCCCCCGCCGAGCCGTCGATGCGCTCGAAGATCCACTTCAGCACGCGGCTGTTCTCCCCGAAGCCCGGCCACAGGAAGCGGCCGTCCTCGTCGCGTCGGAACCAGTTGACGAAGAAGATCCTCGGCAGGTTGTCCGCCTTGGTTCGGTCGCCGATGGCCAGCCAGTGGGCGAAGTAGTCGGCCATGTTGTAACCGCAGAAAGGGAGCATGGCCATGGGGTCGAAGCGGAGGTTGCCGACCGCACCGGTCGCCGCCGCGGTGGTCTCCGACGCCATGATCGAGCCGAGGAACACCCCGTGTTCCCAGTCGAAGGCCTCCGTCACGAGAGGTACCGTCGTGCGACGACGTCCGCCGAAAAGGATCGCCGAGATCGGCACTCCGGCCGGGTCCTCCCACTCGGGGGCGATGCTCGGGCACTGCGACGCCGGCACCGTGAAACGCGCGTTGGCGTGCGCGGCGACCTCGGTGCTCTCCGGGGTCCAGGCGTTGCCCTTCCAGTCGGTGGCGCGAGCGGGCGGCTCTCCGCTCATGCCCTCCCACCACACGTCGCCGTCGTGGGTGAGGGCCGTGTTGGTGAACAGGCAATTCCCCCACAGGGTCTCCATGGCGTTGGGGTTCGTCTCGTAGCCGGTGCCGGGGGCGACGCCGAAGAAGCCGGCCTCGGGGTTGATCGCGCGCAGTCGGCCCTCGTCGTCGAATTTCATCCAGCAGATGTCGTCGCCGACCGTCTCGGCCTTCCATCCCGGGATGGTGGGAACGAGCATGGCCAGGTTGGTCTTCCCGCAGGCCGAGGGGAAGGCCGCCGCGATGTACTTCGCGCGACCCTCGGGGTTCGTCAACTTGAGGATGAGCATGTGCTCGGCCATCCATCCGGCATCACGGGCCATCACCGAGGCGATGCGCAGGGCGAAGCACTTCTTCCCGAGGAGCGCGTTGCCGCCGTAGCCCGAGCCGTACGACCAGATCTCCCGCGTCTCGGGGAAGTGGACGATGTACTTGTTGTCGGGGTTGCACGGCCACGACGAGTCGGCCTGACCCGGGGCGAGCGGGGCGCCGACCGAGTGCACGCAGGGCACCCACTGTCCGTCGCCGAGGACGTCGAGCGCCCCCTGACCCATGCGGGTCATGATGCGCATGTTCACGGCAACGTAGGCGCTGTCGGTGAGCTGCACGCCGATGTGGGCGATGGGGGAGCCGAGCGGGCCCATCGAGAACGGGACCACGTACATGGTGCGACCCCGCATGGCACCCTGGTAGAGGGCACCGAGTTCGGCGCGCATCTCGGAGGGTTCGCGCCAGTTGTTGTTCGGACCGGCGTCATCGCGGTTCGTCGAGCAGATGTAGGTGCGGTCCTCGACGCGGGCCACGTCGCCCGGGTCGGAGTGCGCCCAATAGCTGTTGGGGCGCTTGGCCTCGTCGAGCCTCGTGAAGGTGCCCGCGTCGACGAGTCGCTGGCAGAGCACGTCATACTCCTCGGCACTGCCGTCGCACCAATGAATGGAATCGGGCTGGAGCATCTCCGCCCAGTCGTTCACCCACTGGGTGAGTGCGGTGTTTCCCGTCGATGCCGCCATGTCCGACCTCGTCTGTTCCACTCGGCGCCCCCGGGGGAGGGGCGGTTCGCCCACAGGCTAAACGCCCGGGGTCTCCATGTCCGATTCCGACCCGAGACCGAGGCGAGTGGCCCGGCCGGAGGAATCGAGGGAGAAGACCACCCGTTGCCCCTGCCGGAGCATGCGGAAGATCGAGCCCTCCAGGGCGTCCGGGGCCAGCTCGTACTCGGAGAGGGTCTTGTCGCACACGACCAGACCGCCACCCGAGGCCGGGTCGTAGACCTTGATGACGCCCTGCATCCCGGTGGTCCCTAGCGGGAGGCCTTGACGACCTTGCCCGACTTGATACAGGCGGTGCACGCGTTCACGCGGCGGGGGCTGCCCTTGACGAGGGCGCGGATGCGTTGGATGTTCGGGTTCCAGCGACGCTTGGTCCGCACATGGGAGTGCGAGACCGACATGCCCCACGACGGGCCCTTTCCACAGATTTCGCACACAGCGGCCATTTTCGAACCTCTTCTTCGGGGCGGTCGTGCGCCGGGGACGGGCCCCGGGGCTCGCGCCAAACTACCAGCGGAGGAGAAGGGCCCCCAACCGTGTGGCTAGCCTTGCCCCTCGTGGCCGCCCTCGAATTCCTCGCCGCGGGGGATGTCCGTCGCCTCGTGACGGTCTTCCGGGACGCGGTCAAGGCCCACTCGCCGGCGATCAATCGCCTCAACGTCTACCCCGTGCCCGACGGCGACACCGGGACGAACATGGCCCGCACCCTCGATGCGGTCGTGGCGGAGATGGACGGTGCCGAATCCGACCTCGCGCGGACGTGCGCGGCCATCAGCCACGGTTCGCTCATGGGTGCCCGCGGCAACAGCGGCGTCATCCTCAGTCAGGTGCTGCGCGGTTTCGCCTCGACCATCCAGTCCGTCCCCGACGGTCGGGTGACGGTGGTCCACGTCTCCGACGGATTGGCCAGGGCGGCGACGGCGGCCTACGAGGCGGTGCTCAAGCCCATCGAGGGGACCATCCTCACCGTCGTGCGCGAATCGGCCGAGGCGGCCGCCGCCGCGGCGTCGTCGGGGGCCGACCTCGCCGAGATGCTGCGGGCCGCCCGCGACGAGGGACGGCGCTCGCTGGCCCGAACGCCGGAACTCCTGCCCGTGCTCAAGGACGCCGGTGTCGTCGACGCCGGCGGCGCGGGGTTCCTGCTGCTCCTCGACGCCGCCCTGCACGTGGTGGCCGGGGAGGAGATGCCCGAACCGGACGAATCCGCCGGTCCGAGTCCCGAACAGCTCGAGGCGGTGGCCCAACGGCACCACGCCGACGGGAGCGTCGACGTGAGCGAGCTGCGCTACGAGGTGATGTTCCTCCTCGATCTCGACGACGCGCGCGCATCCGAGTTCAAGACCGCGTGGGGCAGCATCGGGGACTCCATCGTCGTGGTGGGCGGCGACGGGCTGTGGAACTGCCACATCCACACGAACGACATCGGCGCGGCGATAGAGGCGCCCCTGCTGCTCGGCGGCCGACCGAAGCAGATACGTGTGACCGACCTCTTCGAGGAAGTCTCCGAGGAACACGCCAAGCGCGAGGCCGAACTCGGCGTGCCGGTGACATCCCGCACCTCCACGACCTCCCTGCCCCCCGTGACGTGTGCGGTCGTGGCCGTGGCCAGCGGCGACGGACTCGCCGAACTGTTCGGACAGCTCGGGGTGCACGGCGTGGTGTCGGGGGGGCAGACGCTGAATCCCTCCACCGCGGAACTGCTGGCCGCCGTGGAGCACATGAACTCCCGTCAGGTCGTGATCCTGCCGAACAACAAGAACATCATCCCGGTGGCGAGGCAGATCGACGACCTGACCACCAAGGACGTGCGCGTCGTGCCGACCCAGTCGATGCCCGAGGCCCTCGCCGCGCTCGTGAGCTACGACCCCGAGGCGTCGGCCGAGACCAACGCGCGGAACATGGCGGCGGCGGCCGAGGCGGTGGCGACCGGGGAGGTCACCCGCGCGGTGCGCGACACGAACAGCGAGGTGGGCCCCGTCACCGAGGGCGACTGGATCGGGTTGGCCAAGGGCGACGGCATCGTGTCGGTGTCGGGTTCCCTCGAGGGTGCCGCGACCGCGCTCCTCGACTCCCTCGTGGACCCGACCCGCGAACTGTTGACCATCCTCACCGGAGCGGACGCCACCGCCGACAGGACGGACCTCATCACGGCGTGGATGGCCGAGCACCGGCCCGACGTGGCCGTCGAGGTGCACGCGGGCGGTCAGCCCCTCTATCCGTACCTCTTCGGCGTTGAGTGACGCGCCCCTGACGCTCCGCGATCTCGACGGGATCGGGCTCGAGCGGATCAAGGGAGTCGGCCCCAAGACCGCCGGGTCGTTGGAGCGCATCGGCATCTCGAGCGTGCTCGACCTGCTCGAGACCTACCCGCGGCGCTACATCGACCGGACGAACTCGTCGACCATCTCCGACATGCGCGAGGGCGAGGACGTCCTCGCCCTCGTCGAGGTCGTCTCGGCGCGCTCGATGCGCACCCGAAACGGACGCTCGATGGTGGTGGCCACGGCCACCGACGGCACGGGCAATCTCGGCATCACGTTCTTCAACCAACCCTGGCGCGAGCGCCAGCTCGGGGCGGGCGGTTCGTTCGTGCTCTTCGGCAGGCCCGAGACCTACAGGGGACGGTTGCAGATGACGAACCCGACGCTCGACCCCGTGGGCGGCTCGGTCGACACCGTGGTGCCCGTGTATCCCCAGAGCGAGAAGTCGCGCATCGCCACCTGGGACATGGCGCGTTGGATCGGCGACGCCCTGGACAAGTGCGCACCGAGGGGCATCGCCGACCCGGTGCCCGTCGACCTCGTCGCGGCCTTGGGCCTCGTCGATCGCGGGACCGCACTGCGCGACATCCATCGACCGGCGACCGTGGCGGACGCGTCGCGGGCGAGGGAGCGACTCGCCTTCGACGAGGTGCTGCGCGTGCAGCTCATGCTCGTGGGACGCAAGGCCCGGTGGGAGCGGGAGTCGGCCGGTTTCACCCATGTCGTCGAGGGTCCCCTCGTCGAGGGATTCCTCGACGCGCTGCCCTTCCCGCTCACCGGGGCCCAGCGCCGCACCATCGCCGACATCCATGCCGACATGGCCTCTCCGCGGCCGATGCATCGGCTGCTCCAGGGCGACGTGGGGGCGGGCAAGACGGTCGTGGCGGTCGCGACGATGCTCGCCGCGGTGCAGGGCGGACATCAGGCCGCTCTCATGGCGCCGACCGAGGTGCTGGCCGACCAGCACGTCATCGGAATCCGCGCGCTGCTCTCCTCGCTGCGCGTCGAGGACGAGACCCTGCTGTTCGGGGAACGGGGTCTGCGCGTGGAACTCCTGACGAACAAGGTGACCGGGGAGCAGCGTTCCCGCGTCCTCGCCGGGCTGGCATCGGGCGAGGTGGACATCGTGGTCGGGACGCACGCGCTCATCCAGGACAAGGTCGCGTTCGCCCGTCTCGGTGCGGTCGTCGTCGACGAGCAGCATCGATTCGGAGTCGAACAGCGCGCGCGGCTGAGGGACAAGGCGCTCGAGTCGGGGGACGGACGCGTCCCGGACGTCCTCGTCATGACGGCCACGCCGATCCCGCGCACCGCGGCGATGACCGTGTACGGCGACCTCGATGTCAGCGTGCTCGACGAACTCCCGCCCGGTCGGACCCCGATCGCCACCACGTGGGTGAGCGGACCGATCGCCATCGCGGCGATGTGGGCCGAGGTGCGCGAGCGTCTCGAACGGGGAGAACAGGCCTACGTGGTGTGCCCCCTCGTGGAGGAGAGCGACAAGACCGAGGCGGCATCTGCGGAGGCCACCCGGGACGAACTCGCCGCCACCGAACTCGCCGGGGTGGAGGTGGGCCTCCTGCACGGTCGGATGTCGGCCGCCGACAAGGAGGCGGCCATGGCCCGCTTCCGCGGGGGCGGGACGAGGGTGCTGGTGGCCACGACGGTGATCGAGGTCGGGGTGGACGTCCCCAACGCCACGAGCATGGTCGTCCTCGACGCCGATCGCTTCGGCATCGCCCAGCTGCACCAGCTCCGCGGCCGCGTGGGTCGCGGCGCCGTCGCCTCGTCGTGCCACCTCGTCACGCGCACCGACGAACCGTCGGCGCGGGTCGCGGCGCTCGTGGCCTCCACCGACGGGTTCGTCCTGGCCGAGGAGGACCTGCGCCTCCGCGGCGAGGGCACGATCATGGACGTCAACCAGAAGGGACGCAGTGACCTCGTCCTGGCCTCGCTGCAGCACGACCTGGCCCTCATCCAGGCGGCGCGCGAGGCGGCCCAGCGCATCATCGCCGACGACCCGATGCTCGACGGTCTGCCTCTCCTGCGCGACGAACTCGACCTGTGCTTCAACCAGGAGGACGAGGAGTTCCTCTTCAAGAACTGATCCGCCCGGGACGCCGAGAGGATACGGTCGGGTCATGGAACTGAAGGGGAGACACGTCGTCGTCACGGGTGCCTCGCGGGGCATCGGTGAGGCGTTGGCGCGGCGTTTCGCCGAGCGCGGTGCCCGCGTCACGGTCGTCGCCCGGTCGGGACCGGCGCTGGCGTCGGTCGCCTCCGCCATCGGCGGAACCGCGGTGACGGCCGACCTCAGCGACGACTCCGTGGTCGACGGTCTCGTGGCCCGGATCGAACGCGAGATCGGACCGATCGACGTGCTGGTGAACAACGCCGGAGTCGAGACGACGCTCCCCGTCGCGGTCGAGGACCCCCGCGCCATCCGCACCGTGTCCCGGGTGAATCTCGAGGTGCCGATGCTGCTCACGCGCGCCGTCCTCCCCGGGATGATCGCGCGCGGCTCCGGCAGCCTCGTGTATGTCTCGTCGATCGCCGGCACGGCGGGCTTCCCGAGCATGGCCCCGTACGGGGCGACGAAGGCCGGCATCCTCAACTTCGCCGCGGGCCTGCGCCGCGAGCTCCTCCGGTCCCCGGTCGACGTCACGGTGGTGGCGCCTGGCCCGGTGGACACGCAGATGTGGGACAACGTCGAGGATGCGAACGCCTCCCTCGCCCGCATGGTGCGCCGCTTCCGCGTGCTGGGTCTCCTGCCCAAGACCACGCCCGCGAGACTGGCGGCCCGCACGGTCCGCGCCGTCGAGCGGGGGCGTCCCCACGTGCGTCATCCGCACCGGTTGTTCTTCAACTTCTGGCTCAACGCCGCACCGAACCGCATCGCGAACCTGGCGGTGACGGGTGTGCGCTTCGACCCCCTCGACTCGAAGCCGGCGAGTCCCGCCTCCGTCGACGACTGAGAGCGGACCCGCCGCGCCTTCCCGGCGTCAGTCCCCGTCGGGACCGTCGACATCGTCGGGGGAGAGCTCGAGGTCCCATCGGTCTCGGCAGTCCGAGCACCTGTAGGTGACGATGTCGCCGGCGAACCATTCGCCGTCCTCGCGGGGAGCGGTGACGAGGTGCGCGGCACCGCCGCAGTCGACGCACACGATGGTGTCGGCAGGTCCCCGCATCCCCCTAGTCTGCCCGCGTGCGGGTCGTCGCGGGTTCTCTCAGGGGGCGCAGGATCGCGGGTCCCGACAACGACACGACCCGGCCCACCACCGACAAGGTGCGCGAGGCGGTGTTCAACGCGTTGGGGAGCATCGGTGCGGTCGAGGGCTCCCGCGTGCTCGACCTGTGCGCGGGGAGCGGGGCGATGGGAATCGAGGCCCTCTCACGCGGTGCGACGCACTGCACCTTCGTCGAGACCGACCGTGCGGCACTCGCGGCCCTGCGGGGCAACATCGAGTCGCTCGGTCTCGCCGACCGCAGCACCGTGATGGTCGCCGATGCCCTCACGCGCACGGGCGACAAGGGCGAGTTCGACCTCGTCATCGCCGACCCGCCCTACGGATTCAATGACTGGGTCGGGCTCCTGGAGGGTGCGCGCACCGACGTCGTGGTCCTGGAGTCCGACCGCTCCCCGGGGGCGGTCCCGGGATGGGAGACGGTGCGGGAAAAGAGGTATGGACGCACGGTCGTCACCTTCCTGCGTCGGGCCGCGTGACCTCCTCCGCCCCCGCACGGCACGGCGGGTACCCTGACACGGGCATGGGCACCGTCCTCTATCCGGGAAGCTTCGATCCCTTCCATCTCGGTCACCTCGACGTGGTCGAGCAGGCCCTCCGTCTCTTCGACGGGGTGGTCGTGGCGGTCATGCACAACCCGGACAAGCCCACGGGCGTTCTCGGCACCTCCCTCCGGGTGGACATCGCCCGCGCGGCATGCGCCCATCTCGGACGGGTGACCGTCGAACCCCATCCCGGTCTGGCCGTGGAGGCCGCCCGCGCGGCGGGGGCGATCGCGATCGTCAAGGGTCTGCGCAACTCGGGCGACTTCGAGGTGGAGCAGCAGATGGCCCACACCAATCTCGCCGTCGGCGGGGTGCCCACCGTGTACGTGCCCTGCCGTGCGGACCTCAGCCACATCTCCAGCCGATTCATCCGCGACATCGCCCAGCACGGGGGCGACGTCTCGTCGATGATCCCGCCCGCCACGGCGAGCCTCCTGGCCGCCCAGTTCCCTCCACGGAGTTCCCGATGAGATACGACGACGACTACGACGACTACGACGACGAGGACGAGTCCTACCCCCAGCGCGTCCCTGTGCAGCCGCGTCTCGGCGAGACGGAGATGATCCTGCGTCGCATCATCGACCTGGTCGCCACCGCCCCGACGATGCCGCTCTCGAGCACGCCTCGCATCGACCGCGACGAGATGATCGAACTCCTCGAGGACGCGCTCATGCGCATACCCGAGGAGATCAAGCAGGCCCGCTGGATGCTCAAGGAGCGAGGCGAGTTCCTGGAGAAGACCAAGCGCGAGGCGGACGAACTGCTCGGAGCCGCCCGTCAGCAGGCGGAGCGCATGGTGCAGCGGACCGAGGTCGTCCGCTCGGCCGAGTCGCGGGCGCGACAGGTCATCGACGCGGCCGACGAGGAGGCGCGACGCCTCCGCAACGAGACCGAGGATTTCCTCGACCAGAGGCTCGGCAGCTTCGAGATCCTCCTCGACCGCTTGCAGCGCCAGGTGGCCAAGGGACGTCAGCGCCTCTCGGTCGGGGTGAACAACGAACGACCGATGGAGGACGAGCCCGTCGAACTGCAGCGCGGCGGCGAGCCGACGAACGGTTTCTTCGACCAGGACCGCATCTGATCCGATGGCGACGCCGCTGCTCGTCAACGTCGTCGAACTCCTGCGCCACCCCGGCACCACGAAGGAGATCGTCGCCACCGTCGACCTCCTCGATCTCGAGCTCGGCGATCCCCGGGTGACGGGCGCGAGCGCCGAGGTGGCGCTCGAGCTCGACTCGCTCACCAACGGCATCACCGTGCACGGGACCGCGCGCGCGGGATGGCACGGGGAGTGCCGCCGCTGTCTCCGTCCGCTGGACGGTCCGCTCGAGTGCGTCTTCGACGAGCTCTGGCAGACCACGCTCGAGGACCCCGATGCGTGGCGCATCGAGGGCGACCAGATCGACCTCCTCCCGATGGTCCGCGAGGGTCTTCTGCTCGCGGTCCCGGTCGGGCCCCTGTGTCGGGAGGACTGTCCGGGCATCTGTGTCCGGTGCGGCACGGACCTCATCGAGGGGGAGTGCGGGTGCGACCCGGCCCCGCCCGATCCCCGGTGGTCGGCACTCGAGGAGATGCGTGGTCGCCTTCCCGACGGGGGCGAGGGGGCCGGGCCCGGTGGCGTCGCTCCGGCCCGGGGCTAACATCTCAGAGCCCCGCACGGGGCCCGAGCCGCTCGAGCAGGGAGACCACCGTGGCCGTTCCCAAGAAGAAGAAGTCGAAGTCCAAGACCCGGATGCGTCGCGCCGCCAACTGGCGCCTCGGTCTGCCGGCGCGCAGCACCTGCCCGCGTTGCCGCGCCGCGAAGATCCCCCACACCGTGTGCGGGACCTGCGGTTGGTACAAGGGTCGCGTCGCCGTCGACGTCGACTGACCGGCGACACACCGCGTCGATGACCATGCTCCCCGTCGCCGTGGACGCCATGGGCGGCGACCGGGCTCCCGGCGAGATCCTCGCGGGCGCCCTGCAGGCGGTCGCCGACGGCATCCCGGTCGTCCTCGTCGGGCCGGAGGGCCTGGAGGGAACGGGCGACCTGCCTCTGATCGTCGCCTCCGAGGTCATCGGCATGGACGAGGACCCGGCCAAGTCGGTGCGTCAGAAGCGCGACTCCACCCTCGTGCGCGCCGCGGAGGCCGTCCGCGACGGCGCGGCCTCGGCGATGATCTCGGCCGGAAACACCGGAGCCACGATGGCCAGCGCGTTGCTGCGCATGGGCCGCATCTCCGGCGTGGCCCGTCCCGCGATCGCCACGCCCGTTCCGGTGCCCGGCGGAACCCCGACCGTGCTCCTCGACGCCGGGGCGAACGCCGAGGTTCAGGCCGAGTGGCTCGTGCAGTTCGCGGTCATGGGATCGGTGTACTCGCGCAAGCGCTTCGGCGTGGAGAATCCGCGCGTGGGGCTCCTCTCCATCGGCGAGGAGCCGGGCAAGGGCGACACCCTTCGAAAGGAGGCGTGGGACCTCCTGTCGGCTGCCGGCGGGCTCAACTTCATCGGCAACGTCGAGGGTCGCGACCTGATGACGGGGGACGTCGACGTGGTGGTGACGGACGGCTTCACCGGGAACGTCGTGCTCAAGACGCTCGAGGGCAGCCTCAAGACCGTGGTGAAGGCCCTGTTCTCCGCCTTCGGCCAGCCCGAGTACGCCGACGCCGCGAACACGCTCATGCCGGCCCTCCTCCCTCTGTACGAGACGCTCGACCCCGACACCTACGGCGGCGCGATCCTGCTCGGGGTGGACGGGGTGTGCATCATCTCCCACGGGTCCAGCAGTGCCCGTGCCATGCTCAACGGCATCCGTTGCGCGCGCGAGATGGTCGAGACCGACATGGTGGGCGCCATCCGCGCCGCCGTCGCCGGGCAAGGAGGAGGATGACCATGGCGTCCATCGACAGGAAAGAGGTCTTCGCGACCGTGGCCCGGCACCTCGCCGAGATCCTCGAGATCGACGCGTCGACGGTGGGGGAGTCGAGCGCGTTCGTCGACGATCTCGGTGCGGACTCGATCGCGTTGATCGAACTGGTGGACGCGCTCGAACAGGAGTTCTCCGCCACGCTGGCCGGATTCCAGTTCGACGACGACGACCTCAAGGACCTCGTCACGGTGGCCGACGCGGTCGACTACGTCGTGCGCGCCCACGGCTGACCGATCCGGCCCCGCGTGTCGGACGTGCGCCTCCCCCTCCCCGACGACGTCGTCGACGCCTGCGCCCGGCGCCTCGGTCACGTGTTCTCGGATCCCGACCTGTTGAGGCTGGCCCTCGTGCATCGTTCGTGGGGGGCGGAGAACGACAACGACGCGAGCAACGAGAGACTCGAGTTCCTCGGCGATGCCGTGCTGGGCTGGGCGGTGGCCGAGATGGCCTACGAACGCCTCGCGGACGAACCCGAGGGTCGGCTCTCCGAGATCCGGCGCGCGGTGGTGAACGCGGTCGCGCTCGCCGGGATGGCCCGGAGCCTCGATCTGGGTGCGGCCCTGCTCCTGGGCAAGGGGGAGGACGCGGCCGGCGGACGCGACAAGGCCTCCATCCTCTCCGACGCCTTCGAGGCCGTGGTCGGGGCGATCCACCTCGACGGCGGGCCGGACGCGTCCCGCGCCTTCCTGCGCCGTCTCTTCATCCCGGCCATCGATGCCGCCATCCCCCGGCTCCATCTCTTCGACGCCAAGACCGCCCTCAAGGAGATCTGCGAGCAGAGCGGGTCGGGACAACCGCGCTACGAGTGGACCGCCTCCGGCCCCGACCACGAACGCGTCTTCGACGTCGTCGTCCTCGTGGGAGGACGCGTCGTCGGGCGGGGGAGCGGCACGACGAAGAAGTCCGCCGAACAGGCCGCCGCGGCCGAGGCGGTGGAGGCACTGGGTCCCTCGCCGGGGGACTGAATGCCCGAACTTCCCGAGGTGGAGACGGTGCGCCGCGGTGTGGCCGAGACGACCCTCGACCGACGCATCCTCGAGGTGCACGTCGGGCGCGACCGCGCCGTGCGCCGCACGGGCCCCGGGCCTGTGGTGGAGGGGCTGACGGGCGCCCGCATCGTCGCGGCGCGGCGGATCGGCAAGTGGCTCCTCTTCCCGCTCGACAACGGTGGGGAGATGGCGGTGCATCTGCGCATGAGCGGACGACTGTTGGTCGCCGCACCCTCGTCGCCGCGGCCGCCCCACACCCACGTCGTGCTGGTGCTCGAGGAGGGTGCCCGGGCCCGGGAGGAGTTGCGCTTCGTCGACCCGCGGACGTTCGGCGAGGTCGTCGTGTACCACGAGTCGGAGCGCGCAGCGGTCCTGCCCGAGGTGGCGCGTCTCGGACAGGACCCGCTCCTCGAGGGCGTCGATGCGGTCGGTCTCGGTCGGGTGCTCGCGGTCAGCTCGCGCCCGGTCAAGGCCGTGCTGCTGGACCAGACGGTCATCGCGGGCGTGGGGAACATCTACGCCGACGAGATCCTGCATCGATGCCGCGTCTCGCCGGTGCGTCCCGCCCGCGACGTCGAACAGGACGAGGTCGCCGCGATCGCCCGCGTCACGGTGGAGGTACTCGCCGCGGCGGTCGCGGCCGGGGGGTCCACGCTGGCCGACACCCAGTACACGGGGGTGCGGGGCGAGACGGGCAGCTTCCAGGAGGCGCACCTCGTCTACGCACGCGCGGGCGAGACCTGCCTCACCTGTGGAAAAGGTCCGGTGGCGCGCTCGGTCGTGGCCGGTCGTTCCTCGCATTGGTGCCCGCTCTGTCAACCCTGAGCGCATGGGACGGCCCGTCGGGACGTCCGTTACTCTCGGGGACGCCGTGTTTCTGAAGTCGCTCACCCTCAAGGGCTTCAAGTCCTTCGCCGACTCCACCGTGCTCGAACTGGAGCCCGGTGTGACGGTCGTTGTCGGGCCCAACGGCTCGGGGAAATCGAACGTCGTCGACGCCATCGCCTGGGTCCTCGGCGCCCAGGCTCCCCGCGCGGTGCGCGGACAGAGGATGGAGGACGTCATCTTCAACGGCTCGACCAAGAGGTCGGCCCTCGGCCGGGCCGAGGTGGCCCTGACCCTCGACAATTCGGGAGGGGTCCTGCCCCTCGACTTCACCGAGATCACCATCTCCCGCACGCTGTTCCGCACGGGCGAGAGCGAGTACGCCATCAACGGCGTGGAGTGCCGACTGCGCGACGTCCAGGACCTCCTGTCGGACGCCGGCGTGGGTCGCCAGCAGCACGTCATCATCAGCCAGGGCCAGATCGACGCGGTGCTGACGGCGCGCCCCGAGGAGAGGCGCGAGATCATCGAGGAGGCCGCCGGAGTCCTCAAGTTCCGCAAGCGCAAGGAGAGCGCCGAGCGCAAGCTGGAGGCCACCGAGACGGCGCTCCTGAGGGTGCAGGACACCCTGCGAGAGATCCGCCGGCAGTTGCGTCCCTTGGAGCGCCAGGCCGAGGCCGCGCGCAAGCACGACGCGGTGGCGTCCGAACTGCGCGCACTGCGGTTGTTCCTCGCCGGCAGCGAGCTCTCCTCGCTGCGGGCGCGCCTCACGGCCCTCGCCGGAGAGCGCGTGAGCCTCGAGGCCACGGAGAAGGAACTCCGGGGACGACTGGCCGCCCTCGACACCGAGGTTCTCTCGGCCGAGGCGGAGATGACCGCCCGGGGCGACTCCGGTCTCGACGATGCGGCCGTGCGCGTCGAACAGTTGCGTGAGCGCGCGCGCGGTGTCGCCGCGATCGTCGCCGAGAGGCGGCGGTCGATGGAGCGCGACCACGGCCAACTCGTGGCCGAGGACGTGGTGGCCGCCCTCGAGGCCGATGCGGAACGCATGCGCGCCGACCTCGAGGACGTGGCACGAAACATCGTCATCGCAGCCGAGGAACGTGGGACCCTGACCGCCGAGGAGGCCGCCTTCGAGGCCGAGCGCGATGGTGCCGGCCTGTTCCACGTGGTGGACGGGACCGAGGCGGCGAGTGCCGCAGCCGAGGTGCGCGGCGAGTTGCGCACCCTGCGCAACTCGGTGGAGTCCGCCGAGGGCGAGGCACGCGGTCTCGTCGCCTCGCTCGAGCGGGCGCGCTCGTCCGCCGATGGGCTTGTCGACGCGGTGTCGGGGTCTCGCTCCGACATCGCCGCCACCGAGGAGTCCGTGGGCGTGCTGCGCAGCGGTCTGAGGGCGGCGCGCGATGCCCGCGATGCGCTCGAGGGCGATGCCGACGTGCTGCGCGAGGAGGTCGCCGCGGCCGAGCGGCGCGCGGCCCGAGCGACCGCCCGTCTCGAGGCGATCGAGACCGCCGCGGCGGCCGGTCGCGCACGGGTGGGTGCTCGTGCGCTCGCACAGATGACCGGTGTGGTCGGTGCGCTCGTGGACGTTCTCGAGGTGGATGAAGGGTGGGATGCCGCCGTCACGGCGGCACTCGGCGAGGCCCTGTCCGCCGTCGTCGTCTCCGACCCCGGTGTCGCGCGCCGGGCGGTGGAGGCCCTGCGCTCCTCGGGAACCACCGGCGCGGTGCTCATCCTCGGGCGCTCGGTCGGCGGAGGTTCGTGGATCCCGGGCGGGGTGGAGTCGGTGCGGGCCCATGCGCGCCCCGGGTCGGGCGCGCCCGCGGGTCTCGATGTGCTGCTCGACTCGCTCATCGCCCACGTCGGGTGCACCGACGACATCGCCGACGCGATCGACATCGTGGAGCAGAATCCCGAGGCCATCGTCGTGACGAGGGCGGGGGACAGGCTGTCGCCGTCGGGCTGGCGACTCGGTGTCGCCGACGAGGCCGGATCGGCGCAGCGCCTCGAGGCGGCCCGCCGTGAGAAGGAGGACGCCGATGCGGTCGTGGCCGCTGCCTCCTCCGCCGCGGCGAGTCATTGGGAGGAATCGATCCGGGCCCGCAACGAGGTGGATCGACTCCAGGGCGAACTCGACGCGGCTCTCGAGGCACTGGAATCGGCGACGGCGCACCTCGCCGCTGCGGATGCGGACCGGAGGACCAGCCTCGCCGAGGTCGCCGTGCTCGAGTCGGGTCTCGGGACGGTACGCGCGCGTCTCGCCGCGCACCAGGCCAGGGTCGCCGAGCTCGAGGCCATCCTTCCCGCTCTCGAGGAGGCCGAGAGGGCCGAGGCGGAGGCTGCCCGCGCCCGCTCCGACGCCCAGGCGGCCATCGAATCGCGGGCCAGTCACCTCGCCATGCGCCGCCGCGACCTCGAGGTGCGCCTCGCGGGTCTCGCCGAACGCGACACCATCCTGCGTCAACGGCTCGACGAGACCGAGACCCGCCTGCGTGCCGACGTCGATGCGCGCCGCGATGCCGCCGAGCGTCGCCGTCGCATCGAGGCCTCCCTCGTCGTGCTCCAGAGGCTCGCCGACGTCGTGTCCGCGCGACGGTCGCGGCTCGATGCCCGCCACGGGGAGATCCGCGACCAGCGCATGCGCCAGAGCGACGAGACGAAGGCGGTGCTCGCCCGGCTCGATACGGCGCGCCGTTCGCGTCAGGAGTCCGAGCGCGAACTCGACGGGTTGCGCGAGCGTCAGCGCCGCATCGAGATCGAGGAGACCGAGTCCCGCACGCGGCTGGAGTCCGCGGTGGAAGCCGTGCGCCGGGAGCTCGAGGTGGAGCCCGCCACGGCCGAGGCCGCGCCGGCACCGGATGTTCCGGAGGGGAAGACCCACGCCGACCGCGCCCGCGACCTCGAACGGGAGATCCGCCTGATGGGCCCCATCAATCCGCTCGCCCTGCAAGAGTTCACGGAACTTCAGGAGCGGCTCGCGTTCTACGAGGAGCAACTCAACGACGTGCGCAGTTCTCGCCGCGAACTGTCCCAGGTCATAGCCGCGGTCGACGAGGAGATCCGCTCGGTGTTCGCCGAGGCGTTCCAGGACGTGGCCCGCAATTTCACCGAGTTGTTCGCCATGCTGTTCCCCGGCGGCAAGGGAAGGCTCGTGCTCACCGACCCGAAGGACCTGCTCAACACGGGCATCGACGTCGAGGCCCAGCCCCCGGGCAAGACCTTCAAGAAGCTCTCGCTCCTGTCGGGTGGCGAGCGCTCCCTCACCGCCGTCGCCTACCTGTTCGCGGTCTTCCGCAGCCGTCCGTCACCCTTCTACGTCATGGACGAGGTCGAGGCCGCCCTCGACGACGTCAACCTGCACCGGTTCCTCTCGCTCGTCGCCGAGTTCCGTCGCTCGGCCCAGCTCATCATCGTCAGCCACCAGAAGCGCACGATGGAGGCCGCGGACAGCCTCATCGGCGTGACGATGCAGCCGGGCGGATCCTCCCGAATCGTCACGGAGAGACCCGCCGAGGAGAGCGCGACGTGAGGCTCGGCCTCGTCCTCATCCTCGCCTTCCTGCTGCTCGTCGTCGCGTGGTACGGACGACGGGCGTTCCTGGCGCGACGTGCGACGGACGCGCTGCCGGCCACCGAGGCCCGCGGGGAGGCGACGGTCCATGGGTCCCCGGGTTCGGAGAGCCGGGGGACCGCGGGCGCGGACCTGGGGGCGCGCACGGAGCGCACCCGGTCGGTGTTCGCCGCCGCGCTCTCCTCGTTGCGGGCCCGCGGTCGACTCGACGAGGGCACCTGGGAGGAACTCGAGGAGATGCTCCTTCGCGCCGACATCGGTGCCGGGCTCGCGCGGACTCTGCTGGAGCCGTTGCGCGAGAGGGTGGCAGCGGGGGACCTGCGTTCCGCCGACGAGGTCATCGTCGCGTTGCGTGCAGCGATGACCGAGGCGTTGTGCGACGCCGACCGTTCCCTGGCTCTCGCCGACGAGAGACCCACGACGTGGATGTTCGTCGGTGTGAACGGGGTGGGAAAGACCACGACCATCGGCAAGGTCGCGGTGCAGCAGGTCGCGGCCGGCAGGTCGGTGGTTCTCGCGGCGGGTGACACCTTCCGGGCCGCCGCGGCGGAGCAGCTCGAGGTGTGGGCTGGCCGGTCGGGCGCGTCCTTCGTGCGCGGCGCCGAGGGGGGAGATCCGGCATCGGTGGTGTTCGATGCCATCCAGAGCGCGGCCGCACGGGGTGCGGACCTGGTGCTCGCCGACACCGCGGGGCGCCTGCAGAACAAGAAGAACCTCATGGACGAACTGGCCAAGGTGCGCCGGGTCGCCGACAAGGCCCCCGGCCGGGTCACCGAGGTGCTCCTCGTGGTGGACGCCACCACCGGGCAGAACGGCCTCAGTCAGGCCCGCGAGTTCGCCGCCGCCACCACCCTGACCGGGGTCGTGCTCACCAAGCTCGACGGTTCGGCCAAGGGCGGCATCGTCTTCGCCATCGAGACGGGGCTCGGCATTCCGGTGAAGCTCGTGGGCCTCGGCGAGGGCGCGACCGACCTCGCGCCCTTCGACCCGGCGGCATACGTGGCGGCCCTTTTCGGATGAGGGTGGGAACCATCGGACCCCCCAGGAGCGTCCTACTCTCGTACCGGTGACGGGTCACCCCGTCGACACGATCAAGGAGAACCCTGATGCCGCGCCTCCGTTCCTCTCTCGTCCTGCTCGGGTCGGGCGCACTGTTGCTCTCGGCGTGCGGATCCGGCCTCGAGGCCCTCACCCTGGCCCGCACGGGGCGTGACGCCAGCAAGCTCGCGGCCGGAGCCGCCGAGTCCGCCGACGTCATGTGGGGACCGTCGATCGAGTACACGGTGGTGGGGGACCTGCCCGCACTCGGCGACGAGGCCAAGGCATGGGAGGTGACGGCGCCGTCGCTGTCCACCGCGAAGAGGCGTCTCTCGTCGCTGGCGGGTCATCTCGGTGTCGAGGGCGAGCCCGTGTCCAACGAGGAGGACGGGGCGAATTGGACGATCGGCCTCGACCCCGAGACGTGGAGCGGCATGAACATGTACGTGTCGGATTCGGAGGTGTGGTGGTCCTACACGTCCGAGTCGCTCTCGCGCACCGTGACGAACGGGTGCGCCGAGCCTGCTCCCGATGCAGGGACCTCCGACGACGCCGGACTGTCCGCCCCGTGCGGGGAGATTCCCGAGCCGACGAAGCCCGAGAACCTGCCGAGCGTCGCCGAGGCCGAGGCTGCGATGCGCGATCTCCTCGAGGCGGGCGGCGAGGACCCCGCCGAATGGAAACTGTCAGCGACCAGCGACGCGTGGGGGGCCTGGGTGCAGGCCATCCGGCTCGTCGGCGGTCTCGAGAGTTCCTACATGTGGTGGATGTCCTTCGGTGAGGACGCCGAGGTGACGAGCGCCAGCGGCACCTTCGTCTCGTTCCGATCCAACGGTTCGTACCCCCTCGCCGACACGGCCGGGGCCGTGGACCGTCTCGACACCTGGATGTTCGCCACCCGCTCGGCCGACCTGGTGGGAGGAGCCGACATCGCGGAGATCGCCGGTGCCCTGACGAAGGAGGCCCCCATCGGGGAGATCGAGCCGGTGGATCCCTCCGAGGGATCGGGTTCGGGCTCCTCGTCCGGTGACGACGGTGGCGACGATCCGGCGCCCGATGAGAAGCCGGTGGATCCGATGCCCGTCGAGCCCGTCGAGCCGATGGAGCCCATCGTGGTGGAGATCACCGGGGCCCGTCTCGGATTGATGGCCGCCTGGCTCGAGGACGGTCGCGTCATGCTCCTGCCCGCCTACATCTACACGAACTCCGACGGCGACGTCGGCAGCGTGTACGCCATCGTCGACGAGTACCTCGGCTTCGCCGATCCGACCGACACGACCGTGCCGTCGCCCACGGACTCCACCGACGTCCCCGAGCCGCCGCCGCTCATCGACGAGGAGACGGCGGCCACGCTCGTGGGTCTCTCCGAGGAGGACGCCGCGTCCAACGCCGAGGCCAACGGCTGGATCGTGCGCATCGCCGAGCGCGACGGCGAGAAGTTCCCGCTCACCGCCGACTATGTCGAGAACAGGGTCAACCTCGTCGTCGAGAACGGCATCGTCATCGGCGTCACCGTCGGCTGACGCGGCGAAGGTGCGGCCGGAGGGCTCCCGCTAGCCTCGCCGTCGCATGTTCGATTCACTGAGCGACCGCCTCCAGGGCATCCTCGGCCGCGTGCGCGGCCGGGGTCGCCTCACCGAGGACGACGTCGACGAGGTGCTGGCCGAGATCCGCACGGCGTTGCTCGACGCCGACGTGAGCGTGCAGGTGGTCCGCGACGTGGTCGGGCGCATCCGAGACGCCGCGGTGGGGGCGCGCCTGTCCGAGGTGCTCGACCCGGGGCAGCAGATCGTCAAGATCGTCAATGCCGAGCTCGTCGCCATGCTCGGAGGCGAGACGCTGCGCATCACCTATGCCTCCTCGCCGCCGACGGTGGTGCTCATGGCGGGTCTGCAGGGATCCGGCAAGACCACGAGCGCGGCCAAGCTCGCACGATGGTTCCGGGCGCAGGGGCGCCAGCCGCTGCTCGTGGGCGCCGACCTCCAGCGTCCCGCCGCGGTCGAGCAGCTGAGGACCCTGGGTGCCCAGATCGGGGTGCCGGTCTTCAGCGAGCCGGGCGATCCCGTCTCCACCGCGAAGAAGGGCCTCAAGGAGGCCAAGAGGCTCGGCAAGGACGTGCTCATCGTCGACACGGCCGGACGCCTCTCGGTGGACGAGGAGATGATGCGCCAGGTGGCCGACATCTCGCGCGCGGTGTCCCCCGACTACACCTTCCTCGTCGTCGACGCGATGACGGGTCAGGACGCGGTCGGTGTGGCCGAGGCCTTCCACTCCCGGCTCGATGTCGACGGCGTCATCCTCTCCAAACTCGACGGTGACGCGCGCGGCGGTGCGGCCCTGTCCGTCAAGTCGGTCATCGGACGCCCCATCGCCTTCGCCGCCACCGGTGAGCGCATCGATGCCTTCGAGCAGTTCCATCCCGACCGCATGGCGGGACGCATCCTCGGGATGGGCGACGTCCTCACGCTCATCGAGCAGGCCGAACAGGCCTTCGAGAAGGACAAGGCCGAAGAGGCCGCCGCCCGGCTCATGGAAGGGCAGTTCACCCTCGACGACTTCCTGGAGCAGTTGCAGCAGGTGAAGAAGATGGGCCCGATCTCGGGCGTGCTCGGGATGCTGCCCGGCGTCCCGAAGGACCTGAAGAACGCCGGCATCGGCGACGACGTCCTGCGCACGACCGAGGCGATCATCCGGTCGATGACCAAGGAGGAGCGCCGGGATCCCTCCGTCATCAACGGCAGTCGTCGCGCGCGCATCGCCAAGGGGAGCGGCACCCAGGTGAGCGACGTCAACAGGCTCCTCAAGCAGTTCACCGAGATGCAGAAGATGATGAAGCGCATGGGGGCCCTCGCCTCCGGCAAGGGCGGCAAGAAGGGGGCCATGCGCGAACTCGAGGGCATGCTCGGTGGGCAGGCTCTTCCCCCGGGTTTCGGGCGCTAGCGGCCGGGACCCGTCCCGGCGGGCCCGTTGGGGCCCGACCTCGCCCACCGATAGCCTCAGACAGTCCGAGACACCGGGGTCCTTCCCCCCGGGCCTTCCCAGGAGAATCCATCACATGGCAGTCAAGTTGCGCCTCACCCGAGTCGGAAAGACCAAGCAACCCCAATACCGCGTCATCGCCGCCGACTCCCGACGCGCCCGCGACGGCCGCTTCATCGAGATCCTCGGTCAGTACAACCCCCGCACCGAGCCGTCGCAGCTCACGATCGACAACGACAAGGCCGTGGCATGGCTGCTCAAGGGGGCCCAGCCCACCGAGCGCGTGCGCAAGCTGCTGGAGATCAGCGGCGCCTGGGCCCAGTTCACGTCGGCCAAGTCGAAGTGACCGTCGTGTCGGACCGCGACCACAACACCGAGGACGCACCGACCGCTGTCGCGGTCCTCGAGCACATCGTGCGCAGCATCGTCGATGACGCCGACGCCGTCTCGGTGTCGTCGTCCCCGGGCAAGGGCGACAAGATCCTCCTCGAGGTCCGGGTCGGCCCCGGCGACCTCGGTCGCGTGATCGGCCGTCGCGGTCGCACCGCCCAGAGCATCCGCACCGTGGTGCGGGCCGCAGCGGTGAACGACGACGTCGAGGTCGACGTCGATTTCGTCGACGACTGAGCCGGTGACCCGCGACCCCGCTCCGACCGGGCTGCTGGAGATCGGACGCATAGGACGTCCCCACGGCGTCAAGGGCGACCTGCTCGTCTCCTTCACGAGCGACGTCGAGGAACGTCGCCGCGTCGGGGCCGGATTCGTCGTCACGACCGCCGGAGCGACCGAGACGATCGTCATCGCCTCCATCCGGCCGCAGAAGGAACGCTTCGTCGTGCACTTCGAGGGCGTGGACGACAGGACGGGCGCCGAGCGTCTCGTGAACAAGGTTCTGTGGGCCGCCCCGATCGACACCGGCGAGGGCATCTGGGTGCACGAACTCATCGGGTCCCGGGTGATCGAGGTGTCGGGGGTCGATCGGGGGCGGTGCGTCTCGGTCATCGACAATCCGGCCCATGACATCCTCGAACTGGAGGACGGAGCACTCGTTCCGGCCACCTTCGTCGTCTCGTGCGTCGGGGGAACCGTCGTCATCGACCCTCCCGAGGGACTCTTCGACCCCGCATGACCGGAATCGCTCGCACCTCGTCGCTGCGCATCGACGTCTTCACCCTCTTCCCGGCGATGGTCGAGGGGTTCTGCGCGCACAGCCTCCTCGGACGGGCCCGCGCGGACGGCGCGGTCGACCTGCGCTGCCACGACATCCGTGAGCACGCCGTCGATGCCCATCGCACGGTGGACGACGCGCCCTTCGGCGGAGGTGCGGGGATGCTCATGCGCCCCGAGCCGATCTTCGAGGCGGTCGAGGCGGCCGACCCTCCGCGCCCCCTGTTGCTCCTCGGGCCGGGCGGCGACCGGTTCGACCAGTCCATGGCCTCGCGACTCGCCGCCGGGCGAGGCTTCAGCCTGCTGTGCGGCCGCTACGAGGGTGTCGACCACCGGGTGCGCGAGCACCTCGTCGACCACGAGGTCTCCGTGGGGGACGTGGTGCTGGCGGGCGGGGAGGTGGCCGCGTGCCTCGTCATCGAGGCGGTGACCCGACTCGTCCCCGGGGTCATGGGCAACGCCGAGTCCCCCGTCACGGAGAGCTTCGGGGCGACGGGACTGCTCGAGGAGCCCCAGTGGACCCGACCCGCCGACTACCGGGGCTGGGAGGTGCCCGAGGTGCTCCGCTCCGGCGACCATGCCCGCATCGAGTCCTGGCGACGGGCCCAGGCGCTGGCCCGGACCCTGGCGCGCCGTCCCGACCTCATCGAGGCCCGCGGGGGGCTGAGCGACGAGGAAAAGCGCCTGTTGGAAGGCACCGATCCCGTCTCGTATCCTTCTCCCTTCGGCCCTTGAGGGCCCATCCACGGCCTGCCGGCCGCACACACGTCGCGCGAAGGACACCCCATGAAGACCACCGACATCGTTGACAACCCGAACAAGCGCGACGACGTTCCCGCCCTGCTCCCCGGCGACGAGGTGAAGGTCCATGTGCGCGTCGTCGAGTCGGGCAAGGAGCGCATCCAGGTCTTCCAGGGCGACGTCATCGCCATCCGCGGCTCCGGCATCGCCGAGACGTACACCGTGCGCAAGGTGAGTTACGGCGTCGGGGTGGAGCGCACGTTCCCCCTGCACAGCCCGTCGGTGGCCCGCATCGAGGTGGTCAAGCACGGCGACGTCCGCCGCGCCAAGCTGTACTACCTCCGCGACCGCGTCGGCAAGGCCGCCAAGATTCGCGAGAAGCGCGAGTCCTGAGGCACCCGGCCCGGCGGTGAACACCGACGACCTCGAGGATTTCGAGGCAGAGCGGGAGTTCAAGCTCGCGCAGGAGTACCAGGACGTGGTGGGCATGTTCCGCTACGCCGTGGAGACCGAGCGCCGGTTCTACCTGGCCAACGACGTGAGGGTCGCCGTGACCGGCGATCCGGCGCGGCCCCTCATCGAGGTGGAGATGACCGACGCATGGGTGTGGGACATGTACCGCAAGACCCGATTCATCCCCGCGGTGAGGGTCCTGAGTTTCAAGGACGTCAACGTCGAGGAACTCCCGTCGGACGCGATCATCGCGCCCGAAGCGATCTAGCGGCCCGGCGTCTCGCGCGCGCCCGCTGGGCCGAGGACCTCGTCGCCCGCTGGTACGTCTCCCGGGGATTCGTCGTCGTCGCCCGCAACTGGACGGTGCGCGGGGGCGAACTCGACGTCGTCGCCCGATCGGGTCGCCTGCTGGCGGTGTGCGAGGTCAAGGCGCGCGCCACGGACGCCTTCGGATCGCCCGCCGACGCGCTCACCCCGCTGAAGCAGTCCCGCGTGCGCCGCGCGGGCATGGCCTACGTCCGCTCGCTGGGGGAGAAGGGGCCCCTCGAGGTGCGCTTCGACCTCGCGTGCGTGCTCGGCACCACGCTCGAGATGCATCTCGACGCGTTCTGAGCGTCAGTCCGTGGTGCGCGAACGCCGTTCCCAGCAGGCGCGGTGCCAGTGACGTCGCAGGTCGGGGGCGTCGCGGGGCACCGCGACGAGGTGGCCCGTGCCCGGCGGGATCCCGCGTTCGCACCCGGGACAGACGTAGGACTTTCGCGCCTCGTACGGCTGTATCCGGCGCACCTCGATCTCCCCGAACGCCCCGTCCCAGATGTCGCGCGCCACGGTGTCAGCCGAAGAAGGCCCAGGCGAGGAGAGCCGCACAGACGACGACGGCCGACGCCACGAACCAGGCGTCGGTGCTGCGGGTCACCCGACGACGGTGCGGGTTGAATCCCATGCCCCCAGTATCGCCACGGGTGCGGGCGGCGCCACGGATAGCGTGGAGACGATGTCGCGGCGCATTCTGCTCCTCGTCTCTGCGGGAGCAGGACTGACCTTCGGCGTCCTGCCCGCCGGTCTTTCGGCCCAGACCGGCGACACCGTGCCCACCACCACGACCACCACTTCGGCACCCACGACGACCACCTCGTCCCTGCCGTCCGCCGTGACGACCGTGCCCGAGGGATGTCCCGGGCCGCCGGCGTGGTTCGCCGTATTCGTCGGACGCCTCGAGCGGACGGAGGGATCGGCGGGCATCTTCACGGTGCAGCAGGTGCGGGCGGGCGCACTCGATGCCGCCTCGGTGGGCACCGAACTGCGCGTGTCCTACGGCACGGACGTGCGGTTCCTCGAGACCGGCGAGACCTACATCGTCGGCACCGCCTCCGACCCGGTCACCCTCGCCCTCACCTCCACGGTCCGGGACTCACCGGACCTCTTCGGGGGGGCCGAACTCGCCGGGTCGCGGGAGACGTGCCCCGAGTTCGAACAGCCGGCCCGCACCCTGCGGCCCGACGGCACGAGCGTGGACACCGGGATCCTCGTCGGGCTGTCCGATGCCCGGGTGCTCCTCCTCGCCGTGCTCGTGGTGCCGCCCGTGGTCGTGGTCGCGGGCCTGCTCGCGGCCGTCCGCTGGCGTCGCGGCGGGACGCGCTGACTCAGGCCGCCGAGGCGGCGAGAGCGAGGGCGCGCAGTTCGGCGACGGCATGTCCGAGGCCGAGGGGGTCGCGGTACAGGGCGCTGCCGGCGATGAGCACGTTGGCGCCGGCCGCCGCGGCCCCGCCGATGGTGGCGGGTGAGATGCCCCCGTCCACCTCGAGGTGCACGGTGTCGGACAGACCGGCGTCGTCGATCATGGAGCGCACCTCGCGGATCTTGGGCTCCATCGTGGCGATGTAGGCCTGGCCCCCGAAGCCGGGGTTCACGGTCATCACCAGGACCATGTCGACGAGGTCGAGGACGTGGGCCACCGTCGCGGCGGGGGTGGCCGGGTTGAGGGCGACGGCCGCGGTCGCGCCGAGGGAGCGGATGTTCTCCAACGTCCGGTGGAGATGGGTGCAGGTCTCGGCGTGCACGATCAACCGCTGGCAGCCGGCCTCGACGTAGCGGGCCGCCATCACGTCCGGGGTGAGCACCATGAGATGGGCCTCGAACGGGAGCGACGTGTGCGGTCGGGCGGCGGCGATGACGTCCGGTCCGAACGTGAGGTTGGGCACGAACTGGCCGTCCATCACGTCCCACTGGATGAGGTCGACGCCGGCCTCCTCGAGCGCGCGGACCTCGTCGCCGAGCCGCGAGAAGTCCGCGGGCAGGACCGAGGGCGCGATCATCACGGGAAGCGACACGGGTTCACCCTAGTCGTGCGCACCGTGGGGACCGGCCCGACGTACGCTGTCTCGGTGGATGCGTCCGGTGCGGTGAGGATCGAGAAACTCGTTGCCGGTGGAGAGGGGCTGGCCCGGATGGCCGACGGTCGGGTCGTGTTCGTGCCCGGTGTCCTGACGGGCGAGCTCGTGGACATCGAGGTCATGGAGACCCAGCGGGACTATGCGCGCACCCGGGTGGTGCGCGTGGTCGAGCCGGTCCCGCAGCGACGCGAGCCGCCGTGCCCCCGCGTGGCCGACGGCTGCGGAGGATGCGACTGGCAGCACATCGAGCGCCGGATCCAGGGCCAGGCCAAGGTGGCCATCGTGAGGGAGGCATTCGAGCGCACCGCCAAGATGAGCGTCGACCCCCCGTTGCGCCGTGTGGCCGAGGAGGCCCGCCGCACCAGCGTGCGCGTGGCCTCGACCGGGTCGGGCATCGGGTTCCGGTCGGCCCACTCCCACGATGTGGTCCCCCTCGATCGGTGTCCGGTCGCCCATGACCTCGTCAACGAGTTGCTGGCGCGGCCTCTTCTCGAGGGAGCGGGCGAGGTCAGTCTGCGCGTGGGGGCCCGATCGGGTGACCGCGCGGCGTGGTTCCACGAGGGCTCCCCGGCGACCGACCTTCCCCAGGGTCTGCGGACCGGCGCCAAGGCGCGGGTGCGCGAGACGGTGGACGGGGCCGTCTTCGAGGTGTCGATGGGCTCGTTCTTCCAGTCGTCACCGGAGGCGGCCGAACTCATCGTCGATTCCGTGCGTCGGCGTCTCGACGCGATCGGTGCCCGCGGGGGTCGTCTGCTGGATGCCTACGGGGGAGTGGGCCTGTTCGCGGTGTGCCTGTCCGACCGTTTCGACGACGTGATGCTCGTCGAGTCGAACCCCCACGCCTGTCGGGACGCGGTGCGGAACCTGACCGACCACGCCGCCATCATCGAGCAGGCCGAGATGGAGCACTGGGACCCGACGCCGGCCGATGTCGTCGTGGCCGATCCCGCCCGACAGGGACTCGGCAAGAAGGGGGTCGGCGCACTCGTGGCCACGGGAGCCCCGCACCTGGTGCTCGTCAGCTGCGATCCGGTGTCGGCGGCCCGGGATGCCCGCCTCCTCGTCGATGCGGGGTACTCACTCGCCGAGATGGAGGTCCTCGACATCTTCCCCGAGACCCACCACGTCGAGGTGGTCACGGCGTTCACCCTCTGAACCGCGCCGAATCGGACCGATCCGACCCGAATGATCGGCCGATCGTGCCGTGGTGCGCCCTCTGGGGCTCGAACCCAGGACCTGCGGATTAAGAGTCCGTTGCTCTACCAACTGAGCTAAAGGCGCGCGCCCCACACACTAGGTCGCCGACATCGATTCCCACCAACGGCGGGCGTCATCGGCTCCGAGCGAGGACGGTCCGCGGCCGGCACCGACGTGAATCGATGCCGGCCCGGATTGGGGTGAGCGAGGGGACTTGAACCCCCGACCTCCAGGGCCACAACCTGGCGCTCTAACCGAGCTGAGCTACGCCCACCAAGTGGATCGTCAGTCTGCCACGGGCGCGAGGGCGACCCAACTCCCGGGTCGGTCGGCCGCGGACGCCGCCCGAGTAGGCTGGGCGCGACCGTCAATCGGGGTGATACCAATGTCGGCAACGAACCACGCGTTGCGCACCAGACTGGCCGACAAGGCCAGAGAAGTCACGAAGCGGGAACTGCAGGTGTACGCCGAGCGGACCGCGGGCTCCCAGAGGGCCAACGCCCGGGCGAGGAAGGTGCTCCCCCTCGGGGTGCCCTCCAGTTTCCAGGCCTACGACCCCCATCCCATCGTCGTGCGCAGCGCGCGGGACGCCTGGATGGAGGACGTCGACGGGAACCGCTACGTGGACTACGACATGGGCTTCGGCGCCCTCTTCGCCGGCCACGTCAATCCCGTGGTGCGCCGGGCCGTGGAGGAACAGCTGGACAACGGCACTCTCTTCGTCACCCCCTGCGAGATGAACGCCGACGTGGCCGAACTGCTCGCCGAGCGCTACGGCCTGCCGATGTGGCGGTTCACGAACTCGGGAACTGAGGCGACGATGGACGCCATCCGCGTCGCCCGCGGGGTCACCGGCCGGGAGCGCATCGTCAAGGTGGAGGGCGGCTACCACGGCCACCACGACGAGGTCATGATCTCGATGAAGCCGCCGCTCGACGCCGCCGGCCCGGCGCACGCCCCGGTGCCGGTCCCGTCCACGGCGGGCATCACCCGGGCCGTGCTCGCCGACACCATCGTCATCCCGTACAACGACCCCGAGGCACTGGACAGGGCTCTCGCGGGCGGCGACGTGGCCGCCTTCATCGTCGAACCCGTGATGGAGAACATCGGCATCTGCATGCCCCAGCCGGGCTACCTCGAAGCGGTGCGCGAGATCACCCGTCGCCACGGGACGCTCCTCATCTTCGACGAGGTCAAGACCGGCATCACGGCCGGATGGTCCGGAGCGACGGGATTCTTCGGCGTCCAGCCCGACCTCGTCTGTCTCGCCAAGAGCATCGGCGGGGGACTCCCGGTCGGCGCGTTCGGCGGGACGGTCGAGTGCATGGATCAGATCACCGCCGGCCGGGTGCTGCACCTCGGCACCTACAACGGCAATCCCCTCGTCATGGCCGCCACCCGCGCGGTGCTCGCCGACGTGTGCACCCCCGAGGTGACGGCCGACACCGTGGCCCGCAACGCTCGCCTGGTGCGGGCCTGTCAGGACATCATCGACGCCGCGGGACTGCCGGCCCACACCGTCGAATTCGGTGCCAAGGGATGCGTCACGTGGGCCGAGGAACCGATCCGCAACTACCGCGATTACAAGGCCACGGACTTCGACCTGGCGTTCGCCCAGTGGATGCACGGCATCAACCGCGGAATCCTTCTGCCCCCGGGGCTCGACGAGCAGTGGCTCATCTCGGTCGCGCATTCCGAGGATGACGCACTGCGCTACGCTTCCGTCTTCGATGAATTCGTCGCAGAACTCCGTTCATGATCGGAAGCGGCCGGCACTTCCCCGGATGATCCTCCGCGGTCTTGCGCGGCGCTGCGCCTGGTGCGGCGGCCGCCGGGGATTCTTCAGCTCCTGGTACGGCAAGCATCCCCAGTGCCAGACCTGCGGGTTGCAGTGGGAGAGGGGCTACGAGGGCTTCGAACTCGGGGCCGCCACGATGGGGGTCTTCCTCACCTTCGGCTCGATCATCGCCTGGATGGTGTTCTCGGTCCTGTTCGGAGTGGGTCTCGTGCCCCTGCTGGTCGTGGCTGGTGTGCTCGCCGTGGCGGTCCCCGTCCTCGGATATCCCCTCACCTATTCGGTGTGGTTCGCGGTGGATCTGTTCATCCGGGCCCCCTCGGAGGACGACCTGGCCGCGGCCCGCGCCTGGCTGTCCGTGCGGTCATCCGCCCGCTAGAGCCCGGTTTCCTGCCTCCCCGGCCCCGGAACGGGCCACATGTGCCCCGATCGGCCCCATCCCGGGGTCCCCGGGAAATGCTTGACCGAACAGGTGTTCGTAAATACACTGCTGTCGTTCGTACGCACACCCCATCCCTACAGTCCGTCGTTCCCTCCCAGGGGGCGGGAACACACCAGAAAGGCACAGAAAAATGAGCACACCGAGCCCGGAGCGCGACAAGGCCATCGAAGCGGCCCTCGCCCAGATCGACAAGCAGTTCGGCAAGGGGTCCATCATGCGGATGGGCGAGAAGGGGTCCATGGCCATCGAGGCCATCCCCACCGGAGCCCTGCCCCTCGACCTCGCCCTCGGCGTCGGGGGTCTGCCCCGCGGCCGCGTGGTCGAGATCTACGGCCCGGAGTCCTCGGGCAAGTCCACCCTCGCCATGCACGTCGTGGCCGAGGCCCAGCGCAACGG
>CAZSNB010000007.1:0-69250 GCA_964608285.1 uncultured Bifidobacterium sp.
GCGGTCTAGATGAGGCCGAGCTTCCTCACCTCGTCGCGCTCCTCCACCAGTTCCGCGACCGAGGCGTCGATCCGGGCTCGGCTGTACTCGTCGAGCTCGAGACCCTGGACGATGTTCCACTCCCCGCCCGCACACGTGCAGGGGAACGAGGAGATGAGACCCTCGGGCACGCCGTAGGAACCGTCGGAGGGAACGGCCATCGACACCCAGTCGCCGGACGGGGTGCCCCGCACCCAGTCACGCACGTGGTCGATCGCCGCGTTGGCCGCCGAGGCCGCCGACGACGAGCCGCGCGCCTTGATGATCGCTGCACCGCGCTTGGCCACGGTGGGGATGTATTCCCCGTCCAGCCACGCCTGGTCGTTCACGACCTCGGCGGCGATGCGGCCGCCGACCCTGGCCCGGAACAGGTCCGGATACTGGGTGCTCGAGTGGTTGCCCCAGATGGTCATGTTCGTGATGTCGGTGACGGGGCGCCCGGTGCGGGTCGCCAACTGGCTGATGGCCCGGTTGTGGTCGAGACGGGTCATGGCCGTGAACCGCCGGGGGTCGAGACCCGCGGCGTTGTTCATGGCGATGAGGGCGTTCGTGTTGGCGGGGTTGCCCACGACCAGCACCTTCACGTCGCGCTTGGCCGCTGCGGCGAGGGCGCGCCCCTGGGGCTTGAAGATTCCCCCGTTGGCGCTCAGCAGATCGCCCCGCTCCATGCCGTCCTTGCGCGGCATGGCCCCGACGAGGAACGCGGCGTCGGCGTCCCCGAAGGCCACCTCGGCGTCGTCGGTGCAGGTGATGCCGGCGAGCAGCGGGAACGCGCAGTCGTCCAGTTCCATGCGCACGCCCTCGAGGGCCCCGAGAGCCGGGGTGATCTCGAGCAGCTGCAGGTGCACGGGGGTGTCGGGGCCGTAGACGGCGCCGGAGGCGATGCGGAAGAGGAGGCTGTAGCCGATCTGGCCGGCAGCCCCGGTGACGGCGATGCGGACGGGGGTGGTCATGTCCCCCACAGTAGGCGTGCCGGCGAGGACGCCGGAAACCCCGCTATCCCTCGGTCGTCGTCGTGGTGGTGGAGAAGACGATCGGTGGACGGGGCCGGTCGAGGGCCCGCAACACGTAATCCACGTAGTACGCCGCTCCCTCGGAGGTGAGATGGAAACCGTCGGAGGCGAACCACGTCGTCCTGCCGGCCGAGATCTTCTTCCAGTCGAGCACCCTCACGTTCGGGTAGATGTCGCGCAGTCCGGCGAAGAGGGTGTTGTTGGCCTCGATGTACCCCTTGTCCCCGGCCGAGGGAACCTGCAGGTTCACCACGACGACACGCGGAACCTCCTTGAGCGGCTCGAAGACGCGTTCGATGGCCTCGGCGCTCGTCGGGCCGTTGGTCCCGAGATGGATGACGACGGCACTGCCGAAGGAGTTGCGCGCCTTGAGATAGTTGAAGCTCTGCAGGGCGTCGAAGAACTGCCGGTCGCGACGGGCATCGACCGTGATGCCCTGCTCGGTGAGACGTCTGGAGGCCCCGAGCATGACGGAGTCCCCGATGGCGAACACGTCCACCTTGGCGGCCGGATCGGTCGTGGTGGTCGCGCCGGGGAGGGTGCTCGGCACCGTCGTCTCGTTGGCGTCGAGGACGGCGGTGATGTCGTCCGGGATCACCTCTGCCGTGGTCATGCGCGCCACCGCCCACGCCGGCACGAGCAGGACGAGCCCGGCCACCATGAGCGGGGCGAGCGACTGCCCGCCCGCGGCCCGCAGACCGCGGAACATCTCGGCGGCACGACCGTCGCGAACCGGCTTCTCCACGAAGCGGTACGACAGCTCGGTGAGACCGCCGGAGATGAGCATGCACCCCACGAACTCGCGTCCCGTCAGGGCGTTGCCGGCGTTGGTGCGGAAGACCTGGAACACGGTCCAGTGGTAGAGGTAGAGGCCGTAGGACCGCGTCCCGATCCACACGAACACGGGATTGCCGAGCACGTAACGGCCGAGCAGCGACGCCGGATTCGTCACCGCGGCGATGACGGCGAGGGTCGCGAGTCCCGTCACCAGCAGTCCACCGCGGTAGAGGAAGTCGACCGGGACGGCCCCGACGTCGGTGACCATGCGCGTCATGTGCAGCCAACTGGCCAGGAAGGCCAGCATCGCGATGCCGGCCACCCCCACGAGATCGATCGTGCCGGTCGCCTGCACGACGCGGCCGCGCGACAGTTTCCAGGGCCGCCACAGCATGGCGAGTCCGGCCCCGAGCAGCAGTCCGCTCATGCGCGTGGGCGTGGAGAGATAGATGAGGTCCGTGCGCAGCACCTCGCGACCGAGGAGCGAGATGTACTTGTCCGGAGTCTCGACCGGGTCGATGGCCCGACCGGGCACGAAGAGCACGGCGTTGACGGCGGTGACCAGGAGGGCCACACCGCCGAACCACAGCCCCACCACCGGTTGACCGGACGGACGCACGCGCCGCAGGATGGCGAACATCACGACGGGCCAGAAGACGTAGAACTGCTCCTCGACGGCGAGCGACCAGAGGTGCCGCAGCGGAGCGAAGGCCGAGGCGGACGTGTACGACGACCCGGTCCACACCTGGAACCAGTTGGCGCCGTAGGCCAGTCCCGACACCACGTCGCCGCGCAGCATGCCGAGGCGGTCCGGATCGAAGAGGGCCGACCAGAGGACGATGCCGAGCATCAGCACGACGAGCGCCGGCAGCAATCGCCGGGCGCGCCGGCGCCAGAAATTCCCCAGCGAGACGGTGCCGGAGCGCTCGTGCTCGGCGACGAGCAGGAGCGTGATGAGGTAACCCGAGATGACGAAGAACACCTCGACCCCGAGGAAACCCCCGCCCAACCATGACGGGTTGGCGTGATAGAGGATGACCGCGACGACGGCGAGCGCGCGCAGACCGTCGAGGGCCGGGATGTAGGGAACCGTCGGGCCGCGTCGCGTTCCCCATGTCGGGGTGCCCCCGCCCGGGGGACCGCCCCACCGACGACCCTCCACCGGACCGGACCGGTCCACGGGGCCGGACCGGTCGACCGGTTCGCGTCGTGGCACCGGGCCGGAGCGTTCCGGGGGCACGGGACGCACGGCGGGGATTCCTCGCGGGGGCGTCACGGGATACACGGCATCGTCCCCCGGGTCACGCGACGGGCAGTCCCAGGTGCGCGTAGATCTCGCGCGTCGCCGTCGACTTGTTGAGCGTGTAGAAGTGCAGTCCGGGCGCACCGGCGGCGAGCAAGTCGGCGCACAGTTGCGTCGCGACCTCGACCCCGATGCGGCGCACCTCGTCGGGTCCCGAGGCCTCCTCCAGTCGCGTCGCCAACCAGGCGGGGAACTCGGCTCCGGAGAGTTCCGCCATGCGTCGCACCTGCCCGATGTTCGTCACCGGCATGATCCCCGGGATCACCGGCTTGTCCACGCCGAGCGCGGCGAGGTCCTCGACGAGCGAGATCCACTGGGAGGCCTCGAAGAAGAACTGGGTGACCGCGAAGTCGGCGGCGGCCAGTTTGGTGGCGAGGTGGCGGCGGTCGGTGGCGAGGTCGGGTGAACGGGGGTGGCCCTCGGGATGGGCCGCGACGCCGACGGAGAGATCGGCGATCTCCCGCAGGTGGGCCACGAGGT
The DNA here is from genome assembly GCA_964608285.1 of uncultured Bifidobacterium sp. GTDB lineage: Bacteria > Actinomycetota > Acidimicrobiia > Acidimicrobiales > Ilumatobacteraceae > UBA2093. The sequence goes on from CAZSNB010000007.1 coordinate 3,613, forward strand.
CGACGGCCCGCGCGTAGTCGCTGGCGACCGGCGGTCCGCCGTCGACGGGCGGGTCTCCGGCGAGGGCCAGGACGTTCTCCACCCCGGCCTCGACGTAGACCGAGATGAGGGACTCGATCTCGTCGCGGGTGTGACCGACGCAGGTGAGATGGGCCATGGGAGGGATTGCCGTCTCGCGGCGCACCCACAGGACGGTGTCCCGGGTGAACTCACGGGTGCTGCCCCCCGCGCCGTAGGTGACCGAGACGAAGGAGGGCGCCAGAGGCTCGAGTTCGGCGATGGTGCGACCGAGCGAGAGAGTCGCGGCGGCCGACCGGGGCGGGGAGAACTCGAAGGAGAAGGTCCTGCCCTCCCGGAGCAGGTCCCCGATGCGTGCCATGGTCGCCCATCCTACGGTGCCCGCTCGGGGCCGACCGTGCGCGGTCAGTGGCGGAAGTGGCGGGTGCCCGTGAAGACCATCGCCATCCCGGCGGCGTCGGCGGCGGCGATCGATTCCGCGTCGCGCACGCTGCCCCCCGGTTGGATGAGGGCGGAGACGCCGGCCTCCGCGAGCACCTGCACCGTGTCGGCGAACGGGAGGAAGGCGTCGCTGGCCGCCACCGCGCCCCGCGCCCGATCCCCCGCCCGCTGCGCCGCGATGCGCGCCGCGTCCACCCTGTTGGGCTGGCCACCGCAGTTCCCCACCAGCACGCGGTCGGCGACGATGCTGACGGCATTGCTCCACGTCGCCGCGACCGTCTGCCAGGCCATGAGCAGCGACGTCCACTCGGCGTCGTCGGGAGCGCGTTCCGTGGGGACGGTGAACCCGTCGAGGGGATCGTCCTGCTCGTCGACCGACTGCACGAGGAGACCGCCGTCGATGCTGCGCACGTCGATGCCCATCGCCCCGAAGGGCGAGCGGGCCTCGAGGAGGCGCAGGGCGCCGCGTTCGGCCAGCACCTCGAGTGCGGCCGCGCTGAAGGACGGGGCCACGACCACCTCGGTGAAGACCCCGGCGATGGCGCGCGCCGTCGCCTCGTCGACCTCGCCATTGACGGCGACGATTCCGCCGAACGCGCTCACGGGATCGGCCCCGAGGGCCGCGGCATGGGCCGCGGCGATGGTTCCCGCCACCGCCGCCCCGCACGGATTGGCGTGCTTGACGATCACCGCTGCCGGACCTTCGAGGCGGTTCACGAGGCGCCATGCGGCCTCGGCATCCAGCACGTTGAGATACGAGAGGTCGCGACCCTGCCACTGCACCGCCGAGTCCCACCAGCTCTCCACCCCGGGTAGCCGGTAGCGAGCGCCGACCTGGTGCGGGTTCTCGCCGTAGCGCAGCACCTCGGCGCGCTCCGCGACCAACGTGAGGAAGGGCGGCACGGCGCCGCGCCCCGGCTCTGCCGTCTCCTCGTCGAGCCAGGCGGCGATACCCGCGTCGTACGCGCTGGTCGTGCCGAAGGCCTTGCGCGCGAGGCGCCGGCGTTCACGCGGTCCCGGCCCTCCCTCGGCGATCATCGCGGCGACGTCGTCATAGTCGTTCGGGTCGACGACGACCGTGACCCGCGCGTGGTTCTTGGCGGCGGCGCGCACGAGGGCCGGTCCGCCGATGTCGATCATCTCGGTGCCGGGTGCGCGACCGAACGGATACAGGTTGACCACGACGAGGTCGAAGACGTCGATTCCGTGCGTCTCCAGGTCGGCGCGGTGCGAGTCGTCGGAGGTGTCGGCGAGGATGCCCCCGTGGACCGCCGGGTGCAGGGTCACCACCCTGTGGCCGAGGATCGGTGGGAATCCGGTGATGTCGGCGGTGTCGGTCGACTCGACGCCCGCGTCACGCAGGTGGGCGGCCGTGCCCCCGCTCGCAACGATCGTCCACCCCAGTTCCACGAGGCGGACGGCGAACGCGGCGATGCCGCTCTTGTCGTGGACGGAGAGAAGGGCCCGCGGCACTCAGCGCAGTCCGGCGACGATGTCGGCCATGAGCGACCCGGCCTCGGTGGGGTTCTGTCCCACCTTCACGCCGGCGGCGCGCAGGGCGTCCATCTTGCCCTTGGCCGTCCCCTTGCCGCCCGAGACGATGGCACCGGCATGACCCATCTTCTTTCCGGGCGGCGCGGTGACTCCGGCTATGTAGGCCGACATGGGCTTCGTGACGCTGGCCCGGATGAACTCGGCCGCTTCCTCCTCGGCCGATCCGCCGATCTCGCCGATCATGATGATGGCGTGGGTCTCGGGATCGGCCTGGAACTCGCGCAGGCAGTCGATGAACGAGGTCCCGGGCACGGGGTCCCCGCCGATGCCGACGCAGGTCGACACGCCGATGCCGCGCTGCTTCAGTTCGTAGAGCGCCTGGTAGGTGAGCGTTCCCGAGCGCGACACGATTCCGACGTTGGGTCCGGTCGCGGTGGGCGGTTCGGCGATCTCGCCGGCGGTGATCCCGATGTTGCACTTGCCGGGGCTGATGATTCCGGGACAGTTCGGCCCGAGAAGGCGCGTGCCCGGATGGTCCCTCACGAGGGTGTTGTACGTGCGGGCCTCGTCCTGGGCCGGGATGCCCTCGGTGATGCACACGATGAAGCCGATGCCGGCCGCGGCCGCCTCGAGGATGGCCGCCGGGGCGGCCTTCGGGGGGACGGCGATGAACGACGCGGTGGCGCCGGTGGCCTTCACGGCGTCGGCCACGGTGTCGAAGACGGGCACGCCCTCGACGTCCGAGCCGCCCTTGCCGGGCGTCACGCCGGCCACGACCTGCGTGCCGTAGTCGCGGTTGCGCAGTCCGTGGTAACGGCCCTGTCCGCCCGTGAGGCCCTGCACGAGCACCTTGGTGTTCTGATCGACGAAAATTGCCATGTCGGTCGCTTCCTTACTTCGCCAACGCGACCGCGGTCTCGGCGGCCTCGAGCATGGTGGGCTTGCTGACGAGCTTCGACTCGGGGATCCCGGCGTCGGCGAGGATGCGACGACCCTCCGCGGCGTTGGTCCCGTCGAGGCGGATGACGATGGGGGCGCGCAGGTCGACCCGGCCCATCGCCTCGACGATGCCCTTGGCCACCTCCTCGCCGCGCGTGATGCCGCCGAAGATGTTCACGAAGATGCTCCTGACGTTGCCGTCGGAGTTGATGACCTCGAGCGCCGCCGCCATGAGGTCGGCGTTGGCGCCCCCGCCGATGTCGAGGAAGTTGGCCGCGCTGCCGCCCACCTGATTGACCACGTCGAGGGTGCTCATGGCGAGTCCCGCGCCGTTGGCGATGATGCCCACCGTGCCGTCGAGACCGATGTACTGCAGGCCCTTCTCGCGGGCCAGCCTCTCGCGGGCGTCGAGTTCGACCGTGGCGGAGAACTCCTCCCACTCGGGGTGACGGAACTCGGCGTTGGCATCCAGGCTCACCTTGGCGTCCAGCGCGTGCACCTCACCGGTCGGCTTCAGGATGAGGGGGTTGATCTCGGCGAGGTCGCAATCGCCCTCGACGAAGCAGCGGTAGAGCTTCACGAGGATGTCGGCCACGCCGGCGCGCGCCTCCTCGGGGATGTTCGCGTCCACGGCGGCCTTGGCGGCGGCGGCGGGCGTCAGTCCGTCCACGGGATCGACGTGGAGCATGAGGATGGCGGCAGGGTTCTTGGCGGCCACCTCCTCGATCTCCACTCCCCCCTCGCGCGACAGCATGAGAAGGTGCTTCTTGGCGGCGCGATCGAGGGTGAACGACGCGTAGTACTCCTCCTTGATGTCGGAGGCGTTCTCCACCCAGACCCGCTTGACGAGATGGCCCTTGATGTCCATGCCGAGGATGTTCCCCGCGTGCGTGCGCACCTCGTCGGCGTCGGCGGCCAGCTTGATGCCGCCGGCCTTGCCGCGACCGCCCACCTGCACCTGCGCCTTGACGACGACGGGGTAACCGGCGGCGTCGGCGACGGCGACGGCCTCGTCCACGGTGACGGCCACCCCGCCGGGAGACACCGGGATGCCGAAGCGGGCGAAGTACTGCTTGCCCTGGTACTCGAAAAGGTCCATGTCGTTCTCCGTGGTTCGGGGGTGGTCAGTTGACGAGTTCGCGCTGGTCGAGGGACTCCTCGAGCCAGGCGCAGATCGACTTCAGCGAGGAGCCGGGGCCGAAGATGTTGCCGACACCCTGCTCGCGCAGGGCGCGGGCGTCGGCGTCGGGGATGACCCCGCCCCCGAACACGAGGATGTCGCCCATGTCGCGGGTGCGCAGTTCCTCCATGACGCGGGGGAAGAGGGTCAGGTGCGCCCCCGACAGGAGCGACAGGCCGACGGCGTCGGCGTCCTCCTGCAGGGCGGTCTCGGCAATCTGCTCAGGGGTCTGGTGCAGACCGGTGTAGATGACCTCGAAACCGTGGTCGCGCAGGGCGCGGGTGATGGTCTTGGCGCCGCGGTCGTGGCCGTCGAGACCCGGTTTGGCGACGATGACCCGATAATGGCGCTTCACAATCAGAAAACCCTACGCCGTGGCGGAGCCGAAGCACCAACCCGCCACAATGGTGCCGTGCCCCCCTCCCCGCAGCCTCCGCCCCGCCTGCGCAGCCCCCTCGCCCGCGCCGTCGTGCCCGTGCTCGGGGGGCTGGCGTTCTTCGTCCTCTTCTTCCTCGGGCTGTGGGTGGCCGCCAGCGTGATGACCTCCCGGGCCGAGCCGGAGGACGTGCTGTCGAACCGCATCTTCGAGGTGGGTCGCGTGGACTCGCTGGCCGAGTCGGTGGCCGAGGACGGTCCGATCCTCTTCCCCGACCTCAAGGGGACCGACGGCGTGCGCTCCATCGTCCTCGACCACACCGGTGACGACCCCGCCTCGGGCTGGATCGTGCGGTACGGCCATCCCGCCGACCGGGACCCGACCTGCCGCGTCGAGCACGTTCGCGGCACACGGGAGTTCACCGACTGCGAGGGGCGGACACTGGCCGTCGACGACCTCGCCCCTCCCGGGGACGTGAGGCCGATCGTGGAGAACCGCAGGACCCTCTACATCGACCTGCGCGGGCTCACGCCGAGCGGCTGACCGTGTCGACGAGACGCGCGGCGAGTTCCTCGGAGTGCTCCTCCAGGCGGTTGCGCCTGATGGCGAGACCCCCGTGCACCCGGGCACCGAGCGACTCGAGCGCGACGGTCATTGTCTGCAGGGTGCGACCCGGGTCGAGCGCGTAGGTGCAGAACGCCACCGCCGTCTTGTCGCGCATCGAGGGCAGGGCACGGATGCGGTCGATGGCCCACGGCGCCTGACCCACGACGAAGAGCCCGTGCACCCACGTGCCCACGAGGACCACGTCGGCCTCCTGGATGGCCGCATGGTCGGGTGTGCGCACGGGCGCGAGACCGGTGATCGACCAGTTCTCCTGCTGCAGGTTGGCCGCGATCGACTCGGCCGCCTTCCACGTGTTGCCGGTGAGACTCTCGACGAGGATCGCTGCCTTCATGCGCCCCTTTCTAGTCTCCGCGGTGTCGGCGCGACGACACGCGCGTCATCCGAGTTTCTTGAGCGGAGCCCACGCGAGCGAGAGGTGCTTCGTCCCCTTGTCGCGGAAGCGAACGGTGACCTCGGCCTTCTCGCCCTCGCCCCTGATCTCTATGACCACTCCCTCACCGAACGTCGCGTGCTCCACGTCGTCACCGGCCTTGAGCCCCGCGAGATGCGCCAGGTCGCGCGGCGGTGAGGGTTCGCGCGAGGCGGCCCGCTCGCGGGCGCGGGATCCGTAGGTGCGGCCGCTCGGCTCCTCGTCGCGGCGGCGATAGGCCGGCACGTCGGCGTCGGCCCAGTCCGCGGCCTTGCGACCCCACGCCTGCCGTCCGAAACCGTGGTCCGCGCCGGAGTCGACCGCCCCTCGCCGGTCGAACAACTCGGCCGGCACCTCGTCGAGGAAACGGGACGGCGGGTTGTACTGGGACTGGCCGTAGAGCATGCGCTGCCAGGCGTGGGACACGAACAGCTGCTCGCGGGCCCGGGTGATCCCCACGTAGGCGAGCCGGCGCTCCTCCTCGAGCTCGTCGGGATCCACGAGCGCGCGGTTGTGGGGGAAGATCCCCTCCTCGCAGCCGACGAGGAACACCACCGGGAACTCGAGTCCCTTGGCGGAATGCAGCGTCATGAGCACGACGTGGTTGTCGCCGTCCAGCTCATCGGTGTCCGCCACGAGGGAGACCTGCTCGAGGAACTCGTCGGCGCGGGTGAACTCGGCCGCCGAACCGAGGAGTTCATCCAGGTTCTCGAGACGTCCTGCCGACTCCACGGTGTCCTCCTGCTCGAGCTCGCCCCGATAGCCGCTGGTGATGAGCGCCTCCTCCAGCACGGCGGCGGGTCCGTCCTCCACCATCGCCGAGAGCCGATCGACGAGTTCGACGAAGGAGGCGAGGCCCCGCACGGCAGGCCCAGACACACCGGCATCGGGGGCCCGTCGCATGGCATCGATGAAGGACAGGCCGTGCGAGGCGGCGAATGCGTCGATGCGGGCGATGCTCGTCTCGCCGATGCCGCGCTTGGGCACGTTGAGGACCCGACGCAGGCTCACCTCGTCGAGCGGATTGACCGCCGCGCGCAGATAGGCCACCGCGTCGCGCACCTCGCGTCGGTCGTAGAAACGCGTGCCTCCCACCACCTTGTACGGGATGCCCTCGCGCATGAGGGCCTCCTCGACGGTGCGGCTCTGGGCGTTGGTCCGGTACATGACGGCCATCTCGCCCCACTCGCGCCCGCCGTGCGAATGCAGCTCGCGCATCGTGTCGGCGACCCATCGCGCCTCGTCGTGCTCGTTCTCGGCGTAGAAGCGCACGATCCGCTCGCCCTCGCCCGACGACGTCCACAGGTCCTTGGGTCGCCGGTCGGCGTTGCGGGCGATGACGGCGTTGGCCGCCGAGAGGATGGTCTGGGTGCTGCGGTAGTTCTGCGTGAGCACCACGACCGTCATGTCCGGGAAAGCGACCTCGAAGTCCCCGAGATTCCGCAGGTCGGCACCGCGGAAGCGGTAGATGCTCTGGTCGCTGTCGCCCACGACGCACACGTTGTGGTGGGCGTCCCCCAGCATGAGGATGATGCGGTTCTGGGCGCGGTTCGTGTCCTGGTACTCGTCGATGAGCACGTGGGTGAAGCGCTCCTGCCAGCGGCGGAGCACCTCCGGGTTCTCCTCGAAGAGACGGACCACGTTGACGAGCAGGTCGTCGAAGTCCATGGCGCCGGCGCGCACGAGTCGGGCCTGGTACTCGGCGTAGATCTCGGCGTTGCGACGGGCGGCGGGGTGCTCTGCCGTCTCGAGGGCGCGGGCCGGCGTGACCATCTCGTTCTTCCAGAGGCTGATGCGCGACTGCGAACCGCCGGCGGGGAATTTCTTGGGATCGAGGCCCATGTCGCGGATGACGTATCCCACGAGGCGTTTCGAGTCCTGGGCGTCGTAGATGGCGAATCCCGGCGGATACCCGAGCACCTCGGCGTGACGGCGCAGGATGCGCACGCAGGCCTTGTGGAACGTGGTCACCCACATGTCGGTCGCGGCCGGACCCACGAGGTCGGCCACGCGGTGGCGCATCTCCTCGGCGGCCTTGTTGGTGAAGGTGATCGCGAGGATCTGGTGGGGACGGACCCCGCGGGAGATGAGCCAGGCGATGCGCTGCGTGAGGACCCGGGTCTTGCCCGATCCCGCGCCGGCGACGACGAGCAGCGGCCCGCCGGGGTGCTCGACCGCCTCGGCCTGGTCCGGGTTCAGCGGAACGTGTCCGGACGGGGCGGGATCGGTCATGGCCGAACCAGTGTACGACGGGCCTGCGCCGGGGTCGTCGGACCCCGGACGCGGCCGTCGTTCGATCGGGCGTCAGGCCCGCTTGAGGATGCGGATGGGCAGGCGACGCGGGCCGCGCACCTGTCCCGTGCTCCACTGGGTCTCCTCGGTGGTGACCAGTTCGAAGTCGGGGAACCGCTTCATGAAGGTCTCCACCGCCACGTTGAGCTCGAGCCGGGCGAGGTTCGAACCGATGCACCGGTGGATGCCGAGTCCGAACGCCGCGTGGCGGTTCTCCTCGCGGTCGATGATCACCTTGTCGGCGTCATCGAACTGGTTCGGGTCGCGGTTCGCCGCGGGGAAGGGCAGGAGCACCCAGTCGTGCTGCTTCATCTGCACGCCGTGGAACTCGTGGTCGTGCTTGACGAGTCGGGCCATGGTCACCGGGGCGTAGGCGCGGAGGAACTCCTCCACGGCCATCGGGATCATGCCGGGGTTCTCGGCGAGACGACGACGGTCGACGGCGTTCGAGGCCAGGTGCCACAGGGAGTTGCCGATGCCGCTCCAGGTGGTGTCGATGCCGGCGATGAGCACGAGGATGATCACTCCGGACACGACCTCGGGCGGCAGCTTGTTGCCGCCGATCTCGGCCTCGAGGAGCTGCGAGATCAGGTCGTCGCGCGGGTTGTCGATGTGGTCCTGGATGTGGTGCTCGAGGTACTCCCCGAACTCCTGGAACTTGTCGCGACGCTCCTCGATGGGGGCGTTCACCGACTCGAGCACCAGGTGCACCCAACCGCGGAACTTGTCGGCGTCCTCGAGGGGCAGGCCGAGCATGTGGGCGATGATCATCACCGGGATGTGCTGGGAGTACTCGACGGCGGCGTCGATGAACTCCTTGTCGCCCATCTTGTCGATGAGCTCGTTGCACATGCGCTCGATCTCGGGACGCAGCGGGTCGATCTTCTTCGGCGCGAACATCGGCAGGAGGAGGCGACGCGCCTCCTGGTGGAACGGCGGGTCGCTCGTGATCGGCGGCGCGCCACCGATGGGGGCCGGCGGCGTCGCGAACTCGGGATCGTCGTCGAACTCGTGCGGCTTCACCTGCCCCACGACCACCGAGCGACTGGTGAAGTTCTCGGTGTCGTAGGCGATCTCGTGCACCATCTCGTGGGTGAGGGGCAGCCACACCCCGCCGTAGCGCTCGCTGTGGGCGATGGGGCACTGCTTGGCGTTGAGCAGGTCGTCCCAGATGCGATGGATGTTGCGGTTGTACTCGGGATCGGCGTGATCGAAGTCGGTCTGCCAATCCGTCACGGGGCCGTACACGGAAGTCATGGGGTCACTCCTGGATCTCGATGGCGAATTCGGGGCAGTTGGCGGCGGCGAGTCGGGCCTTGTCCTCGAGACCGGCCGGCACGACACCGTCGTTCAGTTCGAAGGCGTTCCCGAGGTCGTCCACATCGAACAACTCGGGGGCCAGCGCGTAGCACCGGTTGTGGCCCTGGCACTTGGAGGGGTCAACGTGGACTTTCATGCCAACTAAGGTAGACCGCTCTGAGACGGATTTCACCATCGTGGACACCACTTTCCTGCTCCTGATCCCCCCATCCGAGGGCAAGGAACCCGGTGGCGATCCGTCCGTCCCCTGGGGCCTGGACAGCGGTCGGTTCGGCTCGGTCCTCTCGCCCCTGCGTTCGGGGGTGGTGAAGGCCCTGCGCCGCGCCGGAGGCGGGACACCGGCCCTTCTCGGGGCCAAGGGAGACCTGCTCGACCGGGCCCGTGCCGCGAACCGCGCGCTCCTCGGTGCCCCCACCCTGCCCGCCTTCCGGCGTTACTCGGGCGTGGTGTGGGAGAACCTCGACCTGCCCGGTCTGCCGGCGACGACCCGACGCGCCGCCGCCAAGCGCATCGTCGTGCCCTCGGGTCTGCTCGGCCTGTCGATGGCCGACGATCCGATCCCCGACTACCGGCTCAAGATGGGCGTGGGTCTCGCCCCTCTCGGGAACCTCGCCGCCTGGTGGCGCGAGGACGTCTCGGTCGCGCTCGGTCGCGTCGCGCGGGGCCGCATGGTCATCGACCTGCTGCCCCAGGAGCACCGCGCCGCGATCGACCCCGCGACCGTCCCCGGCCTCGTGCGCGTGGACCTCGTCGCGAAGCGGGGCGGCAGGGTCGGCGGTCACGATGCCAAGGCGGCGAAGGGCCGTCTCGCCCGGCACCTGCTCGTCGGCGGGGCACCGACACTGGCCCGCGCCCTCTCGTCATTCCGCCACCCGGATTATTCGGCCCGCATCGCCGACGTCTGAGCCCGCGTCCCGCGGGCGCGGCGCTAGGCCACGAGCTTCGAGCGCAGGAAACCGATCACCCGGGCGACGCTGTCCTCGTCGCGTTGCTCCGTGAGCACGCTGTGGTCGCGGGGCGAGGACGACGGGAGCTCCACCGCGAGGAAAGCGTCGCCGATGAGGGCGCGCAGTGAGGCGAAGCGGTCACCGACCAGCTTGTCCCCGGTGAAGCGCAGGCCCAGCACCTCGCACCCCTCCGCGGTGCGCCGCACGAGCGCGTCCTCGTCCTCCTGGGACAACCCGAGGTCGGCCGAGCGTCGGCCACCCATCGCGAACGGCAGGGACGGCTGGGAGAGCACCGGAGCGACCGTCACGCCGTCGACCATCATGCCGAGGGCGAAACCGCCGCTGAAGCACATCCCGACGGCACCGACTCCCGGTCCGCCGCAGGAGGCGTGGAGGTCGGCCGCGAGCGCGCGCAACCACGAGACCACGGGCGATGTGCGTCCCGTGGCCAGGGTCGTGAACTCGCGCGAGACGCAGACACGGGCGAACGAGGCGGCGATGTAGCGGCCGGACGGCGCGCGGCCCGCCGTGCCGACGAGCTCCGGCATCGCCACGGTGAATCCGGCGTCGACGACGTCGCGGGCGAATCGCTCGACGGCGGGGGTGATGCCCGGGATCTCGTGGACAACGACCACCCCGGGTCCGCTCCCCCGTCGGTGCACCGGCCGGGTGCGACCGTCGGCCGAGAACGTCGTCCTCGTCCACCCCTCCAGAATGCCGGTCATGATCCCTCCCCTTCTCGGTCGCCGCGGCGACACCGGTGCAGTGTGTCAGAGGTCGCCGGCGAGCGCGGCCAGGGCCGCCTCGGCGAGCGTCTCCGTGCCCGTCTTGAACGTGGACACGTCCACGTCCTGTGAACCCATGGCCCCCGCGATGTAGCGGGCGTATACCCCCTCGGAGATGACCGCCAGCCGGAAGCTGGCGAAGGCCATGTAGTAGCCGATCCGGGAGACGTCCCGACCGGTGCGCGTCGCGTAGCGCTCGACGAGGTAGGAGAACGGGGGGAAACCCGGGATGCCCGAGGGGTCGGTGCCGCGGCGGTTCGGTGCGCCGGGATCGGTCCAGTAGATGCCCACGTACCCCAGGTCGGCGAGGGGATCACCGAGCGTGCACAGTTCCCAGTCGAGCACCGCGGCGATGCGACCGGTGGCGGTGTCGGTGAGGCAGTTGCCGAATCGGTAGTCGCCGTGGGCGATGACGGTTCCCTGTTGGGGCGGGATGCCGGCGGCGAGACGTCGCGCGACCTCCTCGATGGCCGGGAGTTCGCGCGTCTTCGAGGCCTCCCACTGGCCGCTCCACCGGCGCACCTGGCGCTCGACGTAGCCCTCGCGGCGGGCCAGGTCGCCCAGTCCGATGGCGTCGATGTCGGCCGCGTGCAGGTCGGCGAGGACGTCGATGAGGTCGTGGGCGGCGGCGGCGCGCAGGTGTTCGGGCAGCAGCACGCCCCTCTCCGGCGAGTCGAGCACCGTGCCCTCCACCCACTCCATCACGTAGAACGGCGCGTCGTTCACCGATTCGTCGGTGCACATCGCCAGGGTCACGGGCACCGGCACGGACGTGCGCCCCACGGCGGAGATGATCCGGTGCTCGCGCGCCATGTCGTGCGCCGAGGCCAGCACGTGCCCGAGCGGAGGGCGTCGCAGCACCATCATGCGCCCGGCAGAATCGGTCACCGTGAAGGTGAGATTGCTGCGTCCCCCGGCGATGAGGTCGTAGCGGTAGGGACCGCGCGCTCCCTCCACGTTGGCGTCGATCCATGCGCCGACGCGCCCGGGATCTATTCCGCGCGGGACGCCCTCCATGGAGGGGAACGGTAGTGCGGAGCCGCCGTCGTCCGGTCAGCCGGGACGAGCCACGCCCACGACGCGACTCCAGTCCACCGGCCTCACCCGCACGACGTCGCCGCGCTGGGGCGCGTGCACCTCGCGACCGCCGCCGATGTAGAGGCTCACGTGGCTGATCGGCGAATGGTAGAAGATCAGGTCACCGGCCTTGGCCTGCGACTTGGGGACCTTGGGCAACGATGCGTACTGCGAGCGTGAACTCTGGGGGATGGTCACCCCGGCCGCCTTCCAGGCGGTGTAGGTGAATCCGGAGCAATCGAGGCCGTAGCTCGGGTTCACAGGGCGGCGCTTGCTGTAGGGAACACCCTGGAGCTGCAGGCCGCGACGCACCGCGAGCGCGGCCTTGGCCGACACGCCGGGGATGTTCTTGTACTTGTTGCTGTCCTCGCGTGTGGGCGGGGAGTAGCTGCGTCCGCGGCGCTCGCGCTCGGCCCGCAGGGCCGCCTGCAGATCGCCCTCCACCGAGTTCAGGAGGCTCTGGTACTTCTCGTACAGCGCCTCGGCGTTGTCCTGGCGCTCGACCACGTAGGCCGCCGCCGACTCGGCGTCGCGGCGCTGTTTCTCCAGCTTGCTCTTCTTCTTCTCCAGCTCGGTCGCCGAGGCGTCGAGAGAGTCGGTGGTGAGCGAACCCTGGTTGAGGGCGATGGCGATCATCTCGCTGCGGGTGAGGGCGTCCTGCACGCCGCCCACGGAGGCCAGCAGGTTCGTGAGGGTCGAATTGCGTCCCCCGTGCATGAACTGGTTGACGGCGGCCGAGTACAGGGTCCCCCGCATGGCGGAGAGCTCGGCCTCGGCCTCGGCGACCTCGGTCTCGACCGCGGCGATCTCGGCCGAGAGTTCCTCCTGGAGGTTCAGGGCCTCGATGTGGTCCTCGTCGAGGATGGCCATCTGCTCCTCGAGGCGGTCCAGTTCGTCGGCGAGGCGGGTGGCCTGGCGCTGGATGTCCTCGACGCTCTGGGCCGCGGCGTGACCGGGAACCACGAGGGGCACGGCGACGAGCCCCGCGACGAGAGCGAGGAGGGCCGGACGCAAGCGGCGGGAGGGGGTCGGGGCCTTCTCCATGACCCCGCAAGGCTAACGAGGCGGCCCGACCGGCCGCTGTCGGGGGCGAAATGCCCTTGTACGGGGGTGTTTCACTCCCATTCGATGGTGCCGGGCGGCTTCGAGGTGACGTCGTAGACCACCCGGTTGATGCCCGGTACCTCGTTGACGATCCGGTTGGAGATGCGCTCGAGCAGGTCCCAGGGCAGGCGGGCCCAGTCGGCCGTCATGGCGTCGTCGCTCGTCACCGCGCGCACGATGATGGGGCGGCCGTAGGTGCGTTCGTCCCCCATCACCCCGACGCTGCGGATGTCGGCGAGCACGGCGAAGGCCTGCCAGATCTCGCGCTCGAGCCCCGCGTCGCGCACCTCGTGGCGCACGATCTCGTCGGCGTGCTGCAGGGTCGCCACCTTGTCGGGGGTCACCTCACCGATGATGCGCACGCCGAGACCCGGACCCGGGAAGGGCTGGCGCCACACGACCTCGTCGGGAAGTCCCAGTTCGGTCCCGACCCGGCGCACTTCGTCCTTGAAGAGGGCCCGCAGCGGCTCGCACAGCTCGAGCGTCATGTCCTCGGGCAGACCGCCCACGTTGTGGTGGCTCTTGATGACCGCCGACGTGCCGTCCTGTCCGCCGCTCTCGACGATGTCGGGATACAGCGTGCCCTGGACCAGGAACTTGGCATCCGAGATGCCCCCGGTGTGCTCCTCGAAGATGCGCACGAACAGCTCGCCGATGGCCTTGCGCTTGGCCTCGGGTTCGGTGATGCCGGCGAGCTTCCCGAAGAACCGGTCACCGGCGTCGACGTGGATGAGTTCGATCCCCATGTTGCGTCGGAAGGTCTCCACGACCTGCTCGCTCTCGCCGCGACGCATGAGTCCCGTGTCGACGTACACGCAGGTCAACTGGCTGCCGATGGCGCGGTGCACGAGGGCGGCGGCCACCGAGGAGTCCACACCCCCGGAGAGACCGCAGATGGCCCGCTCCGATCCCACCTGGGCGCGGATGGCGGCCACCTGGTCCTCGACGATCGAGGTCATCGTCCAGTCGCCGGTGCATCCGGCCACGTCGCGCAGGAAACGCTCGAGCAGTCGCTGGCCGTGGTCCGAATGGACGACCTCGGGGTGGTGCTGCACGCCCATGATGCGTCGCTCCGCGTTCTCGATCACGGCATGGGGCGCGTCGGGGGTGGACGCGGTGGTGACGAACCCGGCGGGCGGTGCGGACACGAAGTCGAAGTGGCTCATCCACACGTCGAAGGAGACCGGTGCGTCGTCGTCGAACAACGCGCCCTCGACGGATGCGTCACGGGTGAGCCGGCAGCGGCCGTACTCGCCCCGGCCGCCGCGGGCGACGGTCCCGCCGAGCTGCTGGGCGAGCAGCTGGGCCCCGTAGCAGATGCCGAGGATCGGGATGCCGAGCCCGTAGACCGCCGGGTCGAGCAGCGGTGCGCCCTCGACGTGGACGCTCTTGGGCCCGCCCGAGAGGACGATTGCCCGCGGGGAACGGGCGCGCACCTCGTCGGCGGTGATGCGGTGCGGCACGATCTCGGAGTACACCTGGGCCTCGCGCACGCGACGGGCGATGAGCTGGGCGTACTGGGCACCGAAGTCGACCACGAGGACCGTGTCGTGGGCACGGCGCGTTCCCGGATCGGTGACCATGATTTGTCCGACCCTAGTTGCCGTGTGACGATGGACGGATGCCCCGACGCCTCCCGACCGTGTTGAGCACCTCGGTGCTCATCGTCGCCGCCTGGGCCGGACTCGCCGCGGCCGACGACGGCACCACGGTGCCCGGCGACACCTCACCCGACACCACGTTCGTCTACGACCTGGAGAACGAACCCTCCCAGTGCATCGGATTCCTGCCCCGTCCCGGGTGCGGCAAGGAACCCCAGCAGGCCGGTGACCGGGGCGGCGCCCTGCAGTACGCGGTGTTCGGTGTGCTCATGGCCGGCGTGGGCACGGTGGGCGCGGTCCTCGTGCGCAACGTCATCCGCCGCGACAGGGCGATGAACGCGTCGCTCGCCGGCGACGACCCGGGTCGCGACCGCGCGTGAACGAGAGGTCGTCGGCGGGCATCGTCTTCGTCCTCGTGAGCGGGGCGGCGTTCGGTCTGCTCCCCTGGTTCGCCCGCACCGCCTACGACCACGGGGCGGATCCCCTCGGCATGCTCACGGCGCGGTTCACCACGGCGGCCGCCGTCCTCCTCGTCCTGCGGCTCATCGTGCACCGCGGCGAGGCGTGGCCCGAGCGCGGACTGCTCCTGCGACTCCTCGCCCTCGGCTCCGCCGGCTATGCGATCCAGTCGAGCTTCTACTTCTACGGGGTGGAACGCCTCGACGTGAGCCTCGGCACCGTCATCTTTTACACCTATCCCGTCATGGTCGTGCTCGCCGGCTGGGCGATCTTCGGACGACGACCCTCCGGACGGATGGCGGCGTGCCTCGCCGTCGTCGTCATCGGTGCCGCGCTCACCGCGGGTCAGGTGAAGTCCGGATCGTGGATCGGTGTCGCCGCGATGCTCGCCGCGGCCGGGTGGTACACCGGGTACATCCTCGCGAGCAGCCGCATCACCCACCGTGCCGGTGCACTGACATCGTTGACCGTCGTGATGGCGGGGGCGTCGGCGGCCCACCTCCTCATGTGGCCCCTGCATCGCTCCTCGCTCCCCCAGGACGGCGTCGGATGGGCCGCGGCCGTGGGTGCCGCGGTCGTCTCCACCATCGTGGCCATGGGGTTCTTCTTCGCCGGTGTGGCGCGCATGGACGCCGGGGAGGCGGCCGTGCTCTCCACCATCGAACCCGTCGTGTCGATCGTCGTGGGAGTGGCCGCACTGGGTGAGACCGTCGACTCCCCGAGGATCATCGGTGCCGTCGCCGTTCTCGTCGGTGTGGCCGCGCTGGCCCACCTCTCCCGCGCCTCCCGGGTCGCGGCACGATCCTGAGGACGGACGACCCGACCGGCACCCGCGGGTTGGCGGTGGCGACCGGCCGGTCGTAGCCTCGGGAACGACAACTTGCAGGGTCGGGTGAAACTCCCAACCGGCGGTCACAGCCCGCGAACCCCCGCACTCGTGCGGGGGCCGATCCGGTGGAATTCCGGAGCCGACGGTCACAGTCCGGATGGGAGCAAGGACGACAACATGGGACACGACGGGGCGCCGATGCGCCACGACGCGCGCACCCGCGAGGCGGTGATGCGACGCGCAATCGCGGCCGGCGACGAGGCACGTCTCAGGTCCCGCCCCAATCCGTGGGTGGGCGCCGTGCTCGAGTGCACGGACGGCTCGGTGCACGTCGGATCCACCGCGGCCCCGGGCGGACCCCACGCCGAAGTGTCGGCCATCGCCGCCGCGCGCGCGGCCGGTGCCGACACGCGCGGAGCCGTCCTCACCTGCACGCTCGAGCCCTGCTCGCACACCGGCCGCACCGGACCGTGCACCGAGGCCATCATCGCCGCCGGTGTCGACGAGGTCGTCTACGGCGTCGGCGACCCGGACCCGTCCGTCGACGGTCGCGGCGCCCGGCGACTGCGCGAGGCCGGCGTCACGGTGACCTCCGGCGTGCTCGCGGACGAGGTCGCGGACCGGCTCGCGCCGTACCTGCACCACCGACGCACCGGTCGACCGTGGGTCCTCGTCAAGATGGCCGCGACGCTCGACGGTCGCACGCACCTCCCGCACGGACCCTCGCGCATCACAGGCGACGAGGCGCGCGCCCGCGTGCACCGTCTGCGCGCCGAGAGCGACGCCATCTGCGTCGGGGCCGGCACCGTGCGCACCGACGATCCTCTCCTCACCGTGCGCCACGCCGAGGGCCCCTCACCCGAGCGCATCGTGCTGTCGCGTCGCGAGGTCCCGGTGTCGGCGCGCGTGCACCCCTGCACGCGCTGGGACGGCGACATCCCCGGACTGCTCGACGACCTCGGCGCCCGCGGCATCGTCCAATTGATGGTCGAGGGTGGGCCGACCACCGTGGCGCGTTTCGCCGCCGCCGGCGCCGTCGACCGTTGGGTGTTCCATCTCGCACCGATCGTCTCCGGCGATCCGGGCGCCCCCGGCGTCTTCCCTCCCGGGACCCCCGACCCCGCCCGTCTCGTTCTCGCCGACGTCACCGCACTCGGCGACGACATCGAGATCGTCCTCGAACCCCCCAAGGAGAATGCAGCATGAACGAGAGACCCTTCGACCCCATCGAGGCGGTGATCGCCGCGGTCGGCCGGGGCGAGATGGTCGTCATGGTCGACGACGAGGACCGCGAGAACGAGGGCGACCTCATCATGGCCGCCGAGCACGCGACGGCGGAGAAGCTCGCCTTCATCATCCGGCACACCAGCGGCGTGGTCTGCGCACCGCTCACCGACGAACGCTGCGACGACCTTCGCCTGCCCCTCATGGTGGAACAGAACACCGAGAGCCAGCGCACCGCCTTCACCGACACCGTCGACCTCATCGAGGGGACCTCGACCGGCATCAGCGCCGCGGACCGGGCCGCCACCCTGCGTGCCCTCGCCGATCCGACGGCCGGGTTCACCGATTTCGCCCGCCCCGGGCACATCTTCCCGCTGCGCGCCCGGCCCGGCGGGGTGCTCAAGCGCGCCGGCCACACCGAGGCCGCGGTCGACCTCGCCCGGCTCGCCGGCTGCCAGCCCGCCGGCGTGATCTGCGAGATCCAGAACGACGACGGCACCATGATGCGTCTGCCCGACCTTCGTCGGTTCTGCTCCGAGCACGGTCTGCTGCTGTCCTCCATAGCAGAGCTCATCAAATGGCGTCGACGGCACGAGCGTCTCGTCGAGAGGGTGGGCGAGGCCGTCGTTCCCACCGAATACGGGCCCTTCACCTGCATCGCCTATCGCAGCACGATGGATTCGGTCGAGCACCTCGCCTTCGTCAAGGGCGACGTCGGGGTTCAGGACCCCGTGCTCGTGCGCGTCCACAGCGAATGTCTCACCGGTGACGTGTTCGGATCGCGACGATGCGACTGCGGGCCGCAACTCGCCAAGGCGATGGACCTCGTCGAGCGGGAGGGCAGCGGAGTCATCGTGTACCTGCGTGGTCACGAGGGTCGCGGCATCGGCATCGGCCACAAGATCCGCGCCTACTCCCTGCAGGACCAGGGTCTCGACACCGTGGACGCCAACATCGAACTGGGTCTGCCGGTGGACAGTCGCGAGTACGGGATCGGTGCCCAGATCCTCGCCGACCTCGGCGTCAACCGCCTGCGCCTCATGACGAACAACCCCGCAAAGTACGGTGGCCTCGAGGGCTACGGGCTCAGCGTCGTGGAGAGGGTCCCCCTGACGACGGTGCCGACGCCGGAGAACGAGGGCTACCTGCGCACCAAGCGGGAGCGCATGGGACATCTCCTCGGGGAGTCGGGGACGAAGGGAGCGGGAGAGTGACACGAGCGGGCGGAACGACGCGGGACTCGGGCGGCGACGGCTCGTCGCTGCGCATCGGCGTGCTGGCGGCGCGCTTCAACGACCACGTGACCGGTCGACTCGTCGACGGAGCCCGACGCGGACTCGCGCGCAGCGGGGTGCCCGAGTCGCACGTGCTCGTGGAGTGGGTCCCGGGTGCGTTCGAGCTCCCGGTGGCGGCGCGGGCGCTCGCGCGCAGCGGCAAGGTCGACGCCGTGATCTGTCTCGGCGCGGTGATCCGGGGCGACACGCCCCATTTCGACTACGTGTGCTCCGAGGCCGCCCGCGGAATCCAGGACGCCCAGATGGAGACGGGGATCCCGGTCATGTTCGGGGTGCTCACCGTCGACGACGAGGGTCAGGCCCTGGCCCGCTGCGGTGACGGCGTCGACAACAAGGGCGACGAGGCGGCCGTCGGTGCCGTGGAGATGGCCCTCCTCCTGCGTCGTCTCGGCGAGCCCGCCTGAGGCGCGGCGCGGGGGCACACACCCACGGTCGACACCGTCACCGGGAAAGGCAGGGCACATTGGGTCTCGCACGCTTCCTCGTCGTCGCCGCGGGACTCACGGCGACCCTCGTCTCCTCCGCGCCGCAACCAGCCGTATCGGCCCCCCGACCCGTCGCCGACGTGGTCCGTGAACTGGTCTTCGACGTGTCCCTCGCCGACTTCGTCCGTGCGGCCTCGTCGCCGGGTCGGGACCGTCGACTCGATTGGCGCACGGACCTGTGCTCCGCGCCCGTGGTGGAGAGTTCGGGCCGCAGTTTCGACTTCTCACTGGCGTGCCGCCGCCACGACTTCGCCTACCGGAACCTCTCTCGCGTGGACGGGGGGAGGCACTGGACCGCTCCTCTGCGTGCGCGCGTCGACGAGGTGTTCCGCGCCGACATGCGCGCCGATTGTCTCCCCCGCCGCGCCACGCTGCGGATGCGCTGCCTGTTGTGGGCCGAGGCCTACTACCGCGCGGTGAGGATCTACGCCGGACCCTGACCCGGTGTCGCCGCGTCCGTGATGAGGGCGTGCAGCATGCGGGCGGTCGCTCCCCACACCGTCTCGCCGTCGATGTCGAAGAAGTGCACGACCACGCCCCCGGCCGGGGTCGACCACTCCTCGCACCAATGGGTGCCCTCGCGGGCGAGATCGGCGAGGCTCACCGTGAAGATGCGGGCCACTTCGCCGGGGTCCGCCACGAACCGCGGGACCCCCGACACCCGACCGACCACGGGATGGATGAGGTTCCCCGACACCCGCGTGCTGACCGGCTCAAGCCGACCCACCGGGGACACCAGGTCCGGGTCGAGGGAGATCTCCTCGCGCGCCTCGCGCACGGCGGTGTCCCAGGGGGATTCGCCCGGCTCCATGCGCCCCCCGGGAAACGACACCTCGCCGGCATGACGGCGCAGATGGGCTGCTCGGCGCGTGAGCACGACACCGGCCCGTCCCGACAGTTCGAGCAGCGGCACCAGCACGGCGGCGCGCGTGACGTCGGGCGCCGCCGGGACGGAGGGATGCGACACCTCGACACCGGGCCGTCGCGCCACGGACGCGGCCACGGCCCCGACGTCGTCGAGGACGGCGAGGTCCCGACCGGACCACGATGCGGACGGGCCCGGTCGCCACGAGACGGGACGCGGCACGTGCGGGGCGCGACTCGCGCGCACGCTCACCGACCCGTGTTCACTTCGCGGCGGGGGTCCAGCCGGATTCGGAGAGTTCCGCGAGAATCTCGGCCAGCCCGGCCGTCTTGAGGTTGGCGAGCACCTTGCCCGGGTTCTCCTCCCCCTTCTCCCACGACTCCCACGCGGCGAGCAGTTTTCTCAGGTCGGGTGCGGGTCTCTCGAAGGCCATGGCCGCATGGTACCGACGCGACGGCACCCGCCCCACGGGTCGGGGCGAGCGTCCGTGTGCGAACATCTGTGCCTATGGCGTTCAGGGACGGAGACGGCTGGGTGTTGTGCACCCGATGCGAGGCCCGTCACTGGGGGGTCCACGGTGCCGCGGGATTGCTGCTCGTGCGCACCGACATCGCTCCCGCCCGGGTGCTCCTGCAGTTGCGCGCCGCGTGGGTGCACGGCGGCGGCACGTGGGCCCTGCCGGGGGGCGCCAAGGACTCCCACGAGGATTCGGTCGCCGCGGCCACCCGCGAGGCGCTCGAAGAGGCGGGCATCGACCCGTCGTTCCTCGAGGTGAAGCACGTCTTCGCCGACGACCACGGGAACTGGCACTACGACACGGTCATCGCCCACACCGAAGTGGACATCGGGGCCTTCGAGGCCAATGCCGAGTCCGACGACCTCCACTGGGTGGAGATCGACCGCGTGCGCGAGTACGACCTGCACCCGGGCCTGCGCCAGAGCTGGGACCACATCGAGGTCCACGTGCGCGCGACGCTCGGGGACGCCGGGTGAACCGCCGCACCGTCGTCATCCTCCAGTGCGTCACCGCCCTCGGGGCGATGGCCTACGGAACGATGTTCACCGTCCTCGACGACTTCCGCGACGACTTCGGCATCGGGGAGACCGGCCTCGGCATCATCGTGAGCAGCGGCTTCTTCATGTCGTTCTTCGCCCAGGTGTTCATCTCCTCGTGGGCCGACCGCGGCCGCGCGCGGGCGATGATCCTCGGGGGCATGGCCCTGGAGGTCGTGGGCAACGTGGTCATGGCGCTGGGGGATTCCTTCGCCGTGCTGCTCACCGGCCGCATCCTCCTCGGCCTCGGAGGCGGCGTCATCTATCCCGCCGCGCGCCGCATCATCATCCTCTCGGACCCGGACAACATGGGCTCGAACCTCGGCCGCGTCCTCTCGGCCGACGTCGCCGGATTCGCACTCGGGCCGGTGCTGTCCGCGGTCACCGTGGGGTGGCTCGGCATCGGGGCCCCGTTCGTCATCATCGCCGTCCTCGTCGGCGGACTCACCGTGGCGGTGGCGAGGATCGCCATCGCCGAGGTCGACCGCGGCCACGCCCCGCCCCAGCGCCTGGCCTTCGACCTGCTCCGCATCCGACCGATCCTCGGCGCGGTGGTCATGGGCGTGTCGTTGTTCGTCATGATCGGCACGTTCGACTCGCTGTGGACGCTCGTCATGGCCGACCTCGACGCGCCCTCCTGGGCGGGGAGTCTCGGCATCTCGCTCTTCGCCCTGCCGTTGATCGTGCTCGGTCCCACGGGGGGACGCTTCACCCAGCGCATCGGTCCGTTCCGTGCCGCGAGCGCCGGGCTCACCATCGGCGCGCTCCTCATGGCGATCTACGGGGTGCTGCCGTTCCCCCTCGTCATGCTCGGGTTCGGACTCCTCCACGGGATCGTCGACGGCATGACCGTCACGGGCGGTTCGGCCGCGGTGGCCATGACCGCGCCACCGCACCGCCTCGCCTCGGCACAGGGCCTCATGGGCGGGGTGCAGACGCTCACCGGGGGACTGACCGCGGTCGCCGCCGGAGCGTCCTACGAGGCCTTCGGCCGCACGCCGACCTTCCTGGCCACGGCGGGAATGATGATCGTGCTGGTGTGGACCGGGGTCTGGTTGGCGAGGGACAGTTGGGGACTGCGCGGTGCCCCCGCGGTCACCGCGGGCGCACCGGGCGACTGACTCAGGCCAGCCACCCTCCGTCGACGATGAATTCGGATCCCGTCGAGTACGAGGCCTCGTCGCTGGCGAGGTACAGCGCCAGTCGCGCCACCTCCTCCGGTTCGGCCTCCCGACCGACGGGGATACGGGTGCGCACCGCCTCGCGGACGCCTTCTCCGGCGTCGGAGAAAGTGCGCAGCATCGGGGTGTCGATGATGCCGGGATGGATCGAGTTGACCCGCACACCCGTCGCGGCGAGCTCCTTGGCCACTCCCCGGGTCATGCCACGCACCGCCCACTTGGAGGCACCGTAGGCGAGGAAACCGGGGGTCCCGCTCATGCCGGCGACCGAGGAGATGTTGATGATGCTCCCCGACCCGCGCTGCACCATGTGACCGGCCACGGCCCTCATGCCGAGGAAGACCCCGACCTGATTGATGTGAATGGTGCGCATGTAGGCGTCGAGCGTCGTGTCCATGATCGACCCCTGCTCGAAGATGCCCGCGTTGTTCACGAGCACGTCGACGCGGCCGAATGCCGCGAGGGCCGACTCGACGGCGCTCGTCCACTCCTGCTCGCTCGTGACGTCATGGCGCACGAAGACGCACCGCGAACCGTCCGGCGAGATCGATCCGGCCGTGCGCCGTCCCTCGTCCTCCAGCACGTCGGTGACGACGACGCGCGCGCCCTCGTCGACGAAGAGCCGGGCCTCCGCCGCGCCCATTCCGCGCGCGGCTCCGGTGATGATCGCGACCTTGCCCGCGAGACGTCCGTTTTCCATGGCCGAGTTCTACACCTCGGCGGCCCCGGCCGCGGACTCCGAGCGCACCTGCCAGATGAGGCGCGCCGCCACCGTCACGAGCAGGGCGGCGAACAGCACGTTCGAGGTGCGGTCCGACATCACCGTCGACAGCCAACCCCCCACCACCGCGAAGCCGACCCCGCCGAGTCCCACCACGGCCGCCGCCCGCAGGTCGGTGTTCCCGCTGCGTCGGTTGCGCAGGGTGCCCATGATCGACGTCGGGATGATGACGGCCACGGACGTCCCCTTGGCGAGGGCCGGCGGGAGCGACAGGGCGAGCATCATCGCCGGCACCATCACCACACCGCCTCCCACACCGAGGAGCCCGGCGAGCGTGCCGGTGGCCAGACCGATCCCGACGAGGAGCACCACGGAGGCCACGGACAGGGTCGCCCGGCCCGAGCCGCTCGACTGGGAGAAGAGACGCACGGCCGTGACCACGAGGAGCGCGGAGAATCCCAGTGCCAGCGCCCGATGGGACACCACATGAAGGAGGCGCGTCCCGAGGACGGCGCCCGCCACGGCACCGATCGACAACCACAGGACCACCGGCCAGTCCACGTTCGACTGCGCCCAATAGGTGAAGAGAGAGGACACCGAGATCGGCAGCACGGCAGCCAACGACGTCCCGTGCGCCATGCGTTGGTCCATCCCGGCCAGGAGCACGAGTCCCGGCACCACGAGGATCCCTCCGCCCACTCCGAACATCCCCGACAGCAGGCCCGCACCCGCACCGACGAGGGCGATGCGGACGAGGTTGAGGGGCGGCGGCGCGTGGCTCATGATCGTCCTTTCGACGGGCGAACATGCTCGCACACGGGCACCGTGTCTACGCTCTCGACGTGGCTTCACTCCGTGGGGGACGGACCGGAACGCGCCGTGTCGGCATCGCGTGGGCCTGCGTCGTTCTCCTCGTCGGTTGCGCCACGACGGCGGACGGGTCCGACTCGCTCGTTCCCCCGGGGATCCTCGCCCGGCTCGACGCATGGTGCGACGGACCGGAGACACCGGGCCTCGGCGGCGGCACGCTGTGCATCGACAACGGATTCCGCCTGAATCGCGACGACTTCTCTTTCCCCAACTGGGGGCGCTCGTCGGGTGCGGACGGCAACGTCACCGTGCAGACACTCGTCGATCTCTTCGGCAGCGACGCCGTGTGCAGCGACGTCTCCCCCGGCTCCTGCACCCCGAGGCCGGCTGCGATGCAGATGGCCGAGGAGTGGAACAACGCCCTCTCCGGGGGCCGGTGCGAGGGCATGGCGGCGATGAGCGTCCTGTTCCACCTCGGTCTCGACGAGCCGGGCACATGGGGGGAGGACGCCGTCGACACCGCGGACCTCGAGGCGGACGACCCGGTGCTCCAGTCCGGGCTCGTCTACTGGTGGGCCACGCAGTTCACCCCGGAGGTCGCGTCGCGTGCCGCCGCGTCGCGGAGCCGCGCCCCTCTCGCGCTCGTGGAGGAACTCGTGCGCGCGCTCGCCGACGACTCGGGCATGACGCTCGGTCTCTATTCCGGTGGCGCGGGACACGCCGTCGTCCCCTTCGCCGTCACGCGACGCGACGACTCCTTCGTCGTCCATGTGGCCGACAACAACGCCCCGGGCGAGAGGCGCGAGGTGCTCGTCGACAGGAACGGGACGTGGTCCTATCCGCGCGCGGCGAGGAACGGGGACGGATCCTGGCGGGAATGGGGCGGCGGGCTCGGCACGTTCGAGCTCACCCCGGTGTCGGCCCGCCGCGGTCCGTTCACCTGTCCGCGCTGCGGCGACGCGCCGTCCACGGACGATGGGGCGACGACCGTCGTGACGCTCGCGTCCCGCGATCCCCTCGCTCCCGGTCGGCTCCTCGTCGCCACGGACGAGGGCACCGTCACCCCGGGCGCCGACGGACCCGTGGGGATCGAGGGCGCCCGCGTGCTCACGACGAAAGGCGGCGAGTCCATGGTCGAGGTGGAGGTGCCCGCGGGGGCCGGGGACGTGCGGGTGTCGGTGCTGCCCGTCGACGGCCGGAGGGTGCCCGGTGACGTGGTTCTCACCGTGCGCCGCGCCGGAGGACCGAGCGTGCTCCTCGCCGGCGACCTGGTCCGGGAACCCGACGATGCCGGTCCCGCCGTCGTCCTCTCCGATGACCGCATCGTCGTCTCCGCGCCGGACGACGCCCCGGCGCGGGTGAGCATCGCCGACGGCACGCGCCTCGTGCGCACCGACCTGCCGGGGTCGCACTCCCTCGTGGTCACCGGCGGTCGGGACGAAGAACTCGTCGTCGACGTGATCGACGCGGAAGGGCGCCCGGTGGGCCGCTCCGCCCTCGGGCCGACACCCGCCAAGGGCACGACGCTCACCGTCCTCGACCGGGGCCCGGACGGCCTCAGGGCGACGTCACGCCCCGCCGATCCCGTGCGCATCGGTGCGGGGAGCGGGAACGGACCGACGGTTCCCACGACCGAACCGCCGACCATCGAGGTCACGGCACCGGACTAGGACCGGCGTCAGCGGAACGCCGGGAGAACCTCCGCGGTGAGACGGGCGTACGCCTCGGAGCGCTCGGCGACGGATCCGCCGAGCGTGAAATCGGGGAAGCACACCTCGTCGAATCCGAGGTCTCGATAGCGACCCACCGCGTCGATGATGGCCGCGGGACCCCCCACCACCGAACGGTCGGCGGGCACCACGGCGCGCAGGTCGGCGGCCGCCTTGTCGTCGTCGACGAGGAAGAACAGGGCCTGCACCGAGCGTCGCACCGTCGCGGGATCGCGTCCCTCCTTCTCGCACGCCACCCTGAGTCGCTCCACCACCGGCGCCGCCGCCTCGGGGGCACCCCAGGTGTTCCACTCGCGGGCGAAGCGCGCGGTGAGTCGCAGCATGCGGGGCGATCCCGTGCCCACGAGGATCGGCAGGGGGTCCTGCACGGGCTTGGGATCGCACGGGGCATCCGTCACCGTGAAGTGCCGCCCGGCGAACGTCGTGGTGTCGTCACGGAGCATGCCGGCGACGATCTCGATGGCCTCGGCGAAGCGGTCCACCCGGGCGGCCGGTTCGAACAGTTCAACCCCGAACGCCCGGTGCTCGTTGACCTGCCAACCCGCGCCCATGCCGAGCACGAAGCGACCTTTGCTGATGCGGTCGATCGTCGCGGCGCGGTTGGCGATAAGGGCGGGATGGTTCATCGTGGTCGGGGTGACGAGGGATCCGAGGCGGATGCGGGACGTCACCGCGGCGAGTGCCGACAGCACGGCGACGCACTCGTGGAAGTCGCCCCGTGCGGTGGATCCGTCCGCGGTGTTGGGCATGTAGTGGTCGGCGTACCAGAGGCCGTGCCATCCGTCGCGCTCGACCGCGTGCGCGAGGTCGCGCACCTCGTCCCAGGTCCTCTCGGAATTCGGCCAGACGGAGAACTCCACTTTCCCTCCTCCCGGTCCCGGTCAGCTCGGACCGTCGAACATGCCGCGGTACGAGACGGGGCGTGTCGGCGACGTCTCCCCCTCGTAGCGGTTGATCTCGGCGCGTGCCACCACGCCCCAGTGCACCTCGTCGGGGCCGTCCGCGAGCCGCAGGGTGCGCTGACCGGCGTACATGCGCGCGAGCGGCGTCCACTGGGACACGCCGGTACCGCCGTGCATCTGGATGGCCTCGTCGATGATCGCGCACGTGCGGATGGGGACCATCGCCTTGATCGCGCTCACCCACACGCGCGCCTCGGCGTTGCCGAGCGTGTCCATGGCCTTGGCGGCCCGCAGCACCATGAGCCGGCAGGCCTCGATCTCGATGCGGGCCTTGGCGATGACCTCGGGGTTCTTGCCGAGTCGCACGATCGGTCGACCGAACGCCTCGCGCGTGAGGCCGCGACGGATCATCAGCTCGAGTGCCCGCTCGGCGGCACCGATCGAACGCATGCAATGGTGGATTCGGCCCGGACCGAGTCGCACCTGGGAGATCTCGAAGCCGCGCCCCTCGCCGAGCAGGACGTTCTCCCTCGGCACGCGCACGTCGTCGAACCGGAGGTGCATGTGGCCGTGGGGGGCGTCGTCCTCGCCGAAGACCTCCATCGCGCCGAGGATGCGCACTCCCGGCGTGTCCATCGGGACGAGGATCTGGGAGTGCTTGCGACTGGGCGGTCCGTCGGGGCTCGTGAGCACCATGACGATCATGACCTTGCACCGCGGGTCGCCGGCACCGGAGATGTAGTACTTCTCCCCGTTGATGACCCACTCGTCACCGTCGAGGACGGCCCGGCACTGGAGATTCTTGGCGTCCGAGGAGGCGACGTCGGGCTCGGTCATGGCGTAGGCCGAGCGGATCTCGCCGTTGAGGAGGGGCACGAGCCACTTCTCCTTCTGTTCCTTGGTCCCGACGCGCTCGAGGACCTCCATGTTCCCGGTGTCGGGCGCCGAGCAGTTGAGGCACTCCGACGCCAGTGGGTTCTTGCCCAGCTCGACGGCGATGTAGGCGTAGTCGAGGTTCGACAGGCCCTCACCCGTCTCGGCGTTGGGGAGGAAGAAGTTCCACAGTCCCTGCGCCTTGGCCTTGGCCTTCACCGATTCCAGCAGTTCGAGTTGTCCCGGGGCGTACGACCAGCGGTCCGCCCGTCCCTCGCCGAGCTCGTAGAACCGTTCGGTGACCGGCTCGACCTCCTCGGCGATGAATCTCTTCACGGCGTTGAACAACGGGATCGCCCTCTCGGACATCGCGAGATTGAGGGCGTCGTCGGTCTCCACCCCCGAGTGCATTCCCGGCTTCGGCATGGTCCCTCCTCGACTCGCGCACGGCCCGCGGCTCCGCCGGCCCCGCATCGACGACCCTAGTGCGCGGGTGCCGGGGGCCCCTCAGGGGACGCGGAGGACGGTGCCTCACTAGTGTCGTGCGGACGACGAAGGGGGACATCGACGTGACGACGAGTGCCAAGGGTCCGAAGCCGGCATCCCGGCACACGCGGGCGCACAACGCCGCGGCCACGGCACCCGCCGACGACGGCGACTTCCTGCGCGCCCGGCGCGGATTCATCGCCGCGCTCGCCGACACCCGCATCTCCGACGCCGAGGGTCGCAAGGTGCACGACATCGGCGAGCACGACTTCCTGTTCGGTGACGATCCCGCCCCCGACACCGTGCATCCCAGCCTGTGGCGCCACGCGCGCCTCAACGCCCACCACGGTCTGTTCGAGGTGGCGGAGGGCGTGTGGCAGGTGCGCGGCTACGACATCTCGAACGTCACGTTCATCGAGGGGCGAGAGGGCTGGATCGTCATCGATCCGCTCACGAACGAGAACACCGCCCGTGCCGCCCTCGGACTCGTCTCGGAGCACGTCGGTCGTCGCCCCGTGACCGCGGTGATCTACACGCATTCGCATGCCGACCACTTCGGCGGGATCCTCGGCGTGACCACCGAGGAGGACGTGGATGCGGGAAGGTGCCGCATCATCGCCCCCGTCGGTTTCCTGCAGGAGACGGTCGGCGAGAACGTCATCGCCGGACCGGCGATGTACCGCCGCGCCGCGTACCAGTTCGGACCGCTGCTCCCCGCCTCCCCGACGGGACACGTGGACTCCGGACTCGGGAACTCGACCCCGGTCGGGGCGCCCGGGCTCATCGCCCCCACCGAGGACATCGTGCGCACGGGTCAGGTGCTCGAGGTGGACGGGGTGCGCATCGAGTTCCAGCTCACCCCCGAGACCGAAGCCCCGGCGGAGATGAACTTCTTCTTCCCCGACCGCGGTTGGTTGTGCATGGCGGAGAACTGCTCCCACACGATGCACAACCTCGTGCCGATCCGCGGGGCTCTGGTGCGCAATGCGCTCGCATGGTCGAAGTACATCGACGAATCGATCCGCCTCTTCGGTGCGCGCACGGAGACCTGTTTCACCTCGCACAACTGGCCCAGATGGGGCAACGAGGACATCATCGGGTTCCTCACGCTCCAGCGCGACCTCTACCGGTGGATGCACGACCAGACGATGCGCCTCGCCAACAAGGGTCTCGTGCCGACGGAGATCTCCGAGGAACTGCGGCTCCCCGACGAGTTCCTCGCCCACGACCACACGCGCGGCTACTACGGCGACCTGGTGCACAACTCGAAGGCCGTGTACCAGCGCTACCTCTCCTACTACGACGGCAACCCGGCCAATCTCCATCGTCTCCCCCCGACGGAGGCCGGGCGCCGCTGGGTCGACCTCGCGGGAGGGCCCGACGTCCTCCTCGCCGCGGGGCGACGCGCCTTCGAGGAGGGCGACTACCGCTGGGCGGCCGAGGTCCTCAACCACCTGGTCTTCGCCGATCCCTCGCACGTTCCCGCCCGCGAGCTGCAGGCCGACGTGCTCGAGCAGCTCGGGTACCAGGCCGAGTCCTCCACCTTCCGCAACGCCTACCTCATGGGGGCACAGGAACTGCGCAACGGGCCGCCGCGACCGGCGGGATCGCCGGTTCGCGGTCGCGGTCTCCTCATGGCGATGACCGTGGAGCAGGTCTTCGACACACTCGCGGTGAGGCTCATGTCGGAGAATCTGGGTGGCGTGGCGGTCGCCACCGACTGGGTCTTCACCGACACCGGGGAGCGATGGACGGTGGGCATCTCGAACCGCACGCTCTTCGCCTCCCCGGACAGCACGCACCCCGCGCCCGCCGCCACGCTCACGCTGACCCGGGCGGCCCTCCTGGCGGTCCTCGTCCAGGACACGACCTTCCCCGACGAGATCGCCGCCGGCCGCATCACGATCGACGGTGACGGCGCGGCCCTGCTGCACATCTTCGGCAACCTCGACGTCTTCACCGGCGCCTTCCCCATCGTCGAGCCCTGAGGAGGATCCCGTGGCCCATCCCGTGACCGCACCGGCCATGCAGCGGGCGATGCGACTGCTCCAGCAGCGCGTTACCCCGGCCGTCCTCGTCGCGCCCGTGGACTTCGAGGTGCACGCCACCCAAGAGTGGTTCGAGTCCCCCGGACACGCCGTCGCCACCGCCTCCCCGGTCGCACCCTTCGCCCTCGGGTCGAAGTGGGGTCGTCCGTGGCACACGCGCTGGTTCCGGCTGCGGGCGGTCGTCCCCGAGGTCCTCGCCGACGAGAATCTCGTGGCCCACGTCGATCTCGGCTTCATCGGACGTGGCGACGGTTTCGAGGTGGAGGCCCTGGTATGGATCGACGGTCGCATCGTGCAGGCGGTGCAACCCGACCGTCGCCTGGTGTCGCTCGGTCGCCGCGCCGCGGGAGAGAGCATCGAGATCTGGCTGGAGGCGGCCGCCACCCCGATCATCGCCGGCCACGAGTTCGGCTACGGACCGACCCCGATGGGCGACCCGGCCACGGCCCCGGAGGCACCGATCTACCGGCTGCGCACGGCCCGTCTCGCCGGCCGTGACGCGGGACTGGCGGAACTCGAGCTCGTCCTCCACGCCGCGATCGACCTGACCATGGACCTCCCGGAGCACAGCCCGCAGAGAGCCCGTCTCTTCGCGGCACTCGAGCGTTGCGGCGCGGCCTTCGACGTGAACCATCCCCGGGAGACGGCCGCGGCGGCGCTCGCGACCCTGCGCCCCGTGATGTCGGCCGGCAACGGGCCGACCGCCCACCGCATCGTCGCCACCGGCCACGCCCATCTCGACACCGCGTGGCTGTGGCCGATCCGCGAGACGCGACGCAAGGCCGTGCGCACCTTCGCCAACGCGATCGGATTGCTGGAGCAGAACCCCGACTTCGTCTACTGCCACAGCCAGGCCCAGCACTACGCCTGGGTCGCCGAGGACGCACCGGACCTGTTCGACCGGGTGCGCGGGTTCGTCGCCGAGGGACGCTGGGAGGTCGTGGGCGGGATGTGGGTCGAGACCGACCTGAATCTCCCCGACGGCGAGAGCCTGCTGCGCCAACTCGTCAAGGGGCAGGCGGCGTTCCGCGCATGGTTCGGGGAGCGATGCACCGGGGCCTTCCTCCCCGACGACTTCGGCTATCCCGCCGCTCTGCCCCAGATCGTCGCCGAGGGCGGCTGTTCGTGGTTCTTCACCCAGAAACTGAGCTGGAACGAGACGAACCGCTTCCCCCACCATTCCTTCTGGTGGGAGGGACTCGACGGCACCGCCGTCTACGCCCACTTCAGCCCCGTCGACACCTACAACGCCATCATGAACCCGTCGCAACTGCGCTTCGCCGAGCGCAACTACGCGGACCACGCCGGTTCGGACTCCTCCCTCGTGCTCTTCGGTCACGGCGACGGTGGCGGGGGTCCCACCCGGGCGATGATCGACCGGGCCCGACTCGCCGCCGACCTCGAGGGCGTTCCGCGGGTGGAGATGGGCCGCGTCGACCGCTTCTTCGCCGACGCGGTGCGGGAACACGGACCCGTCGCCCCGCGCTGGGTGGGCGAGATGTACTTCGAGAAGCACCGCGGCACGTACAGCACGCAGCTGGGCACCAAGCAGGGCAACCGCGCCAGCGAACGTCTCCTCCACGAGGTCGAACTGTGGGCCGTGGCTGCGGGACGCGACGTGCCCGCACTCGACGCGCTGTGGAAGAGGGTCCTCACCCAGCAGTTCCATGACATCATCCCGGGTTCCTCCATCGCCTGGGTGCACGACGACGCCGAGCGCGAGCACCGCGAGGTCGCCGCGGCGTGCGAAGCGACGATCGTCGAACTCGTCGCCCCGACCGGGAGCGGCGAGCCCCATGTCCTCAACCCCGCATCCGTGCGCTTCACCGGCGTGGTCGAGGTGGACGGCGCGCCCGCGTGGGCCGACGTCCCGGCGTTCGCCTGGGCTCCGGTGCGCCCCGCACTCCCGGACGGCGTCGCGCCCGTCGGCGTGCGCGTCGCCGCGGACGGCACGATCCTCCTCGACAACGGCACGGTCGCCGCCAGCATCTCGGCCGACGGTCACCTCGCGTCGCTCGTCGGTCACGGACGCGACGTCCTCGGCGGCCGCGACGCGCGACTGGTGCTGCGACCCGACACCCCGGCCGAGTACGACGCGTGGGACATCGACCGCGCCGACGCCGACGCTCCTGCCGAGCCCGTGGAGTCGGTCGGTCCGCCACGGGTGGTCCTCGAGCACCCGCTTCGCGTCGTCGTGGAGACCGAACTCGCCACGGACCGGTCGCGATTCGTGCTGCGCCACATCCTCGACGCCGGGTCCGACCGGCTGGACATGGTTCTCGACGCGTCGTGGCACGAGTCGGAACGACGTCTCCAATGGGTCCTGCCGGTCGATGTGCTCGCCCGCGAGGCCGTGATGGGGACGCAGTTCGGCCACGTGCGGCGTCCGCGCCATGCGAACACCACATGGGACTTGGCCCGCTTCGAGACGTGCGGACACCGCTGGGTCGCCTGCGCCGAGCCCGGGTTCGGCGCGGCGATCCTCGCCGACGGGCCGCGGGGCTACGACGTGCGCGGTGACGCCATGCGCCTCACGGTGCTGCGGTCACCGCGTTTCCCCGATCCCGAGGCCGACCGGGGCGAGCAGCGGGTCACCTGGTCCGTCGCTCCGCTCCCGGGCGATCCCGTGCTCGCGGGCGTGGAGGAACGGGCGGCGGCGATGACGGACCCGCCGCGCGTCGTCGCGGGCGTCCCCGCTGTGGCCCCGCCGGGAATCGACGTCGTCGTCCCCGGCGTGCTGGCGAGCGCGGTGAAGCCGGCCGAGGACGGCTCCGGGGACCTCATCGTGCGCCTGTGGGAGACGCGGGGCTCGCGCACCGCGGGCCGTCTCGTCGTCGACTCGCGGGCCGGCGCCGTCGTGCGTCCCTGCACGGCGCTCGAGGATCCCGTCGGTGAGTCGCTCGCGCCCCACCCCGAGGGCGGATGGACCGTGGCACTCGGTCCGTTCCGCATCCTCACGCTCCGACTCAGCGGACGCTGAGGATCAGGGCGCGTACTCGTCGCGCAGGTCCTTCTTGAGCACCTTGCCGGTTGCATTGCGCGGCAGTTCCTCCGCGCGCCACACCACGATGCTCGGCACCTTGAAGGGAGCGAGTCGGGAGGACAGGTGCGCCCGCAACGCGTCCTCGTCGGCCGGCCCGTGTCCCGGGGCCGGAACGACCACCGCGGCGACCTCCTCGCCGAGGACGTCGTGGGGAAGACCGATGACCGCGCAGTCCAGCACACTCGGATGCTCGAACAGGACGGTCTCGACCTCCACGCAGTACACGTTCTCCCCGCCCCTCAGCACCATGTCCTTGATGCGGTCGACGACGTAGAGGTACCCCTCCTCGTCGAGGTAGCCGGCGTCGCCGGTGCGGAACCATCCGCCCCCGAACGCCTGCTCCGTGGCCTCGGGACGGTTCCAGTATCCGCGCACGTTGTTCGGCCCTTGGATCCACACCTCGCCGATGCCCCCGGGCGCCAGGTCGTCGCCGTCGGGTCCGACGATGCGCACGTCGGTGCCCACAGCGGGCAGGCCCACACTGTCCTTGCGCGCGAAATATGCCGCACCCGAGTTGGCCACCACGCCGCCCGTCGTCTCGGTGAGCCCGTAGCCGTTCCCCGCGCTCACCGTGCCCGCGAACTCGGTCTCGATGCGGGCCACGAGGTCCGGGGGAACCGGGGCTCCGCCCTGGCTGATCGCGGTGAGGCTCGACAGGTCGTGGCGCGGGAAGTCGGGGTGCTCCAGGAAGGTGCGCACGACGGTGGGGACCCCGCCGATCGACGTCAACCGATGGCGTTCCACGAGGGCGAGGGCCTCGCCGGCGTCCCACTTGTGCATGGTGGCGATGAGCGCACCGTTGCGCGTGTGGGAGATCATCCCGCACAGTCCCGCGATGTGGAAGTACGGGAAGGTGGAGAGCACCCGCGGCGGGGGCGGCGGGACCGGTTGCGGGGCCGGCGGCCAGTTCCCCGCCATCGCCTGCGCCAAGGCGACCGCGAAGGCCGAGTTCATGAAGTTCGTGACGTAGTTGCGGTGGCTCCCGAGTGCACCCTTGGGACGACCGGTGGTGCCGGACGTGTAGAGGATGGTCGCCGCGTCGTCGGGCCCGGGCGATGCGGTGGGCATGGTCGCGTCCGCGTCCCCCGTGACCTCCTCCCACCCCCAGGTCCCCGACCGCGCCGGGGCGCGCACGACGACGACGTTCTCCACACCCGTCTCGGCGAGAAGTCGGTCGTCGAGACGGTCCAGACGCTCGCCGTCCAGGACAAGCGTGCGGGCACCGGAGTCCTCGACGGCGAAGCGCAGTTCGTCGGTGACCCACCAGGCGTTGAGGCTGACGACGACGGCGCCGATGCACTGTGCGGCCCAGAAGGCCACGGCCCACTCGGGATAGTTGCGCATCCCGATGGCCACCCGGTCCCCGGCGCGCACGCCGCGTTCCACCATCCATGACGCCAGCGAGCGCGCACGAGCATCGGCTTCGCCGTAGGTGAGCACCTCGTCGGCGAACACGAAGTAGGGGGAGTCACCCCGACGCGACGCCTCGAGCCAGACCTCGCGCAGGGACGCGGGGGCACGACGGAACACCCGCAGCGGGACTCCGTCGATGTCGCGCACCTCGAGCTCGAAGGGCGAACCCTCCCCCGTGAGCATCGAGATGGCCTCCCCCCTCGTGGCCATGTCGTCCGACCGTAGCAACGACGACCGGCGGACGGCTCACCCGGAGCGGGGCCTCCCGCGGTGGCCGGTGCGCGACATCACCGTCGCCAGGTCGCCGATGCCGACGCCCGACAACGTGGACAGCACGTGCAGGGGAACGGCGGGGTCGTCGCTCGGGGGAACATCGACGACGTGGGGAACGGCGAGGACCGTGCATCCCGCCGCGAGGGCGGAGGCCACGCCGGTCGGGGAATCCTCGATGGCCAGGCACTCTCCCGGGTCGATCCCGAGACGCTGCGCGGCGAGGAGATAGGGCTCGGGATGGGGTTTGCCCCGTTCCACGTCGTCGCCCACCACGACGGCATCGAACGAGCCGTCCGGAAGGGCATCCACCACCTCACGGGCGAACCGACGCCACGACATCGTCACGAGAGCGGTGGGAACGGGAACGGCCCGCAGGTCCGCCAGCAGTTCCCGGGCACCGGGGCGCCAGGGCACCTGCCTCCTGATGCTCGCGACCACCCGGTCGAGGAGCATCTCGACGATCTCGGCGGGCTCGCGGTCGACGCCCCCGTGCAGCCTCATGTAACGACCCGAGTCGAGCAGGTCGGACCCGACGAGCGCGCGCGCGTGTTCGTCCGACCAGGTGCCTCCGTGGCTCTCGACGATGTCGTACTCGGCGGCGATCCAGTACGGCTCGGTGTCGACGATCGTCCCGTCCATGTCCCACAGGACCGCGCGGGGTGGGCGTCCGTCGAGCATGCGGGAACCACGATAGGGGTGCGTCGCTACAGTCGACGGGAATGCGCAGTCCCCGTCGCGTCCTCCTCGCTCTCGTCGCCACGATGATGACGGCCGCCGCGTGCGGAACGGACGATGCCGCGGAGGTCGACCGTCGAGTCCCTCGCATAATGGGCTCCATCCCCCACGACACCTCGGCCTTCACCCAGGGCCTCGAGATGCACGATGGTCTGCTGCTGGAGGGAACGGGGCGCTACGGGTTCTCGGACCGACGCCTCGTCGATCCGGTGGATGGCTCCGTGCGGACCCGACTCGCGCTGCCCGCGTCGCAGTTCGGCGAGGGGCTGACCATCGCCGGCGACCGGGGATTCCATCTCACGTGGCGCGAGGGCATCGTCCACGTCTTCGACCCGACGTCGCTCGCCCAGGTCGGCATGTTCACGTACGCCGGCGAGGGGTGGGGGATCTGCTGGGACGGCCGACACCTCGTCATGAGCGACGGATCCTCGGTGCTCGTCCGTCGCGATCCCGTCGACTTCTCGGTCGTGTCCGAGACCGAGGTCCTGCTCGAGGGGCGGCCCGTGAACCGGCTCAACGAGCTCGAGTGCACCCCCGACCGCATCTGGGCCAACGTGTGGCAGACGGCCACCATCGTCGGCATCGACGCCAGCACCGGCCTCGTGCGCGATGTCCTCGACGCCTCGTCCCTCGTGCCCCCCGGTCTCGGTCCCGATGCCGTCCTCAACGGCATCGCCCGCGACCCCGCAGACGGGTCGTTCTGGGTGACGGGAAAACTGTGGCCGACCATGTGGAAGGTCCGACTCGACTGACGGACCGCACCGCCCGGTCACACGCCCGTGGAAGAATGACCGTGTGTCCGACGCTCCCGTGTACCTCTCCCCCTCCTCCATCGGGACGTACCGGTCCTGTCCGCAGAAGTTCAAGCTCTCCCGCATCGACCGCATCCCCGAGCCCCCCACGTGGGCCACGCACCTGGGCACCTTCGTCCACGAGGTGCTCGAGCACCTCTACCAACAACCCGCGGGGAGCCGCACGGTGGACGGGTTGCGCACCCTCGCGGGGAACCTGTGGGCGCAGAACGACTGGGAGTCGAAGGTGCTCGCCCTCGCCGAGCGCAAGGGCGAACCTCGCGACTTCAAGGTCGCCGCGTTCGCCTGCATGACGAACCTCTGGAAGCTCGAGGATCCCGCGTCGACGGAACTCGACGGAATGGAGCACGAGGTGAACTGCGAGGTGGAGGGCGTCGCGTTGAAGGGCTACATCGACAGGTTCGTCTTCGCCGACGACGGCAGCGTCGTCATCTCCGACTACAAGACGGGCAAGGTCCCCAACCCCCGCTTCACGAAGGACGACGACAAGTTCTTCCAGTTGCTCGCCTACGCCCTGATGCTCGACGCGTCCGATCAGGAGACCACCTCGAAGGTGCAGCTCTACTACCTCAACGAACCCGTGGTCCACGAGCTCGAGGTCACCCCGCAACGTCTCTCCGTCGCCACGGGCACCATCGTCGAGACCAGGGAAGCCGTCGACGCCTCGTTGGCCTCGGGCGAGTTCCACTGCAACGTCACGAAGCTGTGCGACTGGTGCCACTTCAAGGCGACGAAGACCTGCCCGGCCTTCGCCGGCACCTGAAGCCCGACGACGTCGGGGACCCTCGCCCGATCAGGCTCGGTGACCCGAGAAGGCCCCGACGAGACCGGTCGGAGCGTGGGGTCCGAAGGCCAGTTGTTCGAGGACCCCGATTCCCTCGCCGAGGTTCGAGTGCACCCTCGACAACGTCTGCACGTGCACCATGGTGGGGTCCTCCCCGTCCACCGTGCCCAGGTCGATCGTCTCCCCGGCCACCTCGAGGTCGCCGTGGGCGGAGCCGTGTCCGAACGTCGGATGCGTGTAGCCGATGCCGCGCATGCGGAAGGTGAGGAGGGGCTCGAACTCGAGCGACACGGCGTCGCCGCCGAGTCGCCGGGTGGTCACGGTCGCCCGGGAGATCTCCCTCGTCCCGGGTCGCCAGGCGAGGTCGTAGTCCCACCAGTTGAGGTGTTCCGCGGTGTCCTCCCCCCATGTCGCGGAGTCCGGCCCCGCGAGGTGCGGGATGATGCGCGCCGTCGACATCCACCGGTGGCCGTCGCCGTTCTCGAAGGCCGCCACATGGGTGCAGAAGCCGTCGAAGTGCAGCGGCGCCCACAGCCAGAACATCTGTCGCACCGCGGGCGCAAGATTGGTCGGCACGGGTGCGCCGACGCCCCGCGTGCCCCAGCTGCGGTCGCGCACGCCGGGCACGTCCGCCGCGTCGAGGTCGACGGTGCGTCCGTCCACCGTCAACCGCCCCGACCATCGGCCCCACTGGGTGAGTCGCGTGGCGTCCATGGCCACGCGCCCGTCCCGCACCAGGGTCTGCCGGGGCTCCTCCACCGCGGGCGTGACGGCGTCGAAGACCGCGTCGGCGACGATGCCGTGGGGGTTCGGGCCCACCTCCACCCGGAGACGTCGCAGGGGTTCGAGAACGGTCACGGAGATGGGTCCGATGCGGGTGGACCGCTCCGGCGTGATGCGGCCCGAGGCGAAGACCGACCGTTGCACTCCGTCCGCCACGACGCTGAAGGCGGCGTCGACGACGCCACGGTTCGGGTAGTGACCCATCGCGGCCGCGAAGAAGAGGTCGCCCGCGCGCGTGTGGCCGTTGAAGAAGTACCGGTCGTAGTGGTTCGGGTCCGGGGATGCCGTCTGGGCCATCGGCACCGGGGCCTGGTGCAGGGGGAAGTCGTCGTGGGGCGTGAGCATCGCGGCTCACCGTACCCCTCGTCGTCACGTGCCCCGGACCCCGGGCGCGCGGTCAGGCGACCTCGACGAACACCTCGCAGCGACGGTGCAGGGCCCGCCCGGTGGGCGTGTCCTGACTCACGCCCTCGATGCGTTCCGAGTCTCCCTTGCCGACACGGCCGATCGTGCCCTTCCCCCGCCCGAGAATCGTCTCCAACCGGGAGGCGAGCGAGTCGGCCCTCTTAAGGCTGAGCGGCTGGCGGGAACTGGCCGGCCCGTCGGCGGACGAGTGGCATACCACGACGACCTCGAGGTCGGGACCGGAGATGGCGGGCACGACGGCGTTGACGGCCTCGAGGGACTTCTCGGTGAGTTCCCACGAATCGGCAGCGAAGAGCACGTCGTTCGGGATCGTCACCCGCCGCATCTGCTTGTCGGCCGGATGACCGGGAAGATAGCCGGCCTCCACGACCTCCACGACGCTGGAGGCCGTGGTCCACCAGAACTGCGGTGGCTCCGTCTCGGGGATGACCACGTCGCCGAGACCGTGGAACCGGTCGCCCTCGGCGCCCGATGCCGAGCCCGACGGTGCCGGAATGCGCACGCCGTTGGCCCACGCCGCGTAGCCGCCCCCGACGAGACCGAGGAGCACCATCGGCACCACGACCATCGCCGGCGAGAACGAGGAACCGCGACGACGACCGCGACCGCGACGCGACTTCCGGCGTTTGCGATTGGCCACCGTCACCCTCCTTCGGTCAACGCGACATCGACGAACGTCGTGGCGGGCAGGCTAGTTCAGTTGCCCAGGTCGTCGAGCCGCATGTACTCGACGGGTCGGGCAATCTGGTTGGTGCCGTCCTCGGCGAACGAGAGGAACATCCCCGACTCCGGGGCCAGGTCGTCGCGGTCCACGATCTGGAAGTACTCCCGCAGGTCCGGCCAGGCGACATCGGGCATCTGCTGACCGAGGATCCAGTGACCGCCCTCCTGGGCCACCCCGATGACGTCGCTGTTCGCCGCCATGGCCCCTGCCGCCCCGGCGATGGTCATGTTCCAGGCGGCCTCGGCCCTCTGTCGGTGCTCGGCCACGATGTGCCGGGCCGTCTCGATGGCGGAGTTGTGGTCCTCGATGGCATCGATGTCGGTGTTCAGCCAGATGTCCTCGGCATTGTCCACGGCGTCCTGCGTGAGGGCGATGTAGGTCTTGGCGGGGTCGTGGTAGTACCACGACGCGGCGAACGAACCGGCGCCGATGAGCACGGCCCACAGTCCGAAAGCGAAGCCGATGAGCGGGGACTCCTCGACCGAGCGATAGATGGTGATCGCCACTCCGGCGGTTGCCGATGCCGTCATGAAGCCGTACATCACCTTGCGGTTGAGGGCCCGGCTGCGGTCGTCGAGACCGAACACCGCCTCGACGACGCGTTGGGACTCGTCCTCCTCGAACTCGAGGCTCTTCATCACGGACTCGCGACGCAGGTCCTCGCCCATCTTGCCGAGCACCACGACCGAGGCACCCACGGCGAGAGCCATGATGGCCGCGACGAAGGGGGATTCTCCGCCGTAGGTGAGCGCGAGCGTCATGCCCGCGGCGTCACCGAGGAGGAAGAGGGTTATCCACAGGTTCTTGCCGGTCCCACCGCTGAAGCGCACGTGCGGGCCGAGGATGCGCTGGGCCTCGGCGTGCCGCTTGAGGGCCGCCTGATAGCTCTCGAGCATGATGCGGCGGGCCTTGGCCTGCTGCACCGCCTCGAAGCGGCGGGCCCGGGACTCGGCGAGGATCTCGCGCACCGCGGCGTGGGCATTGGCCGCGTACTCGGCCACTTGGGCGCGCCCCTCCGCGAGGAACTGGGCACAAATGTGGAGAACGCTGTTCTCCTTGAGTTGCACTTCCTGGCCGTCCTGGGCGCGGGGAACGATCCTGATTCCCCATCCGGCCTCGATGGGGTCACGGTTGAAACTGGCCTCGACGGTGCGCCGGGTGGGCGCAGTGGCGGACGAACCGCCCGTCCCCCACTCCTGCTTCCGCTTGTTGAACCCGAACATCCGTGGCCTCCCAATAGGTTGTCCACACTACAGCCTGTGGATTACGAGACAACAGTGGTGAACACGCTGCAGAGAGCCCCGGTCTTGCCGCAAATCGCAGCGCTGTAATTCTGGACGAGCTGGATGAAATCCTGCGGGGGCTGGACCTCCACGGCCACTCGGCCGATCCCGTAGAGCTTCACCTCGGCCCCCTGCAGCCCCGGCACGGTCTGTTCGGACACGAGGCGGTCGACCGTGGTCTGGTCGAGCTTGGCGTTGTTCATGACGATGGCGCCGGAGGTCGAGATGCCGTCGGTGTAGATGTGCGCGCTCACGGACTTTCCCGCCCCCTTGCCCGTGACGAGGTCGGAGAGCAGATAGAAGCCCCCGATGAGGTCGCTGTTGTCGGGAGAAAGCCGTCCGAGCGCGGTCTGCAGGTTCGTCCGCAGTTCCTCCATCGCCTTCTCGACCGCCTCGGGGATCTTGCGGTCCTTGCCGATCTCCGTGGCGCCAGCCACGGGGATGGCACCCGAGAAGAGGACGTCGGAGGACGAGGACGGTCCGGCCCATGCGACCACGACGAGTTCGCCGTCGCAATCGGCCACCCTCTCGGCGTCAATCTGGACGGCGTTGAGCCGC
This sequence comes from uncultured Bifidobacterium sp., assembly GCA_964608285.1. GTDB lineage: Bacteria > Actinomycetota > Acidimicrobiia > Acidimicrobiales > Ilumatobacteraceae > UBA2093. The sequence continues at coordinate 44,018 of CAZSNB010000007.1, forward strand.
TCGGTGAGGATGGTCTCATCGCGTCCGCTCGCCGAGATGTCGAGCAGGGAGATCTGCAGGAGCGGGGTCTCGGGACACTCGAAATCGAATGCTCCGACCCCGGCACCACCTTCGGCGCACGCCGAGGAGGTCAGCACCAGGACGGAGAGTGCGAGGAGACGCGGAAAGGAAGGCTTCTTCATGACGAGGTCCGTGGATCGGTTGATCGAAGGAGCGATCAACGGCCCTTCCACACGGGAGGACGCTTCTCGGCGAAGGCACGGGCACCCTCCTTGGCGTCCTCGCTGCCGAAGACCTTGCCGTACCACTCGCCGGCGACCGATCCGTCCGCCGGCGGGATCTCGGAGACCATGAGCTTCTTCGTCGCCTGGACCGCGAGCGGACCGTTGGCGGTGATGCGCGCGGCGAGAGCCGCAGCCGCCGGCAGCACCTCGGCGGCGGGAACGACCTGGTTGATGAGACCGAGTGCCAGGGCGCGATGCGCGTCGATGGGGTCACCGGTGAGTCCCATCTCGAGTGCGATGGCGAGGGGGATGCGCGTGGGGAGCCGGGTGCCGCCACCGGCGGCGAACAGGCCACGCTTCACCTCGGGGATGCCGAACCTGGCGTGCTCGGCGGCGACGACGAGATCGCACGACATCATCACCTCGAAGCCGCCGGCGAGTGCCTGACCGTTCACCGCGGCGATGAGGGGCTTGCCGAACTCGCGCAGGGCGACGAAGGCCTGACCCACGGGAGCGATGTTCTCCCCCGCGGCGAACGCCTTCAGGTCCATGCCCGCGCAGAAAATCTTCTCCCCGGCCCCGGTGAGGATGACGGCCCGCACATCGGGATCGGCGGCGGCGGATGCGAGAGCGTCGAGGATGGCCTGACCCAATTCGCCGTTGAGGGCGTTGCCGGCCTCGGGTCGGTTCAGTGTGACGGTGAGGACGTTGTCGGCGACGGTGGTGATGACGGACATCGGGATCCTTTCTCCAGCAGGGAACGACTGTATCCGTCGGGTTGGACTAAAGGTAAACCGCGAGGAGGTCGAGCACGAGCACGAGATCGGTGGAGGCGGGCAGACCGAGATCGGGCGAGCCCGCCGACCCGAAGGCCGACATGAACGGCACGCGCACCTGGCGTCGGCCGCCCGGTTTCATCCCGGGTATGGATGATACGAATCCGGGGAACGTCTCCCCATCGATGATCTCCATGAAGTACGGCTCGCCGTCGTCCCATGACGAGTCGATGCGCTCGCCGGTGTCACCGCGATATGCCACGAGATGGAACACCGCCGCGCCCCCGACCTCGGCCGCCGTTCCGTCGCCCGCGACGAGGTCGGAGATGACGAAATCGTCGACGTTGTCGCCGCCCTCGATCTCGACGTTCGGCTCGTCGGCGAGCGTCGACGCCGGGATCACGAGATCGACGGTGATGACGAATGACAGGGCATCCCCCGCGCGGATGACGTCTCCGCGGGGTTCATCCCCGTAGGCCAGGTCGGCCGGGATGTCCAGCTGGCGCACACCGCCCTGACGCACCCCGAGGAGGCCCTGGTCCCATCCGGCGATCACACCACCGGCACCGACGCGCACCGGGAAGGGCCGAGAGCCGTAGTTGCCGTCGAAGCGTTCCCCGTCCTCCGAGCGCACCCCCACGTAGTACACGAGGACCATGTCCCCGGCGGCGGCCTCCCGGCCGGTCCCCACGGTGAGATCGGTGACGACGAGTTCGGTGGGGAGCGATGCGGGCAGCACCACCTTCGGCTCCTCGACGGCGGCATCGGCGTCCTTCTCTCCCCCTCCGCAGGCTCCGAGGGAGGTCGTGCCGAGCACGAGGGCGACGAGAAGAGCGGATGTGCGACGGATCGAACGAGCGGAGGACATCCGTCGAGGCTAGTGGCGGGAGCGACGACGACGGGGTCGCCGGCATGTCAGGTCCCGAGCGCCCCGAGGGCTCCCCGGGATCTCGCCGACTCCATGAAGTCGGGCTCGTAGGCCGACCACGGGTCGGCCCGCACGATTTCGTCGAGCACCACCGCATCGTCACCCACGAGGATCCGCCAGCTGCCCGCGACCACCTCGGCGAGGATGCGCGCCGCCGCGTCCGCCGCCGACATGGGCGCGTTGTCGCGGAATCCCTCCGCCCCGGCTCGCAGCAGCACCCTCAGGTCGTCGTCGGACACCGCCGACAGGTCGGCACCCTGCGCGGCGAACCGCGCGCGCACCGCCTCGAGGGCGGCGGCGTCCATGTCGTCGGGATCGTTCCCGTGGAGTCGCCCGGAGTTGATGGCGATGTCCGTGCCGATGTGCCCGGGCATCACGACCGCGGCGCGCAGGGTGGGGGCGGTGAGTCTGAAGTCGGTGATGAGGGCCTCGGTGAAACCCTTCACCGCGAATTTCGCGGCGCTGTAGGCCGTGTGGGAGACCCCAGGACCGAGCGACGCCCAGAATCCGTTGATGGAACTCGTGTTGACCACCTGACCGAACGGTGCCGCCAACAGGAGAGGGAGGAAGGCCCGGGTGTTGAGGTACACCCCGCTCCAGCAGGTGTTGAACGTCCGCTCCCACTCGGAGCGCGGACTCTCCACGAGGCTGCCGCCTCCCCCCACACCGGCGTTGTTGAAGAGCACGTGCACGTGGGGGCGCCACGCGGCGACCGCGTCGCGGAACGCCAGCACCTGGGGCTCGTCGGCGACGTCGGCGACGCGGTGAAGCACCTCGCCCGGATTCCCCGCCTCCGCGCATCGGCGGGCCGTCTCGCGCATCGCGTCCTCCGAGACGTCGCACATCGCGACATCGCATCCCTCGCGGGTGAGTTGCAGGACGAGTTCGCGTCCCATGCCCGTGCCGCCGCCGGTGACGACTGCGGTCAGTCCCCGGTATCCGTCCTCGAACCTCGTGGTCATGTTCCCCCGCTCCCCGTGACTTCGGTGGCGAGACTAGGTCGTGACGCCGCGCAGGAGACGGGGCAGGGTCAGTTGCCGGACTCGGCCCGCTGACGCCACAGATCGAGGGTGCCCTCGGCGATGGCCGCGCGTGCTGCTTCCACTTCGGGAACGGTCACACGGCCTGTGACGAGGGCCTCTTCGATGTCCCCGCCCACCAGGATGACCGCGGCGAGCAGAACGCCGTTCGGGGTGAGGTCGGGGGACAACTCGCGCGTGAGGATGTCCGAGCCGGGCGCCGTCGACACGGTGGAATCCGCGGCAGCGTCGCCACCCGATCCGCACGCGGACAACAGAAGAATCGCCGCGACCGACGAGACGAGGACCGAGCGTCGATTCACGGCTTGCCCTTGTCCTTGTCCTTGCCTTTGTCCTTCTCTTTGTCCTTGCCGGGACCGGAGGACCCCGACCCGGTGGAATCCCCGGCGCCGTCGGTGTCCGTCGTCGTGTCCCCCCGCCGATCACGGGCCCTGTCGGAGATCTTCTGCTTCTCCTCGCGAAGCCTCTCGGCTTTGTCCCTGGCCTGCTCGGCGATGGCGGCCGCGTTCTCGAGACCCTTGCCCGGACCGTTCAACAACTTTTCCTGGGCCTTCTCGAGCCGCGCCACCATCTCCTCGCGGAGGGCTTGGAGACGGGCCAACTCGGCCTCCTGCTCCTCCGGGGTCAATCCCGAGAGGGCGGCGATCCGAGCATCGATGTCGGCGAGAAGGGCATCGGCCTGGGCAATCTGGAGTCGGAAGCCGAGGCCCGTGGCGCACTCGGAGGCATTGTCGGCCGCCTCGCGGCAGGCCCGGAACTCGGCCTTGATCCGCTCGTAGGCCGCGGCCCACAGCGATGCTGAATCCTCGAGTCCCTCCTCGGCCTCGGTGAGGTTGCCGTCGAGAAGTTCGCCGAGCGCTTCCCCGTTGCCGATGGCCTCAAGGACGTCCTCGTCGATCAGGCCGTCCTCGATGGCCTCGGCCACGGCCTCGGCGAGTTCCTCGAGCGTCTCGGACGGCTCGGTCTCCACGTCGAGGAAGGTGAGGGTCTCGTCCACGACCACGGCGGCGAGATCAGCCGATCCGGTCTGGGCACGAACGGAGTCGGCGACGAAAGAGGGCCCACCCAGGAGCATTCCTGCCAATGATGCGACGATCAGACGACGGTGTCGGTGGTTCATGAGTGTGCCTCCTCGGGGCGGGAAACACCGCCGAGGCAGTTCTACACCCTGATGGCGGCGGAGAATCGGCGGGTGGGGCAGCCCCGACTCGGGTGGGGACGGCCAGTGCCCGACCCTTGCTCGTATCCGTTCAAGGAACGAGATGCACCTTGATCGAGCCACTGCCCCGGTCCGCGGCGACACGAAACGCCTCCGTCGCGTCGGCGAAGGAGAAGACATGGGTGACGAGGGCGTCGGTCACCTCGGGATGCGTCGAGAGATGCGCCGCGGATTCCGCGAAGTCATCGTGCCCGGCGTCGTGGGAGTACCCCATGGCCGGTACGACCGAAACCTCCTTGAAGAGGAGATCGTTCGACATCGTCACCGGCGTCCAGAACATGCCGTACTCGAGGATCGTCCCGCCCGGGGCGGCCGCCCGGGCACAGGTGTCGAAGGTCTGCTGGGTGCACACCGCATCGAAGACCCGCGGATAGGCGCCGGCTCCGGGCGCCTCCACGACCCGGGCGCCGAGACGTTCCGCGGCCGCGGCCTGATGCGCGTGGCGCGCCACGATGTCCACGGCGAGGCCGCGGGCGCGCAGCACGGCCACCGTGAGCAGCCCGATCGAGCCCGCACCGACGACGAGACCCGTCATCCCCGGTTCCACCCGGGCGCGGCGCACCCCGTGCCACGAGATGGCGAGGGGTTCCACGAGTGCCGCGTCCTCGGGCCGGGCACCGGGCCCCATCGGGTGGATGCGATCGGGCGTGACCTCGATGTGCTCGGCGAGACCCCCGTCGGCCGCGATGCCGTAGGCGGTGCTCCAACACAGCGGACATCCGGTCTGCACGCCGGTCGTGCACGGCACGCACGTGCCGCACTCGCCGGTGGGACGCACCGCCACGAGCCTGCCGTCGGGGAGCCAGCCGCCGAACTCGTGACCGAGCACCACCCGGGCGATCCCGACATCCACCATGTGCAGGTCGCTGCCGCAAATGCCGGCGCGGGCGACGCGGAGACGGAACGGACCCTCGGCGGGCGCGTCCATCTCGACGGCCGTCACCCGTCCGTCGACCACCCGAACGGCCTTCATCGGGGACCGGTACCGCTCAGGAGAGGATGGACCGATTGATGCGCACCGGGATGTTGCGCGGACCGCGCACCTGCCCCCCGGCCCACGTCACCCGCGAGGGATCGGCCAGTTCGAAGTCGGGAACACGGGCGAGGAACTCCTCGATGGCCACTCGCATCTCCATGCGGGCGAGGTTCGAGCCGGCGCAACGGTGGATGCCGGCACCGAACGCGACGTGCCGATTGTGCTCGCGATCGATGATGACCTTGTCGGCGTCCGCGAAGACAGAGGGGTCGCGGTTGGCGGCGGGGAACGCCATGAGCACGCGGTCGCCGGCCGACATCGGGCATCCCTTGTACTCGTGGTCCTCCGTGACGATGCGCGCCATCGTCACCGGAGAGTACGCGCGGAGGAACTCCTCGACTGCCGACGGGATGAGCTCGGGCTCGCGCAGCAGACGCTCGCGATCCTCGGGGTGGGTGGCGAGATGCCACAACGACGACCCGATCCCGCTCCACGTCGTGTCGACTCCGGCGATGAGGAGCAGGGCGCACATTCCGAGGATGAGATGGTCCGGGTAGGGCTCACCGTCGTGGTCGGCCCTGATGAGCTCGCTGATCATGTCGTCGCGCAGTCCGTTCGTGCGGCGGTCCTCGACCTGGGACAGGAAGAAATCGCGCAGTTCGATGATCGCCGTGCGTCGTCCCTCGGGGTCCGCGACCGCGTTCTCGAGGATCGCGCGCACCCAACCGGTGAACTTGTCGCGCAGGTTCGTCGGGACGCCGAGCATCGAGGCGATGACCTGCGCCGGGATCTGCTGTGCGTAGTCGACGGCGGCATCGGGGTCGTCCTTCGCGACGAAGCGGTCCATCAGCTCGCGACACCACGCGCGCGTGAACACCTCGAGTTCGTCCACCGCACGGGGCGAGAAGGACGGCAGCAGCCCGCGTCGGGTGTAGGTGTGCACGGGCGGATCGACTCCGATCGGTGCGATGGTGAGGGGCAGGACAGCCTCACCCCCGGCCACCCCCTCCTGCAGGGGCGGGACCACGGAGACGGAGCGCGACGAGAAGTGCTCGATGTCGCGCGCCATGGCGGTGACGTCCTCGTAGGTGGTGGGCAGCCACGACCCGCCGTACTTGTCGGTGCGGGCCACCGGACACGTGCCGCGCAGCTCGTCCCAGATCGTGAAGGGATCGCCGATGTACTCGGGATGGAAGATGTCGTACCCGGTCGACCAGTCGATCATGTCCGCCATGGATGCCTCCCCCGGTTCGCGCGACGGAAGTCACCGCCGCTCCCTCTCAGACCCTATTGCCCGGGACCTCCCCGGCGCCGGGTCGGACGGCTCAGCCGACGATGAACGAGGCGTTCCGGTGGCGGCGCGCCGTGCGCTCGCCGGCGTTCTCGATCCCCCGAGTTCGTCCAGGAGCCGACCGATCCCGGAGAGCCTTCACTCGTGGGTGGCCTCGAGCACGACCACCGCGCGGCCGAGGGCTTCGGAGAGCGGAGCCACTCTCTCCTGTGCAGCCCGGATGTTCGTGTCGGCGGAGGAGGAAGCTCCCTGAGCACGCCTCACTCCGAGCTCCAGTGCCTCCGGGGTCTCGCGGGCGACCACGTCGATGATGCTGCGGTCATGGGTTCGATTCAGCGACGTGGCCAGTCTGAGCACGGCAGCGAGGAGTTCCACCGAGCGTCGCCCGGGCTCCCCCAGACGCGCGAATTCGTCGTGGGAGCCCCGGGGCACGGACTTGCGGTGGTAGCGGACGACGAGACCGATGATCTCCCTCTCGGCGTCCGTGAAGCCGGCGAGATCGGCGTGGGAGATGATGTAGTGCGAGTGGACGTGGTAGCGCGAGTACGACACCGCCTTGCCGCACTCGGCCAGGACCGCCGCCGCCCGCAGGAGACGGACCGAGTCCGCGTCCGAGCGACCGGCGGCACGGAGGATCCCCTCGGACAGTTCGGCGACGTGCTCGGCGTTGGCCATGTCCACCGAGCATCGCCGGGCCAGCCGGTGGACGCTGTCGAGCGATGTGTCGACCCTCGGGCCGATTGTCAGTCCCCGCCGGACGGCCGTGTCGATGAGGACCCCCTCGCGCAGCGCGCTGGTGCTGTACTCGAGCGTCGCGAGGTCGAGCGCGATCACGATCTCCTGCAGGATGATCGCCCCGGCGGCGATGATGTCGGCGCGGCGCGGTTCGAGACCGGGAATCCGCGATCTCTCCTTCGGCGTCTCCGCCCCGAGCACCTCCTCCACGAGTTCGTCGAGCTCCCCGCTCCCGAAGCTGAAGCCGTTGTACCCGGGCGGCTCCTGGTCGTTGCGGCGGGCCGCCACCATCCTCGCGATGCTCTCGCTCGTCCCCGACGAGAGAACCGCTCGCACCGGTCCGGCGGCGATGACATCGCGCACCACGTGCGTGATCGCCGAACGCACACGCTCGCGGACGTCGGCGATGCCCGCTCGGGTCACCCTTCCCTCGGGCAGGCAGAGGTCGGTGAGACGAACCGCCCCCACCTTGATGCTCTGGGCGATCTCGAGGTCCCCGTCACGCGACAGACAGAACTCGGTGGACCCCCCGCCGATGTCCACCACCAGCACCGTGCCCTCGCGCAGGTCGAGGGAACGCGACACCCCCAGGTGGATGAGACGCGCCTCCTCCGCCCCGCTCACCACCTCGACGCCGATTCCCGTCGCCTCGCGCACGGCGCGGAGGAAATCGTCGCGGTTGGTCGCCTCCCGCACCGCACTGGTGGCCACCGCCCGGACGTCCGCCCCGAGGCCCTCGGCGATGTGACCCATCCGCACCATCGCCGCCACGCCGCGTTCGATCGCGTCGGGAGCGAGCCGGCCCATCCCTGCCGACCCCTCGCCGAGGCGCACCACCTCCTTGTCGGTCGCCACGACGGTGAATCCCCCCGGGTCCACGTCCGCCACCACCATGTGCACGCTGTTCGTCCCCACGTCGACGGCGGCGATGCGACCCCGCTCACCCATGCGACCCGCGATTCGCCACCCGCGACCCGGGGATGAATCCGGGGTGAACTTCGGGTGGCCGACTCCCTCCCCCGTCCGTCCGCTCGGGGGAGAGGGATACCGTTTCCTCGGTGGAGAGGGTGCTCATCAACCGAGAACTTAGTTGGCTCGATTTCAACGCACGCGTGCTCTCGTTGGCGGAGGAGCAGAGCATCCCGCTCCTCGAACGACTGAAGTTCGTCGCCATCTTCGAGTCGAACCTCGACGAGTTCTTCCAGGTGCGGGTCGGGGCGCTCCACGACCGCATCGAGGCCGGAACCAGATGGTCGAGCGCGGACGGTCTCGGGGCCGACGAGACGCTCTCCAGCATCCGGACGCGGGTGCTGACGATGTCCGCCCGCTGCGACCGCATCCTCGACGAGCTTTCGACGCGTCTCGACGGGGAGGGCATCGCTCTCCTCCGGGAAGCCGAGCTCGATCCGATTGAGAGCCGGTTCGCCGACGACTGGTTCGAATCCCGGGTGCTGCCCGTGCTCACACCGCTCGCCGTCGACCCCGCGCATCCCTTCCCTTACATCTCCAATCTCGCGGTCAACCTCGCCGTCATGGTCGCCGATCCCGCGACGGGCGAGGAACGCTTCGCCCGCGTCAAGATCCCGACGGACCGCCGGTTCCTCGAAGTCTCACCCGGACGGTGGACGCCGATGGAGGACATCGTGGGGGCTCGGGTGTCACGGCTCTTCCCGGGAATGGCCGTCTCCGCCGCCCATGTCTTCCGCGTCACCCGCAACACCGACCTCGACATCGATTCCGAGGAGGCCGAGGATCTGCTCGAGGCCGTCGAGATCGAGTTGCGTCGCCGTCGCTTCGGCAACGCCGTGCGGCTCGAGGTGGGACAGGACACCGATCCGCGCATCCTCGGGCTCCTGCTCGAGGAACTCGACCTCGACCCCGACGACGTCTACCGGCGCGATCGCTTCGTGGGCGGGAGCGCGCTGTGGGAGATCCATTCGGTGCCGCGTGCGGACCTGAAGGACGAACCCTGGGCATCGGTGACGGCCGGACGACTGTGGAGCGCGGCGGCGCGAGGCACATCCTTCTTCGAGGTCGTGCGCCACCGCGACCTCATGGTGCACCATCCGTACGAATCCTTCGCCACCTCGACCGAGGAGTTCATCCGGCAGGCGGCCCGCGACCCCCGCGTGCGCGCGATAAAGGCGACGCTCTACCGCACGTCATCCGACAGCGCGATCGCGCGGGACCTCATCGTCGCGGCCGAGAGGGGCGTTCAGGTCGCCGCGCTCATCGAGTTGACCGCGCGCTTCGACGAGCAGACCAACGTGCGGTGGGCGCGCGAGCTCGAGCGCGCCGGCGCCCATGTGGTGTACGGAGTGGTCGGGCTCAAGACCCACGCCAAGTGCCTGCTGGTCGTGCGCGAGGAGGCCGACGGCCTTCGCAGCTACGCCCACATCGGGACCGGGAACTACAACTCGCGGACGGCGGCCACGTACGAGGACATCGGACTGTTCACCTGCGACCCGTCGGTCACCGCGGACGTGGCCGAGCTCTTCAACAGGCTCACGGGGTTCAGTCGCGGCTCCGCCCACCGGGAACTCGTCACCGCACCGGATTTCCTGCGACCGAGGATGGTGGAACTGATCAGGGCGGAGACCGCGAGAGGGGCCTCGGGCAGCATCTCCATGAAGATGAACGCCCTCGTGGACCCGGAGATCATCGTCGAGCTCGCCGCGGCGGCCCGGGCGGGGGTGCGCGTCGACCTTCTCGTGCGGGGCATCTGCTCGATGAGCCTGCGCGACCTCTCGGGAACGCGGATCCGCGTGCGGTCCGTGCTGGGCCGATACCTGGAGCACTCGCGCGTGTATCTCTTCGGCGGGGCGGGCGTCGACGGGAGCCCGGTGTACCTCGTGGGCTCGGCAGACATGATGCCCCGCAACCTGGACCTGCGCGTCGAGGCCCTCGTGCCGGTGAAACACCCCAAGCACCGGGCCTGGCTCGACAAGATGTTCGCGATCATGTGGGCCGACGACGTGGTGCGCTTCGAGCTCGGCGAGGACGACGCGTGGCATCGTCGCGGCCCGGCCGACTTCGTCTTCGCCCACGACGCCCAGGCGCGTCTCATGCGCTGGGCCACCGACCTGCAACTCGCCAACGGCGCCCCGAGTTCCTACGACCTCGACGAACAGCCCGAGGGGCACGGTTCGTGGGGACGCTTCGTGGCCCGACTGCGCCGGACGACCGGCGTCGCGGATCCATCCGACGCCCCGTAGGGTGCCACCGTGATCGACCCCGAGGTGAAGAGAGCGCTCGGACAGGCCGCCAAGGCGGTCGAGGTGGTCGCCGCGACGCACGAGGGCGTGACCCGCGCGTACACCTCGCACTGGGTGACGCAGGTGTCGTTCGAGGAACCCATCGTCATGGCGAGTGTCTCCCCGAAGCACGACACCTATCCGCTCATGATCGCGAGCGGGGCCTTCACCGTGTCGTTCCTCGCCGGGGACCAGGTGCACATCGGGCAGTACTTCTCCTACCCGGGTCGGCGCTTCCATCGGATCGCCACCGAGTATCTGGAGGTCGTGGACGGCCATCCCGTCGTCCACGACTGCCTGTCGTGGGTGCACGCCGAGATCTTCCGCACGATGACCATGGAGGACCACGAACTGCTCTTCGCCCGGGTGGTGGCCCACGGCTACGGACGACTGCGCGCCGATCCGCTCGTGTACTCCTCGCGCCACGGCTGGCGGGTGGCGTCGACGAAGGCCCGGGCCCCGGGCGAGAGTCCCCGCGACGATCTCCTCGCGCGGCTCGCGGACGCCGGATACGACGTGGCGGGTGCTGACGACGTCGACGGCGGTTGACTCAGCCCGGGAGGGTGTAGGTGTTCTCGAACTCGTCCTGCATCACCGTGGCCACGCTCTCCGTCGTGTCCACGACGAGTTCGTCATCGAGGACCCTGGTGCGGTAGCTCCATCCCGTCGGGAGGGACAGGCGACGACCGAGCGACGGGAGACGGTCCTCGGCCATCTCCGGGTCGACGGCCTTGCACAGGGCCTGCATCACCCAGGCTCTGCCGTCGACGTCGACGATCTCGTACACGGGCTTTCCCGCGTCGAAGAAGAACACGGCTCCCCTGTCCACATGGCGGGGGGTGTAGGGACCGGTCGCGGCGTTCGCGCCCAATTCGACCGTCGCGATGCGCCGGAACGTGATGCCACCGAACTCGCGGAGCACCGGCTCGACGGGTGCGACCTTCGTCCCGAGACCGTCGAGGAGCCACTCCCGCGGACCGTTCAACTTGACGAACACGGCGCCGGTCTCCGCCGCGATGGCCGTCGGATCGAGCGCCTCCCAGAGATGCTGGGGACAGTCGTTCAGCATCTGCGTTCCGTAGACCTCGGCGACCAGACCCTCGTCCCGCAGGAACACGGGGAGCACCTCGCCGTATCTCACTCCTCTCATGCCGTCGATGAGCCGTTCTTGATGCGCCATGTGCGACCCCCTCGGGGAACGGTAACAACTTCGTGACGGTGAACTCTCCTCTCCGCACGACTTGACGGGGTGCGGAGCCGCCTCACTAGGGTCGCGGCGATGGAGACCTTGCGCACACCCGACGAGAGGTTCGCTGACCTGCCCGACTGGCCGTGGCAGCCGCGGTACGGGGAAGTGGACGACCTCGAGGGCGGACATCTCCGCATGCACTGGATCGACGAGGGGCCGCGCGGGGCCGATCCGATCCTGCTCCTGCACGGCGAACCCACGTGGGGGTACCTGTACCGCACGATGATCCCGGTGCTCGTCGACGCCGGTCACCGGGTGGTCGTTCCCGACCTGGTGGGATTCGGCCGTTCGGACAAACCGGCGCGAATCTCCGACCACACCTACGCCCGCCACGTGACGTGGACGAGCGACCTCGTCTTCGAGGTGATGGGGCTCGAACGCATCACCCTCTTCTGTCAGGACTGGGGCGGCCTCATCGGTCTGCGTCTCGTCGCCGCGCGTCCCGACCGATTCCTTCGGGTGGTCACCGGCAACACCGGGCTTCCCCGGGGCGAGGGCAGCCTCGGCGAGGCCTTCCTCGCCTGGCAGCGCCATTCGGTGGAGACACCGGTCTTCCGCACGGGTCGGATCGTCTCGAGCGGATGCGTCCGTCCGTTGGCGCCGGAGACCATCGCTGCGTACGAGGCGCCGTTCCCCGACGACCGGTACCTCGCCGGTCCCCGCATCATGCCGTCCCTCGTTCCCGGCGATGCCTCCTCCCCCGAGGCCGGTCCGAACACGGCCGCGTGGGAGTCGTTGCGACGGTTCGAGAGACCGTGGCTCTGCACCTTCTCGGACGGTGACCCGGTCACTCGCGGAGGAGACAGGACCTTCATCGAGGAGATCCCCGGCACACGGGGTCAACCACACATCACGGTGAGCGACGCGGGTCATTTCCTCCAGGAGGACAAAGGTGCGGAGCTCGCCGCCATCATCGCCAGGTTCATCGCGGCGAATCCCGCCTGAGGCTCAGGAGAACCCGAGGCCCTCGAACCGACCGTTTCGACGCCACTCGTCGAGATGGGCGAAGAACGCGCCCGGTCCGTCCGGATGCCCGGCCCCGTTGAGCATCTCACGACGCCCCATGGGGCGACCCTCGTTGTTGTAGTAGCCGGGCGTGCAGTCCGCGTTGCCGCGCAGACCGCGTTGTGCCCCCGACGAGATGAGTTCGACCCACGCGTCCTCCGCGGCGAGCGAGGGCTCCACCCGTTCCGCCCCGGTCGCGCGCGCATGGGCCACCACGTCGGCGATGGCCAGGCTGTTCTCCACGTAGTTCTGCGGGACGTTGGCGATCTGGTTGGAGCCCTGGGCGAAGCCGATGATGAACATGTTGGGGAAGCCGTGCGCATGAATGCCGTGCAGGCTGCGCATCCCCTCGGACCACTTCTCCGAGAGGAGGACACCGTCCCGGCCCCGCACGTCGTAGCCGCTGCGCCGCGCGTGGCTGGTGCCCACCTCGAAACCCGACGCGATGACGAGGACATCGAGGGGATGGTGCACACCACCCACCCATGCTCCCTCGGCATCGATGCGCTCCACGCCGCGCCCGTCGGTGTCGACGAGGCGCGTGCCCGGCAGGTTGAAGACGTCGAGGTATTCGTCATGGAAACACGGCCTCTTGCACAGCTGCCGGTACCACGGCTTGAGGGTCGACGCCGTGGCCGGGTCGCGCACGATCGCGTCCACCCGCGCGCGGATCTCGTCCATCTTCTCGTCGTCCGATTCCTCGTAGGCGCGCAGCAGCGTGTCGGCGTCGGGTTGCGCACCGGCGGCGACGAGGGCGACCACCCGGTCACGGATGCGTCGCGAGATGTCGGTCCAGCCGTCCATCACGAGGTCGTCGTCGGCGAACCCGAGCGTCTGGAGCGTGGTGAAGTTCTCCATCCACTTCCTCTGCCAACCCGGTTCGAGACCGGCGAACCACTCGGGGTCGATGGGGACGTTGTTGCGCGCGTCCACCGCCGACGGTGTGCGCTGGAACACGAGGAGTTCCCCGGCCGAACGGGCGAGGTGGGGAATGCACTGCACGGCGGTGGCGCCCGTGCCGATGATGCCCACCCGCTTGCCGGCAAGCCCCGTCATCGGCGTCCCGGACGGGTCGCCTCCCGTCACCGACCAGTCCCATCGACTCGTGTGGAAGGCGGGACCGGCGAAGGTCTCGAGTCCGGGAACCGCGGGGAGCTTCGGGCGGTGCAACGGTCCGGTGCCCATGCACAGCCACCTCGCGCGCAGGTCGTCACCGCGGTCGGTGCGCACGCTCCATCGCGCTGACGCCTCGTCCCAATCGACCGAGACGATGCCGGTGGAGAGGAGCGCGCGGTCGTAGAGGCCGAAGGTCTCGGCGATGCGTCGGGCATGGGCGTGGATCTCCGGGGCGGCGACGTACTTCGCTGACGGGACGGTCCCGGTCTCCTCGAGGAGCGGCAGATAGATCATGGCGGCGGTGTCGCACATCGCCCCCGGGTACCGGTTCCAGTACCAGACACCGCCGACGTCGCCCGCCTTGTCGACGAGGCGCACGTCCTCGATGCCGGCCTGACACATGCGCGCCGCGGTGACGAGGCCGGCGAAGCCCGCGCCGATGACGAGCACCTCCACGTCCTCGCGCACGGGGTCGCGCCGTTCGGGACGGGTGTAGGTGTCCTCGAGGAGATGGGCGAAGCGTCCGGTCGGTTCCAGGTACTGGTCGTTGCCGTCGGCGCGCAGTCGCTTGTCGCGTTCCTCGCGGTACCGCGCCCTCAGGTCGGGACGGGTCTCTGCTCCCGCTGTCATGTCCTCACTCCGGAAGGGTCGTCCCACATCGACGTCGGCGACGTCAGCCCGGGTTTCGCGCCGCAAAGCGGCGACCGGTCCCGAGAACCAGTGCCGCGGCCGACAGGAGTGCGGCGGCCGTGACGAGGGTCCACGTCGGCGAGACACCCGTCTCGGGCAGGCCCGCGTCACCCACGTCGAGGTCGAACACCTCGCGGTGACCGATCTCCCCGGCGTCGTGCACGAGCACCGTGACCCGCCCGGCCGACACGATGGTCACGTCCCGGGCGGCCACGGCACCGGACTGGACGAAGCCCTGGACGATGCACGAGGTCGGGGTCGTGCAATCGACCCCGTTCATCCGCACCGAGGCGGTGTCGTTCACGATCGACACCCAGGAGAACGGATGGGTGCCCACGGCGTTCACGAGCGAGAAGACGCCGTCCGGCGGGGCAACGCGACGCACGGACATCGGAGCCATCTCGGCCACGACCACCTCGTCGCGCGCGGGAGAGCAGATGTCGTCGGGATAGAACGAGGCGATCGCCCACGGCTCGTTGATCGCGCACGACATCCACGTGGTACCGGCGCCGGTGAGCATCGACATCGCATCCACGTCACTCCACGCGTTGTTCTCGAACGCGAGGGAGTTGACGATGGTCGAATCGGAGTCGTTGGCCCCAAAGAAGGGACCACCGCCGGAATTGACAAAACCGAGCGTGTACGAGTTGGAGATCACCGCACTTGTCGAGTCCCTGCCGATGAGGCCACCGGCGGACGACTCGACGAGGCCGGTCGAGTACGAGGACACCACGGTGCTTCCCTCCGAGAAAGCACCCACGATTCCTCCACCTTCGGAACCAATGAGACCATTCGAGAATGATTGGCTGACGCTCACCTCATTGCTGCGATCACCGACGATTCCGCCTGCGAGCGTGCCGATGCTGCCGGTGCTCACGGCCCGGGTCACGGTGGAGAACCTCGATTGATCGCCGAGGATCCCTCCTCCCAGTCGACCTATCGCACCGGTGGAGAAGGCACCGTCGATCGTGGTGCCGTTCGCCGATCCCACGATGCCACCACCCTCGACGGAAATGTCCCCGGTCGATCCCACGTTGGTGAACGTGCTTCCGGTGTCGTAGTGAACGAACCATCCCGCGCCGAGAACGAGGGTAGAACCATTGACTGCAGCCACGACGAGGTTCCGGACATCGGCATCAATCGTGTTCGCGAGCAGACCGTTGCCCTCGATCACCCCGTCGATGGACACCGAGTGCCCCCGGCCGTCGAGGTGCAGATAGGTGAATCCGAGGGCGGCAAGAATCGGAATCGCACTGTCATAGACGAGATCGTTCATGATCTCCACCCATCCGTGCGCACCTCCGTCCCCGGGAATCCACGTCGTCCCGACGGCGACGCAATCGAGATCGATGTCGGTCCACAGGCGCCAGGGATCGGCCTCGGTGCCCGACCCCGTCATCGTCCCGCACCCGGCACTCGCCGACGCGGGCGACGGGGAACCGGCGAGTCCGATGAGGGACGATGCGGCGAGGACCGCGACGCTCATCACGAGGCGCGGGAGAGTCCGCCGGGAACGGGAAGTCATGTTCGTCACCTGGTCACCTGTCAATCGTGCAGGGCGCGGAGCGCCGGTTCGGGATCGTGCAACAGTTCGGTCTGGACGTCGAGTCGCAGAGTGGGTCGCGAGTCGACATCGAAGCGCGGCCACGACGCGGAACCCGTGCGCGCGAAGCCGACGATCTCGTCGGCGAATCTGGTGGCGAGGTTCCGGGCCCCGTCGAGCCCCGCGTCCCCGAGCATGAGCCCCGAACCCGGTGCATCGAGATTGTCGAAGGCGAAGGGGATGTCGAGGGCATGTGCCGAGCCGAGCAACCCGTCGAAGGCCGGCGAGGCCCACGTGAACCAGTACATCCACGAGGGGTTGCCCGTAGCGACGCGCGCCTCGGCCAGTTTCTGGGCCGGACGACGGAACCCGTGGTCGGTCTGCACCGCCGAGATGAGGTTGAGTGGGCTCTCCCCCGGACGTGCGGCCTCGTAGGCGGCACGCGCCTCTGCGGCACGGTCACCGAAGGCCCGGGCGAGGTGCTTCTCCCACTGCTCGACAGTGGCACGGGCGAAGTTCGGGTCGAAGGCGAGAAACAAGAGGTTCTCGTCGCGATTCGTCCCCACGCACCACGGGACGGGATTCACCGCGGCGGCGGCGAGGATGTCGTCGGGGAGGCCGTCACCTCCACCGGTCGGGGCGAACATGTCGTACTCCACGCCGCCGATGGCGAGCACCTTGGCCTGTGCCGCCAGCACATCCTCCACCGACAGGGCACGCGCCTCCTCGACACTTCCCACCCCGGCGGCGGCGAGGAACTCGGCCTCCCACCGGCGTGCGGACTCGGTGCCGCGCAGTTGGCGAATGGACGGGCTCATCGACCAGGCGCGATGCACGAGACCCTTCGTCGCCGGGGCGGCGAGCAACGACACCACGGCCGAACCTCCCGCGGACTCACCGAAAATCGTCACGTTGCCGGGATCACCACCGAAGGCCGTGACGTGGCGCTGCACCCATTCGAGCGCGGTGATCTGGTCGAGTAATCCCAGGTTGCGGGTGCCGAGGTACCCGAACGCACCCAGGCGGTAGTTGATGGACACCACCACGGTTCCCCGCGAGGCCAAGCGCGAGCCGTCGTACCACGCCGCCGATCCCGAACCGTTGAGGTATGCACCGCCATGCACCCACACGAGAACCGGCAGGCTGCCCGGCGCAGCACCCTCGGGAGCGAAGACGTCGAGGAAAAGGCAGTCTTCGCTCGAGTTCGAGACGTCGGCGCCGAGCATCTTCTCGAGCATCCCCGCAAGCTGCGGACACATCGGACCCGACGTGCCCAGCTCGTCGCCGGGTGAGTACGGCACCGCGACGGGCGGGGCGAAACGCTCGGCGACGGCGTAGCGAATGCCGCGCACGGTGCGGACGGGCAGAGTCGAGTCGGTGCTCATGGCCACACCCTATGTCCCCACCCCCGCACCTCGTCCCGTCCGGTGGAGCGCCACCCCCGAGAAACGACACGGGCACCGGGAGAACGGATGCTCTCCCGGTGCCGAGTCGTCGGGGCGCGCTGCTCAGATGGCGGCGTCGCCCTCCTCCCCCGTGCGGATGCGGACGATGCGCTCGACCGAGGTGACCCAGATCTTGCCGTCGCCGATCTTGCCCGTCTCGGCCGCCGTGCGGATGGCATCGATGACACCATCGGCCACCGCATCGGCCACGACGACCTCGAGGCGCACCTTGGGAACGAAGTCGATCTTGTACTCGCTCCCTCGGTAGGTCTCGGAGTGTCCTCCCTGGCGACCGAAGCCGCGCACTTCGGTGACGGTGATGCCCTGGACTCCGGCCGCCTTGAGGGCGTCCTTCACGTCGTCCACCTTGAAGGGCTTGATGATTGCTGTGATGAGTTTCATGGTGATTCTCTCCGTGTGTTGATGGTCGGCAACCGGCCGGGGCCGATCACCGGCCTCCGTGGTAAGCGGTCTCGCCGTGCTCCGAGATGTCGAGGCCACCGGCCTCGGCCTCCTCGGACACGCGCACTCCGATGGTCTTCTTCAGCGCCACCATGATGACGAAGGTGAGCACGAACGACCAGACGATGGCCGCACCGTTGGCAAGTGCCTGCTCGATGAGCAGACCGGCGTCGCCTCCGTAGAAGATGCCCTCCTCGAATGTTCCCTCGAAGAACTCGGGGTTGGCGAAGAAGCCGATGAGCAGCGACCCGACGAGGCCGCCCACGAAGTGGACGCCCACCACGTCGAGCGCATCGTCGTAACCGAACCGGTGCTTCAGGCGCACGGCGTAGCAGCACGCGACACCGGCCACGAGGCCCATGGCGATCGGCGCGGCACCCGAGACGTACCCGGCCGCGGGCGTGATCGCGACGAGTCCCGCCACGATGCCCGATGCCGCTCCGAGATTCGTCGGATGTCCGTCGCGCAGCCACTCCACCAGCACCCACGCCAGTCCGGCCGCGGCCGCGGCGAGGAACGTGTTCATGAAGGCCTGGGCGGCCTGGCCGTTGGCGGCGAGGGCGGAGCCGGCGTTGAAGCCGAACCAGCCGAACCACAGGATGCCCGTGCCGATCATGACAAGGGGCATCGAGTGCGGCGGGGCGGCGGCCGCCCGGCGGCGACCCAGAACGAGGACCGCGGCGAGGGCAGCGATGCCCGCGTTGACGTGGATGGCCGTTCCGCCGGCGAAGTCGATGGAGCCGCGCTGACCGAGCCAGCCTCCGTACACCCACTTGAACACCGGCACGTACACGAGGAGCACCCACACCGGGACGAAGATCGCCCAGGCGGAGAACTTCATCCGGTCCGCGACAGCGCCCGAGATGAGCGCGGGCGTGATGGCCGCGAACATCCCGAGGAACGCCACGGTGGCCAGGCCCATGCCGTCACCGGCGAGCGAGATGTCCTTCAGGAAGAGCGAACCGAAGCCGCCGATGAAATCGGCGTCGACCGGGTTCTGGGACAGGGAATAGCCCACCGCCACCCACAGGATGGGGACGACGAGCAGGCAATACATGTTCATCATGAGCATGTTGAGGACGTTCCGATCCCTGTCCATGCCTCCGTAGAAGAAGGCAAGACCGGGAGTCATGAACAGGACGAGTGCGGCCGAGACCAGCACCCACGCGACGTTCGCGCTCTCCATAGGTTTTCTCCGTGAGGTTGTCGAAACCGGTCCCGATGACCGGTGACAGCGAACCTAGGGAGGCACTGTTGCGGGCGTGTTTCCACGGGGTGAAGGGTCTGCGACCCCTCCATGGCGCGCCCGCAGGGCCGCCCGGGCAACCGCCTCGGCGGGCATACAGTGCGATCCGTAACGATGGAGGTGGCCGGTGAAGGTCTTCGTGCATGGGAATCCCGAGACCGACGACATCTGGGGTCCGTTGCGGGACGAACTGTCCCATCGCGGCGTCGACGACACGATGTGCCTGTCGCCGCCCGGGTTCGGAGCCGCGGTGCCATCCGGGTGGCGGGCCACGCGCCGGGAGTACGTCGGATGGTTGACGGCCGAGGTCCGGCGCCTGTCCGCGGATTCCGGTGGACCCGTTCATCTCGTCGGCCACGACTGGGGGGCGGGCCACGTGTTCGGCGTGCTCGCCGACGAGCCGGACCTCGTCCGGTCGTGGGCGGCGGACTGTGCGGGCCTCCTGCACCCCGACTACCTCTGGCACGACGCCGCCCGGCAGTGGCAGACACCGGGAGAAGGTGAGGCGGCCGTCGAGGGTCTCCTCTCCCTCGATGCCGACACCTTCGCCGCTGTGTTTGGTGCGCTCGGGATGACCGATGCCGTGGCCCGCAGGGTGCACGACCGCTTGGACGGCGACACGGGCCGTTGCATCCTCGCGCTCTATCGCGACGCCGCCCAGCCGGCCATGGGCGAACTGGGTGCGCGCTTCGTCGCCGCGGCACCACCGCGCGGACTGGTCCTGCTGGCCGAGAACGACTCCTACGCCGGTCCCCACGTGACGCATCGCGCCATCGCGTCGGCGGTGGGTGCCGATGTCGTCGAGCTCGCTGGTGTCGGTCACTGGTGGATGACGGAGAACCCCGCACCGGCGGCCGACGCACTCGTGGCGCACTGGCGACGTCACGCCTGACCGTCGGGACGTCCGACGACGAACGTGCGGACGGCTAGGCTCGTCGTTCCCATGGCAACGGATCTCCACGACACATCGGTGCGGGCCCGCGGACTGGTCAAGCGCTACGGCGACGTCACCGCCCTCGGCGGTCTCGACCTCGACGTCGCCGCCGGGACGGTGCTCGGACTGCTCGGCCCGAACGGCGCCGGCAAGACGACTGCGGTCTCCATCCTCACGACGCTCGTCACTCCCGACGCCGGATCGGCGACCGTGGCGGGGGTGGACATCGCCGCCGATCCCCGGGGGGTGCGTTCGCGCATCGGGCTCTCGGGACAGTACGCAGCAGTGGACGAAAACCTCACCGCCACGGAGAACCTGGAGATGATCGCCCGGCTCTACGGCATGCCCAAGCGCGAGGCTCGGGCGCGCGGCATCGCCCTCATCGAACAGTTCCGTCTCGACGACGCAGCCGACCGTCCGCTCAAGACGTTCTCGGGCGGCATGCGGCGCCGCATCGACCTGGCCGGCGCCCTCGTGGCCGACCCGCCCGTTCTGTTCCTCGACGAACCGACCACCGGTCTCGATCCGCGCAGCCGCGGCGAACTGTGGGAGACCATCCGCGGGAGGGTGCGCGGCGGCACGACGGTGCTGCTCACCACCCAGTACCTCGAGGAGGCCGACCAACTGGCTGACGAGATAGTCGTCATCGACCACGGTCGCGCCATCGCCCGCGGGACCGCCGATGAGCTCAAGCGCCGGGTCGGGGGCGAGCACCTGGACGTGCGCATCGTGTCGACCGCGCGACTTGCCGAGACCGAGCGCATCCTCGCCGCCATAGCCTCCGGTCCCTTGCGCGTGCACGCCGACGAGGGAGAGGTGTCGGCCCCCGTCGAACGCGGTGTCGAGGCCCTGAGCACGGTGTTGCGCCGGATGGAGGATGCGGGGATCGAGCTCGTCGACATCGGCCTGCGCCGTCCCACCCTCGACGACGTGTTCATGGAACTGACCGGCCACGAGGCGACGGAGAACGAAGGAGGGACGGCGCCATGAGCCTCGTGCGTGACTCCCTCATCGTGGCCAAGCGCAACATGATCCGCATCAGGCGCGTCCCGGACGTGATGGTCTTCGTTCTCCTCCAGCCCCTCATGTTCGTCCTGCTCTTCGCCTACGTCTTCGGCGGTTCCATCGACATCGCGGGCAGCACGTACCGCGAGTTCCTCATCGCCGGCATCTTCTCCCAGACCGTGGTGTTCGGGGCCACGTTCACCGGGTCGGGTCTGGCGGAGGACATGCAGAAGGGACTCATCAACCGCTTCCGGTCACTTCCCATGTCCCGCTCCGCGGTGGTGGCCGGCCGCACCCTGAGCGACGTCATCTACAACGCCCTGTCGGTGGTCGTGATGTCGATCGCCGGCCTGGCTGTCGGGTGGCGTATCCGCGGCTCCGTCCTCGACGCCGTGGCGGGTTACGCGCTCCTGTTGTTCTTCGCCTACGCCTTTTCCTGGGTGATGGCCTGCATCGGGCTGGTCGTCTCCACCCCCGAGGTCGTCAACAACGCGTCGTTCATGGTGCTCTTCCCCATGACGTTCATCGCCAACACCTTCGTGCCGTCCGACAACCTGCCGGGTGTCCTGCGCACCATCGCCGAGTGGAACCCCGTCTCCACCCTCACCCACGCCGTGCGCGAGAGGTTCGGGAACATCCCCGCGGGCACGCCCGATCCGACCTCGTGGCCCCTGCAGAACAGCGTCCTGTACTCGCTTCTCTGGGCGTTCGCGCTCATCGTCGTCTTCGCCCCCATCGCCACGCGTCTCTACCGGCGCGCCGGCGCCCGCTGACCCGGGACGCTCAGGTCGGCATCGCCGCGACGATCGGGGCCAGCTCCGTCGGCGTCGCTCCGTGCATGATGACGCCGTCGCATCCGAGGTCGAACTGGGCCCGCACCGTGGCGGCACACTGCTCCGGCGACCCGGTGGCCGCCGGCGCCAGCCATTCCTCGGGGATGAGCGGTGCCACCCTCTCCAGGTCGGCGGTCGTGCCCTTGGCATCGAGGGCACCGGGGAAGGTACGCACGAACTCGTCGGCACGGAACCGCTCGAGAACGGCGGGGTCCCATCCGTTCGTGCGCACCATGAGGTCGCCGTAGGCCTGCAGGTAGGTGGCGAGGCGTCCGACCGTCTTCTTGAGCCGCAGGTCGGGGTCGATGTGGTCGCCCACGGTCGCGAGGCACGACCACACCTGCACGCTGTCGGGGTTGCGGCCCGCTCGCTCGGCCGATCGCTTCACGGTGCGCACGGCGCGGGCCGTGGTCTCGTCGGTGAAGAACGTGTGCAGGATCACGAGGTCGAAGGCGCGTCCGGCCATCTCGAGGGTGCGAGGTCCGAACGCGGTGACCGCGAGCGGGATGTCGAGGCGGAAGTCCGGGTCGAGCCGCAGGACGGGATAGCTGCCCGTCAGGTCCGAATGTCCGAGCACGGTCTCGCCCCGCCAGAGACGGCGCATGAGTCCGGCGAACTGCTCCAGCGACTCGGTGGTGGCCAGGTCCATCCCGAAGGCGCGGAACATCACGTCGATGCCGCGTCCGAGACCGAGCGTGAAACGACCATTCGACAGGAGATGCAACGTGCTCGCCCAGGAGGCGGTGACGGCCGGATGGCGCGTCGTGTGGTTCGTCGCTCCGGTGACGATCTGCAGCGAACTGGTGGATGCGACGGCCGCACCGGTGAGGGCACCGGCCTCCTTGATGGTGAAGCGTTCGGAGATGAAGGCGGCTCCGAGACCCATCTGCTCGGCCGCAGCGAGCTCATCGAACATCTCCCGCGGCGAGGAGGGTGCTCCCGCCAGGGTGTAGAAGCCGAGCCGAGGATGGATCACCGTCACGGAGGTGTGTCTAGTGCATCGGTGACAGGCCCATGCGCACGGCCTGGGCTTCGACCATCTCGGTCATGAGCGTGATGACGTCGTCGATGTGACGGTCGAGGCCAGTGCCCGCGGGCAACTTGTTCTCGAGAGGTCCGTCGACGACGAGAGTGGCGAGCCCGTGGGCCGTCGCCCACAGGAGCGTGGCCCATGTTCCGGCGTCCCTGTCGCCGGAGGGAAGCCCGATCGTGCGCTCGACCATCCGCTGCAGTTCGCTGTAGGTCTCGTCGGCGGCGAGACGCGCCGCCTCGTTCGTGTCGAGACCGCACAGATCGCGACGGAACATGACCCGGAAGTGCGCCGGGTGCTCGATGGCGGTGCGCACGTAGGCCTCGAAGCACCCGCGGGCAGGGCGGGTCTCGGTGCCGATGACCCGGGTGAACCGGGCGCCGAGGAGTGCGAATCCCTCGGTGGCGATGGCGGCGAAGATGCCCGCCCGGTCCCCGAAGTGGTGGTACGGCGCCTGGTGGCTGACCCCGGAACGCCGGGCCACCTCGCGCATCGAGAGTTGGTCGGGGCCGTCGACGGCGATGATGTCGAGGGCCGCATCGAGCACCTGTCGTTTCACGTCCACGACCTGCACCGTACTTCTTGACATTGTCAAGAAAGGCTACTAGACAATGTCAAGCATGACGACGCCCAT
Source organism: uncultured Bifidobacterium sp. (assembly GCA_964608285.1). Classification (GTDB taxonomy): domain Bacteria; phylum Actinomycetota; class Acidimicrobiia; order Acidimicrobiales; family Ilumatobacteraceae; genus UBA2093. Next base: position 67,653 of record CAZSNB010000007.1, read on the forward strand.
GGACAGCCACCCCGCCGGAGGTTCCGGCACCCCGACCTCACGCGCCTACGAGCGGAGGTGGTGGGTGCTCCTCGTGCTCAGCGCGAGCGTGTTCATGGTCGTGGTCGACAACCTCATCATCAACGTCGCCCTCCCCACGCTGCAACGGGAGCTGGACGCCTCCACCACCTCGCTGCAGTGGATTGTCGATGCCTACGCCCTCGTCTTCGCCGGACTCCTGCTCGCCGGCGGCGGCATCGGCGACCGGATCGGTCGCAAGCGGGCCATGCAGATCGGTCTCGTCCTCTTCGCCGTTTTCAGCGCGTTCGGCGCGTTCGCCGACTCGAGCTCCGGCCTCATCATCTGGCGCGGGGCCATGGGCATCGGCGCCGCTCTCGTGTTCCCGGCAACGCTCGCGATCATCACGAACCTGTTCGTCGACCCCGTCGAGCGGGCCAAGGCCATCGGTCTGTGGTCGGCCGTGTCGGGCATGGCGGTGGCCTTCGGCCCGGTTGCGGGAGGCTTCCTCCTCGAGCACTTCTGGTGGGGATCGGTGTTCCTCATCAACGTGCCGATCGTCGCCCTCGCGCTCCTCGCCGGTCACTTCCTCGTCCCCGAGTCGCGCGACCACGACCATGGACGCTTCGACGTGGTGGGGGTCGTCCTCTCGATCGCCACCATTGGCGTTCTCGTCTTCACCGTCATCGAGTCCCCGCACTGGGGGTGGGGCAGTTTCGCCTCGAACAGCGGCTTCGTCGGTGCGGCGGTGCTGCTGTGGATGTTCATCCGCCACGAGAATCGGCGCCAGGACCCCCTTCTGGAACTCACGTTCTTCCGCAATCCCCGCTTCAGTGCGGCGACCAGCTCGATCGGCATCGCGTTCCTCGCGCTCTTCGGCTTCACCTTCCTCGTCACGCAGTACTTCCAATTCGTGCGCGGATACGACCCGCTCGAATCCGGGTTGCGCACCATCCCCTTCGCCATCGGCGCGGGCATCACCGCGCCACTCGCCGCCCGGGCCGCATTGCGTTGGGGCACCAAGAAGGTGGTGGCGCTCGGTCTCTTCACGATGTCGATGGGCTTCGTCGTCGCCAGCCGTTTCGAGGCGGACTCGACCTACGTCGGACCTGTCGTCTTCGCCATGGTCCTCATCGCCAGCGGTCTCTCACTCGTCACCTCACCGAGCACGGATGCGGTCATGGGATCGCTGCCGCGCAACAAGGCCGGCGTCGGCTCGGCGGTGAACGACATCTCCCGCGAGGTGGGCGGCACGCTCGGCGTCGCGGTGAGCGGATCCGTGTTCGTCAGCCTCTACACGCCGGCCATCACGGATCGGTTCGAGAGCATCCCCGGTCTCATCGAGGCACTCCCGACCGGGCTCTACGACGCGGCCAAGGAATCGGTAGGCGCCGCCTACGGGGTCGCCCAGGGATCGCCGGAAGCGGTGCGCTCCCAGGTGATCGGCGCGGTGAGCGACTCGTTCATGCGCGGCTTCTCCGTCGCCTGCACGGTCGTGGCCGTGGCGGCGCTGCTCGGTTCGATCGCCGCGCTCGCACTGCTGCCGGCGCGACCGTCCGATCGCGCCTGAGGAGCGTCCCCGACTATTCGATGCGCAGACC
>CAZSNB010000008.1:0-65689 GCA_964608285.1 uncultured Bifidobacterium sp.
GCGCCCGTAGGCTCGGGCGGGTGACCGACGCCGCCCGCATCCTCGAGGAAGCGGCGTCGCGGCGCACCTTCGCCATCATCAGCCACCCCGACGCCGGCAAGACCACCCTCACCGAGAAGTTCCTCCTGTACGCGGGTGCGGTGCAGCGCGCCGGTGCCGTGAAGGCCCGCGGCGACCGCCAGTCGGCGACGTCGGACTGGATGGAACTGGAGCGTCAACGCGGCATCTCCATCTCGTCCACCGTGCTGCAGTTCCCCTACCGGGGCTGCACGTTCAACCTCCTCGACACCCCCGGCCACCGCGACTTCTCGGAGGACACCTACCGGGTGCTCGCCGCGGTCGACGCCGTCATCATGGTGCTCGACACCGCCAAGGGCATCGAGCCCCAGACGCTCAAGCTCTTCGAGGTCTGCCGGTCCCGCTCGTTGCCCGTCATCACCTTCTTCAACAAGTACGACCGGCCGGGCCGCGATCCCCTCGAACTGCTCGACGAGGTCGAGACCCAGATCGGCCTGCGTCCGACGCCGGCGGTGTGGCCGGTGGGCATCCCGGGCGACTTCCGCGGTGTCATCGATCGCCGCACCGGAGAGTTCGTGCGCTACACCCGCACGGCCCGCGGAGCATCGATCGCTCCGGAGGAGATCGTCGACCCGGAGCGCGCCGCCGCCGAGGAGGGCGACGCATGGAAGGCGGCGATGGACGGATGCGGACTGCTCGATGCCATCGGCGCCGACGTCGACCCGGAGACCTTCCTCGCCGGCGAGAGCACCCCGGTGTTCGTCGGTTCGGCGCTCACGAACTTCGGCGTGCAGATGGTGCTCGACGCCGTCGTCGACCTCGCGCCCGCACCAGCCCCGCGCGCGGACGTGAACGGCGACCTCCGACCTCTCGAGGCCGATTTCGCCGCGTTCGTGTTCAAGATCCAGGCCAACATGGATCCGAACCACCGCGACCGCCTGGCGTTCGCCCGCATCTGTTCGGGTCGGTTCGAACGTGGCATGGACGTGACGTGCGCCCGCACCGACAAGGGCGTGGGCACCAAGTACGCCACCACCGCCTTCGGGTCCGAACGCGAGACCATCGAGGAGGCCTGGCCCGGCGACATCATCGGTCTCGTGAACACGTCCGGTCTGCAGATCGGCGACACGCTGCACGCGGGCAAGGCGGTGGAGTTCCCCGCCCTGCCGCGCTTCGCTCCCGAAGTGTTCGCCACCGCGCGTCCGCTCGACACCTCGAAGTACAAGCAGTTCCGCCGCGGGCTGCAGCAGCTCGACGAAGAGGGCGTGGTGCAGGTGCTGCGCGATCCCGACATGGGCGAGGCCGACCCGGTGCTGGCCGCCGTCGGGCAACTGCAGTTCGAGGTGTTGGCTCATCGGCTCGCCTCCGAGTTCAACGCCCCGGCCGAGGTCCTCCCCGCCGATTACCAGGGCATCCGTCTCACGGACCGCGAATCCATCCCGCGTCTGCGCGAGATCGGCGGCATCCGCATCCTGCGCCGCAGCGATGACCGCCTCGTCGCGCTCTTCCAGAGCCGATATCGGCTCCAACGCCTCGAGGCCGACGAACCCGAACTCACCCTCGAGCGCATCCTCGCCGGTTCCCTCGAGGGATGACGCATCCCCACCCTGTTCAACGGGGTGGGGACAGGGAAGAATGACGTCATGCAGATCACGCTCCGTCACAGTCCCGCCTACGCCATCGCCCGGGTGCAGCTCGACCCGAACGAATCGATCCAGCTCGAGTCGGGGGCCATGGTCGCCAAGTCGGCCGGAACCGAACTGACCGCGAAGATGGAGGGCGGCCTCTTCAAGTCGCTCAAGCGCAGCGTGCTCGGCGGCGAGTCGTTCTTCGTGTCCACCGTCACCGCCGGTGCATCGGGCGGATGGGTCGACCTCGCGCCGGGACTGCCGGGTGACATCATCACCCTGCCGAGTGCACCGGGGAACGAGTGGATCCTCACGCGCGGGTCGTGGCTGGCATCGTCGTCGGGGATCACGCTCGACACCAAGTGGGGCGGCATGGGCAACCTCTTCGGCGGCGAGGGCGGGTTCATGGTGCACGCCCAGGGCGAGGGTCAGATCGTCGTCACCTGTTACGGCGCGCTCGACATCTACGACGTCGCAGCCGGGGAGTCGATCACCCTCGACACCGGTCACCTCGTGGCCATGAGCCCCGGCATCAACGTGCAGCTCCGCAAGGCGGCCGGGGGTTGGATGAACACGATCAAGTCCGGGGAGAACCTCGTGTTCGAGATCACCGGCCCGGGTCGGATCTACGCCCAGTCACGCAACCCCGGGTGGTTCGGCCAGTTCGCACCCGCGTCGCACGTGCACTAACAGCGCTTCTCGGTGAAGGCCGCCCCGGCGGTGAGCACGTACTCGTCGACGGTCGACACCACGCAATCGTTCACCCCGTATCCGGTGTGGCGGTCAGCCTCGACGATCACGAGACGTCCGTCCTCGAGCGCGGCGGCCATGGCCCGCGTTCCGGCGAGCGGCGTGGCGGCATCACCGGTCGTGGCGATGACGACGATCGTCCCCGCGCCGGCGCCGGTGATGGCGATGCGCGGGTCGGGATCGGCTGTCCAATATGCGCACTGCGTGGCATGGGCGAACAGGGGCCACATGCGCGGCGCGGCGCTGCGGAGCTGGGGTTCGAGGCTCTCGTAGGCGTCGGGGTCACGGGCGAAGTCGGTGTCGAGGCATCCGATGGCCGTGAACGCGTCCAGTTCGTTCCCCCAACTGCCGTCGGGACGCCGCTGGAAGTAGGTGTCGTGGAGCGCGAGCAACGCCGCACCGCTGCCGCGCCGAGCCTCGTCAAGCGCGTCGGCCAGGTCGCGCCATCGCGAGGCGCTGTAGAGCGCCGTGGCAACGCCGAAGTAGGCACGACTCTGGTTGAGCGCCGGTCGGCCGGTCGTCGTGGAGAGGGGCCGTGAGTCGAGACGCGAGATGATGCGGTCGTACGCGGCGAACGGATCGCCACCGGTCGCGAAGGCGCAACCCCGTGTGGCGCAGTCCTGCAGGAAGGCGGTGAGTTGCGCCTCGAAGCCGCGGGCCTGCCCCAGCGCCGCCTGGGCGGCCCCGAGGGTCGGATCGGTGGCACCGTCGAGCACCGCCGCCCGCACCGTGCCGGGGAACATCGTCGCCCACGTCGCACCGAGCTCGCTTCCATAGGAGAATCCGAAGTAGGTGATGCGTTCGACGCCGAGTGCCCGTCGGATCCAGTCGATGTCGCGCGCCGATGCGTTCGTGGACACCCACGGCAGGATCTCCGCACTGCGCACCCCGCACGACTCGGCGAAGGATCGGTTGGCCTCCCGGAGCGCGATCCTCTCGGAGGCATCGTCGGGGGAGATGTCGACAGAGAAATGGGCGTCGTAGTCGTCGATGCAGTCGACCGCCGGTGAGGACCGACCCGTTCCGCGCGGATCCCAGCCCACGATGTCGAAACGGTCGAGCACGTCCCGCCCGAAGTAACTCGTCGCCTCGCGGGCCAGATAGGTGCCGCCGAAGCCGGGTCCACCGGGGTTCACGAGCATCGGCCCGATCCTCCCGGCGGGATCGTTCGCCGGACGTCGCACCAACTGGAGGGTGAAGAGGCCCCGGTCCGGGTCGTCGTGGTCGTAGGGCACGAAGATCGTGCCGCAGTCGAGTGCGGCGTCGTCCTCGCATTCGCGCCATGCGATGACGGGCTCCCCCGGGGTCGGCGCGGCGGTCGTGGTGCTGCCCGCGGTGGTGTCCGGAGCAGATGAACCGCCACCACACGCCGCGACGATCAACGTGCCCGCGAGGAGCATCGTGGCCGCGCGGAGGGACACCCGGTGCCGCGTCATGCTCCGAACGCTAGGGCTCCCGTCGGGCCTAGCCTCGGCGGGGTGCGAATGGGACCCCACATGCTCATGCCCCGAGATGCCCATGCGGTCAAGGGCGTGCGTCTGCGGCGCGAGACCCTGCGACGGGCCTGGCGCTTCTCGTCCCCCTACAAGTGGCGCATCGTCGGTTTCCTCTCGGCCATCTGCGCCGCGGCCGCGCTCGGACTCGTGCCGCCCCTGCTCTTCCGTTCGATCCTCGACGACGCGATTCCCGCCGGGGACCGGAGCCTCATCACCGGACTCGCCGCCGTTCTCGTCGTCGCCGCGGTGGGGGATGCCGCCCTCGCCATCGTTCAGCGTTGGATGAGCGCCAGCATCGGCGAGGGGCTCATCTACGACCTGCGCGTGGCCCTCTTCGACAAGGTGCAGCGCATGCCGGTGGCCTTCTTCACCCGCACCCAGACCGGGGCGCTCATCTCGCGTCTCAACAACGACGTGGTCGGCGCCCAGACGGCCGTGACGTCGACGCTGGGTTCCGTGGTGTCCAACGTGGTGGTGCTCGCCTTCACCCTCACCGCCATGTTCGCGCTCGAGTGGCGTCTCACCCTGCTCTCGCTCGTCGTGCTCCCCCTCTTCATCGCCCCGGCGAAGCGCGTCGGTCTGCGGCTCGGCGCCATCGCGCACGAGCAGATGGAGCACAACGCGGCGATGAACGCGCAGATGAGCGAGAGGTTCAACGTCGCCGGCGCGATCCTCGTGAAGCTCTTCGGTCGTCGCGCCTCGGAGACCGAGGTGTTCTCGGCCCGCGCCCGCGGGGTGCGCGACACCGGCATCCGCTCGGCCCTCTACGGTCGGGTCTTCTTCGTCGCCCTCGGCCTCGTCGGCGCGATGGGTGCGGCGGCCATCTACGGGGTCGGCGCCCACCTGGTCGTCGACGGATCCATCAGTGCGGGGACCCTGGTGGCCATGGCGTCGTTCATCACGCGGGTGTACCAGCCCCTGACGGGCCTCACGAACGCCCGTGTCGAGGTGATGACCGCCTTCGTCAGCTTCGACCGGGTGTTCGAGGTGCTCGACGCGCCCGAGGCCGTCTCGGACCGGCCCGGCGCCTACGACCTGGTCGATCCGCGCGGAGCGGTCGAGTTCGACGACGTGTTCTTCCGCTATCCGCCCGCCTCCGAGACAACGGTGGCATCCCTCGAGACCGTCGGCGCGGGCTCGTCCGACCCGGACGTGGACGTGCTGCGCGGCGTGTCGCTCGTTGTCCGCCCCGGCGAGACGGTGGCCATCGTGGGGGCGAGCGGTTCGGGCAAGAGCACGCTCGCATCCCTGGTGCCGCGCCTCTACGACGTCACGGCCGGCGCGGTGCGCGTGGACGGCCACGACGTGCGCGACCTCACCGCCGAGTCGCTGCGCGCGGCCATCGGCGTCGTGGCCCAGGATCCGCATCTCTTCCACGAGTCCATCGCCGACAACCTCCTCTATGCCCGTCCCGGCGCGACGCGGGCCGACCTCGTCGCGGCCTGCACCGCGGCCCGCATCCACGACACCGTCGCCGCACTGCCCGACGGGTACGACACCGTGGTGGGCGAGCGCGGCTACCGGCTCTCGGGAGGTGAGAAGCAGCGGCTCGCCATCGCCCGCATGCTGCTGAAGGACCCGGCGATCATCGTCCTCGACGAGGCCACGAGCCATCTCGACAACGAGAACGAGGCGCTCGTCCAGGAGGCGCTCGAGGCCGCCTTGTCGGGCCGCACCGCCCTCGTCATCGCCCACCGACTCAGCACCATCCGGGACGCCGATCGCATCGTGGTGATCGACCGCGGACGCATCGCCGAGCAGGGCACCCACGACGACCTCATGGCACTCGACGGTCTCTACGCCGACCAGGTGCGGGCCGGGGGTACCTTCGGCGCCGTCACACCCTCCTCGTAGAGTGGCGACGATGCCGCAACGCGAGAAGTCCACCGACGTCGAACTCGTCGACGGGGTGCCCCTCTTCACCGTCTCGTCCTTCAACGCCGAGATGAAGGGCGTCATGCGGGCGCTCTTCCCCGAGGGCATCTGGATCGAGGGGGAGATCGAGGGGATGAAGGACCGCCCGCACGCGACGGGGCACTACTTCTCCCTCATCGACGGAGAGGGCAAGTCGAAGTCGAAGATCGACGTCAAGTTGTTCTCCAACAGCGGCGACCTGGCCCGCGTGACGGCCAAGCTCGACAACGCCGGCATCGACATGGACAACGGACTCCGCATGCGGTTCTTCTGCACCGTCGACTTCTACGCCCAGCGCGGGGAACTGTCCCTCATCATCAAGGATGTCGACACCCAGTTCACCCTCGGCGACATCGCCGCCCGCCGCGAGGCGCTCGTGAAGAAGCTCGTTGACGCCGGTCTCGACCGGAAGAACGGCATGCTCGCCCTGCCGCGTGTGCCGCTGCGGCTGGGCGTCGTGTCGTCCAGCCAGGCGGCCGGGTACATCGACGCCCTCACGCATCTGCGCGAGTCCGGCCTCGGCTTCACCATCCTGCTCGCGGACGTGAACGTCATGGGCGACCTGGCCGTGGGTCAGGTCACGGCGGCCATCGAGGCGTTCTCCCGCCGCGATGACGTCGACCTCGTCCTCATCATGCGCGGTGGCGGGTCGCGTTCCGACCTCGCCACCTTCGACGACGAGCGCATCGCCATGGCCATCGTCGGCTGCCGGCACCCGGTGTTCACGGGCATCGGTCACGAGATCGACACCTCCGTGGCCGACATCGTGGCCCACACCCGTTGCAAGACCCCCACGGCGTGCGCCGACGAGGTCATCGACCTCGTGGTCGGCTTCCTCGACGAACTGTCCTCGGCGGCCGACCTGCTCGCGGCGCGCACCTCGGCGGCGGTGCAGCGCGGACGGTCCCGCATCGCGCTCTGCACCGAGCGCCTGCGCACCCGGCCGCGCGCCGCCCTCGTGCGCGAGCGCACCCGGGCGGACGTCGCGACGCGGACGGTGCGCCTCCTCGACCCCGTCCATGTCCTGGCCCGCGGGTGGTCCGTCACCCGCAACACGCGCGGCGAGGTCGTGCGTTCGGTCGCCGACACGGCGCCGGGCGAGCAAATCGTCACCGTGCTGGCCGACGGCGAGGTGACGAGCACGGTGGATTCGACGGAAAGGAAGCGCTGATGGCGACGAAGAAGCAGACCGAGGGGGGCGAGCCCGCGGGCTACGCCGAGGCGATGTCCGAGGTGGAGGCGATCCTGCGGGAGCTCGACTCGGCGCAGGTCGACGTGGACGTCCTGGCCGCGAGGGTGGCGCGGGCCTCGTACCTCATCGAGTGGTGCAACGAGAGGATCACCGCCGCCGAACTGGTCGTGGAGAACCTCGTCGCGGGACTGGCCGGCGCGGACGGGGACGACGAGGACTCCGACGACGACGTCGAGGACGAGTGAGACCCGATGCCGGGTTCGTCGCCCGCGTCGACGCCCGTCTGACCTCCCTCGTCGATGCGGAACGGTCGCGATGGGCCGACGTCGACCCGGCGCTCGATCCCCTCATCGCCGAGGCGGAGCGCCTGGTGTCCTCGGGTGGCAAGCGCCTCCGCCCCCGTTTCTGCCTGTGGGGGTGGACGGCCGCGGGCGGCGCCACCGATGCCGCCGAACCGGAGCGCATCGGGGCGGCGCTGGAGCTCCTGCACGCCGGAGCCCTGCTGCACGACGACGTCATCGATTCGGCCGAGACGCGGCGCGGTTCGCCGGCGGCCCACCGCACCTTCTCGGCCGGGCACGCCGACTCCGGGTGGGCGGGAGAGACGCGTCGTTTCGGCGAGGGCGCGGCGGTGCTTCTCGGCGACATCGTGTTCGCCATGGCCGACGCGTGCCTCGGCGAGGTGGAGAACCCGGTGCGGGGGCTGTGGCACGAGATGCGCCTCGAGGTGAACGTCGGGCAGTACCTCGACCTCCTCGGTGGCGCGCGACGGGAGCGTGATCCCGCAGCGGCGCGCCGCATCGGTCGCTACAAGACGGCGAAGTACACGGTCGAGCGTCCCCTGCATCTCGGTGCAGCCGCCGCGGGTGCGGGAGACGCACTGCTGGCCGTGCTCTCCGCCTACGGCATCCCGCTCGGTGAGGCCTTCCAGTTGCGCGACGACGTGCTCGGCGCCTTCGGCGACGAGGTCGACACCGGCAAGCCGGTGGGCGGAGACTTCGTCGAGGGCAAACCGACACCCCTCCTCGCGCTGGCCTGGCAGGCCGCCGACGCGACACAGCGTCGCGTGCTGGACACCGTGGGCGATCCGGCCCTCACCGCGTCCGCCGTCGCCGACATCCGTCGCGTCGTCGTCGAGACGGGTGCTCTCGCCGAGACGGAGCGGCTCATCGCGGCCCTGCGGGCCGAGGCCGTGGCCGCGCTCGGCGATCCGCTCCTGCCCGCTGACGCGCGTGACGCGCTCGCGTCCCTCGCGGCCGAGGTCACCGACCGGCGCGCCTGACGCGGGTCGTCAGAGGGCGGCGTAGATGTCGAGTGCCTCCTGCATCCCGATGTCGGTCATGACGCCGGGTTCGGCATTGATGGCCTCGACCCACGGGGGAGTGACGCGGCACGTGGAGGCGATGGGATCGTCGAGGTCGGAGCCGTTGGTGGCCAGACGCACGAACGTGACCGCGTAGTTCGGCGGTCGCGCGTCGCGGGACAATTCGATGAGGGCCCACGGGTCCGGGGTGCGTCCCTCGCGCGGACCGGCCGAGACGATCTCGGGGGTCGAGGTGACGTGCACCGATCCGCCGGCGAGGCCGGGTCCGTCGACGAGCACCGCGCCGCGCACGAGTGCCGGACGGGCGCCGGCGGCGAGGAAGGCGATGTAGGCGCCGAGGCCGCGACCGAGCAGCGTGGCCGGACCCGTCTCCCTCAGGGCGATGTCGACGTCTGCCATGAGGATCTCTGCGGAGTAGCCGCCGCCCATGGGCACGGTCGACTCGCCGTGACCGGTGAAGTCGAGTGCCCACACCGGTCCCGGCCATGCCGGATCGAGAGCGGCCATGTCGCGGGCGCATTCGCCCAGACCATGGAGCATCAACAGGGCGGGGCCGTCACCGTCGCGGACCCGATGCAGCGCGAGTTCGACGCGGTTGTGCCGCAGACGGATCGTGCTCACGCGAGGAACTCCAGGCACATGCCGGCGACGGTGTCGGGTTCCTCGATGTGGACGAAGTGGCCGATGCCGTCGAGGACCTCGAGGCGACCGCCGCGGGGAATCCATTGCTGCAGGTCACGGGCGCGCGCGCCCCATCCCATGGGCTCGTCCACGGTGCCGATGATGCCGAGGAACGGCATCGGGAGCGCAGCCATGCGCAACGCGCTCCACTCGGGACGCCAGGGACCGAACCCCCCGAATCTCATCGTCGGGTCGAGCTTCCAGCGCCAGCCGTCGGGGTCCTCGCGCGCACCGATCGCGGCGATGTATTCGAGCCACTCGATCGGAAGGCGGGGGTTCATCTTCCCGCGGCGGCGCGCGAGGTCCTCGAGCGTCCCCGGCTTGCGCACCGCGTCGGGGGCCTCGTGGCGGAAGTCGAGCCACGCCCCGATGTCCGCGGCCAGCAGGCGCGACTGGTCGTGGTCCGGGACGTCGGGCATGCGCCGCTTGCTCGGCATGCCGTCGATGTTCACCATGCGCGACACCCGGTACGGACTCGATTCGGCGAGCTGCATCATGAACGCGCCACCCTTGGAGTGGGCCACCACCGGAGCGGCCCGGTCGGTGAAGGACGACATCACCGAGAGGGCGTCGCGGATGTCCGCCTCCCAGCTGTAGAGCGCGGGATGGTCGCTGTCGCCGTGCCCCCGATGGTCCCAGGCCACGACCCGCCATCCGCCGGCGGCGAGGAGCGGGGCGAAGACGTCGAAGGTCCCGGCGAAGTCGGAGCCGCCGTGCACGAGGAAGAGGACGGGGTCGTCCTCGCGACCCCACTCGTAGACGGAGATGCCCACGCCGTCCGCGTCGTGGCGCCGGGTGCGGTCCGGCCGTCGAGCCCGGGGGTAGGTGCGCGTCGTCATCGTCCCGAGACACTAGGGGGCGGACCTCGACGGTGACCCGTTCGCCGGGACGCCGTCACGCGCGCACCTAGACTCGGCCCGATGTTCCTCCACAAGCGGCTCCACACCTATCTGTTGTGGGCCACGTTCACCTTCGCCTTCCTCGCGGTGATCTCGGCGCTCATGACCGACGGGGGCGAGGAGGTGACGGCGACGACCACCACGGCCGTGCCCACCACGACGACCACCGTCGTCATGGACTCGAATCGCACCCACACCGTGAAACCCGGTGAGTCGCTCTATTCCATCGCCGAGGACTACAACCTCAGTGCCCCCGCCCTGCAGGAACTGAACGAGATCGGTGACGACGAGAATCTGGCCGTCGGCCAGGTGCTCCGTCTGCCCCCCAGCACGGGTTTCGTGCCCATCGGGGCCACCACGACGATGCCGCCGTGACCCGGGGCGCGGACGGGCCCACGACCACCACCGCCCCGGTGACCTTCCTTAGACTGGGACCATGACCACCACCTTCTGGCCCACCCGGGATCACTGGTCTGTGGCGATTCCGCTGCACACCCCGCACCCCCGTCTCGACTGTCTGGCCGAGACCGGGTTCGTCGGACTGAAGAAGGCCCCCTTCGAGGTTCCGGCGACCGAATGGGAGTCGCTCGAGTACCTGCCGTGGAAGTCCGGTGGTGACACGAACTTCGCACCCCTCGCCTCCGCCGACGGAGAGCTCGACTGCCGCGGCTTCTGGGACAAGGGCAAGACCGACAAGGACGCCCTGTGGACGTCCAACTCGGCGATGGCCCCGACGCTGAAGAACTACGTGGATTCCGTCGGCGCCAATTTCGGTCGGGTGCGCATCATCAAGCTCGAGCCCCAGGACCGCGAGACGGCGATGCACTCCATCCACCGCGACGACAACAACCGCTTCAATCCCGAGAATGAGGGATGGGTGGTGCGCTCCTGGGTCGAGCTCACCGACAGCCCGGACAGCTACATGCTGCTCATGGACAACGACGAGAACGGTCTGCCCGACCCCGCCACCGAGCGTCGGGTGCCCCTCCCGCGCGGTGCGCGATTCGTCGTCGACACCCAGCGCCTGTGGCACGTCGTGGTCCACAATCACGACTTCCCGCGTTTCGCCCTCATCACGAGCTTCGAGAGCGGTCCGGCCCTCGATTCCTTCATCGCGCGCGAGCGGGCCTGACCCCGCGCCGGGCGTTCAGCCCGCGCGGTGGGCCGCCGCGAGCTCGGCGATCTCGCGCATGATGCGCGAGATGTCGAAGTCCTTCGGCGTGTAGACGGCGGCGACGCCCCGTTCGCGCAGACGATCCCGGTCCTCCTCGGGGATGATCCCCCCGACGATGACGGGTGCGTCGACGCCCTCGGCCCGCAGCAGGTCGACGACCTCGGGGACGAGCTGCATGTGGGAGCCCGAGAGGATCGACAGCCCGATGACGTCGGGATCCTCGTCGCGTGCGCTGGCCACGATCTGTTCCGGCGTGAGGCGGATGCCCGAATAAACGACCTCCATGCCCGCGTCGCGGGCGGCGACCGCGATCTGTTCCGCGCCGTTCGAGTGGCCGTCGAGGCCGGGCTTGGCGACGAGCAGCCGTGGCGGACCGCCCGGGATAGAGCGCACGTAGTCGGAGACGGACGCGAGCGACGCCCCGCGCCGTCCCGCCGCCGCTCCCACACCGGTCGGGGCGCGATACTCGCCGAACTCGGAGCGCAGCACGCCGGCCCATTCACCCGTGGTGCCGCCGGCCACGGCGAGCTCGATGGAGGGCTCCATGATGTTGGTGCCGTCCCGCGCCGCGCGGGACAGCGCGTCGAGTGCCGCCCGCACCCGCGCTTCGTCGCGCGAGGCGCGCCATGCGGCGACGTCGGCGACGGTCTCGGCCTCGACCGCGGGGTCGACCACGAGGATGTTGTCGTTGCCCCCGAGCGGGCTGGGCTCGGTCTCGACGAAGGAGTTCACGCCGACCACGACCTGGTCACCCGACTCGATGGCGCGTGTCCGCTCGGCCATCGAGCGCACCAGCCGCCCCTTGAGTTCCTCGACGGCTGCGAAGGCGCCACCGAGGTCGAGGACGTCCTGCAGTTCGGCCCACGCCGCGTCGGCGATGGCGGCGGTCTTCTCCTCGATGACCACCGAGCCGTCGAAGATGTCGCCGTGCTCGAGAAGGTCGGTCTCGAAGGCCAGCACCTGCTGCATGCGCAACGACCACTGCTGATCCCAGGGACGCGGCAGTCCGAGCGCCTCGTTCCATGCGGGCAACTGCACGCTGCGGGCCCTCGCAGACCGGGAGAGCGTGACGGCGAGCATCTCGAGGATGATGCGCTGCACATTGTTCTCCGGTTGGGCCTCGGTCAGCCCGAGCGAGTTCACCTGCACCCCGTAGCGGAAGCGACGGGCCTTGGGGTCCGTGACCCCGTAGCGCTCCACGGCGATGCGCTCCCACAGCCGTCCGAAGGCGCGCATCTTGCAGGTCTCCTCGACGAAACGGATGCCGGCGTTGACGAAGAACGAGATCGAGCCGAACACCTGGTCGAAGCGCTCCGCGGGGACCTGTCCGCTGTCGCGCACCGCGTCGAGGACGTCGATCGCGGTGGCGAGCGAATAGGCGATCTCCTGCACGGGCGTGGCCCCGGCCTCCTGGAGGTGGTACGAGCACACGTTCATCGGGTTCCACTTCGGGGCGTTCGCCGAGCACCAGGCGATCATGTCGACGATGAGCCTCTTCGAGGGGCCGGGCGGGAAGATGTAGGTGCCCCGCGACAGGTACTCCTTGACGATGTCGTTCTGCGTGGTGCCGCGCAACGCGGTCGAGTCGACTCCCTGCTCGCGGGCGTTGGCGACGTAGAGCGCCAGCATCCACGCCGCGACCGCGTTGATCGTCATCGACGTGTTCATCCCGGCGGGGGGGATCTGGTCGAGCAACGTGCGCATGTGGCCGAGGTGGGCGACGGGCACCCCGACCTTCCCCACCTCCCCGCGCGCGCGCGGATCGTCGGGGTCGTGCCCCGTCTGGGTCGGCAGGTCGAAGGCGATGGAGAGACCGGTCTGACCCTTGGCGAGGTTCGTGCGGTAGAGACGATTGGAGGCGACGGCCGTGGAGTGACCCGAGTAGGTCCGCATCAGCCAGGGTTCGTCGCGGCGGGGAGAGGCGTCCTCGGTCACCCGGCAAGTATGGCAACGCCCGTCGCCGATTCCAGCAGGGCCAGGTAGTCCTCCCGGGAGACCTCGGTGCAGCCGAGGCTCGCAAGGTGCTCCGTGCACCACTGGGTGTCGAGGAGCGTCATGCCGTCGGCCCGCATCATCCCCACGAGGGCGACGAGGGCGGCCTTCGACGCGTCGGGTTCGCGGTGGAACATCGACTCGCCGGCGAAGAGACCGCCGATGCGCACGCCGTAGAGCCCGCCCACGAGCCGCCCGTCGATGCGGGTCTCGACGCTGTGGGCCCAGCCCATCTCGTGCAGGCGGCAGTAGGCATCGACGAAGTCGTCGTGGATCCACACGCCGTCCCGGCGACCCTTCGCACACTCGCGCATGACGGTGCGGAAATCGCGGTTCACGGTCACCTCGAAACGCCGACAACTGCGGCGCAGCGAACGGGTCACGCGCAGGCCGTCCAAGGGGAAGATGCCGCGGCGCAGGGGTGACCACCACGCCAACGGACCGGTGGCGGGACCGAGGCGCATGGGGAAGAAGCCGTGCGAGTACGCGTGCAGCAGGGTGTCCGGCTCCAGGTCCCCGCCCGCGGCGACGACGTCATCGTCGTCGGGCCAGTCGGACGGCGGCGGGAAATCCCACTCGCAGTCGAAGGGAGGGGCCGGCACGGTCGTCGTCGCCGGTCGCCCGCGTGAATCAGTAGGTGTAGAAGCCGGCGCCGCTCTTGCGCCCGAGCTTGCCGGCGGCGACGAGGCGACGCAGCGTCGGGACCGCGGCGTAGTTGGGGTCGGCGAACTCGGCGTGCAGGGCGTCGAGGATGGCCAGCGAGGTGTCGAGGCCGACGAGGTCGAGGAGGGCGAAGGGCCCCATGGGGAAGTTGCATCCGCCCTTCATCGCGGCATCGATGTCCTCCATCGAGGCGGTGCCGGACTCCCAGATGCGCACCGCGTTGTTGAGGTAGGGGAACAGCAGCGCGTTCACGATGAAGCCGGCCCGGTCCTTCACCTGCACGGCCGTCTTGGCACACCCGGCGACGAAGGAGTTGGCGGCGTCGATGGTGGCATCGGAGGCGGTGATGGGGCGCACGACCTCGACGAGGGGCATCGCCGTCGCGGGATTGAAGAAGTGGATGCCGCACACCTTGTCCGGGCGCGAGGTGGCCATGGCCATCTCCACGACGGGGAGCGTGCTCGTGTTGGTGGCCAGGATGGCGTCCTTCTTGACCGCGGCGTCCAGCTCGGCGAAGAGCGTCTTCTTCACCGCAAGGTCCTCGACGACCGATTCGATGACGAGGTCGCAGTCCGCCAGATCGGCGATGCTCGCCGTCGCGCGGATGCGGGCGAGGATCGCGTCCTTGTCCGTGGCGGTGATCTTCTCGCGCTGCACCTGCTTGTCGAGGCCCTTGGCGATCGAGTCCACCATCGCCCGCGCGGTGTCGATGCTGCGCGAGCGCACGACGACGTCGTGCCCGGCCCGTGCCGCCACCTCGGCGAGGCCGGAGCCCATGATCCCCGATCCGCAGATTCCGATTGTCTTCATGGCTGGCTTCTCCCGTCGGGTCCGTGCAGGTCAGGCGAATCTAACAAGGCACCCGCACGGGGACCCATCCGCGGTGCGCGAGCGGCCCCGGGGGGTCGTCAGGACTCGGTGATGACGACCGAGCGCACGGTGACCGTGCGACTGGGCGCGCCCTCGGCGCCGCCCCCGGCGCCGACGTGCAGGGCCATGATGCGGTCGAGCACGTCCAGACCCTCGATGACGCGACCGAAAGGCACGTAGGTCCCCTGCGAGTCGAGTGCCGAGACCTTGGGGCCGGTGGCGAAGAAGAACTGGGCGCTCCCCGAATCGGGTGTCGATGCCCTCGCCATGATCAGTTGCCCGCGCTCGTACGAGTATCCGTCGCCCTCGTCGGGGATGGTGTAGCCGGGGCCGTCGGTGTTCGACAGGCCTCCGCCCTGGACGATGTCGATGTCGGTGTTGGTGCGGAACAGGGTGGTTCCGTCGTAGTAGCCGTAGCGGGCCAGCACGACGAAGTTGTTGACGGTGACGGGACGCTCGGAGGCGTCGAGTTCGACGGTCATCTCGCCCTCGGTGGTGACGAACCGCGCGACGTAGGTGCGGTCCTCGTCGATGCACATCGGCGGTGCCTTCTCGAAGGTCGAGACGCGTTCCTCCCCCGTGGCGGCGGGGCACGGGGTGTCGCCGATGATCGTCGATCCGGCGAGCGTCGTGGAGGTCGCCCCCGGTGACGCGTCGTCACCGCCGTCCTGGAGGCGGGCGAGGCCGAAGAGGGCGATGACCACGAGGGGGACCCCGATGCCGGCGATCAGACCCCGACGTCGCAGCACGGACATGCGCCGGCTGCGGTCCCGTGCCTGCCGCGCCAGTTCGCGGTTGGCCTTCTTGCGTTCTCTCTTTGCGGTGCCCACGAGCAGGGGAGGCTAACCGCCCACGGGTAGCCTTCGCGGGCAGTGGCTCTCATCGTGCAGAAGTACGGGGGCACGTCGGTGGCCGACCCCGATCGCATCAGGGCCGTCGCCGACCACGTGGCCTTCACCCGCGCCCACGGCAACGACGTCGTTGTCGTGGTGTCCGCCATGGGCAGGACCACCGACAATCTCCTCTCGCTGGCCCAGCAGGTGTCCGACATCCACCCCGGACGCGAGATGGACATGCTCCTCACCACGGGCGAGCGCATCTCCATGGCGCTTCTGTGCATGGCGCTCGCCGGGGCCGGCGTGGAGGCGGTGAGTTTCACCGGTTCCCAGGTCGGCATCATCACCGACACGGTGCACACCAAGGCCAAGATCCTCGAGGTCAAGGGGGACCGGGTGCGGGAGGCGATCTCGGCCGGGAAGGTGGCCGTCGTCGCCGGCTTCCAGGGCGTGTCCACCGACAAGGAGATCACGACGCTCGGTCGCGGGGGGAGCGACACCACCGCGGTGGCCCTCGCCGCCGCGCTCGGCGCCGACGTCTGCGAGATCTACACCGACGTCACGGGCGTGTTCTCCGCCGACCCCCGCATCGTCCCCCGGGCCCGCAAGCTGGAGCACCTCGAGTTCGAGGAGATGCTCGAGATGGCGGGCGCCGGTTCCAAGGTCCTCGCCCTGCGTTCCGTCGAGTTCGCACGCAACCACAACGTCCCCGTCCACGTCCGGTCCAGCTTCACCTGGGAGCGGGGCACGTGGGTGAGCGGGGAGATCCCTCAAGGAGGCAACGCCATGGAGGAACCCATCATCTCCGGAGTCGTCCACGACGCCTCGGAATCGAAGGTCACGGTCAGGGCGGTGCCCGACCGACCCGGGGTGTCGGCGGCACTGTTCGAACAGCTGGCGACGGCCAACATCAACGTGGACATGATCGTGCAGAACACGTCGAACGACGGCCTCACCGACATCTCGTTCACCATGCCCAAGGCCGACATGAAGGTCGCCGAGGACATCGTCCAGCGCGTCGCGGCGGAGATCGGTGCCGGCTCGGTGACCCACGACAGCGGCATCGCCAAGGTGTCCCTGGTGGGAGCGGGAATGAAGACGAGCCCGGGAATCGCCGCGCGGATGTTCCGGGTCCTGGCCGACAACGACATCAACATCCATATGATCTCCACCAGCACCATCCGCGTGTCGGTGGTGGTGTCGGCCGACCAGATGGAGCCCGCCGTGCGCGCCCTGCACACGGCCTTCGACCTCGACTCCGGGGCCGCCTACTCCGCGCCGCTCCCCGAGCGGAAGTAATCCCCGGGTCCGCGCGCACCGTCCGCCGTTAGCCTCGGGGGCGCGAGCGCGCGCATCGTGAGGAGCGAATCATGAGGATCGGGATCGTCGGGGCAACCGGGCAGGTGGGGAGCGTCATGCGCACCCTCCTCGACGAGCGCGGATTCCCCGTGGAGTCGATCCGTTTCTTCGCGTCCGCCCGCTCCGCGGGCACCGAACTGCCCTGGCGCGGAGGCACCGTCGTCGTGGAGGACGCCGCCACGGCCGACCCGACCGGTCTCGACATCGCCCTGTTCTCCGCCGGCGCAACGAGTTCCCGCGGGTTGGCCCCTCGCTTCGCCGCCGCGGGAGCCGTCGTCATCGACAACTCGAGCGCCTGGCGCATGGACCCCGACGTGCCGCTCGTGGTGAGCGAGGTGAACGGTCACCTCGCCCGCAGCGCCCCGAAGGGCATCGTGGCCAATCCGAACTGCACGACGATGGCGGCGATGCCCGTGCTCAAGCCTCTCCACGACGAGGCCGGTCTCGTGAGGCTCGTGGCGAGCACCTATCAGGCGGTCAGCGGTGCGGGCCTGGCCGGTGTCGAGGAACTCGATTCCCAGATGCGCGCGATGGTGGACGGCGCGGCCGGCCTCGCCTTCGACGGCTCCGCCGTCGCGGCGCCCGAGCCGAGCAAGTTCGCCCGGCCCATCGCCTTCAACGTGCTGCCCTTTGCCGGTTCGCTGGTCGAGGACGGCGAGGGCGAGACCGATGAGGAGAAGAAGCTGCGCAACGAGACGCGCAAGATCCTCGGCATCCCCGATCTCGCCGTGTCCGGCACCTGCGTGCGGGTGCCGGTGTTCACGGGGCACTCGCTCTCGCTCAACGCCGAGTTCGCCCGCCCGCTCTCGCCCGCCCGCGCCATCGAACTGCTCACCGCCGCTCCCGGAGTGGAACTGGCCGACATCCCCACGCCATTGCAGGCCGCGGGCCGCGACCCCAGTTACGTCGGTCGCATCCGCCGCGACCAGAGCGTGCCCGACGGCAGGGGCCTCGCCCTCTTCGTGTCGGGGGACAACCTGCGCAAGGGTGCCGCGCTCAACGCGGTGCAGATCGCCGAGATCCTCGCCTCGTAGGGAGGACCGGCTCCGTCGCCGGGATCGCCCGGACGGACACCGATGGTCGGGGTGACAGGATTTGAACCTGCGGCCTCGTCGTCCCGAACGACGCGCGCTACCAAGCTGCGCCACACCCCGGAGTGTGATGTCCCGCGGTCTCCCGCGGGCTAGTGGAGGCTATCCGCCGTTTCCGCGTCCGCTCCCTCGCCGCTCTGGGCGTCGCCCGTGGGGCGGGGCGCGACGGGCAACGGCCATCCATCGCCGGCGAGGACCGATTCCACGGCGCGGCGCAGGACCAGCGGCTCGAGCGGCTTGACGACCCATCCGTCGGCTCCGCTGCGGCGCGCGAGGTGCACGTCGGCGACGCGATCGAGGAGCATGAGGACGGGGACATGCGGGACGGCCCCCGAGGAATGGTCGAGGCGCAGGTCCATGGTGGCGGCCATCCCACCCATCGAGCCCACCTGCAGGTCGAGGACCGCGATGTCGGGGATGCGCTCGGCCACCCGACCGGCCACGAGGCGACCGTCGGCGACGACGTCGAACGTCGTGGAGGACGTGCCGAGCGCGGCGACGACGTCGTCGAGCACCCACTGGGCGTCGGTGGCGACGAGGATGTGCACGGCGTCGACTCTACTGGCGGGTCCGTCGGCCGGCGAGTTCGTCGGCGAGCACGACGATCGACCCGAGGTCGTGGATGTCGCCGGCGAACTCCTCGGCCTCCACGCGCGCGGCGAGGGGGAAGAGGTCGTGGGTGCGCGCGAGGAACGCCACGGACCCCTCCCTCGCGGCCTCCGCGTCGCGCGCGAGTCCGGCGAGCCATCGGTGGGCGACGGAGGCCGACCCCGTCGTCGACGCGGCGAGGCGTTCCTCCGCCTCCGGCGAGACCGCACCGAAGTCGGGCGGCATGCGGTTGGCGACGACGAGTCGCAGGGGGACACCGAGGCGGGAGAGTTCACCGACGAAGTGACCCGCGTCGTCGAGGGCTGCCGGCGAGGGGGCGGTGACGACGACGAACGCGGTGCGGTCGCCCCGCAGGAGACGCGACACCTCGCGTGCCCGACGCCCGAACTCGTCCTGCATGCCGTCGAACGCCCGCAGGAAGGCCACCGCGCCCTCGAGGGCGTCGGAGCCCACGATGGACGACACCGCCCGGAGCACCGGCGCGGCGGCGGCCGAGGCCAGTCGCAGCCCTCCGCGCCCCGACGCCATCATCATGCGCACGAGGGGGTGCCGGAGGAAGCGGGCGAGTCGTTCGGGGGATTCGAGGAAGTCGAGCGCGTTTCGCGAGGGCGGGGTGTCGACGACGACGAGATCGAAGCGCGGGTCGCGCGACAGTTCGTACAGCCGGGCGGCGGCCATGTAGTCGCGCGTGCCCGAGAGCGACCGCGAGAGGCTGCGGTAGAAGGCATTCTCCGTCACCTCGCGGGCACGGATCGCATCGGGTGCCGTGTCTGCGACGAGACGGTCGAAGGTCCCGCCCACATCGAGCATGCACACCCACATCTCGCCGGGCGCATCGAGGTCGACGCGGACCGGGTCGTCGACCGGACCCGCGGCGAGACCGATGGCATCGGTGAGACGACGGGCGGGGTCGATGGTGACGACCACGGCGCGTCGACCGAGACGGGCGGCGTGCAGTCCGAGAGCCGCCGCCACGCTCGTCTTTCCCACGCCGCCGGTGCCGCACGTGACGACGACCCCCGCGTCGCGGCACATCGCGTCGACCGCGGTCCCGTTCATCGCGCGTCCTCGCCGGGAACGATCGCCAGCCCGGCGGTGATGTCGCGGGCCACCGCATCGACCAGGTCGGGTCCGCCGAGCCGATGCCGTCGACAGTGCACCTGCCGCAACGGCAGCGACGCGCCGAGCCGCGCGATGGCGTCGGCCTGACCGGCGGCCCGTTCGCGGCCCCATGCGAGGGCGGCACGGAGACGCGGATCCAGATCCGTGTCGTCCACGTCGGGGACGGGTTCCTCGCACATGTTGACCACCACGGCCGCGATCGCGACGGAGGCTCCGTCCCACAACTCGCGCGCCGCCTCGGCCGTCTCCTGCACGGGGGTCACCGCGGGGGTGGTGACGAGCACGATGCGACAGGCGGTCGGGTCGGCCAGCATCGTCGCCACCTCGGTCGCTTGTTGGGCGATGGGTCCGCCGGTGACGGCGGCACCGAGTCGCGCGGGAGCACGCAGCATGTCCAGCGCATGGCCGGCCGGTGGGCCGTCGACGACGACGAGGTCGTGCTGCCCGTCGCGGGCCAGGGACTTGACGCGCCCGAGCACCAGCAGGTCGTCGATACCCGGTGCGGTGGATGCCACCAGCTCGACGATGCCCGAGTCGGCGAGGCGCCTGGCCACGAGTCCCAATCCCCGTCCCTCGAGATGCTCCGCCAACGCACGACCGGGGCTCAGTTCGAGGACGTCGGGTCCGGGTGGTCGGGGCAGGCGAGGTGCGGGACCGTCGAGGGTCACGAGCAGGGTCCTCAGCCCCGCACGGGCCCCGCTCACGGCGAGGGCGCGGGCGACGGTGGATTTCCCCGTGCCCCCCTTTCCCGCAACAATGAGGACGCGCGATGCGGTGAGAAACTGGTCGTCGGTCATGTTCGTCGATCGTCCCCCGCGGGGCGGGAGCAAGGAGTCACCAGTGAGGGTAGGCGCAAGGGCACGGATCGTGGGCGGACTGGCCCTCGTGCTGGTCGGTCAGGCACTCGCGTTGCTCCCGTCGAACGCGTCCGCCGAGGACGCGTCCGATCTCGCTCCCGTCGACGTGGTGGAGGTGAGCGGGCTCATCGACGAGGTGAACGCCCGCGCCATCGAGGACGCGATCGTTCGCTCGTCGGGCAACGGCGCCCAGGCCCTCGTGCTGCAGCTCAACTCGCGCGGCGCCGTCGTCGGGCGCGACCGCATGGAGGAGGTGCTGTCGGCGATCGTCGCCGCGCCCCTGCCGGTCGCGATCTGGGTGGGACCGAGCGGCTCGCGCGCCCTCGGCATGGCGGCACAGATGCTGGCGGTCGCCGACGTCACGGCGATGGCACCCGGTGCCCGGATGGGACGCACCGGCGCGCTGCTGGAGGTCGACGGGGAGCGCGTCAGTTTCGGTGCCGCCGACGACGAGATCCGTCGCGGCACCGTCGGATTCCTCGAGGCGCGCGAGCTCGGAGTGCTCCGGCTCGATACCGACGACACCGGTGTGCCCGTGGTGCGCAACATGCTCTTCGCCCTCGACGGACTCGAGATCGACGGACGGGTGCTCGACACCGTCGTCGAGACGGGGGGCACCGGGACACAGGTGACCCGCGAGGCCACGACGGCGCGGTTCTTCAAACTCGACGCCGTGCCGCGCATCGTGCACACGGTGGCGAGTCCGCCGTCGGCGTACCTCCTCGTCGTCATCGGACTGGCGCTCCTCCTCTTCGAATTCTTCACCGCCGGGATCGGAGTGGCCGGACTCGTCGGGGCCGTGAGCCTCGTCCTCGGTGCGACCGGATTCGGTGCCTTGCCGATGAACGGATGGGCCGTCGCGCTGATGCTCGCCGCGTTCCTCGCCTTCGCCGTCGACGTGCAGGTGGGGGTGCCCCGCTTCTGGACAGCGGCGGGGATGGCGATGTTCATCGTGTCGTCGTTCACCCTGTTCCGTCCGGTCGACGGCATGACGCTGCGACCCTCGTGGATCACACTGTCCGTGGGTGTCGGCGGCATCGCGCTCACCTACGTCGTGGGGATGCCCTCCATGGTGCGCACTCGTTTCGCCACGCCCACGGTCGGCCGGGAGAACCTGGTCGGGGCCGAGGGCGTCGCGGACGGGAGGATCGACCCCGAGGGAACGGTCGTCGTCGCCGGTGCCCGGTGGCGGGCGCGCACCAACCGCGCCACCCCGCTCGCGGACGGGGCGGGTCTGCGGGTCACGGCGATCGACGGCATCACCCTCGAGGTCGAGCCCCTCGAGGGTGCCGCGCGCGACTACCGCGAGTCCCGGCCGCCCCGACGCTGACCATGATCCTCCTCCTCGTCGTCGCGGTACTCGTGGTCCTGCCGGTCGCCGAGGTGTGGCTCGTGATCGAGGTCGGCGGACGACTCGGGGTCATCGGAACCGTGGCGGCACTGGTGGCCGTCTCGATCATCGGCACGGCCCTCGTGCGCGCCGAGGGTTTGCGCGTCATGCGCGCGTTCCTCGAGGCGACGAGCCGGGGCGAGATGCCCACCCGGGAGATCGTGCACGGTGCCTTCCTCGTGGCGTCCGGCGTCCTGCTCCTCGTGCCGGGATTCGTGTCCGACATCCTCGGCATCGTGCTCCTTCTGCCGCCGGTGCGCGCGGCCGCCGCGGCGCTCGTGGTGCGGCGCGGACGGGGCTCCCGGCGAGTCACCGTGATCCGCGCCGACCGTGCGTCGGGCCCGTCCGCTGCCGTCATCGACGTGGCATCGTCGACGGAGGAGGACGGCGATGGCCGAGCCCGGTGACTTCGACCCGCGTTCGGTGCCGGTGCGCCCGGCAGCCACCGTGCTCCTCGTGCGCGACGCCGACGAGGGCGGCATCGAGGTGTTCATGCTGAAGCGCACCCTCGCCGCGGCGTTCGCCAGCGGCATGTTCGTCTTCCCCGGCGGCAAGGTGGACGACGTCGACGGCATCGCAGCCATCTCCGACCTGTGCGAGGGTCTCGACGATCCGACCGCCAGCTCGTTGCTCGGTCTCCCGGCCGGGGGCCTCGCCTACTGGGTGGCGTGCATCCGCGAGTGCTTCGAGGAGGCCGGCGTGCTCCTCGCCCGCCACCACGACACGGGGGAGGTGCTGCGCTTCGACGACGGGGAGGTCGAGGCGCGATTCGAGCGCGAGCGACACGCCATCCACGACGGCTCGGCGGCGCTCCTCGACCTGTGCGCCCGCGAGGGTCTGCTGCTGGCCACCGACGCCATCCATTACGTGTCGCACTGGATCACACCGGTGGGGGAGAGGCGAAGGTTCGACACGAGGTTCTTCGTCGCGCGCGCCCCGCACGCGCAGCGTCCCCTCCACGACAACTCCGAGACCATCGACTCGATGTGGATCCGGCCGGCCGACGCGATCGAGCGATGGCGCGCCGGGGACCTCGTCCTCATGCCGCCGACGGCGGCCAACATCGAGTTCCTCCTCCCCTACGGGAACGCGGACGACGCCCTGGCGGCCGCGGCCCGCGTCGGCACGCCGCGGCCGATACTCCCGAAGTTGCGCGTCGACGGCGACGGCCGGGTCACGGGGGTGTCGATGCCGGACGACCCCGACTACGACGCGCTCGGCTGAGACCGGGGTCAGCGCATCGAGCCCGCGCGCACGGACACCTGCACGACCTCGGGGTCGCGCGCCGAACAACCCGACATGTCGGTGCGCGAACGCGTCTCCTCGTCGATGCGTTCGGCGATCGCGGAGAACACGACCGCCGAACGGGTCGAGGCATCGAGCACCACGGGCTCGCCGGCGTCGCAGCCGGCCGCGACGGCCGGCTCGATGGGGATGGCGCCGAGGAGCGGCGCCCCGATCTCGGCCGCCAGCACCGCGCCGCCGCCGGATCCGAAGAGAGCGTGCGACGTCCCGTGTTCGCAGGTGAACTCGCTCATGTTCTCGATGACACCGGCGACGCGCAGGAAGCTGCGTCGCGCCATGTCGGCGGCGCGGATGGCGACCTTCTGGGCCGACACCGCGGGAGTGGTGACGATGAGGAGGTCCGTGCGCGGGAGCATGCGCGCCAGCCCCATCTGCACGTCGCCCGTGCCCGGCGGCATGTCGATGACGAGGTAGTCGAGGTCGCCCCAGCGCACGTCGTGGAGGAACTGCTCGACGGCCTTCGTGAGCATGAGACCCCGCCACATGAGGGCGGTGCCCTCGTCCTCCACGAGCATCCCGGTGGAGACGACCTCGAGGACACCGTCCCCGACACGCCGCACGTTCGGCACGATCATCGGCTTCTCGCGTCCCTCGACCCTCTCGGCCTGGAGACGGTCGGGCATCCCGAGCATCCGCGGCACGGAGAAGCCCCAGATGTCGGCGTCGAGAACGCCGACGGTGCGTCCCATGCGGGCCAGCGCGGTGGCGAGGTTGACGGTGACGCTCGACTTGCCCACGCCGCCCTTCCCGCTCGACACGGCGATCACCCTCGTCCGTGCAGGGACGGCGGTGTCGGCCGCGTTCTCGGCGGCCTTCCAGCGGGCGCGGGTCATGACCGCGCTGCGCTCCTCGGGGGTCATCTCGCCCCATTCGATGCGCACGGAATCGACGGCCGGATGACCGGTCACCGAGGCGTCGATGTCCCTCTGGATCTGGGCCCGCAGGGGGCATCCCCGGATGGTGAGCTTGACGGGAACGACGACCTCGCGGCCCTCGACGCGCACCTCGCCGACCATGCCGAGGTCGACGATGTTGTCTCCGAGTTCGGGGTCGATGACCGCGCGCAGTCGCTCGACGATCTCCTCCACGACGGGGGCCGCACCGGGGCTGGTCACGCCGGCAAGGGTAACGGCGGACCCGTCGGGCCGCGCCGGGGACCCGTGGAAATCCGCGTCGGGGGCTGGTAGAACATCGGCACATCCGACCACGGGAGGACGGCACCATGATCACCCTGACCGACAGCGCAGCCAAGAAGATGGAGCAGCTCATGGCCAACGAGGGCGCGAGCGACCTCGCCCTGCGGGTCGCCGTGAAGCGCGGCGGCTGCTCCGGCTTCTCCTACGACATGTACTTCGACTCGGAGATCTCCGAGGCCGACGTGACCGGGACCTTCGGCGCCGTGCGCGTCGTGGTCGATCCCGAGTCCGCTCCGATGCTCGCCGGTGCCAGTCTCGACTACAAGGACACCCTCAACGAGCAGGGTTTCTCCATCTCGAACCCGAACGCACAGAGCTCCTGCGGCTGCGGCAAGTCGTTCAAGTGAGGTCGGGCCGCGCTCGGCGCGGCACGACGCAGAGGTTCCGTCGGACCCGGGCGTGAGCCCGGGTCCGATGCCGTGTGGCGCCAGTCACCCGCGGGCACCGGGAGCGCGCCCGACCGCCGGGGTGGGCGCCGCCGTAGCGTGACGGGAGCATTCCCCGACCCCCGGAGAGAACATGATCGCCCGCATCGGCCGCTGGTGCTTCCTGCACCGCCGCTCCACCCTCGTCGCTTGGTTCGTGGTCCTCGTCGGCGTCGGTGCCCTCGGCAACGGCATCGTGGGCAACTCGTACTCGAGCGAGTTCGAGATCCCGGCGTCGGAGAGCGCGACGGGATTCGAGGTCCTCGACGAGTGGTTCCCCGCGCAGGGGGCCGGAGGTCAGCAGGGCTCGATCGTGTTCTCCTCCGAGAAGGGCGTGGCCCATCCCGACGTCAGCGGGGCGATGGTCGAGCTGTTCGCCCGCGTCTCGGATCTTGACGGCGTCACCGTTCTCAGTCCCTACGACGAGCAGGGGGCGCGCCAGGTCAATCCCGACGGAACCATCGCGTTCGCCACGGTGAACCTCGACGATTCGCTCGGCCAGCGTCGCATGGGCGAGATCGGTTCCGAGATCGTGCGACTCGCCTCGGGGATCCCCGACGTGCGCATCGAGGTCGGCGGGAACGCCCTCGTCGAGTTCCATCCGCCCGAATCCGAGCTCATCGGGCTCGGATTCGCGATCATCGTGCTCATCCTCGCCTTCGGTTCCGTGCTGGCAATGGGGCTGCCCATCGGTGTCGCCCTGTTCGGTGTCGGCACGGGCGCATCGCTCGTGGCGCTCGTGAGCCACGTCGTCACCATCCCCGACTTCGCCACCTCCCTCGGGGCGATGATCGGCATCGCGGTGGGCATCGACTACGCGCTCTTCATCGTCACCCGCTACCGCGAGCTGACGAGGGGCGGCGCGACCAGCCTCCAGGCCATCTACGGGGCGATGGACACCGCCGGACGCGCGGTGGTCTTCGCCGGCATGACCGTGGTGGTCTCGCTGCTCGGCATGCTCCTCATCGGGCTGGAGTTCATCGCCGGACTCGGCATCGGTGCGGCGACCACCGTGGCGGTGACGATGGTGGCATCCGTGACCCTGCTCCCGGCCCTCGTCGGCTTCGCCCGCGAGCGCATCGAGGTCACCCGTCGTCGCGGCATCCTCGCCGCCGGTCTCGTGGCGCTCTCCCTGTTCGGGATCGGGCTCGGGATCGACGCGCTCCTGGTGGGCGTGCCCCTCGCGCTCGTGGTCCTGGCCGCCGGCTCGATGATCGCGCCGTTGCGCAAGGAGTTGAAGCCGCGGCGCGAGAAGCCGATGCGCGAGACGATGCCGTACCGCTGGAGCCGGTTCGTGCAGCGTCGTCCGCGCGTCATGCTCACCGTGGGGACGACGGTGCTGCTCGTGCTCGCGGCGCCGGTGCTCTCCCTCCGACTGGGGTTCGCCGACGAGGGGAACTTCAGCGAGGAGACGACCACCCGCCGGGCCTACGACCTCCTCGCCCAGGGCTTCGGTCCCGGCTTCAACGGACCGTTCATCGCCGCCGTCGAGGTCGACGGTCCCGGCGACACCGCGCTCGTCGACGACGTGATCGCCGCCGTCGCCGACGATCCGAACGTGGTGCAGGTGTCGCCCGCGCGCTGGAACGACGCCGCCGACCCGCGCGCGGCCCTCTTCAGCATCGTCCCGCGGACCGCGCCCCAGGACGAGGCCACGGCCGAGACCGTGCGTCGACTCCGCTCCGACGTCATCGCCCCGCTCACCGGGGGAACCTCCGTGGCCGTGCACGTCACGGGAGCGACGGCCGCCTCGATCGACTTCACCTCGTACCTGGCGGACCGTCTGGTCGTGTTCATCGGCGTCGTGCTGCTGCTCTCGTTCGTGCTCCTCATGGTCGTGTTCCGCTCGCTCCTCGTGCCCGCCAAGGCGGTTGTGATGAACGTGCTGTCCATCGCCTCGGCCTACGGGGTCGTCGTGGCCGTCTTCCAATGGGGTTGGCTGAGCGGTGTGTTCGGGGCGGAGCCGGCGCCGATCGAACCCTTCGTGCCGATGATGATGTTCGCCATCGTCTTCGGGCTGTCCATGGACTACGAGGTGTTCCTGCTGTCCCGGGTGAAGGAGGAGTTCGACCGCACGGGGGATCCGCGCGACTCGGTGGCCGACGGGTTGGCGGCCACCGCCCGGGTGATCACCGCGGCCGCCGCGATCATGGTGGTGGTGTTCGGTGCCTTCCTCCTCGAGGACACGCGGGTCATCAAGCTCTTCGGTGTCGGATTGTCGGTGGCCGTGCTCCTCGATGCCACGCTCGTGCGCATGCTGCTCGTGCCGGCGACGATGGAACTCCTCGGGGCGCGCAACTGGTGGCTGCCGTCATGGCTCGACCGCGTCCTGCCGCGCCTGTCCGTCGAGGGGCCGTCGCACGACGACTCCGTCCGGCGCGACGACGACGACCTCGATCCCGACCTCGTCGGAGCCTGATCCGGCGGACCGTCAGGGGAGCACGGCGCGGAGTTCGGCGAGGTCGTAGACGATGTCGAGGCGGTGCCGCACGATTCCCGCGGCATCGGTGACGAAGAGCACCGGTTCGTACGTGAGGCCGTAGGCCTCCACGGCCGGTGCCACCTTCGTCGCGGTGGAGTCGGTGTAGATGTCGGCGTGCACGAACACCGTGTCGCCCCCGTCGGCGGCACGCTCGACGAGGAAGTCGAGGGCAGGGGCGCACGTTCCGGTGCTGCAGAACGCGGGGGTTCCCACGAGATAGGCCACGGGGCGCCCGGTGGCGAGCGCCTCGGTGAGCGTGACGTCGTGGAACGGGCACGGACCCCCGGAGCGCGTGCACAGCGGATCGACTCCCCGGGTGTCGCGCAGGGTCGGCGTGTCGAACGGGGGCAGGGGCTCGCCGATGAGGGGGACGCGGACGAGTGCGGGATCCGTGAGCTGGAAGCTCGCTTGTCCCTCCGGGGCGTCGTCGATGTCGAGGAGGAAGGGTCCGACGGCGTCGACCTCGACCTCGAAGAGCCAATAGGGCTGCTCGAGTCCCTCACGATGCAGCGGAGCGACCAGTCCCGAGGCCACCGTGGCGCCGGAGACGGGGTCGGTCACCGAGGCCGTGAGCTGCTCCGGCAGGCGGACGCGTCCGTCGACGCCGAGGATCCCGCGGGAGTCGGCGAGCGACACCGGGAGACGCACGCGACCGGGGACGAGCGAGTCGGAGGGGAACCTCTTCACCACCTGCAGCTCACCGTCGAGCCCGGCGAGGGGGCCCGCGGGAGACGACCCGCATGCGGCGAGCAGCACGCCGGCGGCCGCTCCGGCCGAGACCGCGAGGAAGCGACGACGGTCGATGGCGATGGCGCGGACGGAGGGGTCGCTCACGATCCCATGGTAGGTGCCTCTCCTTCTCCGGGGTCGCGCGGGTCGCCTAGGGTGAGGGCCATGTCAGCACCCGTGGGTCCCTACACACCGGTCGTGCGCGCGGGCGACTGGATCATCGTGTCGGGA
This sequence comes from uncultured Bifidobacterium sp., assembly GCA_964608285.1. Taxonomy (GTDB): domain Bacteria; phylum Actinomycetota; class Acidimicrobiia; order Acidimicrobiales; family Ilumatobacteraceae; genus UBA2093. Next base: position 28,234 of record CAZSNB010000008.1, read on the forward strand.
CAACTGGGCATGAAGGACGGCGCCATCGTCCCCGGTGGCGTGGCCGCCCAGACCCGGCAGGCGGTGGCCAATCTCAAGGCCATGCTCGCCACCGAGGGCGCGACCCTCGCCGACATCGCCAAGACGACCTGCTTCCTCGTCGACATGGACACGTTCGCCGTGTTCAACGAGGCCTACGTGGAGGGCTTCGCCGGCGCCCGGCCCGCGCGCAGCACCATCGGTGTGAAGGAGCTCCCCTTCGGCGGAGCCGTCGAGATCGAGGCGTGGGCCCACAAGCCCGCCGTGAAGAAAGGCAAGTGAGATGCCCGGTCCCCTCATCCTCGTCGCGGTCCTGCTGCTGTTCCCCGTGTTGGTCGGTCTCTCCACCGCCGTGCTCGCGGGCCTGATCGGGCATCTCCTCGATCGGGACGCCGCGCTGCGCCACGAGGGCAGCGAGCTCATCGACTCGAACTACTGAACGCGTCCGGTCCCCGGTGATCATCGACACGGCGGTCTACGAGAAGGGAGTCCGGCTCGACGACGGTTCCCCGCGAACGGAGCACCGCTTCGCCTGGACGGGGACGGTGGATCCGACGGAGGCCGAACTCGCCGCTCTCGCGGCCGACTTCGGTCTCGACGAGTTCGATCTCGACAGGTCGCGGCGCGTGCGCCAGCGCCCGCGTCTGGATGTGAGAGCCGACCACACCCATCTGTTCGTGCGGACCGCCGCCTACGACCCCGGCACCGAGAGGGTGGTCATGGGGGACCTCGCCATCTTCGTGGCGGCCGGATGGATCCTCACGGTGCGCCACGGGGAGGCCCTGCCCCTCAGGACGGTGCGCCACGACCTGGAGGCCGACCCGCGTCGCCTCGAGGGAGGCCCCACGGTGGTCCTGGCCGAGATCCTCGGTCGTCTCGTGCAGCAGTACGTCGAGGTGAGCGAGAGACTCCGCGAAGACGTCGAGGGGATCGAGGACATCGTCTTCGATGACGAGATCCCCGCTCCCTCGACGCGTCTCTATTCGGTGAAGAGGGAAGTGGTCGAGTTCCGTCGCGCCGTGCTGCCCCTGCTCGAGCCGCTCCAGCAGATCGCCACCGACCACGTGGCGCATCTGTCGAGCGGGATCCGGCGGGAGTTCGTCCGGATGCGTGACGACCTCCGCCGCGTCATCGACGAGGTCGAGGTCCTCTCGGCGCTGATGGATGCCGCGCTCGGCGCCAATCTCACGCTCGTCCAGGTGCGCCAGAACGCCGACATGCGCCGGATCTCGGCCTGGGTCGGCATCGGCGCGGTGCCGACGATGGTGGCGGGTGTGTACGGCATGAACTTCGAGCACATGCCCGAGCTGGGTATGCGCTACTCGTACTTCGTCGTGATGGGCCTGTTGGCGGCGGTGTCGTTCGGTCTCTTCCGTCTCTTCCGCCGGTACGACTGGTTGTAGCGACCGGCCGGTCGTCGCGACCGTTAGCCTCTCGGGGTGAATCTGTACGGAGAAGTCGTCGTCACGATGCTCGTCATCCTCGACCCGCCCGGGAACGTCCCCATCTTCCTCTCCGTCACCCAACTGCTCGATCCCAAGGAGCGCCACAAGGCGGCCTGGTTGGCCTCGGCGACGGCGTTCCTCGTCATCTCCATGTTCGCGATCGGTGGACGCAGCGTGCTCGAGTACCTGAACATCTCGGTGCCGGCACTGCAGGGTGCGGGCGGGCTCATGCTGCTGCTCGTCGCGCTCCAGTTGCTCTACGGCAAGGGCGCCTCCGAGGACGCCTACGCGGTGGCCAGCCCCGAGGAACGCACGTCGGTGGCGATGGTGCCCCTCGGCACCCCGTTGCTCGCCGGCCCCGGCGCCATCGTGGCCACGATCGTCTTCTTCGGCCAGACCGAGACGGTGGGGCAGTGGTTCCAGGTGCTCTCCGGCATCTTCACGGCCCTGGCCGGCACGTTCCTCGCCCTGCGGTTCAGCGGATTGCTGCAGAGACTCGTGCGGCAGGAGGGGGTCGTCCTTCTCGCCAGGGTGGCGGGCATGATCCTCGCGGCGATCGCCGTGCAGATGATCGCCGACTCGGTCACCGCCTTCGTCGACGCGGCCTGACCCTCGTCAGCGGCAGACCTCGAGTTCGTACATCGGCACCGTGCCCCGGCGGAGCCAGAGGTTCGCGCCGACCTGGATGAACCACGGCGAGAGGCGCCGCCGGTACCAGTCCGCCGAGCGGCGGTGCACCTCCATGTCGGTGGCGCGCTCGTCGACCACCTCGGCGAAGTCGCGGATGGTCGGCACCTCGATGTAGGCCAGCAACCGCGTCGCCGCCGCGATGTTCCCGATCGCCGCGCTCGCTCCCGCGTTGTCCGGGTACTGCAGCACGCTGTGGCACACGACGAGGTCCCAGGTGCGCGGCGGCGTCCAGGCCGTGATGTCGGCGAGCTCGTGGCCCCACGTGCGGCAGGCGTGCCCGCTCACGTCGAGGCTGTGCACCTCCACATCCGGATGGTGGGCGCGGTACCAGTCGCGCCACATCCCCGGTCCCGCCCCGACATCGAGGAAACTTCCGATCCGGATTCCCCACCACGCGGCCAGATGGTGGACGGCGGTGGCGAGGTGACCGACGGCGACGGCGTCGTGCGCCCCGCCCTCGCCGTAGAACCGGCGGTAGTAGCGGTCGTCGAAGCGGGTGGTGTCCATCGCCCGAGTCTTGTCCGTCCGTGTTCCCGACGGATGCCCCCGATGGGGAGCCGTCGTCGGGGCGTGGGTACGATGCGGACGGACTCACGAGCAACGGGGGTGGCACCGTGACAGGGACCGCGACGAAGGAAGCACCGGCCATCGCGCGGACCGAGCACGTGGACGTGCTCATCGTCGGCGCCGGAATCTCCGGGATCGGGTCGGCCTACCACCTCGCCACCCAGATGCCGGAGAAGTCCTTCGTCGTGCTCGAGGCCTACGAGACCTTCGGCGGCACGTGGCACATGCACCGCTACCCGGGGATCCGCTCCGACAGCGACCTCTACACCTTCGGCTACCGCTTCAAGCCGTGGACGGGTGCCCCGATCGCCACCGCCGAGGAGATCAAGACCTACATGGCCGAGGTGATCGAGGACAACGACCTCGGTCGCCGGATCCGCTACCGGCACCGGGTCGTGTCGGCGTCGTGGTCCTCGGCCGACGGGCTCTGGACCGTGGTCGTGGACGACGAGGCAGCCGGCGAGCGGGTCGCCTTCACCACCTCTTTCCTCTGGATGTGCCAGGGCTACTACAAGCACCGCGAGCCCTACACCCCCGAGTGGCCGGGGATGTCGTCGTTCGAGGGGCCGATCGTGCATCCCCAGCAGTGGCCCGAGGACCTCGACTGGACGGACAAGAGGGTGCTCGTCATCGGATCGGGCGCCACGGCGGCGACCATCGTTCCCCGGCTCGCCGAGAAGGCCGCCCACGTCACCGTCCTGCAGCGATCGCCGACCTACTTCTGGACGGGCCGCAACGCCAACGAGCTCGCCGACACCCTGCGCCAGCTCGAGGTGAACGAGGAGTGGATCCACGAGATCGTCCGGCGCAAGGTGCTGTTCGACCAGCACGAGGTGACGAAGATGTCCTTCGAGCATCCCGAGATGCTCAAGCAGGCGCTCATCGACAACGTGAAGACCTTCCTCGGCGACGACTACGACGTGGAGACGCACTTCACGCCCAGTTACAGACCGTGGCAGCAGCGTCTCGCCTTCATCCCCGACGGGGACCTCTTCCGGGGGATCGCCTCGGGGAAGGCCTCCATGGTCACCGACGTCATCGAGACGTTCACCCCGACCGGCGTGCTGACGAGGAACGGCACGTCGATCGAGGCCGACATCGTGGTGACCGCGACAGGATTCGATCTCAGCGTCATGGGGGACATCCCCTTCGAGGTCGACGGATCGCCCGTGACGTGGTCGGACACCGTGACGTACCGCGGGATGATGTTCACCGGCGTGCCGAACCTGGCGTGGATCTTCGGGTACTTCCGCGCCAGTTGGACCCTGCGGGTGGACCTCATGGGCGACTTCATCTGTCGGATGCTGCGCCACATGGAGGCGAAGGGGGCGCGACGGGTGACGCCGCGCCTGCGCCCGCAGGACGCCGACATGCCCATCGGGATGTGGATGGACGAGGACAACTTCAACCCGAACTACATCAAGCGGAGCCAGCATCTCATGCCGCGCGCGGGCGACAAGTCCGAGTGGATGCACAACCAGGATTACTGGTTCGAGAAGGAGGAACTGCCGCGGGCGGACCTCGACGACGGGTGCCTCGTGTTCGACTGACGGGCGTCAGTCGACCGGCCAGGTCTCGGCGGCCGCCAGCAACTCTTGCCTGAAGTCGGGGTGGGCGATCGCGGCCATCGCCCGGGCCCTCTCGCGGATGCTGCGACCCTTCAGTTCGGCGATGCCGTGCTCCGTGATGATGACGTCCACCTGGTGGCGCGGGGTCGTCACGACCGTTCCCGCCGGCAGCACCGGCAGGACGCGGCTCGTCAATGCACCCGCGACGGTCGAGGTCGACGGGAGGCACACGAGACTGCGTCCGTCACCGGTGAGACCCGGTCCGGACACGAAGTCCTCGTGACCGCCGATGCCGCTGAACTGGCGACCGCCGATGGTGTCGGCCACGACCTGACCGGCGAGGTCGACACCGAGCGCGCCGTTCACGGTGACGAGGTCGCGGTTGCGGGCGATGCGCTCGGGAGAGTTCACGAGATGGACGGGGAGGAAACGAACGTCACGGTTCTCGTGAAGCCACTCGTACAGCTCGGGGATGCCGGCGGCGAACGTCGTCGGAGAGAAGCCGTCGAAATCGCCGCCCTTGCGGTTCGTCACCTTGCCCGCCTGGTGGAGTCGCATGAGACCGGTCGTGAACATCTCCGAGTGGATGCCGAGGTCCTCGTAGTCGCCCGAGGCGAGGGCGAGGGCGATGAGATTGGGGATTCCCCCGATCCCTGTCTGCACGGTGCACCCCGAGCGGAAGAATCCCATGGCCAGTTCGGCGATGCGCTTCTCCGCCGAGGTCGGCTCGGCATCGGGGAGGTTCAGCGGCGCGGCGTCCGTGCGGACGAGGGCGTCGACGTCGTCGACATGGACACGGTGCATGTGTTCGGGTTCGAGGCCGAAGGTGCGGGGGAACCTCTCGCTCACCTCGACGAGGAGGATGCGGTCGGGATCGGCGGCGGCGCGACGGATCTCGTCCACGGTGGCACCGGCGTGCAGGGACAAGCTGACCCATCCGTCCACCGGCGGGGATCCGGCGGTGGCGACGACGCGGGGTCGGAGCGACTCGAGGATCGGGGCGAAGCGGCGGAAATCGGCGGGCACGAACTCGATGCGGGCCCCGGCATCGCGCAGGAACCGCTCACCCGGACCGTAGAAGCCGCTGCGGTAGCGCACGCCCGGCTTGAGCATCACCTCGTAGAGGTCCGGCAGCAGTGCACCGAAGACCACGAGGTCCTCGAAGTCGTCGCGGGCCTTGAGCGCGTGGAGGAAGCCACCCGGGACCCCGGTTCCGAGCGGAACCGCGAGGGAGTCGCGGGGGCGCAGAAGCCCGACCGCGGTGTCCATGTCGACGACGGCCATGTGACCAGCGTAGGGGTGGGACGGCGCCCGCCCTCTGGCAGGCTCATCGGCGTGGAACGCGACCTCGTCATCATCGGCGGTGGTCCCGCCGGTTCCGCCGCCGCCATCGTCGCCGCGCGCGCCGGTGCGCGGGTGACGCTGTTCGAGAAGGCCGAACGGGGACGCGACAAGGTGTGCGGCGACGGTCTCACTCCGCGGGCGATCGCCGCGCTCGATCGCCTCGGCATCGATCATTCGCCCGCGCACCGCATCGACGGCCTGCGCATGATCGCGGGCAAGAAGAGTCGCGAACTTGCCTGGCCCTCCTCCGACCGGTTCCCGGCACACGGCGCGGTGTGGCCGCGCCACCGGTTCGACGCGATGCTCCTCGAGGAGGCGGAGCGCTCCGGCGCGGAGGTGCGGTTCGGCGCCGAGGCACTGCCCGTCACGGAGGACGGCAGGGTGGTCGGTGCGGAGTCGGGCGGCACGCGCGTCCGTGCCCCGTTCACCGTGCTGGCCGCCGGTGCCCAGGGTGCGGCGGCCCGGATCCTCGGTGCCGAGCGCGACCCCTCCGAGACGTTCGGTCTCGCCATCCGCGCCTACGCCGAGTCCCCGCGCCACGCCGAGAGGCATCTCGAGGCCTGCCTCAGCCTGCGCGACGAGCACGGCACCGCGGTTCCCGGCTACGGGTGGATGTTCCCCGCCGGTGACGGCACGGTCAACGTGGGCGTCGGTGCGCTGAGCACCATGAAGGGGTTCAAGAAACTCAATCTCAATCGTCTCCTCGAGCAGTACGCGTCGCTCGTGCGCGGGCCCTGGTCGCTCGGAGGGTGGATCGACAAACCGCGCGCCTGGCGCCTGCCGATGAGTGTCGTGCGTCGTCACGGTCCCGGATGGGTGGCGGTCGGCGACGCCGCCGGCTTCGTCAACCCCATGAACGGCGAGGGCATCGACTACGGGCTCGAGTCCGGCACCCTCGCCGCGGAGCTGTTCCTCGCCGATCCGGCGACGGCGCCCGACCGGTACGACGTCGAGGTGGGGGAGCGCTTCGACGCTTTCCTGCGCACCGGTCGTCGCTTCAGTTTCCTCATCGGCCATCCCCTCCTGTTGCGACCCGGGTTGCGCATCGCGGTGGGGACACAGGCCGCCGCCGACGTGACCCTGGCGGTGATGGGCAACCTCGTGGACTCCTCCACGCCGGGCGCCGCCGGACGCGTGCTGCGCATGGCGGACCGCGCCCTGCGCGTCGCCGATCCCGTGCTTCGGCGCACGCGCGCCCGCGGTTGAGCGACGCCGATAGGTTGGGGCCGTGAACCACGGCAAACCCGACGTCTCCATCCCCGCCGGCGATCCCCCCGCCGCCCTCGTGGCCGAGGACCTCGTCGTCGGCGACGGTGCCGAGGCCCGTTCCGGTGCCGTGGTCGAGGTTCACTACGTCGGTGTGGCCTGGAGCACGCAGCGTCAGTTCGACGCGTCGTGGGACAGGTCGGAGACGTTCGAGTTCCGGCTCGGCGCCGGTCAGGTCATCCAGGGCTGGGACGACGGTGTCGCGGGCATGCGCGTCGGCGGTCGTCGCAGGCTGACGATCCCGCCCGACATGGGGTACGGCAGTCGGGGTGCCGGCGGTGTCATCAAGGGCGGCGAGACCCTCGTCTTCGTCGTCGACCTGCTCAACGTCAACTGAGGCGGCGCGCCCGTGACGGCCCCCGAACTCGTCTTCGACGGCGACTGCGGCATCTGCACGGTGTCGGCGGCCTGGGTGGACCGCAACTGCCCCGGCGTCACGACGGTGTCGCACCACGAGCGCGGGATGACCACGATCGACAAGGTGACATGGATCGACGGGGACGACCGGTGCGAGGGTGCCCGGGCGGTGGCGGCGGTCCTGCGCCGCGCCCGACGGCGCCGGCATCGCGTGCTCGGGACCCTCATCGGTCTTCCCCTGCTGGGGCCGGTCGCCGAGGTGGTCTATCTCCTCGTGGCGCGCAACAGGTCGCGCATCTCCCGGCTCGTCGGGGCGAAAGCCTGCGGCATCCCGTCGGTGGCGGTCAGCGGGTCTCGAGATTCTGGGGGAGCATCCGACGGCGCCTCCACCAGCGGCGGAGGGGCCTGAGCGCGAGCCGCGACACGAGGCCGACGCACACCGTGGAGACGAGGACGCGTGTCCAGAGATCGAGCCGGGCGAAGAGCGGCGCGGTGAGCAGGGCGAACACGAGCGACGCGGGATAGACCCACGCGACGTCGGTGAAGAAGCGTCCGACGCGTCCGCGGTGGCGCTCGACCTCACCGAGGGCGTTGAAGTAGGTGTCGCTCCCGGCGGTGGAGGTGATGCGTTCGGAGAGGAAGAGCCCGTCGCCCCTCTCGAGCAACGCCAGCCGTTCCTCGCTGCGTTCCCATCGCCGCAGATGCACGACGTCGACGAACCGGAACACCATGTGGTACGGCTCGTCGTGTCCACCGGGGCTGAGGACGGTGGCACCGAGGCACCCGGGTGCGGCGCGCACGGCGGCGAGCATGTCCTCGGTCCAGGCGGTGAATCGTTCCTGTTGCGCCGGGTCGACGCGACGCTCGATGGTCACCGTGACGGCCCCGGGTGCGATGCGGGGGAGGTCGCTCGTGGGGAAGTCGCCGGTCAATTCGGGCACGCCGCTACGGTAGCCGCGGGGTGCGCGACGTCGTCCGCGCTCCGCACTCACCATGAGGGCACTCGTCGTCTACTGCCATCCCCGTGAGGGGAGTTTCTGCTCGGCGTTGCGCGACGCCGCGATCGCGGGGCTGCGCGATGCGGGGCACGACGTGGACGTGCTCGACCTGGCCGCCGAGTCCTTCGATCCCGTCATGCCCGAGCACGAGTGGCGCGAGTACCGCGAAATGACGGGGAGGGTTCCCGAGTCCCTGCACCGGCACGTCGCCCTCGTGCGCGCCGCCGAGATCCTCGTGTTCGTCTATCCCACGTGGTGGTCGGGACTCCCGGCCCAGCTCAAGGGATGGCTCGAGAGGGTGCTCGTTCCCGGCGTCGGTTTCGTGCTCGACGCCCGCGGACGGGTGCGACCCGGGCTGCACCGGGTGCGCGCCATCCGCACGGTCTCCACCGCGGGTTCTCCCCGGTTGTACGTCGCGCTCGTCAACGACAACGGGCGCCGAATCCTCACCCGCGCCCTGCGTCTGTCCGCACCGAGGCGCACGAGCGTGCGTTCGCACGTGCTGCACTCGATGGACACCACGACCCCGGAGAGGCGGGCACGGTTCCTCGACGAGGTGCGCCGGAGCATGGCGGCGACATGAGGGTTCTCGTCGTGTCGGCGCATCCGAGCGCGGAGTCTTACCTGGCCTCGGTCCGTGACGGAATCCTCGCCGCGTTGGCTGCCGACGGTCACGAGGTGGAGCATCGCGACCTGTGGCGCGAGGGTTTCGATCCGGTGTTCACCGAATGGGAACGCCTCCACCACGTCGGGGATCCGGGCGAGAAGCTGGCCCGCTTCCCCGAATTGGCACCCCATGTCGAGGCGCTGCGGCGCTGCGAGGCGCTCGTGCTCGTCCATCCCACCTGGTGGTCCGGGCAGCCCGCCATCCTCAAGGGATGGTTCGACCGCGTCCTCATGAACGGTGTGGCCTGGGACCTCCCCGAAGGGGCGAACCGTCTGCGTCCCCTGCTCGGCAACGTGCGGCGTCTCGCGGTGGTCACCACGCACGGCTCGGGGAAGTTCGTCAACTCCCTCGAGGGTGAGGCGGGAAAGCGCACGGCGTTCCGGTCGGTGCGTCTCATGTTCCCCCTGCGGTGCCGGACGCGCTGGATCGCCATGTACGGCCTCGACACCGCGAGCGCGTCGGCACGGGAGCGCTTCAGGCGACGCGCCGTCTCCCGGCTCCGTCGTCTTCTCCGCTAGGGGCCGAACCGAGCGCCGTCACCGCCGCGCACACGGCGAGCACCCGCAGCACGACCGCCGCCGTGGCGCCGTGGCGGGGATGCTCGATGCCCGAGGCGAGGATGCCGGCGGCGTGCACGGCGACGGTGACGCCGCCCATCGCCGCGATCGCCCGGGCGAGCCGCCGGGTGGCCGGCCTGGCATGGGCGGCCGCGACCCCGGCGACGAGCACGAGACCCCAGAGCCACCACCCGCGGAAGAGCAGGCGGGGCAGCAGGGACCGGTGCTCGAGCGGGAGGAAGTCGTCGTTCGGGGGATCGGTCACCGCGGGCGTGAGCGAGGACACGCGCTCCCAGGTGTCGCCCGGGTGCGTCACCACCCAGCGCGCGTAGGTCGACCAACCGTGGTCGCGCACCCACTCGGCCAGTTCGGCGCCGCCCACGCGCATGAGCGACGGCGGGGCCTGGTCGGGGGGCAGGTCGACGATGCGCGCGACCTCGTCGGGCAACTGCCCCGAGAAGTCGTAGCCGACGGCCTCGCGCATGCCCGCGACGTCGGGCATGCCGCGCGCGACGAACCACTCCCAGCGCGCATCGTTCGTCACGACCCGCTCCATGAGCACCGTGTACATGTTGAGGGTGCTCATCGAACGATTGCCGACCTGAAGCGAGACGCCCCACGCCCCGACGAGGAGGAGCACGACGGTCGTGGCGACGCCGCGGGTGCCCCGCGACGCGACGAGGATCCATCCGGCACCGGCGAGGCATGCGGCGACGACGAGGAGATGGGTGGGTCGCACGAAGGCGCACCCGGTCATCGCGACCGTCCAGACGAGGCGCGAGGCGAGTGTCGGACGGCGCGCCAACGACACCGTGGCGGCGATCGCGGCGACGGTGAGCGAGATGCCGAGGGACTCCGACAGGATCGCCAGGTCCCACCTCGACACCTGGGGCACGGCGCCGAACACGAGCACCGCGGCCGTGACGGCGCGGGGGAACCTGCTCCCGCGCGCGAGCACCGCCGCCAACCACGCCCATGCCGTCGTCCCCGCGAGCACCTGCAACGCCACGCGCATTCCGTCCGTGTCTGCGATGCGGTAGGCGAGCGGCACCGGCCAGAAGCGCAGGTTCTCGCCGAGGAAGGACAGGTTCTCGAAGCTGCTCGAGTCGGGGAAGCGTCCGGCGGGGCGACCCCACACGCCGATCGTCCTGACGAACAGGTGGAGCGCCACCGCCGCGTGGAGGAAACGCGGTCCGGTCACCGACGCGAGGAGACGGCGCATGCCGACACGGTAGTGCTCTCCGTTCGGACGTCGCGTCGGGCGCGCTGGTACCGTCGCGACATGAAGACGATCCAGACCGATGCCCTCGGCTCGCTCGACGGACTCCGTGTCGTCGACGTCGACGTTCCCCCGACGGGCGACGACGCGGTCCGCATCCGCGTGTCGGCTGCGGGGCTCAACTACGTCGACGCGCTGATGGTCGAGGGTCGCTACCAGATCAAGCCGCCCGTGCCCTATCGGCCCGGTTCGGAGGTGACGGGCACCGTCGTCGAGGCGGGTGCGTCCGCCGGCGAGTGGAGGCCTGGCGAGCGCGTCTTCGCCATGCCCGGGATGGGTGGATTTTCCGAGGAGGTCGTCGTGCACCGCTCCCGTGTCGTGCGCATCCCCGACTCGATGACCGACGGGCAGGCGGCCACGTTCATGCAGAGCTACATGACCGCCTGGTTCGCGTTCACGGTGCGAGTCCCGCTCGAGGCCGGCATGACCATGCTCGTCACCGGGGCCGGCGGCGGTGTGGGACTCGCGGCGGTCGACACGGCGCGGTCGCGGGGAGTGCGGGTCATCGCCGCGGCCTCGAGCGAGGAGAAGCGGGCATTGGCGCGCGCGGCGGGCGCCGAGGCGGTCATCGACACCGGGACCGAGGACGTGAAGGCCCGGGCCCGCGAGTTCGGCGGCGGTGGCGTCGACGTCGTCTACGACCCGGTGGGCGGTGCGCTCGCCGAGTCATGTCTGCGCGCTCTCGCGCCGATGGGGCGGTACATGGTGGTCGGCTTCGTCGCCGGCATCCCCACCCTCCCAGCGAACCACATCCTCCTCACCAACCGCAGCGTCGTCGGTGTCGATTGGGGCGCGTGGATGATGGCGAATCCCCGCGAGAACGCCGCGATGCTCTCCGACGTCGTGGCGGCGATCGGCAGGGGCGAACTGCACCCGGTGGAACCGGTGACCTATCCCATGTCGCGCGCGGCCGACGCGATGCGGGACATGCAGGGCCGAGCCGTCGCCGGCAAGGTCGCCCTCGTGCCCGATTTCGGCTGAGCCGCCGCCCTCAGCCGGGACCGAAGGGTCGGTATCCCGGCGCGGTGAGCGGCCAGGGGCGGATGCGCTCGAGGTGGGCGGCCAGACCGAAACCGAGACCGTCGCGGAAGCGCGGAGCGACCACCTGCAGACCGCAGGGAACTCCGTGGTCGTCGAGACCCATCGGCACGCTGAAGGCGGGATGCCCGGTGAAGTTCAGGTCGGCGGTGTTCATCGTGCCCATCGGGTCGCGCACTCCGCCGGCCTCCGTGGGCAGGGGACCCTCGGCGGGCCAGGAGCGCGCGTTCATGACCGGGACGACGAGGACGGCGTCCGTGCCGAGGAGGTCGTCGAAGCGGGCCGACACCTCGTGACGCAGGCGCTGGGCGGCGATGTAGTCGTCGAGCGTGACGCGCTCGGCCCAGTCGATCTGCATGCGCACGTAGTCGGTCATCTCGTCGCGACGGTCGGCGAACCCGCGCAGACTCTGCGCCAGTTCCGCGGTGGAGACGGTGAACCACGCCCACATGACCGACGAATCCACCGGTGGATCGACGCGCTCGACCCTCACTCCGCCGGCCGACAGCGCCTCCAGTGTCGCCTCGAACGCGGATTCGATGTCGGGATCGACGCCGCTGCGGAAGGTGCGGCACGCCAGCACGCGGGAGGGCATGGTCGCGGCGAGGTCCACCCCGGCTCGTGGCAGCGCGAAATGGTCCCCCCGCGCGGGTCCGAGCGTGACGGAGGCCTCGAGGGCGACGTCGGCCACGCTCGAACCGGTCGCGCCCTGCGTGGAGAACGAGATCCATCGCGGCAGCACGTTGCGGCCGATGGCACCCATCGTCGGCTTGTATCCGACGAGGCCCGACATCGAGGCGGGACCGCGCACGCTGCCGCCACCGTCCGAGGTGGTGGCGAGGGGGGCGAGGCCGGCGGCGAGCGCCGCTGAGGATCCCCCGCTCGACCCGCCCGGTGACCGCTCGGGATTCCACGGGTTGCGCGTCGTGCCATGGAGGAGGTTGGAGGTGTAGGCGGTGGCCCCGAACTCGGGACTGTTGGTGCGTCCGAGGACGATGGCCCCGGCCTCGCGCAGGCGCGAGACCACGACGTCGTCGACCGCGTCGGGCGGAGCATCGGCGAAGAGGCGCGAACCGGCCGTGGTGCGCCGTCCGGCGACGCGGGCCATGTCCTTGACGAGGACCGGGAGTCCGGCGAGCGGACCTTCTCGGCGATGGGAGCGGGCCTCGGCGAGCGCGTCCTCCGGCCACAGGTCGACGACCGCGTTGAGGTGCCGTGCGGCCTCGATGCGTCGCACGCTCTCGGCCACGAGGTCCGCCGGGTCAATCGCCCCGGCGCGCACGGCGGCGGCGAGTTCGGAGAGCATCGTGGGACGGTAACAAACGACGAACTTGTCGGAGCACCCGTGGGCGGGGGAGACTGTCCCCATGACCTCCGTTCTCGTCGCTCCCCGCACCCTCGCCGACCTCGTTCCCCTGCGTCGGCACCGCACGCTCGTGCTGGTGAGCGGAACCGCGCTCCTCACCGCCGCCGCCGCACAGGTGCGCATCCCGCTCGGATTCACACCGGTGCCCGTGACGGCCCAGACACTCGTGGTCCTGTTGGCGGCCGCGGCGCTCGGGGCACGGCTCGCCGTGGCCGGTCAGGCGCTGTACTGGGTGCTCGGTGCGGTCGGTCTCCCCTTCTACGCCGGCGCCGAGCGCGGCTGGGACGCCGCCACGGGCAGCACCCTCGGGTACTTCGTCGGCTTCGTCGTCGCCTCCGCGGTCGTCGGTCGTCTCGCCGAGCGCGGCCAGGACCGCTCGTTCTCCACGTCGGTGCCGGCGATGCTCACGGGCAGCGCCCTCATCTACGCCTGCGGGGTGAGCTGGCTGGCGGTGCACCTCGACGTCCCCTTCTACGCGGGCGACGGTCGTGACGCCTTCACCTACGGCTTGGCACCGTTCATCGCGGGCGACCTCGCCAAGATGATCGTTGCCGCAGCGCTCACACCCGTGCTGTGGCGCGCGGTGTCGCGTCCCGACACGGTCTGACCCGCCCCGCCCGGCGGGGTCGGGCGTCCTACGCTTGCCGGGTCGTCATGTCTTCTCGCGTCCGTCCCCATTGCCGGGCCCTCATCGGTGCCGCCCTCGTGTTCCTCGTCCTCTCGGGGTCCGATCGGGCATCGGCCCACAACACGCTCGAGTCGAGCGTCCCCTCCGACGGGGCGTCCCTCGTGGCGCCGGCGGGAGAGTGGCTCCTCGACTTCGCCTCCGAGGTGCCCCTCGCCTCGGCGTCGGCCGAAGTGGTGGGGTCCGACGGCGTGCGTCGCGAACTCGCCGCGCCCGTCCACGGTCTCGACACCTCCGTCGTGCGTTTCACCCTCCCGGACGATCTCACGGGGAGCGTGACGGCGCGGTGGCGACTCGTGAGCAGCGACGGACACGTCATCTCCGGTCGTGTGGGTTTCACCATCACCTCGGCTCCGGCCTCCTCGGGCGCGTCGACCGTGACGACCGTTCCGTCGGACACCACGGTGGGACCCCCGGTCGACTCCACCCCCGCGCCGGTCGGGACCGGTGTGACCGAACCCGCGTCGCCCCTCCCCGAGGCGGGGCGATGGTTCGTGCGTCTCGGGGCCCTGCTCGCCACGATCGCGCTGGGCGGTCTGCTCTTCGCCGAGCAGTCGCTCGCACCGGGCATCCTGTCCACGGCGAGGGCGCGCACCGCGATCCTCGCGGCGGCGGCCACCGGTGCCGGAGCGGCGGGTGTGCAGCTCCTCGTGTTCCTCGGGGACGTGAACGGCACCTCGTTGCTCGGTGCGTTCGGACATCTCGGTGACGCGTTCCGCCTCGTGCCCGGATCGATGATGCTGCTGAGGGCGGTCATCGGGGTCGTCATGGTGCGGGTCCTCCTCGACGCGGCGCGCGGACGGGGTGCGCCCTTCCCGTCGATGCCGTTGCTCGTCCTCTACGGAATGCATCTCGTGACCCTGGCGTGGACCGGCCACTCCCGTTCCCGGGCGTTGCCACTCGTCGGCGTCCCTGTCGACGTCGTGCACACCGCGGCCGCCGCGGTGTGGCTCGGAGGACTCGCCGTGGTGGCATTCCTCATCGTTCCGTCCACCGATCCCGAGGGTTCCTGGACTGCGTACCGCAGATTCGGCGGGGCGGCGCGCATCGCCGTGCCGGTCATCGTCGTCACCGGGGTCGTGCAGTCCCTGCGTCTCCACGGTGGCATCGGGACGCTCTTCACCACCGGACACGGGAGACTCCTGTTGCTCAAGATCGCCGTCGTGGCCGCCATGCTGAAGGTCGCCGACATCAACCGCCGACGTCTCCTGCGTCCCGTGTCCGACGATCCGCGGGCGTCGGCGCGCCGACGGGATCTCCTCGTGCGCGCCAGTCTCACCGAGGCAGCGACCGGCGGACTCGTCGTCGCGGTCACCGCCGCTCTCGTGGCTGCGAACCCTGGCTGAGCCGACCCCGTCCCGCGTCCGAGGGTCGCTAGCGTCGGGTCACGCGTTCCCCCGGAGGTGCACCATGTCCCGAATCACCCGATCCATCGCACCGGTCGTCGCGGCGATCCTCATCGCGGGTTGCGGTGGCGGCGATTCATCGGGAGCGGACGCGGAGTCGTTCAACGCCTCCGACGTCATGTTCGCCCAGATGATGATCCCGCACCACGAGCAGGCCATCGAGATGTCGGACATCGCCCTCGACCCCACGACGGGTGCCGGGGACTCCGTGAGGGAACTCGCCACGGCCATCAAGGCCGCCCAGGACCCGGAGATCGCCGAGATGACGTCCCTGCTCGGCGGGTGGGGGATGTCCACGGAGATGGATCCGTCCATGGACCACTCCGACATGATGTCCGGGATGCTCACGCTCGATGAGATCGACGACCTGGCCGACCTGCGCGGCGAGGCCTTCGACAGGGCGTGGCTCGAGGCGATGATCCGGCACCACGAGGGCGCGATCGACATGGCCGAGGACGTGATCGCCGACGGCACGGACGCCTCGATGAGGGCGCTCGCCGAGCGCGTCATCACGGCCCAGCGCGCCGAGATCGACGAGATGCGGGCCCTGCTCGGGGCCTAGTCGCCCCTGCTCAGGAGCAGCATCCGGTCGCGTCCACCGCGACCGGGGCGCAACAGTCCGCGACGACCGCGGGGGCCGCGCCCATCGTGGCGGCATCGGCGAGCACCGTGTAGACCTCCCAGGGTTCGCCGTCGGGGGCGGTGACCCACACCTTGTCCTGCACGGCGTAGCAGCACGTCGTCGCGTCCTCTGTCGCCACCTCCAGGCCCTCGTCGGCGAGGCGTCGGGTGGCGTCGGTGACGGCGTCCGTGCTCCCGACCTCGATGCCGAGATGGTTCATCGTGCCCGGTTCGCCCCCGTTCTCGATGAGCACGAGTTTGAGGGGGGGATCCTCGACCGCGAAGTTGGCGTATCCGTCACGGCGCTTGGCCGGGCCGGCGCCGAAGAGACGCGTGTAGAACTCGACGGCGGCGTCGAGGTCGGAGACGTTGAGGGCGAGCTGCACGCGGGACATGGCGGCACCCTACACCCGACCCCGCACCGCTTTCCCCGGTGGTCAGACCGGGGCGTCGCAGGGGCGGCGCTCGGCGGTAGCGGAAGGGAAGTGGTCGCGCATGTCGGCGAGCAGGTCGTCGCGCACGCTCCGCCACGCGGGATCGTCCCAGAGATTCACCCGTTGGAGCGGATCGCTCGCGTGGTCGTAGAGCTCGCCCTCGGTCCCGTCGTGGACCGTTCCCGGGAGCATCGCGGTGCACGTGAGTCCGTCGCGGTGGATGGTGCGCGCACCCACGACCTTGCCGAACAGCACGCTGTCCCACTCGGTGAGCACGCGCTCGAACCCGCGGGTCCGGGCATCGTCGTCGTCCACGGGGAGCGCCGGCGCCTCGGTGTAGTCGGGTCTGGGCAGTCCGGCGATGGAGGCGAAGGTGGCCGCGAGCGACACGTGCCCGACCGGGGCAGTCACGACGGCGGGTGCGACGCCGCGCGAAGGGGCCGGGCGCCACACCATCGGAAGACGCATGAGCGAGTCGACGTGGTACGGACCCTTGAAGAGCAGGCCGAAGTCTCCCTGCATCTCTCCGTGGTCGGTGGTGTACACGATGTCGAGGTCGTCGTTCCATCCCCGTTCACGCAGGCGGGAGAGCACCCGGCCGATGGCCTCGTCGATCAGTTCGTTCTTCACGTGGACCATCGCGTTGATCTCGCGCACCTGGTCGGCGGTCAGGCCGGCGGGCACCCACTTGGCGGGGGCCTCGAAATTGGAGATGAACGAACCGTTCCACCATCCGAGCCAGTGCGCGGGCTTGCCCGCCAGGACCCGCTCGCGTTCGGCCGGGTCATCGATCCAACCCGCGGGCAGGTCCACCTGTCGCCAATCAACGCGGTGCAGTTCGTCGGCCGGAGGGTCCCACGGATGATGGGGGTCGGGGAAGGACATCCAGCAGAACCAGTCGTCGTCGTCGGACATGGAGTCCAGCCACGAGATCGTGCGGTCGGCGACCCAATCGGTGTGGTACAGCTCGCGCGGGATCCCGTTGTCGGTCTTGACCTGGGGGGCTCCGGTGGCGCCGCCCCCGGCCGTCTGCACCTCGAGGTCGCCGTCGAGATTGGGCAGGTACCCGCGCACGTGCTCGGGGTGGTTCTCGCGGAGCCAACCCGCGTAGTGGACGGGGCCGACCGCCCCGTGAGCGGCGAACTCCATGTGGTCGAAGCCGCGGTGGGGCACGAGTGTCCCGTCGGCGAGTCGCACGAGTTCGGAGGTCTCGCGATTGCGCCCCATGCGCGTCTCGGCGAACCGCAGGAACGGGTCGAGGATGGGTTCGAAATGCGCCTTGCCGAGCAGGGCAGTCTTCCATCCCGCCTCGCGCAGGGTGCGGGCGATGCTGGGGGCGTCCTCGGGCAGAGGGACCCCGTTCATCCACACGCCGTGGGTGGTGGGGTGCTGGCCGGTGATCATCGTGGAGCGCGACGGCATGCACACGACGTTCTGGGGATGGGCGCGGAGGTAGTTGATGCCCTCGCGGGCCAGGGAGTCGACCACGGGCGTGCGGGCGACCGCTCCGCCGTTGATGCCGAGACCGTCCCAGCGCTGCTGGTCGGTCGTGATGAAGAGGATGCGTCGTCCGGTCATGCCGACCCCTCGAGGATCCTCTTGGCCTCGCGCAACGCGGCTCCCGATGCCCCCGAGTTCACGAGTGCGAGGACGTCGGGAAGGCAGGTCGTCTCGTAGACCACTGTGCTGCCGTCCCCGTCGGCGAGCACGTCCACCGTGGCGAGATGGTCGCGGATGAGGGGGTTGTTGACGATCGAGTACCGCAGGCGACGCTGACCGGGGTCGACGAGCAGGATCTCCTCCTCGAAGACGAGTCCCGTGGCCAGGCCGACCCAGCGCGTGGAGCCCTCCATGCGGCACGACTCGACGGGCCACCATTCGGCGAGGCGACCCGGGTCACCCACGAGGGCCCACACCTCGTCCGGCGGGGCGGCGATGCGGATGTCCCGGAGAAGCGTGGCCACGTCTCCACGCTAGTCATGCCCCGGAAGTCGCGCCCCAGTCGACGGGCCCGATGCCGTGCTCGGCGAGCGCGGCATCGGCGCGGGAGAAAGGACGGCTGCCGAGAAAGCCCCGGTGGGCCGACAGGGGAGAAGGGTGCGCTGATTCCAGCACGACGTGGTGCGGCGCGGTCACGAGGCGCGACACCGAGCGGGCGTGCGCGCCCCAGAGGATGAAGACGACGCGCCGCGGGAGGGCATCGACCGCGGAGATGACGGCGTCGGTGAACGTCTCCCATCCCCGTCCGGCGTGGCTGCCCGCCTCGCCCTCGCGCACGGTGAGGACGCGGTTGAGGAGCAGCACGCCCTCGCGCGCCCATCCCGTGAGGTCACCGTCACCGGAGCGGTCGATGCCCGTGTCGTCGCGCACCTCGCGCAGGATGTTGCGCAGCGACGGCGGCGGTGGCGTCCCCTGGGGCACGGAGAAGGCGAGACCGTGGGCCTGACCCGGCCCGTGGTACGGATCCTGGCCCACGATGACGACCTTCACCGAGGCGAGTGGAACCATTTCGAGGCAGGCGAGCACGCGGTCCTCGGTCGGATGGACGGGGCCGCGCGTGCGCTCGGACGCGACGAATGCGGTGAGGTCGCCGAAGTAGGGGCGACGACCCTCGCCGGCGATGAGGTTCTCCCAGCCGGCGCCCATTTCATCATCGTATGAACATCGTCCATGCGGGTGTCCCGGCTCCGGTGCCGAATAGTTCCTTAGTGCCCGGCACCATTCCCCAACGGTGAGCGCCTTCGTCGTCCGATGCGCCCGGATAGACAATAACTTTGGGAAGGTTGGTGTCCCATGGATCTGGCTCTGGCACTCGACATCGGCGGCACGAAGATGGCCGCGGGTCTCATCTCCCGGACGGGGGACCTCGTCGACCGCGAGATGGTCCGGGTCAATCACGGGGCATCGGCGGACGAGTTGTTCGCCGATCTGGCCGGCATGGCGGAGCGCCTGACCCTGCGGGCCCGGGACAGACACGGCGCGGATGTCCTCGTCGTCGGGGTGGGCTCGGCCGGCCCCGTCGCCCGCAACGTGGAGGCGGTCTCGCCGCTCAACATTCCCCGATGGCGGGACTTCCCGTTGCGCTCGCGACTCGCCGACCTCACCGGACTTCCCGTCTACGGAGACGGGGACGCCAAGGCCCTCGCTCTCGCCGAGGGATGGCTCGGGGCCGCGCGCGGCGTCGACGACTTCATGGCGATGGTCGTGTCCACCGGCGTCGGCGGCGGCATCGTGCTCAACGGTCAATTGCTCGAGGGGTCGACGGGCAACGCCGGTCACGTGGGCCATGTCGTCGTCGAACCGAACGGGCGACGTTGCACGTGCGGGGGGCGCGGCTGCCTCGAGGCCGAGGCGTCGGGTCCGGCGATCGAGGCCATCACCGGCCGGCCGCCCGACCAACCCACCTACGAGATCATGGTGCGCACGGGTCGACTCGTCGGACGGGCCGCGGCCTCGGTGTGCAACCTCCTCGATCTCAAACTCGTCGTCGTCTCGGGCGGGGTGGCCGTCGGATTCGGTGCCACGTTCTTCAACGCGGCTCAGCGCACGATGGACGAACTCTGCTCGCTCGACTTCACGAAGCGGGCCCGCATCGTGCCGGGTCGTCTCGGCGAGGACGGCCCCCTCGTGGGAGCCGCCGCCGTGGGGTGGCGGGGCCTCAACCGGGGGGCGTGAGCGCCGTCACTTGATCCACTGCAGCACATCCACCTGCACCTGCGTGAGGGGTTGCTGCACGTCGATCCATTCTCCGACCGGCGGGATGGGGCGCCCGCGGGCGACGGAGAGCATCGAGGTGTGCATGTGGGGTGGCTCGAGGAGGTTGAGCCGCTGGCGCTGATAGTGGAATGGGCTGCGTCCCTCCTCGAGGATGCCGACGCCGTGGGCACTGCCGCATCCGACCATGACGATCTCCCCCGGGCTCGTGATGGGCACCTGGCGGTAGCCGGCGGTCTGTCCGGGTTCGACGGGATGGTGACCGAGCACGTCGGCGGAGAGATGCATCATCGACTTGTCGCCGAGCCACAGCTGGGTGCCCGAGCGGAAACGGAACGTCCGGTCGGCGAACGTGTTCCGCAGGTGCGCGTACGCCTCCGGAGAGAGATGACTCACGTACACCGGGATGTCGGGGTTGATGCGGGGCAGCCATTCGGTGATGTCGCGCAACCGGGTCTTGTCGTCACCGGCGAGGGGGGGATGGACGGCGTAGCCGTGCACCGCCAACCCGGTGGCGGCGAGGTCGCGAATGAGGGACGTGAGCGTGTCGACCGTGGCGCCGTAGCGCATCATCGACGACCTCAGTTTGACGATGACCCGGCCCTTCCAGCCCGCGTTGTCGAGGGTGACGAGATGGTGGGGCGTGGCCACGGTGAGCACGGCCCGGTCCGGCAGATTGCGCGGCGGGGGCACCATGGTGGGGGTGAGCACGATGGGGGTGACGTGGTCGGGGACATCGCGGATCTCGAAGACGGTGCCCACGGCGATCTCCTCGGCGAGTTGCGCCGCGAGGGGAACGAGGTTCCAACGACGGAATCCGTATCCGTTGCCCTTCACCACCGGCACGAGACCGGGCAGGGCGCGGGCCGTCGACTGCACATGGGCCACCCAGGGGGCTTCCTGCACGGCCAGTCGGAGGGTCACCGGGTCAATCTACTCCCCGTCAATTCCCGAGTTGCTGGGTCGGGAATCAGTGTCTAGCCTTCGTGCCATGTCGTCGTTGCGTTCCTTCTTCTCCTTCCCCCATCCCGTCAACGAGACGTCGGCCCGCATCGTGGCGGCGGGGGCGGTCGTCATGGGCAGTGCCTTCGTGGCCACCGGTCGGACGTGGATCCTCGTGCCGCTCACGTGGGGCTTCGTGGCCCGCGTGCTCGCCGGTCCCCGACTCAGCCCCCTCGGGCTCCTCGCCACGCGGGTCATCACCCCGCGCGTCCGTCGGGCCCACCGCCTCGTGGCCGGTCCCCCGAAGCGCTTCGCTCAGGGCATCGGCGCCACGTTCACTCTCGTCGCGTCGGTCCTCGTGCTGCTCGACGCCGTGACCGCCGCCAGGGTGGTCGTGGGAATGCTCGTCGTGGCGGCGTCGCTCGAGGCCTTCGCAGGTGTGTGCCTCGGCTGCATCATCTTCGCCCGGTTGATGGCGTGGGGCGTCGTGCCCGAGTCGGTGTGCCGGGAGTGCGCCGACATCAGCGCCCGGATCCCGGCCTCCACCTGACGACGGGCATCACCGCGCGCATCGCCCGCGCCGATCGTGCCCCGATGAGACCGAGCCAGACCCCGGCGCAGTGGGCCAGGTCGTCGAGAGGACCGAGAACGACGGCGAGGGGCGCGACACCGGGTCGCGACGCGCGCACGGCCGATCCGGCCCGCAGGGCGAGGGCGAGACCGGCCATGACGAGTGCCCGAGACGACACCACCGAGGCGACGACGAGGAGGGGGAACCAGGTGCGCACGACCGCGGCAGCGGCGTGGGACACGACCGACGCGCACCACGAACGGGTGAGGGCGGCCGTGGCTCTCACCGGGGCGCCGAGTCGCAGCAGTCGGGCGATGCGCCATGACAGTGTCGCGACCAGCAGGACGACCCCGATGGGCCACGTCGCCAGAACGAGGGCGGCAAGCGTCGCGACGTCGCCGATGCCGGCGCGGAAGGGGGCGACCGCAGCACCGTGTCGATGCGCCAGGCCGGCGGCACTTCGGCCGTAGCCGACCCGTTGGGCCAGGTAGCGGCGCAGATCCGGACGCGTCCGGTGCGTCGCGAGGAAGGACGGGTCGTAGCGCACGAGGTGACCCGCCTCGGCGAGGCGCCACACGAGGTCGACGTCCTCACCGGTGCGCATCGACTCGTCGAAACCACCCGCTGCGCGCACCGTGTCCGTGCGCATCGCGAGACAGGCGCTCGGCACGTAGCGCACCCGCGCCGAGTCGCGCACCCACGAGGGTTCCGACCCCATGTCGAGGGGGCAGAGGCGCGCCTCATGGCGGGCGAGGATGCCGGGCCCGCCGGCTCCGCGCACACGGGGTGCGACCGCCGCCACTCGTTCCCGTCGCAGATGTCCGGCCACCCCCGACACGGTCGCGGCGTCGACGATGACGTCCGCGTCGACGAAGGCCACCGCTCCGGTGGACACGGTGTCGAGACCCCGGTTGCGCGCGCCGGCGGGGCCGATGTTCGAATCGAGACGCACCACCGTCACGCGCCCGTCGTCGCTGTCGAGGACGACGGGCACGGGGGATGCATCGTCGACGACGACCGTGCGCAGAGGAGCGAGAGCGCCCACGAGCGACTCGAGATCCCGGTCGTCGCCGCGCCGGTGCACCGGCACCACGACCGTGAGATCGTCGTCGGGCCAGGGATCGCCGGCTCGGGGATGCACCGCTCCGGTGAACACGAGCCGGTCGGTGAGTGCCTCGTGGCCGGCGGGGGGCACGGTGCCGGACTCGAGGGCGTCGAGGATCGCCGCGCCGAGGCCGGTGACGCGGAAGAAGGTCGCCGGAGAGCCGGCCACCAGCACCGTGCCCGCCCGACCCCGATGCCACACCCGGTCGCGCGTGAACGGAACCGTCCCCGGCGTCGTCATCGGCCGGGTCCGGTCCAGTCCCGTCGGCACTCCTCGAGGACACCCACGAGGTCGGCGACCATGTCGGCGAAGATGCGGGCTCCCTCGGTCGCCGACGCGCCCGTCGGATCGCCCAGCACCCCGTTGGAGGAGACCGCGGCCACGCCGCCGAGGCGCATGGCGGCCACGGCGTCGCGCGGGTCCCCGGTCTCCGCACCCGCCTCGGCGCGCCCGAGATGCACGGCGTCGGGGAAGAGATGGAGCCCGAGCGATGTCTCGGTGCGACCGGCGTGCATGTCGCCGCCCTCGGGCAGGGTCGGGGACCACGCACGCCATCTTCCTGCGACGTCCGCGAGGGCCGAGAGCGCGTCGTGGTTCCCGCCGTGACCGTTCACCACGAGGATCCCCGCCGCCCACCATGCACTGCGGGCGACGGCGCGCAACACGGCGGACGTGGTCTCTGTGCCGATCGAGAGCGTTCCGGGGAACGACGCATGCTCGTCGCTCGCAGAGTACGGAAGTGCCGGAGCAAGGAGAAACACGTCGCTCCCGTCGCGTTCGATGGCGGCGACGGCGAGGGCGAGGGCCACGCGAGTGTCGGTGTCGAGCGGGAGATGCGCGCCGTGCTGCTCCGTCGAGCCGAGGGGCAGGACGAGGATGCGTTCACCCGGAGCGATGTCCGGCGAGGTCTCCCGCACCAGGGCCTCAGTGCGCGTCGCGGGAGAGGGCGTGTTCCGTGCCGGAGACGAGCCGTCGGATGTTGGACAGATGGCGGATCTCGATGAGGCCGGCGAGTCCCGCCAACGCCGCGATCTCCCAGCCCGGGGTCCCCCTCAGCACGATGGCGACGATGACTGCGGGGACGACGAGGATGGACGCGACGGAGGCGCGCTTCGAGACCTTGGCCAGCACCAGCCACGTCGCCGCCGCTGCCAGCATCACCGGGGGATGCAGCGGGAGCAACACCCCGCCGCCGGTGGCGATGCCCTTGCCGCCGCGGAAGCCCCGGGTCGCGGGAAAGACGTGGCCGAGGACGGCGGCGGCGGCGCAGCCGTAGGCGAGAGGCCTGTCGGCGAGCAACGCGAGCGCCACGGGTACCGCACCCTTGGCGGCGTCGAAGGCGAAGACGACGACGCCCCACTTCGCGCCGAGCGCGCGGGCGACGTTGCTCGCACCGGGGTTCCCCGAGCCGAAGGCGGTGATGTCAACGCCCTTGGCGCGGGCGACGACGATGGCACTCGGCAGCATTCCCGACGCGTACGCGCCGAGCAGGGCCGCCACCCACAGGAGGACGGTCGCGGTCACGGCCCGACGTCCCCGGCGGGCACGGCGACGCGCGACGGACGCGAATGGTCCGGTGCGGGACGCGGGGCGAGCGCGACGGGGACGGAGGCGAGGGCCTTCTCCCCGGCTCCGACGACGCACTCGGGATCCGGTCCGTCGAGGGGCAGACCGGTGAAGAACTTGGCGGCCATGCATCCGCCCTGGCAGGCGTCGTAGGAGCCGCACGAGGCGCAGGCACCGGCGCTCTGCGGTTCGCGCAGCGAGAGGAAGAGGTCCGATTCGCGCCACACACGGGTGAATCCGCCGTCGTCCAGGACCGAGCCGGCCCTGAAGTCGCCGTGGATGACGAAGGGGCAGGCGTACACGTCGCCCACCGGGTCGATGAGGCACACCACGCGTCCCGCCCCGCACAGGTTGAGACCCGGCAGGGGGTCGCCGAGGGCGTTGAGGTGGAAGAACGAGTCGCCCGTGAGCACCTTCTCGCCGTGGGCGAGCAGCCAGCGGTACACGTCGACCTGCTGCTCGGCGGTGGGGTGCAGTTCGTGCCACGTGTCGGCCCCGCGACCCGAGGGGCGCAGGCGGGTGATGCGCAACTGGGCGCCGTAAGAGTCCGCGAGCGCCTTGAACCGATCGAGCTGACCGGCGTTGTGTCTCGTGACCACGACGGAGATCTTGAACGGCCCGAAACCAGCGTCGCGCAGGTTGTCCATCGCGGCGATCGCCGTGGCGAACGAGCCCTCGCCGCGCACCGCGTCGTTCGTGTCCGCGTCCGTGCCGTCGATGCTGATCTGCACGTCGAGGTAATCCATCGCAGCGAGCCGGCGGGCGTTGGCGGCGTCGATGAAGGCCCCGTTCGTGGAGAACTTCACCCCGATGCCGCTGGCGACAGCGTGCTCGATGATGGGGAAGAAGTCGCGCCGCACCATCGGCTCGCCGCCGCCGATGTTCACGTAGAAGACCTTGAGTCGGGCGAGCTCGTCGATGACGGCGAGGGCCTGCCCGGTGGTCAGCTCGCGCTCGTCGCGTCGGCCGCTGCTGGAGAGGCAGTGCACGCACGCCAGATTGCAGGCGTAGGTGAGCTCCCACGTGAGGCAGATCGGGGCGTCGAGGCCGCCCTTCATCTGGTCGGCCAGGGTCTCAGACGACACGGAGGACCCCCGAATCGGCGAGCGACGAGAGCGCCGCGACGAACGACGGCCAGCGGGACGGTTCCACCGAGTGCGCCTCGAGCGCGGTGCGCACAGTCGTCCCCTCCCCGAGACCCTCCACTACGCGCACGATGTCGGGGTGTCGCAGGAACACGAGGCGCCTGTTGCCGTAGTGGTAGGCGAGCGCACCGAAGGGCTCCGGGCGCAACGCCACCTGCGGATCCAAACGGCAGGGGGTGTCGAGGTCGAGGGCCACGCCGGTACCGACCGACCCGGTCACACCGTCGGCGTCAGTAGACGCCGCACATCCCGTCGATCGACACTTCCTCGACGAGGACCTCGGTCACGACCTCGTCGGCGACCACGGTCTCCTCGTCGGCGGTCTGCTCGATGGTGTCGTTCGTGTCCATGGGCAGAGCGTAGTCAGGGGGCTCCCCCCTTGGAGAACGGAACCGGGCCATGGCTAAGGTTTGCCCGACTGCCCGCACCGGGCCGTCGTCCGGACGAAGGGGGTCCCCCGTTGAAGACCAAGGCCGCGGTTCTGTGGGAGGTCGGTGCCGAGTGGAGCATCGAGGAGATCGAATTGGACCCGCCGAAGGCCGGCGAGGTCCTCGTGAAGCTCGTGGCCTCGGGAATGTGCCATTCCGACGAGCACCTCGTGACCGGTGACCTCCCCTTCGCCATGCCGATCATCGGCGGCCACGAAGGAGCGGGGATCGTCGAGCAGGTCGGCGAGGGCGTCACGACGCTCGCGCCCGGCGACCACGTCGTGTTCGGATTCATCCCCTCGTGCGGACGCTGCCCCAGCTGCTCGACCGGGCACCAGAACCTGTGCGACCTCGGTGCCGCCATGGGGCTCGGCCGGCAGATCGCCGACGGCACCTCGCGCCACCATGCCAAGGGTCAGGACCTCAACCTCATGTGCCTCCTCGGCACTTTCGCCCACCACACGGTGGTGCACGAGGCGTCGTGCATCAAGGTGGACAAGGACGTCCCTCTGGAGAAAGCCTGCCTGCTCGGTTGCGGTGTCGTCACCGGCTGGGGATCGGCGGTCTACGCCGCGGACGTGTCGCCCGGCGACACCGTCGCCGTCGTCGGCGTGGGCGGCATCGGCGCCAACGCCATCCAGGGGGCCAAGCTGGCGGGCGCCAAGCACATCGTCGCCATCGACCCGGTCGAGTTCAAGCGCGAGAAGGCCATGGAGTTCGGCGCGACCCACGTCGCGTCCTCGATGGAGGAGGCGCTCCCGCTCCTCCAGCAGGTCACCTGGGGCACGATGGCCAACAAGGTCATCATGACGATGGGCGTGGGCGACGGACAGGTGATGGGTCAGGCCATGGCGCTCGCCGCCAAGCGCGGTCGCGTCGTCGTCACGAACATCCACCCCGCGCTCGAGGCGGGCGGGGCCAGCATGAGCCTCCTCGACCTCACGCTCATGGAGAAGCAGCTCGTCGGGTCGTTGTTCGGCTCGGGCAACCCGCGCGCCGACATCCCCAAGCTCATCGGCCTCTATCGCGAGGGCCAGATCGACCTCGACGGTCTCGTGACGCGCACGTACCCGCTCGAGGGCGTCAACCAGGGCTACGAGGACATGCGCAACGGCAAGAACATCAGGGGCGTGCTCGTCTACTGACGGGCCCGGTCCGGAGGGGGGACGACATGAAGTCGAAGGCGGCGGTCCTGCGCGGTGTCGACCGGCAGTGGGAGGTCGAGGAGATCGAGGTGCAGGCCCCGAAGGCCGGCGAGGTCCTCGTGAACTGGAAGGTGGCCGGGATGTGCCACTCGGACGAGCACTTCGTCACCGGTGACATGGTGCCGCCCCAGGACCTGCTCGACCTCGTGGGGGCGACCTTCTTCCCCTTCGTCGGCGGCCACGAGGGCGCGGGCGTGGTCGTGGAGACCGGACCCGGGGTGACCTCCGTGAAGCCCGGCGACCACGTGTCGGCGAGCTTCGTGCCGTCGTGCGGCCGGTGCCGCTACTGCTCGACGGGGCGCCAGAACCTGTGCAACCTCGGTGCCGGGACGCTCATGGGACACATGATCACCGACGGGACCCCGCGCCACTTCGACGCGTCGGGCACCCCGCTGACGATGATGGCCAAGCTCGGCACGTTCAGCCGTTACTCCACCGTCGCCGAGGCAAGCGTCATCAAGGTGGACGACGACCTTCCTCTCGACGCTGTGGCCCTGGTGTCGTGCGGCGTGGCCACGGGATGGGGTTCGGCGACGAACCGCGCCGACACGCAACCCGGCGACACGGTCGTCGTGGTCGGTGTCGGGGGGATCGGCATGAACGCGGTGCAGGGCGCCCGCATGGCGGGAGCCAAGCGCGTCGTGGCCGTCGATCCGGTGGAGTTCAAGCGCGAGAAGGCCATGGAGTTCGGCGCGACGCACACGTTCGCCTCGATGGCCGAGGCCCTGCCCGCGCTCGCCGAGATGACCTGGGGCGAGATGGCCGACAGGGTCATCATGACCCCGGGCGTGCTGCACGGCGAGATGATGGAGGAGGGCATGGCCATGGTCGGCAAGGGCGGCACCTGCGTCGTCACCGCCATCTCGCCCATGACGAGCACGACGGCCAGCATCAACCTCTTCCAGTTGGCGATGTGGAACAAGGAGGTCAAGGGGACGATCTTCGGGTCGCTCAATCCCCGGGCCGACATCCCCCGGCTCCTCGGTCTGTACCGCGAGGGTCAACTGAAACTCGACGAGCTCATCACCCGGCGCTATCCCCTCGAGCGGATCAACGAGGGATACGAGGCGATGCGCAACGGCGAGAACATCCGCGGCATCATCGTCGATGACTGACGTCGCCCGGCTCGGTCGCCTCGTGGCGGCGGCGGTCGTCGGCCGCACCCGGGAGGTGGAGCTCGTGCTCGCCGCGCTGGCCGCCGACCGGCACGTGCTCCTCGAGGGACCGCCCGGCACCGGGAAGTCGACGTTGCTGCGCGCCGTCGCCGATGGGCTGGGCATCGGATTCGAGTTCGTCGAGGGCAACGCCGAACTGACACCTGCGCGACTGGTGGGCCACTTCGACCCCGCCCGGGTGCTGTCCGAGGGCTATTCGCCCGACGTGTTCGTGGACGGACCCCTGCTGTCGGCGATGCGGGACGGGTCCCTGCTCTACGTCGAGGAGATCAATCGCATCCCGGAGGAGACCCTCAACGTCCTCATCACGGTGATGAGCGAGGGGGAGATCCACGTGCCGCGCCTCGGCCGCGTCGCCGCGTCCGCAGGTTTCCGCCTCGTGGCCGCCATGAACCCGTTCGACGCGGTGGGCACGGCCCGCATCTCGGGTGCGGTCTACGACCGGGTGTGCCGGGTGGCGATGCCGTATCAGGCCGCCGACGACGAGGTCGAGATCGTCGTGCGCGCCGTCGGTCCGTCCTGCGACCGCGGGTGGGTCGGTCGCGTGGTGGAGGTGACGCGACGCACGCGGGAGCATCCCGACCTGCGGACGGGCTCGTCGGTGCGCGGTGCCATCGACACCGCGAAGGTGGCGGCGTCCCTCGCCGACCTGCGCGGCACGGGCGTGATGGACGCCGTGACGGGTCTCGATGCGGCACTCGTAGCGTTGTCCGGGCGCGTCCGCGTGCGGGAAGGTTCCGTGCGCACCCCCGAGGACGTCGTGACCGAGATCTGGAACGAGGTGTTCGCCGCGCCGGGGGACCACGACGACGCGGGAAAAGCCCCGGCCCCGACGGGGGCGACGACCGCCCGCTGACGCGGGAGGGCCGCGAGGCCGACGAGGCCGTCGCCGAGGCCGGTCGGCGCACCATCTCGCGCCGCGATCTCTCGCGTCACGAGGGTTTCGAGCAGGTGTCGCCCGAGGTCGGCGAACTGGACGAAGCGGCTCTCGACGAGGCGATGTCGTCGCATCCCGAGGAGACGCTCTCGTTGCTGGCCGATCTCACCGGCGCCACCGACCCCGCTCTGCGCCGTCTCGCCCGGCGCCTCGCGGGACGTCTCATGCTGGACGTCGCCCGACGCGGGAGCGACCGACGGCGCGGGACGGGTCGCATGGCACTCAAGCCCTTCGCGCCCGACGAGGGGGACCTCGACATCGACGCGAGCATCGACGCGCTCGCGGAGGTGCGTCGCGGTCGGCCCGCCGACCCCGAGGGGCTGCGCGTGCGGGGATGGACGCGTCCGGGCACCGCGCTGTGCCTGGTGCTCGACCGGAGCGGCTCGATGGGCGGGGCGCCGCTCGCCGCGTCGGCGCTCGCGGCCGCGGCCGTGGCGAGTCGCGCTCCGGAGGACTACAGCGTCGTGGTGTTCGGCCGGGACGTCGTCGTCGTGAAGTCCCAGGACGCCCCGAAGGATCCCGAACGCGTGGTGACCGACGTGCTGACGCTGCGGGGACACGGCACCACGGACCTCGCCGGGGCCCTGCTCGAGGCGGGCCGTCAATTGTCGCGGTCGCGGGCCGGACGACGAATCGCGATCGTGATGTCGGACTGTCGCGCCACGGTGGAGGGCGATGCGGCCGCCGCCGCGGCATCGCTCGACGAGGTCGCGGTGATCGCTCCGGAATCCGACCACGAAGAAGCCACCGCGTTCGCCCGGTGCGTCGGGGCCCGACTCGTCACCATCGACGGCCCGTGGTCGGTGCCGGCCGCGGTCACGGCTGCCCTGCGTGACTGACTAGTACTGGCAGTTCGGGTCGTTGGGCGGGACGATGCCCCGCTCCTTCTGCGTGATCGTCACGGTCGGCAGGGTGGACCCGGTGGGAACGGTCGTCGCCGTGGCGGCTCCGGGCACGGTCGTACCCGTTCCCGCCGCGGGTGCCACGCTCGCCTTGCCCTGGAACACGGCCATGATCGCTTTGGCGGTCGGTGAGTCGAATGCGGGCTCGATGACCGAACGGTTGTCGACCGACGTACCCGTGCCGGGGAAGGTGTACGAGCCGGTTGCGCTGGCGTCGTAGTCGCGCATGGCATCAGCGAGCTCGAGGAGCATCATCGGCGTCATCCGGTCGTCGGTGATGACGTTGTTCAGTCCGGCCGAGAGGATGTTGGCCGCGGTGCGCGGGTTGGTACGGGCCTCGGCCAGTGCCTTCTTCATCACCCGCTTGATGAAGTCCTGCTGGCGGGCGATGCGTCCGTAGTCGGCGCCGCCGTCGCTCTCCCACGCCCCGGTGGCGGGGTTGAACCACTGGTACTTGCGCGACCTCACGTAACGCAACGCCGTCTCGCCGTCGAGGAGCAGGCACACGTTCTGCTGATCCACCTTGAAGAGCGAACTGTTGTCGCGCGCCTTGAAGCGGAAGTTGACCCGCACGCCGCCCACGGCATCGACGATGTGCTTGAACGCGCACAGGTCGACGCTGACGTAGTGGTCGATGTCGATCCCGAAGTTCGTCTTGATGGTGCGGATGAGCAGGTTCGGGTTCTTCGAGTCGTACGCGCCGTTGATGCGTCCCTTGCTCGTGCCGTTGCCGATGCGCACCCAGAGGTCGCGGGGGAACGAGAGCATGGCGACGGCATTGGTGCGCGGATCCACGCGGATGACGAGCAGGCTGTCGCTGCGCGCGCCCATGTAGTCCCGCTTGCCGATGCCCTTGGTGTTGAGGTCGTCGCAGGTGTAGTTGTCGGCACCGGTCACCAGGTAGTTGCGGGGGGAGTCGTCCTCGAGGGTGAGGTCGATCCCGCCGTCCTCGTTCTCGATGACGGGTCGTTCGATGGCGATGACCTTGCGGGCGCCGAGCTTCCAGTTGGCGTAGAGGAGACCGGAGCCGGCGGCGAGGGTGGTGACGGCCAGGACGAGGTTGAAGACGATGAAGACCGTGGTCTTGCGGGGGCGGTGTCCGGGGGCGACGGTCATGACCGTGACACCGTAGTGGGACGGGAGGCGGGGTCGCCTTCGGGTCCCGATTCAGTCCGCCGGGGCGAGGGTGACATCGACGGCCAGGCTGCCCTCCGGGCCCTCGTGCCATGACACGGCGGCCACGGACCCGGCGTCGGCGACGTCGGCCCAGCCGGCGCGCACCGCGTCGAGCACGGCGGAGGGCGCGGTGACGGAGACGTTCTCCACGCGGGCCCGCTGGCTGACCTTGGCCTCGGTCTTCGCGCGACGAATGGCGGCGATGGCGCCGCAGATCGCCTCGATGAGTTCCTCGGCGCGGTCGACGGCAACGCCGTCGACGGTCTCGGCAGCGGTCGGCCACGGCGCGGTGTGCACCGAACCCTCCCGCCACCAACTCCACGTCTCCTCGGCGACGAACGGGAGCATGGGAGCGAGGAGTCGCTGGATTGTGGACAGGGCGATCGCCAGGGCGGAGCGCGCCGAGGCCGCGGCGGCGTCCCCATGCCCGCCGTAGGCGCGGCCCTTCACCAGTTCGACGTAGTCGTCGCAGAACCACCAGAAGAAGGACTCGGTGCGCTCGAGCGCACGGGCGTAGTCGAATTCCTCGAAGGCGCGCGTGGCCTCGTCCACCACGTCGGCGAGTCGGACCAGCATCGCCGCGTCGAGGGGTTCCGTCGGTCGCGCGGAAGGGTCGGCTGCGCCGAAGCCGAGGACGAACTTCGTGACGTTGAGGAGCTTGACGGCGAGCTTGCGCCCGACCTTCATCTGGTCCTCGCTGAAGGCGGTGTCGATGCCGGGACGGGCACCGGCGGCCCAGTAGCGCACCGCATCGGAGCCGTATCGGTCGAAGAGATCGATGGGCGTGACGACGTTGCCCTTCGACTTGGACATCTTCTTGCGGTCGGGGTCGAGGATCCACCCCGACAGTGCGACGTTGCGCCACGGCAGCGAGCCGTGCTCGAAGTGGGCCCGCACCACCGTCGAGAAGAGCCAGGTGCGGATGATGTCGTGGCCCTGGGGGCGCACGTCGTAGGGATAGACGCGCGAGAAGAGTCCGTCGTCGTCGCCCCACATGCCCGCGATCTGCGGCGTGAGCGACGATGTGGCCCACGTGTCGAGCACGTCGGGGTCACCGGTGAATCCGCCCGGCGTGTCGCGCGCGGCCGGGTCGAACCCCTCGGGCACGTCGACGAGCGGGTCGATCGGCAGGCGGGACTCGTCCGGCATGATCGGTGCGTCGTGGTCGACCGTGCCGTCGGTGCGCACCGGGTACCAGACGGGGACGGGCACGCCGAACCACCGCTGCCGGCTCACGAGCCAGTCCCCGTTGAGACCCTCGACCCAGTTCGAGTAGCGGTGCCGCATGTGGTCGGGGTGCCAGATGAGGGCCTCGCCGCGCGCGAGGAGGTCGCGCCGCAGGTCGTCGTCCCGTCCGCCATTGCGGACGTACCACTGACGGCTGGTGACGATCTCGAGGGGACGGTCGCCCTTCTCGTAGAACTTGACCGGATGCACGATGGCACGCGGCTCGCCGCGCAGGTCGCCCGACTCGCGCAGCATCCCCACGATCGTGGTCTGGGCCTGGTTGATGCCGCGCCCCGTGATCGCCGCCCAGGAGGCCAGACCCTCGGTGGAGACGATCGCCTCGGGCGCGTCGGCGACGATGCGTCCGTCGCGTCCGATGATGGCGCGCACCGGCAGGTCGAGCTCGCGCCACCACAGCACGTCGGTGAGGTCGCCGAAGGTGCAGATCATGGCGATGCCCGTGCCCTTGTCGGGCTGAGCCAGCTCGTGGGCGAGCACGGGGACCTCGACACCGAAGAGGGGCGTGCGCACGGTGGTGCCGAAGAGGGGCTTGTAGCGGTCGTCGTCGGGATGGGCGACGAGCGCGACGCAGGCGGGGATGAGCACGGGACGTGTCGTGTCGATGAGGATGTCGCCCGCGCCGTCGGTGCGCGCGAAGGCGACCGTGTGGTACGCGCCGGGACGCTCGCGGTCCTCCAGTTCGGCCTGGGCGACGGCGGTCTGGAAGTCGACGTCCCACAGGGTCGGCGCCTCGCGCGTGTACGCCTCGCCGCGGGTGAGGTTGCGCAGGAACGCGCGCTGGCTGGCGCGTCGCGATCGCGCGTCGATCGTGGAATAGAGGAGCGACCAGTCCACCGAGAGGCCGAGTCGGCGGAAGAGGTCCTCGAAGACCTTCTCGTCCTCGGCGGTGAGTTCCTCGCACAGTTCGATGAAGTTCGGACGCGAGACGGGCACCGGCTTGTGGTCCTTGGGGGGATCGCCGCGGAACGGGGGTTCGAATCCGGTCACGTAGGGCTCCGACGGGTCGCACGAGACGCCGAAGTAGTTCTGCACGCGTCGCTCAGTGGGCAGGCCGTTGTCGTCCCAGCCCATCGGATAGAAGACGTCGCGACCCCGCATGCGCCAGAAGCGGGCGATCGTGTCGGTGTGCGTGTACGAGAACACGTGCCCCATGTGCAGCGACCCGCTCACCGTGGGCGGGGGAGTGTCGACGGAGAAGACGTTCTCCCTGGAGGCGGTCCTGTCGAAGGCGTGGATGCCCGCGGCGTCCCATTCCCCGATCCAACGGGTCTCGATGCCCTCGAGGCTCGGCTTGTCGGGGACCGCGGACATAGGGTCCGAATCGTAGGCTCGTGGGGTGCTGAACCTCTACGACACGGCCGAGCAGAGGGTGAAACCGCTCGCCATGCGCGAGCCCGGGAGGCTCGGCATCTACCTGTGCGGGCCCACGGTGTACGGCCCGCCGCATCTGGGGCACGGCCGGGCGACGCTCGTCTACGACATCCTGTGCCGGTACCTCCGCTGGCGGGGCATCGAGGTGCGGCTGGTGTCGAACATCACCGACATCGACGACAAGATCATCGACCGCGCCGCCCGCGAGGGTCGCCCCTGGACCGACATCACCCGGGCCTGCGAGGGGGTGTGGTTCGAGTCGATGGGGCGCCTCGGCGTGGCGCGCCCCGACGACGTGCCGCACGCCACCGAGTACGTGGACGCGATGGTGGCCATGATCGGCGAGCTCGTGGAGCGGGGGGCGGGTTACGTCACCACCGACGGCGTGTACCTCGACGTGTCCTCGGTGCCCGACTACGGACTGCTCGCCCACCAGAGCCTCGACGAGATGATGGAGGGAGGCGGAGAGCGCGAGGTGCTCGGCGCCGCGACCAAGCGGAACCCCGCCGACTTCGCGCTCTGGAAGTTCTCCAAGCCCGGCGAGCCGTCGTGGCCGTCGCCCTGGGGCGAGGGTCGACCGGGGTGGCACAGCGAGTGCGTGGTGATGAGTCTCGAACTGCTCGGTGAGGGATTCGACCTGCACTGCGGCGGCGCCGACCTGCGCTTCCCCCATCACGAGAACGAGCGCGCCCAGGCCGTCGCCCTCGGCCGCACGTTCGCGGCGCACTGGATGCACAACGGTTTCGTCGTCGACGCCGAGGGCGAGAAGATGTCGAAGAGCCTCGGCAACGTGGCGAATCTCCCGGACCTGCTCGACCGTTTCGATCCGCGCGCCTATCGCATGTTGCTCCTGCAGTCGCACTACCGCTCGCCGGTGCGCGTGGGGGCCGACGCGCTCGATGCCGCGGTGGCCTCCCTCGCGGGTCTCGACGCCTTCGCCGCCCGCACCGCCTCGGTCGCCGGGGCCGAGCCCGACGCCACCGTCCGCGACGCCTTCGTCGCGGCCATGGACGACGACCTCGACACGCCGACGGCGATGGCGGTCGTGTTCGACGCCGTGCGCGCGGCCAACGCCGCCCTCGACGCGGGCGACACCGCCCGCGCCGGTGCACTGCGGGCCGCGGTGCTGGACGTGCTCGCCGCGGTGGGGCTCGAGCCGGCCGCACCCGCCGACGTTCCCGCCGACGTCGCCGACAGGGCGCGACGTCTCGACGCCGCGCGCGCGGCGCGCGACTTCGCCGCCGCCGACGAGTTGCGGGACGGACTCGTCGCCGAGGGATGGACGGTGGAGACGACGAAGGAAGGGACGCGCGTCCGACGTGGCTGACACCGCCCGGAAGCCGATGCCGCCCGGCTTCTGGCCCATCTGGACCACGGTCGCCCTCGATCTCGTCGGTTTCGGCATCGTCGCGCCGATCCTCGGTCGCTATGCCGAGCGCTTCGGGGCGAGCGGATTCGAGGTGGGGATGCTCTTCGCCTCGTTCTCGCTGGCCCAGGTGGTGCTCGCCCCGATGCTCGGTCGTCTGTCCGACCGCATCGGCCGCAAGCCGGTCATCATCCTCTCGCTCGTCGGCACGGCGGTGGGCAGCTTCATCACGGGTGCCGCGGGGGCCCTGTGGGTGTTGTTCCTCGGACGCATCCTCGACGGCGCGTCCGGGGCGAGCGTGGCGGTGGCCCAGGGAGCCGTCGCCGACATCGCCCCGCCCGAGGACCGGGCCCGACTGCAGGGAATGCTCGGGGCGGCGTTCGGTCTCGGCTTCGTGCTGGGTCCGGCCATCGGTGGTCTCGCCGCTCTCGGCGGTCCCCACGTCCCCTTCTTCGTGGCGGGCACCGTGGCGGCGGTGAACGCCGTCGTCGCGTTCCGTCGCCTCCCCGAGACGCGGCCCGTGCGGTCATCCGACATCGAGTCCGACGCGACGTCGACGGCCCACCCCGCCGATGCGTCCGCACCCGTCGACGTGGCGGTGCGCTCGCGCGTCCTCGTGCGCTACGCCGTCACCGCGTTCATCGTCACGGTCGGATTCGCCGGCGTGGAATCCACGTTCTCTCTCTTCGGTGAGCGTCGCTTCGACCTCACGGAGGGCTCGACCGCGCTCGTCTTCCTCTTCATCGGCCTGCTCCTCGTGCTCGTGCAGGGCCGGCTCATCGGCCCCGGAACCGCGCGATTCGGCTCCGCCCGCCTCCTGCGCGGGGGAATGGTGACGGTGGCCGGGGGTCTCCTTCTCCTCTCTTATGCGACCCAGTGGGCGATGCTCGTGCCGGCCATCGTGCTGCTCGCCGTCGGACAGGGGTTCGTCAGCCCGACCCTCACCGCCCTCGTCGCCGCCGAGGCGCCGCCCGAGCGGCGCGGCGAGGTTCTCGGGTGGGTGCAGAGCTCGGGGGCGATGGCCCGCATTGTCGGGCCGGTGTCGGCGGGGATCCTCTTCGACGCGGTCGGGCCGGGGGCGCCGTTCCTCGTGGGGGCCGTGTTCTACGGGGTGGCGTTGGCCGTGGTCGCCGGCATCGACCGCCAGTAGGTTGGCGGGCATGGCCGAGTTTTCCCTCCACCTCAACGACGACCAGAAGCAGATCAAGGAGTGGGTGCACACGTTCGCCAAGGACGTCATCCGCCCCGCCGCCCAGGAGTGGGACGAGCGCGAGGAGTTCCCGTGGCCCGTCGTGCAGGAGGCCGCCAAGATCGGAATGTACGGCTGGGAGTTCCTCATGAACAACATGTCGGACCCCTCGGGTCTCACGATGCCCGTCACCATCGAGGAGCTGTTCTGGGGTGACGCCGGCATCGGCATGGCCATCATGGGATCGGGTCTCGCCGCCGCCGGAATCGCCGGCAATGGCACCCCGGAGCAGGTCATGGAGTGGGTGCCCCAGTGCTACGGCACCGCCGACGACGTGAAGCTCGGTGCATTCTGCGTGAGCGAACCCGATGCCGGCTCCGACGTGTCGTCGCTGCGCACGCGCGCCGTCTACGACGAGGCCAACGACGAGTGGGTGCTGAACGGCACCAAGGCGTGGATCACGAACGGCGGCATCGCCAACGTGCACGTCGTGGTGGCCGCGGTGGATCCGGCCCTCAAGGGGCGCGGCCAGGCCTCGTTCGTCATCCCGCCCGGCACGAAGGGCCTCTCGCAGGGGCAGAAGTACGCCAAGCACGGCATCAAGGCCTCGCACACCGCCGAGGTCGTCCTCGACGACGTGCGCGTGCCCGGCAGCTGCCTGCTCGGGGGCAAGGAGAAGCTGGACGCGAAGCTCGCGCGCGCCCGAGAGATGGGCAAGTCCGGCGAGGCCCAGCCCGCCATGAAGACCTTCGAGGCCACCCGTCCGGCCGTGGGCGCCCAGGCGCTCGGCATCGCGAGGGCCGCGTACGAGATCGCCCTCGACTACGCCAAGGAGCGCGTGGCGTTCGGCAAGCCGATCATCATGAACCAGGCCATCGCGTTCAAGCTGGCGAACATGATCACCCAGATCGATGCGGCGCGCCTCCTCATCTGGCGTGCCTCGTGGCTCGGTCGCAACGGCGGCTACACGAACGCCGAGGGTTCGATGTCGAAGTACTACGCCTCCGAGACGGCGGTGCGGGTGACGGAGGAGGCCATCCAGATCCTGGGCGGCTACGGCTACACCCGCGAGTACCACGTCGAGCGCATGCACCGCGACGCCAAGATCCA
>CAZSNB010000009.1:0-65385 GCA_964608285.1 uncultured Bifidobacterium sp.
CTACTCCGACCAGCGGCCCTGGCCGAAGCGGTAGCCGACGCTGCGCACCGTCTGGATGAGGTTCGCGTGCTCCTCGCCGAGCTTGGCCCGCAGTCGCCGCACGTGCACGTCCACTGTGCGCGCGCCGCCGTAGTACTCGTAGCCCCACACCCGCGACAGCAGGGTCTCGCGAGTGAAAACCTTTCCCGGGTTCTGGGCGAGGAACTTGAGCAGCTCGTACTCCATGAACGTGAGGTCCAACGGCTTGCCGTTGAACGACGCCTGATAGGTCTCGAGATTGAGCACCAGACCGCTGTGCTCGACGAGGTCGGTGCGGGGCGCCGCACCGCCGGCCGACAGCAGGTGACGCAGTCGGGCCTCCAGTTCGCGCGGATGGAACGGAGCGATGCAGAAGTCGTCGAAGAGGTCGTCGCGGTGCTCGAGCGCATCCAACTGGCTGCCACCGACGAGAAGCAGCACCCCGTGCCCCGAACGGTCCCGTCCTCGCAGGGTGCGCAGGAACGACCACGCTGTGTCGGCGTCGTCCCCGAGCGAGACGATTGCCCCGCGCCATCCGGTCGCCGGTTCGTCGCGCGCTGCCTCGTCGGCCCCGCCGACGGCCTTCCAGCGCCACCCACCGAGGTCGAGCGTGCGGGCGAGGTCGGCCGGCACCTCGGCCGGGAAGACCACGATGAGGTCGTCGGCGGACATCGCCCTACATCGACCTCAGGTAGCGGTCGAGCTCGAACGGGGTGACCTGGGTCTTGTACTCGCGCCACTCCTGGCGCTTGTTGCGCAGGAACCACTCGAAGATGTGCTCACCGAGCGCCTCGGCCACCAGTTCCGAGCGCTCCATGATGCCGAGCGCGTCCGACAACGACTGGGGCAGCTGCGTGATGCCGAGCCGGCCGAGCGTGGCATCGTCCATCTCGAAGAGGTTCGCGTCGGCCTCGGCGGGGAGCTCATAGCCCTCGCGGACGCCGCGCAGACCCGCGGCGAGCACCACCGAGAACGCGAGGTACGGGTTGCACGCCGGGTCGGGCGAGCGGTACTCGATGCGGGTGGCGGCCGGGTTCTCGCGCTTGGGAACCGGCACGCGGATGAGGCCGCTGCGGTTGTTGCGCGCCCAGCTCACGTGCACCGGCGCCTCGAAACCGGGCACGAGCCGCTTGTACGAGTTCACCGTCTGGTTGGTGACGGCCGTGATCTCGCCGGCATGGCGCAGCAGGCCGGCCATGAACGACTTGGCCACGGGCGAGAGACGGTGCGGGTCGGCGGCGTCGTGGAAGGCGTTCTCGTCGCCCGAGAACAACGAGAGGTGCAGGTGCATTCCCGAGCCCTGGAAGCGCTCGAAGGGCTTCGGCATGAAGGTGGCGTGCACCCCGTGCATGGCGGCGATCTCGCGCACGATCATGCGGAAGGTCATCACCGAGTCGGCCATGGTGAGGGCGTCAGTGTGGCGCAGGTCGATCTCCTGCTGGCTGGGGGCGTCCTCGTGGAACGAGTACTCGACCGGGATTCCCATGGTCTCGAGCGTGCGGATCGTCTCCTTGCGCAGCGAGGACGACACGTCGGTGGTGGTGAGGTCGAAGAAGCCTCCCTCGTCGAGGGGCACCGGGGCGGCCCCGCGCACCGGCGGCTCGAAGTAGAAGTACTCGATGTCGGGGGCGATGAGGAACTCGAACCCCTGGGCGCGGGCGGCGTCCAGGTTGCGGCGCAGCACCTGGCGCGGGTCGCCGCCGAACGGGGTGCCGTCGAGGTTGGCGATGTCGCAGAACACCCGGGCCTCGGCCGACTTGGGATCCACCCACGGCAGCACCTCGAAGGTGGTCGCGTCCGGGATGGCGAGCACGTCGGCCTCCTGGATGCGCGAGTAGCCGTCGATGGAGGACCCGTCGAAGGTCATGCCGTCCTGCAGGGCGTTCTCCAGCTCGGCGGGCGAGATGGCGAAGCTCTTGAGCGCGCCCACCACGTCGGTGAACCAGAGACGCACGAGGCGCACCCCGCGCTCCTCCACGGTGCGCAGGACGTAGTCGTGCTGTTGTTCGCGCATGTCGCTCATCTCCCTCAGTCTGCCCCCGAAACGGGCGGGGAACGCAGAGACGGGGGGCGAATGCCCCCCGTCCCGCTCGTGTGTGTCGAGGGGCCTCGTCGGCCCCGATCCGGAGTCCCGGTCAGCCGCAGACCGTCTCGAGGATGAGGCGGGTCACGGTGTAGGGGTCGACGTTGGCGTTCGGACGACGGTCCTCGGCGTAGCCGCGCTTGTCGCGGGCGACCTGCCAGGGGATGCGCACCGACGCGCCGCGGTGGGACACGCCGTAGGAGTACTGGTTCCACGGTGCCGTCTCGTGCTTGCCGGTGAGGCGGCTCTGGATGTCGTGGCCGTAGTTCTCCACGTGCTCCATCACCCGGGTGCCGAGCTTCTCGCACGCCGCGATGACGGCGTCGTAGTTCTCGCGCATCGCGCGGGTGGAGAAGTTCGTGTGCGCACCGGCACCGTTCCAGTCGCCCTTCTCGGGCTTGGCGTCGAACGAGATGACGATGTCGTGGTCCTCGGCGATGCGGTGGAGCAGCCAGCGCGCCACGTACATGTGGTCCGACACGGACAGCGCGTTGAGCGGTCCGATCTGGAACTCCCACTGTCCGGGCATCACCTCGGCGTTGGTTCCCGAGATGAGCAGGCCGGCGTCGATGCACGCCTGGGTGTGCTCCTCGACGACCTGGCGCCCCACGACGCGACCGGCGCCTACTCCGCAGTAGTACGGGCCCTGGGGCTTGGGGTAACCACCGACGGGGAAGCCGAGCGGCGTGCCGTCGAGGCGGAGCATCGTGTACTCCTGCTCGATTCCGTACCACATCTCGGCGTCCTTGTGACGCGCCTGAGCGGCGGCACAGGCGGCGCGGGTGTTCGAGGGGTGCGGGGAGCCGTCGGTGAGGAGCACCTCGCACATCACCAGGACGTTCTTGCCGCCGCGGATCGGGTCCGGGCAGTGGAAGACCGGCTTGAGCATGCAGTCCGAGTGCTCACCCTCGGCCTGGTTGGTGGAGGATCCGTCGAAGCCCCACTCGTCCATCGGCATGTCCGAGATGGCGCCGGCGAAGTCGGGGAGGACCTTGGTCTTGGAGCGGAGCAGCGGGGTGGGCTTGGTCCCGTCGATCCAGATGTATTCG
Organism: uncultured Bifidobacterium sp.; assembly: GCA_964608285.1. GTDB lineage: Bacteria > Actinomycetota > Acidimicrobiia > Acidimicrobiales > Ilumatobacteraceae > UBA2093. The sequence continues at coordinate 3,151 of CAZSNB010000009.1, forward strand.
GCCTGGATGGGCATGGTGTGTCCTTTTCGTGAACGTCGTACAGGGGTGATCACGCCGTTGTGAGCGCATCCATCATGCCCCGACAGCCGTTTCCGAGCCGTATCCCGATTGTGAACGCTGTGTGAAACGGCCGAAGGGGCCGTTGGGGCCATCGGTAGCCTCGGAATCGTGAGCCCCGCCGAGCACTCCATACATATGGAGGGCCCTGCCGCACCGGGACACCTGCGGGTCGGCCTCGCCCAGCTGAACCCCACGGTGGGCGACCTGGACGGCAACATCGCCCTCGTCGCGGCCGCCTATGACCGGGCGACCGAGGCCGGGTGCCATGTGCTCCTCGCCCCGGAACTGGCCGTGACCGGATATCCGCCCGAGGATCTCGTCCACAAGCCCCGCTTCGTCACCCGCAACCGCGAGGTGCTCGAGCGGTTCGCCGCCACGACGGGCCGCTGCGCCGCCGTGGTCGGTTTCGTCCTCGAGGAGGACGGTCGGCTCTTCAACGCCGCCGCGGTGTGCGTCGAGGGTCGCATCGCGGAGGTGTATCGCAAGCAGCACCTGCCGAACTACGCGGTGTTCGACGAGGAGCGCTACTTCGCCCCCGGACCCGCCGGGGCGGCCGGTGCACCGGCGGGTCTCGTCGAGGTCGGGGGGATGACGGTCGGCATCTCCATCTGCGAGGACATCTGGCACGACGACGGACCGGTGGCGGTCCAGGTCGCCGCCGGGGCCCGCGTCGTGCTCAACATCAACGGGTCGCCCTTCCACGACGGCAAGCACGCCGAGCGCGAGGAGATGCTCGCCCGTCGTGCCCGCGGGGTCGGGGTCCCGGTGGTCTACGTCAACCAGGTGGGTGGCCAGGACGAACTCGTCTTCGACGGGTCGAGCACCGTGGTCGACGCCGCGGGCGAGGTGCGCTGCCGGCTCGCATCCTTCGAGTCCGATTTCGGGGTCGTCGACGTCTCACCCGACGGCACGGTGTCGTCGGCGCGCATCGAGGACCTCGGTGACGACGACGACCGGGTGCTCGCCGCCCTCGTGACGGGGACGCGCGACTACGTGCGCAAGAACGGCTTCACCGACGTCGTCATCGGGTTGTCGGGCGGCATCGACTCCTCGATCGTCGCCGCCGTCGCCGTGCAGGCCCTCGGCGCGGACCGGGTGCACGGGGTGGCGATGCCCTCGCGGTACTCGAGCGAGGGATCCCTCGTGGACGCCGCGGCACTCGCGGCGAACCTCGGCATCGACCACCGCGTCGTGCCCATCGAGCCGGCGTTCTCCGCGCTTCTGGGCATGCTCGAGCCCTCCTTCGCCGGCCGTGAACACGACATCACCGAGGAGAATCTGCAGAGCCGGGTGCGCGGCACCACCCTCATGGCGATGAGCAACAAGTTCGGTTGGCTCGTGCTCACCACGGGCAACAAGAGCGAACTGGCGGTCGGCTACTTCACCATCTACGGCGACTCGGCCGGCGCCTTCTCGGTCATCAAGGACGTGTACAAGACGCGCGTGTTCGCGCTGTGCCGGCGCGTCAACGAGCGGGCCGGCCGGGAGATCGTCCCCGAGTCCGTCATTCTCAAGCCACCGTCCGCCGAACTGCGCCACGACCAGCGCGACGACCAGAGCCTCCCGCCCTACGAGGTGCTCGACGCCGTGCTGCGCGCCTACGTGGACGAGGACGAATCGGTGGAGCGAATCGTCGCTGCGGGGCACGACGCGGATGTGGTGGCGCGGGTCGCTCGTCTCGTCGACTCGGCCGAGCACAAGCGCCGCCAGACCGCACCCGGAGTGCGCATCTCGGAGAAGGCCTTCGGCAAGGACCGGCGGATGCCGATCACCAACGGCTACCGCGAATCGCGCGCGTAGAGCGCCACGAGCGACGCGGCCCCGAGCGCGAGGACGAGCGCGGCGAGCGTCGGCCCGGCGCTGCCTCCCCGGTCGAGGAGCCAGGTTCCCACCGCGCTGAACAGGGCGCGCCCGCTCGTGCCGGCCCCGACCGCCAGACCGAGGCCCGCCCCGCTCGCCCCGGGAACCATGTTGGCCGCGAGGGGCAGCACGCTGACGATGGCGAACTCGAACCCCAGCATGAACACGACGACGGCCGGCACCGCCGACCAGGCGCTGCCAGCGGCGACCGACATGAGGGCGGCCGTCACGGCCATGAGAACCGCACCGCGCACGATGCTGCGTTCCTTGCCCCAGTCGTCCATCCACCGGGCGCTCGTGGACGAGGCCAGCAACTCGGCCACGCCGATGGCGACGACCACGGCGACGATCGCGCCGCCGCCGAAGCCGAAGTCCTCCTCGAACCAGGGCCCGAAGGTGATGGCGATGCATTGGCTCGCCCCCATGAGGAAGAACATCGCCGCCACCACCAGCCAGCTGCTGCGCGGAAGACGTCCCCCTCCGCGACCGCCGGCGGGGGCGTGGGCCTCGTGGTGGGGGAGTCGGGCCACGACGATCGCGCCCGAGACGGCCATGGCGAGGGCACCGAGGGCCATGCCGGCGCGCCAGGACACCAACGCGGTGACGAGGCCCATCGCCGCCACGCCGATGAACAACCCGAGCGCCCACGACGTCTCGACCACGCCGATGACGCGACCACGACGCTCGTAGGGCACCCGGTCGTTGATCCACACCACGAGACCCGTGTCGGAAACAACCTTGCCGGCGTTGAGGACGAACACGGAGGCTCCGAACCACACGACGTGGGTGGAGACCGCCGCCGACACGGTGGCGAGGAAGATCATCGACATGCCCGCCGCCATCGCCGCGAGGCGGTTCACGGCGTCGATGCGACGGCCGATGACCGGGGAGAGCAACCCGGCGAACTCGCCGATCATGAGGGCGATGCCCAGTTCGGCGAGCGACACGTCGAGGCCGCGGGCGATGACGGCCACGAAGGGCGGCGTGAAGCGGTAGCAGGCGTTCGTGACGAGCCGTGCCCACACGAGGGCGTCGAAGTTGGCGCGGACGGACGCGTCGACGTCGTCGTCGATGAAACGGGCGAACATGGGGAGGATCAGAGTTCTTCGCCGACCGGTCCGTGCTCGAACAGGTCCACGACGTCGCCGATCGTCAGCGACTCGGGTCGGCCGGGCACGAGGCGGAACTCGCACCCTCCGAGGTTGGCGATGCGCACGTCGGGCGCGCCGAGGTGGCGACGCATGACGCGCATCACGCCGGCATGGGCCACGCACAGCACCTCACCGCCCGGGAACGCGTCGGCGAGGTCGGCGAGCCCGGACACGACCCGGGCCACGAGGTCGGCGTCGGGTTCGAATCCCTCGGGACGACGGTGCGCGGCGATCCAGCCCGGCCAGCGGCTCTCGATCTCGTCGTGGGTGAGCCCCTCCCACTCGCCCACGTCCGTCTCGCGGAACCGCGGGTCGGGGTCGAGGAGTCCGATCCCGAGGCCGCCGGCGATGATCGCCGCGGTCGCCCGGGCGCGACGCAGGTCGCTCGAGATGACGGCGTCGAACGTGCCGAGTCGCTCGGTCGCCCGGCGGGCCTGTTCGTGGCCGAGGTCGGTGAGATCGATGTCGGCCTGCCCCTGCCAGCGTCCTGCCGCGTTCCACTCGCTCTGGCCGTGGCGCAGCATGAGGACGCGGGTCGGGGAGGACACCCGGCAAGGCTAACTGTCGCGTCCCACGGGACCGGGCGTCCCCGCGCGCGCGGCCACGGCACGACGCAATAATCATGGATGTGACACGGATGCGGGAACGCTGAGCGATGGCCAGGATCGAGGTGCGCGACGGCGAACTCGTCGTGGAGCAGGGTGCGATCGAGTCCATGTTCTCGATGCGCGGGCGCATACGTGTGCCGCTCTCCGAGGTCGTGCGCGTCTACGCCGATCCGACGGTGGCCGAGGAGCCGAAGGGCATCAAGGCGCCCGGCACCCACCTGCCGCGCCTCTTCGTGGCCGGCACTTTCCATGCGGGCGGCGTGAAGACGTTCTGGAACATCCGGCGCGGCGAGCGATGCGTGGTGGTGCACGTGCAGGGCCAGAGGTTCGATCGACTCGTCATCGAGGTCGACGATCCGGCCGCCGTGGTCGCGGCCGTCGACGCCGGTCGTCGGGAAGCGTGAGGGGCGGGACACCGTGGCGCGACTGAGGATGTTCGCCGCCGCCCGTGAGGCGGCCGGAACGGGGAGCGATTCGGTGCCCGGGGCGACCGTGGCCGAGGTGCTCCGCGCCGCGGAGGAGCGCTACGGCCCCGGTTTCTCCGCCGTGCTCGCCACGAGCAGGGTGTGGTGCAACGGCGAGGAGGTCGCACCCGGGCATCCCGTGGGCGACAATGATGAGGTGGCGGTTCTGCCGCCGGTGTCGGGAGGTGCGTGATGGACGGAACGGACGGGACGCTCGCCGACGTGCGGGCGCGACGCCTCGCGCTCCAGGCGGAGGAGGACGCGGTGTCCTTCGTGCGTCGCATGGTCCAGGGCCGCATGGATCTCGTGCAGGACGAGCGTCGTCGTCGCGCCGCGGGGGCCGATGCCCCGGACCGTTCGCTCGCCGATCGGCTCGCCGAGGTGTTCGGTCAGGAGCACGGCGGGGGCAGCGCGCGTCCCCCGCGCGAGACGAACGTGCCGGCCGACCATCCCCTGATGGTCCAGTTGGACTCGCTGTGCGACGAGCACGGATTCGCCGGTCTCGACGCGCTCTCCGACCGGGCCCTGTCCGAACTCGACGCGGCACTCGGCATGTTCGAGAAGGAGTGCTCGCGTCTGCGTCACGAGCTCTTCGAGTCGATCGACGCGCTCACCGCCGAGATCGTGCGCCGGGTGCGCGAGGGCGGTGCGGGCTCCGTGGCCGGGGGTTCCACGAAGTGACGCGGCCGCGGACGGGTGACGCGCTGCACGATGTCGGGGCGTTCATCCGCCAGCAACGCGAGGCCGCGAGCCAGAGCGTGCGCGACCTGGCCCGTGCCGCGGGCATGTCGAATCCCTATCTCTCCCAGATCGAACGGGGCATCCGCCGTCCCTCCGCAGAGATCCTCCAGCAGATCGCCCGGGCACTCGAGATCTCGGCCGAGACCCTCTACGTGCGGGCGGGCATCCTCGACGAACCCCTGCAACGGCGCACGTCCGTGGCCGAGGCGGTCAACGCCGATCCGGCCCTCAGTCCCGAACAGCGCGCCAGCCTGTTGTCGGTGTACCGGTCGTTCCTCGCGTCCAACTCTGCCGGCGCCGGCATGTCCTCCCCTCCGGGGAATGAGGGGGCGGCTGGATAGGTTGGGATGACCATGCGCCGTGTCGCCGTCATCTCGATGCACACGTCCCCGCTCGCCCAGCCCGGAGTGGGTGACGGAGGGGGAATGAACGTGTACGTGCGCGAACTCTCCTCGGCCCTGGCGCACGCCGGGGTCGCCTGCACCACCTACACCCGACGCTGGCGCGATGACCTGCCCGACGAGGTCCTCGTCGAACCGAACCACCGCGTCGTGCACGTCACGGCCGGCCCGGTCGACCTCCCTAAGGAGCGTCTCATCGACGTCGTCGACGAGTTCACCCGCGGCGTCGAGGAGCACATCCGGGCTTCCGGAGGGGTGGACGTCGTGCACGCCAACTACTGGTTGAGCGGCATCGTCGGGCACCGTCTCAAGCACGCACTCGACGTTCCCCTCGTGAGCACCTTCCACACGCTCTCGCGGGTGAAGGCGGAAGGCGGCGATCCCGAGTCCGCCCTGCGCGAGAAGGTCGAGACCGAGGTCATCGGCTGTTCCGACGCGATCTGCGTGAGCTGCACCGAGGAGGAGCGCCAGTTCGTGCGTCTCTACGGCACCCCGCCCGGCCGGATCGAGATCGTGGCGCCCGGGGTCGAGCACGCCTTCTTCTCGCCGGGCGACCGCGGCGGTGCCCGCGCCGCCCTCGGGCTCGGGGACGGGCCGGTGCTGCTCTTCGTGGGCCGCATCCAACCGCTCAAGGGCCTCGACGTCGCGGTGCGCGCCCTGGCCGAACTGGGTCGTGACGACGCCGAGCTCGTCGTGGTCGGCGGGGCGAGCGGAGCGGAGGGCGACGCCGAGATGGCGCGCATCGCCGCGATCGTCGACGAGTCGGGGCTCACCGGCCGGGTGCGCTTCGTGCCCGCCCAGGCCCATCACATCCTCTCCACCTACTACCGCGCGGCCGACGTCGTGCTCGTGCCCAGCCGCTCGGAGAGCTTCGGTCTCGTCGCGCTCGAGGCCGCGGCGTGCGGCACCCCCGTCGTGGCCAGCGCGGTGGGCGGCCTCCTCACGATCGTCGAGCACGGACGCACCGGATACCTCGTGCCGGACCGTCGCCCCGAGATCTTCGCCCGCCACATCGCCGATCTCCTCGACGATCCCGCTCTCGCCGCCGCGATGTCGCGGGCGGCCGCGGCACGCGCCCTCAACTACACGTGGAGCTTCGCCGGCGCGCGCCTGCGGCGGGCCTATGGGGACCTCATCGCGCGCGAACGGGTCGAGTGCTCCTGACCCGCCCCCCGCACGCGTCGACGCGCGGAACGACCCGTTCGGAGGCGCGACGGTGAGCGAGTTGTTCGGGGCCGACGAGCTCGGCCGCCTGGAGGCCGACATCGACCGCTGGTTGGACCGCTGCCGGCGGGACAACGACACCATCCTGGCCATCGACCGCGGTGAACCCAACGAGCGGCGGTGGTACGTGCGGATGCGCGGCGAGGAGAAGGACTTCATCACTCTCTGGCTCACGCTCGGCCAGCGCACGCTGCGCCACGAGACCTACCTCATGCCCGCTCCCGAGGAGAACGAGCGCGAGTTGTGGGAGCACCTGTTGCGCCGCAACGACGCGCTGGTGGGGTGCCATTTCTCCGTGGGTGCCGAGGATGCGGTCTACCTGCGCGGCGACCTGCCCCTCGTCGCCGTCACCGAGGCCGAGATCGATCGATTGGTGGGCACGGCCTGGGCGACGGTGGAGAGGGTGTTCCCCGTCGCCATCCGCATCGGCTTCGCCAGCCGGTTCGCTTACTGACCGGGCGACCCTCGGTAGTCTGCGCCCATGTCCTCGCACACGGGAACCCTCGTCGTCATGGGCGGGGGCAACATGGGCGGGGCCCTCGTCGGAGGACTGATCGCGGCCGGGTGGGAGCCGGGCCGCGTCACCGTCGTCGATCCGGACGCCGCGAAGCGCGACGCCCTCGCCGCGCTCCACGGCGTGGCCACTTCGGCCGAGCCCGTCCGTGCGGACGGCGCCGTGGTGGCGGTGAAGCCGGGCGATGCAGCCGCCGTCTGCACCCGTCTCGGGGAACTCGGAGTGCCGCGCATCCTGTCGATCGCCGCCGGACTCTCGGCCGCGACCCTGCAGGAGGCGGCCGGTGCCGGTTCGCGTGTGGTGCGCGCCATGCCCAACACCCCGGCACTGGTGCGCGAGGGCGTGAGCGCGATGTGCGGGTCGGCGTCGTGCGACGAGGACGACCTGGCCTGGGCCGAGTCGGTGCTCTCGGCCGTCGGTCTCGTCGTGCGCATCCCCGAATCCCAGATGGACGCCTTCACCGCCGTGGCCGGATCGGGACCGGCCTACGTGTTCCTCCTCGCCGAGGCCCTCGTGGCCGCCGGGGCGGCCGAGGGCCTGCCCCCCGACACGGCCGATGCGATCGTGCGCGGACTCCTGCGCGGGGCCGGCATCCTGCTCGCGGACTCGACCGCCACCGCCGCCGTCCTGCGCGAGAGGGTGACGTCGCCGAACGGCACCACGGCGGCCGGACTGGCCGTGTTCGAGGAACGCGGACTTCGTGCAATCGTTCACGATGTGGTCCGGGCCGCTGCGGCCCGCAGTGCCGAGATGGGTCGCTGACGTCCGATCCGATCGGCGGGGTTTTGCGTCGCCCGCCCCGTCGAGGTGTATGTTGTGACGCAGGTCACCGAAGACGGGTCACCGTTCTTCGGGAGTCGCGCCCCCACAAGGGTTGCGCCGAGAGGGCCGGTGCCGTCGGGGGGTTGGCACCGGCCCTCCTCGCCGTCCGGGGACGATTCGCTCGGGCAGACTGACTTCGCATGCACGACCACGTCGCACTCCTCTCCGACTACGGACTCGCCGACGAGTTCGTCGGAGCGATGAAATGCGTGCTCGCCGACCTCGCCCCCCGCGCGCGTGTCACCGACATCACCCACGGCATCGCCCCGTTCGACGTGCGTGCCGGTTCGCTCGCGCTCGCCCGGGCGATCCAATACGTCCCGCCCGGCATCGTCGTCGCCGTCGTCGACCCGGGTGTCGGATCCTCGCGACGCGCGATCGCCGTCGAGGTCGCCGAGGGCCGCGGTGTCCTCCTCGGCCCGGACAACGGGCTCCTCGCACCGGCCACGGCGATGGTGGGGGGTGCGAGCCGCGCGTTCGAGTTGACGAACACCGCGCTCCATCTCGAGGCACCCGGCACGACCTTCGCCGGTCGCGACGTCTTCTGCCCGGTGGCCGCCTTCCTGTGCAACGGCGGCGAACTCGAGGAGGTCGGTGTCGAGATCGACCCGGCCGGGGTGACGCCGGGACTCGTCCCCGTGGCGAGCGACGAACATCACGACTCCCACGGTGACGGGCTGCGCTGCGAGGTGACGTGGGTGGACGCCTACGGCAACTGCCAGCTCAACATCGGACCGGAGCACGTGGCGGGCATGGGAGACCGTCTCACGCTGGTCATCGGCGACGACGTGCGCACGGCGAGCATCGTCGACCACTTCGCCGCCATCGAGGGCATCGGGGTCGGGGCGGTCGTCGACTCCTACGGGATGCTCGCCCTCGCCCTGGACAGGGCCTCGGCCGCCGCCGCACTCGGCGTCGGCCCGGGCGACGCCGTGCTCGTCTTCCCCGGCGCGGGCGGCACCGCATCGTCGCCCGTGACCATCCGCGGCATTGGTTAGGGTGCCCCCATGCGCCCGGCGACCACGCTCACCATGGCCCTGCTCATCGCGGCGATCATGGTCGCCGGAATCGTCAACATCCTCCTGCTCGGCTGATCGCGATGAACCTTGCCACTCTCATCGACGGACATGCCGAGGGCGACGTGGCCATCATCAGCAGGGGTCGTCCCACCACCTACGGCAGCCTGGCGACACAGGTGGCCTCCCTGCGCGGGGCACTCGCGGCGCGCGGCGTCGGTGCGGGCGACACGGTGGCGCTCCTGTGCGGGAACAGTCGCTATTTCGTCGTGTCGTATCTGGCGGCACTCGGGGTGGGTGCCACCGTCGCGCCGCTCAACCCGACGAGTCCCGCCCCGGAGATCGACAAGGAGATCCTCGGCGTGGCGCCGACGATGGCGGTGGTCGAACCCTCGGCCCACGCCGTCTGGCGGCAACTTCCCGAGGCGACGCGCGCGTCGGTGAGGATCGTCGTCTCGACCGAGGGTCACGACATGCCCGACGCACTGTCGATCGAGGACCTCCTCACCCACGCACCGGTCCCGGCGGTCGACGTGGAGCCGTCGCACCACGCCGTCTACATGTTCACGAGCGGAACGGCGGGGGCACCGCGCGCGGCGGTGCTGACCCACGGCAACCTGCTCGCCAACATCCAGCAGTCCCGGGTGGCCAACCGCATCGAGAAGGGCGACGTCGTGTTCGGCGTCCTGCCCCTGTTCCACATCTTCGGTCTCAACGTCATGCTCGCCGCCGCCCTCTACGGCGGGGCCACGGTGGTGCTCGTGCAGCGCTTCGACCCGCTGTCGGCGGCCGAGACCTTCGAGGAGCGCGCCGTCACGGTGATCCCCGGTGCGCCGAGCATGTGGGCCGCGTTCGCCCAGATGGACACCCTGCCGGTCGACACGTTCTCGCGGGTGCGGCTCGCGTTGTCGGGTGCCGCGAAACTGCCCGAACAGGTCGCCCACGCCCTGCACACCCGCTTCGGGCTCAAGGTGTGGGAGGGCTACGGCCTCACCGAGGCCTCCCCGGTGGTGACCACCTCGCTCGGGGGTCGATGGATCCCCGGGTCGATCGGTCGGCCGGTGCCCGGCGTGGAACTTCGCGTCGTCGACGAGAACGGCGAGGACGTGCTGGCCGGCGACGCGGGCGAGATCCTCGTGCGCGGCAACAACGTCTTCACCGGCTATCTGGGCGATGCCGAGGCCACCGCCCGCGTCCTCACCCCGGACGGGTGGCTGCGCACAGGTGACATCGCCACCATCGACGACGACGGGCACCTCTTCATGGTCGACAGGGCCAAGGATCTCATCATCGTCTCGGGGTTCAACGTGTACCCCGGTGAGGTCGAGGACGCGCTCTCGTTCCATCCCGACATCGAGGCGTCGGCCGTGGTGGGCACCCCGCATCCGCACACCGGAGAGACCGTCCGTGCCTACGTGGTGACGCGGGCCGGGGCCCATCTCGACGAGGACTCGGTGGTCGACCACTGCCGCTCGCGGCTCGCGCGCTACAAGTGCCCCACCAAGGTGCTGTTCGTCGACGAACTGCCGCGCACGGCCACCGGCAAGGTGCGCCGGCACGCCCTCTCCTGAGGGAGGGGGTTCAGCGGCGCGCGACCGAGCCGCTCGCCACGAGGAACCCGGCGAACAACACGACGATGCCGGTGAGGAGCGTCACGGCGAAGGCCGTGTCCTCGCCGAGCCGACCCGCGAGCGATCCGCTCGCGGACAGGACGGCCGCACCCGCGGCGACGAGCACGTTGCCGGCGGCGAGACGACGCGCGTTCACCACGTTGCGCACCGCGGATTCGGTGACGGCCGGGACACGGCCACGCAGGACCCGCCATGCCGACCACGCGGCACCGGCGAAGATCACCGTCGCGGGAATCGCGGAACCCGCGGCGGCGAGCACGCGGGGCAGCACGCCGAAGAGGTCGCTGCCCTTGGGGAGCACGTCCGGGGCCACGTCCCCGCGCATCGGCACCACGGCGATGACGCCGGTGGCGAATCCGCTGAACACGAGCAGGGCGCGTCCCGTGGCGGCACCGACGCGCGGGCCGGCGAGCAGGTGAACGGTGCCCAGCGCCAGCCACGGCACGTTGAGCACCGCACCGAGGAGGAAGAACCAACGGAACGAGGAGGAACTCCATCCCCGAGCCTCGGCCCACCACAGCGACATCGCCGCGAGGGCGAAGAGGGCCATGGCGACCGTCCATGCACCCTCGTGGGCCCGTCGTCGGCGCAGCCATCGATCGAGGGTCGAGAGCCCGAACGCCACCGCCACGATCGCCGCCGCCGCGGCCAGGGCAGTGTTCAACGTCACGCCGGCAGAGGCTACGGGCGGGTCAGCGGGCTTCCCGAACGGGGGCGGATGCCAATAGCGTTGCCCCCGTGCCGGACTCCCCCCGCCGCCGCATACCCGAGGCCGCCCTCGGCCGTCTGCCGGTGTATTTGCGCATCCTCACGGACCTGTCCGCCTCCGATGTCGGCCAGGTCTCCTCCGAGCAACTCGCCGAACTGGCTGCGGTGAATGCCGCAAAGGTGCGCAAGGACCTCTCGTATCTCGGCACATACGGCACACGAGGCGTGGGCTACGAGGTGCAGTACCTCGTGTACCAGATCCAGCGGGAACTCGGTCTCAATCAGGCGTGGCCCGTCGTCATCATCGGTGCCGGCAATCTCGGTCAGGCTCTCGCCAACTACAGCGCGATCTCCGACCGCGGCTTCCACGTCGTGGGCATCGTCGACAACGACGCCGCCAAGATCGGCATGATCGTCGGAGGTGTGCGCGTGCGCCACGTGGACGACCTGTCGCGCATCACGCGCGAGCACAAGGTTCGCATCGGCATCGTCGCCACCCCGGCCCAGCACGCCCAGGCCGCCGCCGACACCCTCGTCGACGCGGGCATCGGTTCGGTGCTCAACTTCGCGCCGACCGTCATCGCCGTGCCCAAGGGCGTCAACGTCCGGAAGGTCGACCTGGCGCTCGAGTTGCAGATCCTCAGCTACTACGAGCAGTGCCGCAACAACGGGCTCCGCTCGGTTCCCGCCGGTGGGGACGCGTCGTCGGCCACGGCGTAGGATTCGCCCGTGTCCATCATCGTCGTCGGGGTCAACCATCGCTCGACCCCGGTGGAGACCCTCGAGAAGGTGATGATCCCCGCCGAGCGGCTGGAGCGTTCGCTCGATGTCCTCTCGGGCCTCGACGACATCCGCGAGGTCGTCGTCCTCTCCACGTGCAACCGCACCGAGGTCTACGCGGTGGTGGAGCGCTTCCACGTGGCCCACGACGAGATCCGGAGGCACCTGGCGTGCACGAGCGGGATCCCGTCGGCGGACCTCGAGCCCCACGTCTACTTCCGTCACGACGAGGCGGTCATCTCCCATCTGTTCGGCGTGGCGGCCGGACTCGACTCGGCCGTGCTCGGTGAGACCGAGATCGTGGGTCAGGTGCGCGACGCATGGGACTCGGCGATGCGCCACGGCACCGCGCGAAGCACCCTCAACCTCCTGTTCCGTCACGCGCTGGAGACCGGCAAGCGGGCCCGCACCGAGACGGCCATCAGCAGGTCGACGGCCTCCATGTCGCACGCCGCCGTCGAGATGGCGCGCGAGATCCTCGGGTCCCTGGAGGGTCGCACGGTGCTCGTCGTGGGTGCGGGGGAGATGGGCGAGGGTGTGGCCACCGCGCTCGCCCGCGCCGGTGCGTCGAGCGTCACCGTCGTCAATCGCACCGAGTCCCGCGGGGCGGCCCTGGCCGAGCGCGTGGGTGCCCGAGTGGCGGGGTTCGACACGCTCACCTTCGAGATCGCCCGCGCCGACGTCGTGGTTGCGTGCACCGGCTCCGGCGACGTGGTCATCACCCGGGAGATGGTGGAGAACGCCCGCGGCGGTTCCACCTCGCCATTGCTCATCGTCGACATTGCTCTGCCCCGCGACGTGGAGCACGCGGTGGGCGGGATCGAGGGCGTGCGGCTGCGCGACATCGACGACCTCAATTCGTGGGCGGCGCGCGGCATCGAGAAGCGCAGCGCCGAGGTGGGACAGGTGCGGGCCATCGTCGCCGACGAGGTGTCGGCCTTCCTCGAGGACCAGGCGCAGCGCCAGGCGGCCCCGCTCGTGGCGCAGCTGCGCGAGCACTTCGAGACGGTCCGCGCCGCGGAACTCGATCGTCACTCCGGTCGGCTCGCCGGCCTCGACGAGGGTCAGCGCGACGCGGTCGACGCCGTGACGCGCGCCGTCGTGGCCAAACTCCTGCATTCGCCGTCGGTGCGCCTGCGGGAGGCCGCGGGCTCCGCCCCCGGCGAGCGCCTCGCTGCGGCCGTCCGGGACCTCTTCGACCTCGACTGAGTCGTCGATGGACCGCCTCCGCATCGCCACCCGCTCGAGTCCCCAGGCGCGCGCCCAGTCCGAGCACGTGGGTCGGCTCATCGCGGCGGTCACCGGGGCGGAGGTCGAGTACGTCGCGGTCGACACTGCCGGCGACGTGAACCAGGCGACACCGCTCCACCTGATGGGGGGAACGGGCATCTTCGTGAAGGAGGTGCAGAACGCCGTGCTCGAGGGTCGCGCCGACGTCGCCGTGCACTCGGCCAAGGATCTGCCCTCCGAGCCGCATCCGGGCCTCGTCATCGGCGCGGTGGGTGAGAGACGCACCCCGAACGACGCGCTCGTGGGTCGAGCGTTGGCCGACCTGGCACCCGGCGCCACGGTGGCGACCGGGTCGGTGCGTCGCCGCGCCCAGTTGCGCCGTGTGCGCCCGGACCTCGAGTTCGTCGAGCTGCGCGGCAACATCCAGACGCGCCTCGCCAAGGTTCCCGACGGCGGGGCCGTCGTCATGGCCGTGGCCGCCCTCGAGATCCTCGGTCTCACGGAACGCGTCGCGGAGGTCCTCGACCTGGACACCGCGGTGCCGATGGTCGGACAGGGTTCGGTGGCCGTCGAGGCCCGTCGCGGGGACGATGCGGTGCTGGCGATGCTCGCCGCCATCGACCATGCGCAGAGCCGTCGCGCGGTGATGGCCGAGCGGGCGTTCCTCGCGGAACTGGGGGCGGGATGTTCCGTTCCCGTCGCCGCGCACCTGTCGATCGACGGCACCTTCCGGGCGTTCATGGCCGATGATGCCGGGGTCGAGACGGTGCAGCTGACGGGTGACGTCGGTGTCGAGGGCGATCGGACGGCCGAGGGGGCCGCGATGGCGCGGGAGTGCCGGGCACTCCTCGCCGCACGGTGAGGTCCGCCACGATGGGCGACCTGCGCGGCCGGACCGTCGTCGTCACCCGCACTCCGGTCCAGAACGGGCCGTTGCGGGCGTTGCTCGAGGCGCGCGGCGCGACCGTTCTCGAGGTGCCCCTCATCGAGGTGCTGGAGCCCGAGGACGAAGGCCGCGAGCGCGACGAGGTGCTCGGGCGGTTCGAGCGGTTCGATTGGGTGGTGACCACGTCGCCGAACGGCGCGGAGCGGGTGGCTCGTTTCGTCGCCGCGGCGCACGCCGCCGGCGATGCCGACGTGTTCCCCCGTTTCGCCGTCACCGGCGCGGCGACCGAACGCGCCCTCGGGGTGCCCGCGGCACTGTGCGCCGAGCCGGCGCGTGCCGACGTTCTGGCCGCGTCCTTCCCCGAGGGGTCGGGCACCGTCCTCCTCGTCCAGGGTGATCTCGCCGACGCACTCCTGGCCGACGCCATCACCGCCAAGGGATGGGTCGTCACACGGGTCGTGGCCTATCGCACCGTGCCGCGACGTCCCGATGAGGCGGTGCGCGAGGCGGCCCTCGCGGCCGACGCGCTCCTGTTGGCGTCGGGCAGCGCCGCCAGTGCCTGGCACGATGCGTTCGGCACGAACACGCCGTCGTGCGTGGCCGTCATCGGGCCTTCCACCGCGGCCGAGGCGGAGCGACTGGGCATCGCGGTGACGGCCGTCGCCCCGGAGCAGACGCTCGAATCGCTGGTCGCGGCCACGGAGAACGCGCTCGCCCCGCAATAGCATCGGGGGGTGGCCTTCCCCGTCTCCCGCCCGCGCCGACTGCGCGCGACGTCAGCGATGCGCGACCTCGTCGCCGAGACCCGTCTCGACATCGCGGACCTCGTTGCACCCCTCTTCGTGCGCGAGGGCATCGACGCTCCCCGGCCCATCTCGTCGCTGCCCGGAGTGGTGCAGCACACCCTCGACTCGCTCGAGACCGAGGTGCGCCAATTGCGCGACCTCGGGGTGAGGGGCGTGATCCTCTTCGGGGTCCCCGCGACCAAGGACGAGCTCGGCTCGGGGGCCTGGGACCCGGACGGCATCGCCCAGCGGGCACTCGCGCGCCTGCGCGCGGCGGTGGGTGACGACATGGTCCTCATGGCCGACCTGTGCGTGGACGAGTACACCTCGCACGGTCACTGCGGCATCGTCGGGGCCGACGGTGAGGTGGACAACGACGCCACCCTCGAGATCTACGCCCGAGCGGCGCTCGCCCAGGCCGCCGCCGGAGCCCACGTGGTGGCGCCGAGCGGGATGATGGACGGCCAGGTCGGGGCCATCAGGGCCGCCCTCGACGCCGCCGGCCACGCGGGCGTGTCGATCCTGGCGTATTCGGCGAAGTACGCGAGCGCCCTCTACGGACCGTTCCGCGAGGCCGTCGACGTCACGATCGCCGGTGGCGGGCACCGCCGCGGCTACCAGCAGGACCCGCGCAATGCGCGAGAGTCGCTGCGCGAGGTGCTCGAGGACGTGGAACAGGGTGCGGACATGGTGATGGTCAAGCCGGCTCTCGCCTATCTCGACGTCATCTCCCGTGTGCGCGACATCGTCGACGTGCCCGTCGCGGCGTATCACGTGAGCGGTGAGTACGCGATGATCCAGGCCGCCGCCGAGAAGGGGTGGATCGACGGGGACGCCGTCGCGCTCGAGCACCTCGTCGCAATCAAGCGCGCCGGGGCCGACGTCATCCTCACCTACCTGGCCCGCTGGTTCGCCGAGTCGGCGCGGGGGTGAACCCGGTGACGGGCATCCCCCACTGCGATCCCGTGCGCTGTCCGGCGGCGGGCTGCGATCCGGTCGTGTGCACCGGGGCCGGCATCGCCTCCAACGACGAGGTCTTCGCCCGGTCCTCGCGGGCGATCCCCGGAGGGGTGAACTCCTCCATCCGTGCCTTCGCCTCCGTGGGGGGCAGGCCGTACTCGGTGGCCCGCGCCGCCGGGGCGCGCGTGTGGGACGTGGAGGGTCGCGACTACATCGACCTCGTGCAGAGCTACGGCGCGGTCATCCTCGGGCACGCCCATCCGGCCGTCACCGCCGCGGTGCGCGCCGCCGCGGCGGAGGGCACCTCGTACGGCGCGCCCACCCCGCGCGAGATGAAGCTCGCCGAGGCCATCGCCGAGCGGGTGCCGTCGTGCGAGCGCGTCCGTTTCATGAATTCGGGCACCGAGGCCACGAGCACCGCCGTGCGCCTCGCCCGCGGCGCCACCGGCCGCAAGCGCATCGTCACCTTCCACGGGAACTTCCACGGTGCCACCGACGCCCTGCTCGCCGCGGGCGGCAGCGGCATCGCCACGCTCGGGCTGCCCGGCACCGCCGGCGTTCCCGACGAGGCGGTGGCGAACACGTGGGTGCTGCCCTACAACCAGGTGCCGGTTCTCGACGGTGACGTCGCGGCCGTGATCGTGGAACCCGTCGCCGCCAACATGGGTGTGGTGGCACCCGCCCCGGGATTCCTCGAGGGATTGCGCGCCGAATGCGACCGTGTGGGTGCCCTTCTCGTGTTCGACGAGGTCATCACCGGATTCCGCCTCGGCCTCGGGGGTGCCCAGGCCCGCTACGACGTGCGACCCGACCTCACCTGTTTCGGCAAGGTCATCGGCGGCGGCCTGCCCATCGGTGCGCTCGGGGGCCGGCGCGACGTCATGGAGAACCTCACGCCGCTCGGCACGGTGTTCCACGCCGGCACGCTCGCGGGGAATCCGCTCGCCACCGCCGCGGGTCTCGCCGCGCTCAATGAGCTGACCGCGGACCTCTACATGGAACTCTCGGCGCGCGCCCGTGCCTTGTCGGCCCTGCTCCGCGACGCGTGCGCGTCGGCGGGGGTCGCGGCCCAGTTCCCCGTGACGGGCACGCTCGTCGGGATGTATCTCGGGTCGTCCGATCCGACGCGACTGCCGCGCGACTTCGCCGGCGCCAAGGGCACCGACGAGCCTCTCTACGCGCGCGTCTTCCACGCCCTCCTCGACGCCGGCGTGGCCCTGCCACCCGGCGCCTATGAGGCGCTCTTCGTCGGGTTGGGCCACGACGATGCGATCATGGAGGAGACGGCCGTGCGCGTCGCTGCCGGCCTCGCGACCCTGGCGGCATGAGCATCCTGTCGCCCTCCGCGCGCCGGGCTCTGCTGGCATCGGTGGTTGTCGTCGCCGTCGGCGCCGCGGTGGCGGCGGCCTTTCTCCTCACGAACGACCCCGCCGGCACGAACAGGGTCCTGCGACGGATCGACCTCGTGGCGAGCGTGGACGCCGTCAACGTCGACGCGGATTTCGCGATGGAGGGACCGACGACGCGGGGCGCCATGCGACTCGACCTGGACGACCTGCGCACGCTGGTCATCGGCGAGGGAACCCTCGTGGACGACCACTCGCTGGTGCCGGCCTGCACCACGTTCGACACGGCCAACTCGTGCGTGCTGCTCGCCGACATGCTCGGCGACGCGGTGGTGTGGTTCGCCCTCGTGCCCGCCGACACGGTGCGGGGCCGGGAGCGGCTCACGCTGCCCGGGCTCGTGGACATGCGGGACAACGGCAGCCTCGGGGTCCTGGCGAACGGTTGGACGCTGCGCCTCGCCACCCCGGTGGTGCGCGAGTGCGGCGACATCGACACGGCGAATCTGCGCGACTTCATCACGCGTTTCCCCGCCGGGGCGTCGACCTCCGGTGTCGACCTCGTCACCGACCAGGTGACGAGGGTCGACTGCGCGGACTAGACGTCAGGCGCGACGGCGGCGCGGCAGCGCCAGGAGCGCCGCTCCACCCGTCAGGGCCGCGAGGCCGGCGAGCAACGGGGCGAGGGTGTCGGCTCCGGTGTCGGGCAGGTCCTCGGGCACGAGGCGCACCGAGGGCAGATAGAAGTCCGATGCAGCGGCGAGGGAGTCCGACACGCGACCGGCCGGGCCGTCGAGGAGGAGCAGCTGCGCGGCGAAGCTCTGGATCACGAACTGGGTGACGATGTTGACTTGCGTGCGGCAAGTTGAGTTCGGGTGGCTCTCGCGCAGGAGGGCCGCTTGTGTCGCCAGGTTCGTCCCCGTGACGAGGGCGGTGGCGATCCCTGTGCCCGTGGCATTGAGAGTCCACGCCGAGCCGGAGGAGTCGATGAACTCGTTCCAACACTTGGTGGGACCGTCCTGCGCGAACTTCTGGCTGTTGAGGATGGCGAGCAGGGCGAACGTCGGGGTGAATCGCACCCCGGTGTTCTCGAAGAGTTCGAGCGCGACCTCGGCTCCCTCGACCTCGGCCTGACCCTGGTGATCGGTGATCGAGGTGACGCCCATGAGGGGCCAGAGGGTGGGGGCGTGGAAGGCATCGGTCCACCAGTAGGAGAACTGGAAGTGCGGGGCACTCCGTCCGGCCAGGTTCCCCGTGGCGACCACGACGCCGTCGCGCATGGCGACGATCTCGATGTCCTCGCCGAACTTGACCGCGGGGTCGGCCGGGTCGGCGGTGCACATGAGGAAGAAGTGCCCGGGGTTGTCGAACGACAATGCCGGCGGAGTGTCCGAGGTGTCGTTGCTGAGGACGTCGACGTAGGTGATGGCCGAGTCGATGGTGCCTCCGTCGGCCGTGACGCGGTCGTCGGCGACCATCGGCTGGTCCGCAGCCGTGCCGATGAGGTCGGTGACGTCCTGGGTGTCGCCGGTGGCGTCGCGCACTTCGAACGTGAGGTCGGAGACGTCCTCGAGGAGGTCGCCGTTCGCGTCCTCGACGGCGATGGGCACGCCCGACATCTTCCCGGTACCCACGATGGGGTAGCAGATGTCCGAGCCGTTCACCTGCGAGCGCACCTCGTCGTTGCGGTCGGCCTCACCGTCGGTGTCGGTCGTGGCGGTGGCCTGCACGGCACCGCCCATCGCGAAGGAGGCGAGGGGAGCGGCGGCGACGAGACCGGTGGCGATGCGGCGGCGGAGCGAGTCCATGGAGCACCCTTCGTGTCACGAATCGTCCTCACCCTAGACGACACCCCGGTTGCCCGCCGTCACCGCGGTCGCTGCACGGAGCATCCGAACCGTGTCCTCCCGACGCTTCGCTAGCGTCACCGGCCATGAGTTCCCCCGACGAGGTCGCCCGACTGTTCGGTCGTCGCTACGTGCGTTTCGGTCCGCCCGACTCCCGCGGTCGGTGCCCCACGCGGAGTTATCTCGCGCCACCGGAGGAGGACGGCGTGTCGATCACGGTGGAGGGCGGCGAGGCGGCCGACCCGTTCGCCGGGTCACAGGAACTGCGCTGGGAGACGACCATCGATTCGTCGGGCCGGCTGATGGGACGGACGTACGGCGAGGCGCAGCGCGGTGATTCCCCCGACATGTGGTTCGTCCTCATGGACGTGTCGCGGCGGTACGGCGAGGGCATGCGAGCTGTGTCGGGATTCGACACGGGCGACCTGCCGGACGGAACCGTCATCGAGGAGAGCGACTTCATCCTCATGGACGTCACCGCCGAGCAGCAGATCGGCGCGATCGTGTGGTCGGAGCGCACCGGTGAGGTGGCGGAGGTCTACGTGGCACCCCGCATGCGCCGGCGAGACGTGGGTCGCCGGATGTCCAAAGCGGCGGGTTGGGTGCACCAGAGCCACGGATGGCCCGGTGTCATCCGCGGCACCGGCCGTCGCACGGAACTGGGCCAACTCTGGATGGTGAACAAGATGGTCACCCGAGTGCCCCCGCACACGGAACTGGCCCCGCCGATGGACCCCGCCTGAGGCGGGCGATCGGCGACCGCGTCAGCGGGCGGTGGTGGCGCGGGCCTTCGTGCCGACGACGTTCGTCATGAAGTCGGCATCGAGGGTGTCGAACGAGGTCGTGCCGGCGCGCAGGGCGGCGTAGATCTCGGACTCGGGGGCGCACCACTTCTCCCACTCCTCCTGCCACTCGCCGGCGATGTCGGCGTCGGAGAAGTCGTAACGGATGTGGCACACGACCCCGAGGATCTCGTACTCGGTGAGTGCGCCACCGGCCGTGGGGCCCTGGGCGGGCATGGCGTTGCCGTTGTAGGCGAGCGGCACGCGTCCGCCGCCCTCCCTGCCGGGATCGCCGTAGACGCCGATTCCCGCCGACTGGAATGCCTGGCTGCCGGTGTAGACGAAATTGAGCATGTCCTCGATGTGCGGGAAGGTCTTGAGCGACTCGCCCTCCCAGAGGACCTGACCGGCTCCGCCGGCTCCGTCGGCTCCGTGGCATCCGGCGCATCCCGAATAGGCGGCGATGCCGGTGGCGATGGGCCCGGTGACCTCCTCCTCGGCGGGAGTGAGCGCCAACAAATAGATGAACGCCCACACGGGCAGCGTGGCGAGCCCGGCCATGGCCCAGAACGGGATCTTGTGTCGCGACTTCGCCGCGACCACGACCGGAGAATCGGGTTCGGCGGCCTTCTCACGAGGCGCCGACTTCGTCACGGCGGGCTTCGCCGCGTCGGCGACCGCGGGGACGTTCGATGCGGGAGCATCGGAGGATTCCGCCGCTCCGCCGGAACGCCGGGCCTTCGAGCGATTCAACAGGTGTTCGGGGATCTCGGTCATGCCATCTACCTCGGGGGCAACAATAGGCAGGGCACGCGCACGACGGGGAATCAATCGTCGACCGGTGCGCGGCACAAGGACACAATCCGACCGAGGTCGTCGGCGTCGGCTGTGACCGTCGACCCGGGTCCGATCGGGGGTGGAACGGGGCGAAATGGGCCCGTCGCCGTGGGCCGTGGCTAGTCTGATTCCCAGACCGCACGCGCGGTCGCCGACAGATCACGAAGTCCCGAGGGACCGGAGACAGAAGACCCACACCATGCTCGCGATCGACATCCTCAGGTGGCCAGGCTTCAACCAGGCGTTCATCGTCTCCTTCGTCGTCACGACGGCGATGTCCCTCGCGGTGGTGCCCTTCGGACGTCGCCGTCCGGTCGACCGCAAGCCCACGTGGGGCGAGGCGATGGTCGGGACCGTGTACGTGTTCTTCACGATGTTCCTCGCGTTCGGCGTGGTGCCCCACCAGTTCATCGTCCACGCCGACAACGAGTTGGGCTGGCGCAAGGACAAGTTCGTCAACGGTCCGTTCGACCTCTTCGTCTCGCAGGCCAACGGAGGGAACTTCCCCTTCTCCATCACCTACGAGGCGGTGCGCGACGTCGTCGTCATCGTCATCCACGTGTTCTACGTCGGTCTCATGATCTGGCTCTTCGCCTGGTGGCAGAAGAGGGGCGAGATCGCCGAGAACAAGCCGGCCGTGCAGTCCGCCTACGGACGTCCACTGGTGAAGAAGGGCTGAGACCGTGGCTCGCACCGACGCCAATCCCCCGATGCCGGAGTGGTCGACCGACTACCAGTTGGTCGAGGTGGACGCCGACTATCTCGGTCGCGCCGTCAAGCCGAAGCAGTTCATCCACATCGACCAGTCCGAGTGCATCATGTGCGAGGGCTGCGTGGACATCTGCCCGTGGAAGTGCATCCACATGGTCACGCCCGACGCGGTGTCGGAGGCCACCAACACCGAGATGCCCGGTGCGGATCCGCGGGACAACGTCATCTTCATCATCGACGACGACGTGTGCACGCGGTGCGCGCTCTGCGTCGACAGGTGCCCGACCGGCGTCATCATCCTCGGCAAGGCGGGCGAGCCGTCGCCGGAGGGCGACAGCCACACACGTAACAACAACCACGGCTACGGCTACGGAATGCGACTCTGAGGGAGAACATGGCAAAGGTCCTCGACAACCCCCGCCCGACGCTGAAGGAGCGATTCGCCAAGATCGGCGAGTCGATCCAGGGCAGCCAGGCCTGGAACTCGATCTTCCGTCCGGGTTCGATCTTCCGCAAGGGCTACACCGACAGCCCGCGCAACAGGTCCTACGTCATCATGAACTCGGTGCTGTACCACCTGCACCCGGTGAAGGTGAAGCGGCACGCCGTCAAGGTCAGTTACACGCTCTGCCTCGGTGGCCTGAGTTTCTTCCTCTTCATCCTGCTGACGGTGACGGGCATCTTCCTCATGTTCTTCTACCGACCGACCGCGGCCAACGCCTGGCAGGACATCCAGACCCTGCAGACGTCGGTGACGTTCGGCCTGCTCGTGCGCAACATGCACCGGTGGGGCGCCCACCTCATGGTGCTCTCGGTGTTCCTGCACATGGCGCGCGTCTTCTATCACGGGGCCTACAAGCCCCCGCGCGAGTTCAACTGGGTCATCGGCGTCGTGCTGCTCACCCTCACCCTGCTGCTGTCGTTCACCGGATACCTGCTGCCATGGGACCAGCTGGCGCTCTGGGCGGTCGCGGTGGGCACCAACATGATGGGGTACACACCGATCTTCGGCAACGAGGTGCGCTTCGTCCTGCTCGGTGGCGTCGAGATCGGGTCGGAGACGCTCCTGCGCTGGTACGTGCTCCACGTGCTCATGCTCCCCTTCGTCATCGTGATCTTCATGGCCATCCACTTCTGGCGCGTCCGCAAGGACGGCGGAATTTCCGGACCTCTGTGAGAGCGGGAGGAGAAACGACATGACCGAGATCCCCGAGCACCTCCTCAAGCGGGCCCAGGCCGCCCGCGACAAGGCCGCCGGTGGCGACGCCTCGGCGTCCTCCGGTGGCGACCGCATCCCCGACGACGTCCTCGACCGATCCAAGCCGGCCGGTGCGGTGGCGGTGGCCGACAGGGGCGGTGCCGTGGCTCCCGCCGGCGGCGTGCCCGTGGGCGCAGGTCCCGACGGTCACACCCATCGCCTGCTCACGGTCGTCAAGTCCGGCTCCATCCAGGAGGCCAAGTCCGCGCCGGTGGACAAGGTGCACACCTGGCCCCACCTCCTCGCCGTCGAGTTCGTGGCCGCGCTCGCCTGTCTGGCCGCGCTCTTCGTGTTCTCCTGGGTGGTGAACGCGCCGCTGTTGCGCGCCGCCGACTTCAACGCGACGCCGAACCCGTCGAAGGCGCCGTGGTACTTCCTCGGTCTGCAGGAGCTCCTCACGATGTTCCACCCGATGATCGCGGGAGTGACCCTGCCGGGCGTGGGTCTGCTGGCCCTCGTGCTCGCGCCCTATCTCGACCGCAACGCGTCGAACCGCCCCGAGGACCGCAAGTTCATGACCTCGATGATGACCATGTTCCTCATGTTCTGGGCCGTGCTCGTCATCATCGGCTCGTTCTTCCGCGGGCCGGGATTCAACTTCATCTTCCCGTGGCAGGACGGCATCTTCTTCGAGCTCTGACGGCTCGCGGACCGGACCCACTTCTCACAGACCAGGAACCAGGACCCAAGGAACGACACCCATGAACACCGGAACAATCATCGCCATCGTGGTCGTTGCCGCCGTCGTGCTCGGCGCGGTCACCGTCCTCACCACGCGCCGCGGGAGCGACGTGCGCGGTGTGGGTGCCCTGTCGCGTGAGACCCGCTCCAGGGACAAGCGGACCACGGTGTCGGCGCCGACCGTCGCGGCACCCGCCCCGTCGACCGCCCCCGTCAAGGCCGCTCCCGCCGAGTTGGCTCCGTGGACGCCGCCGGACGCCGAGGCGCTCGGCGTGTCGCGGCGCATGTTCTTCAACCGCTCGGCGGTGACCCTGATGAGCGCGAGCCTCGGCGCCTTCGGCGCGTCCGTCCTCGCATTCCTCTGGAAGGGCGCGTCCGGCGGGTTCGGCTCCAAGATCTCCGCGGGTCGAGTGAGCGACGTCATCGCCAACATCCGCTCCAACGACGGCTTCTTCTACATGGCCGAGGCCCGCGCGTGGCTGACGGAGTACCCGGCGGCGTCGCTGTCGAAGGCCGAGGCCGTCTACGGGGGCCAGGCTCCCGTGTACGCCGGCATGGAGGCCGGAGTGGTGGCCCTGTACCAGAAGTGCCCGCACCTCGGCTGCCGCGTGCCCGAGTGCAAGTCGTCGCAGTGGTTCGAGTGCCAGTGCCACGGCTCGCAGTACAACCGTGTCGGTGAGAAGAAGGCCGGTCCGGCTCCTCGAGGCATGGATCGCTTCGGCGTCTCGGTGACGAACGGGGTGCTGACGATCGACACCGGTGCAGTGTTCGCCGGTCCCGCGGTCGGTATCAACACGACCGGCCAGGAGGCCGAGGGCCCGCACTGCATCGGTGCCGGGGGAGGCCACTGAACATGATCGCCGCAACCAGCACCTCCATCGCCTGGCTCGTCCTCATCGCGTCCCTCATCGGATGGGCGGTCTACGCGATCGCCAACGTCCGTCAGGGTCGCGCCGAGGTCGGCGCCGAGCAGAAGCTGGCCGCCAACCGCAAGCCGTACTACGACGACGAGGACCTCGAGGGTCCGCGCCTCGAGCGTGTGCAGATCCTCGGTCTCGTGTTCCTCGCGATCCTCACCGTGGCCCTTCCGTTGTACTGGATCCTCGAGCCGACCCGTCAGTCCGAGGCCGCGTTCGGTTTCGAGAAGCGCTTCGTTCGCTGGGGTTCCACCGTCTTTGCCGCGACCGCGGACGGGGGCTTCAACTGCGCCGGCTGCCACGGCGGCATGACGGCCGGCGGCGGCGTGGCCCCGTGGGCCGTCACGGACCCGCTCACCGGCGAGGTGAAGTCGGTCAACTGGAAGGCGCCGGCGCTGAGCACCGTCCTCTACAAGTTCAGCGAGGAGGAGGTCCGCTTCATCCTCAACTACGGACGTCCCTTCTCGCCGATGTCGGCGTGGGGAACCATCGGTGGCGGACCGCTCAACGACCAGGCCGTCCAGACCCTCATCGACTACATGAAGTCGATCCAGATCCCGATGTCCGGGTGCGAGGTTCCGCGCTCCGCGTACAACCCGACGTGCGACACCGGGACGCTCCCGGCCGAGCAGAACGACCGGATCATGGCCGAGGCCGAGCGTCTCGTCGATGCCGGCACGTACGGATCGATCGGGGAGGCCCTCTTCAACCTCGACCTCGACGGTGGCGCGTACTCGTGCGCCCGCTGCCACACCAAGGGCTGGTCGTTCGGCGAGCCGGAGGTCACCGGTGGCGGCGCGTTCGGCCCCAACCTGCGCGGGGGCTCCAGCATCCGCCAGTTCCCTCAGCAGTCCGACATGATCGCCTTCCTCAAGAAGGGCTCCGAATACGGCAAGCGCTACGGCGAGCAGGGTCAGGGGAGCGGCCGCATGCCCGGCTTCGGTCAGATCTACACCGACGAGCAGATCAAGCTCATCGTCGAGTACGTGAGGAGCCTCTGATGCTGTCGACGATCCTCGCCGTCTCGTGGCAGCCCGAACTGCGCGGCATCCTCGTCGTCGTCGTCATGGTGGTGGCCCTCATCGGGTCCACGTACCTGATCCTCGGGACGAACCTCGGGGCCCGTCTCGGCTTCCTCGTCACCGCCACTGCCCTGGCGGGCTGGATGATGTGCATGGCCGTCGTGTGGGCGATCTACGGCATCGGTCTCATGGGTCCGTTGCCCAGTTGGGAGCCCGCCCAACCGATCACCATCGTGCGGGATGCGGGGGCGCTCGACTCCGCAGGCGTGCTCGAGTTCGCACCGTCGCTGGACGACCAGATGACGCCGGCCGCCGCCGCCGAGAAGGTCGCGGAACAACTGAAGGCCGAGGGGTGGGTGTCGCTCGACGAGTCCGACCCGCGACGCGGACAGGCCGTGGCCGCCTCGGACGCGATCATCCAGATCGAGGCCGAGGAGTTCGGTGCCGGGGAGTACACGACGCTGCACGTCTACGACCGTGGCGGCGAGCGTTGGCCGAAGATCGGCGAATCCATCGACTTCATCGCCTTCCGTCACGAGCCGCGATACGCCCTGGTGGAGATCGCACCGCTCCTGCCCCAGCGCGACGAACCCGGCAGGGCCCCGGCCCGGCCGGTCATCGACGAGAACGCCCCGCACCGTTACGTGCTCATGATCCGCGACCTCGGTGCGCACCGTCGTCCGGCCGTCCTCATCGCCCTCGGCTCCGGTCTGGTCTTCTTCGTCCTCGCCAGGGTGCTCCACCGCCGCGAGACGATCCTCCGGGAGAACCTCGCTCTGACCGCACCCCAGGGGTGATCCCGTCGTGGGCCAGTACCTCCCGATCGTCGCGCTGACGGTTCTCGCGGTCCTGTTCGCCCTGCTCAGCCTCGCCGCCTCCCGCCTGCTCGCGCCGCGGCGTCCGAACGCCGCGAAGGAGGCTCCCTACGAGTGCGGCATCGTGCCCGGTCGGGAGCCGCCCGAGCGCTTCCCCGTGAGCTTCTACGTCATCGCGATGCTCTTCATCATGTTCGACATCGAGATCGTGTTCGCCTACCCCTACGCCGTCGACCGCGAGTTCCTGGGCACGGGGGCGTTCTTCTCCATGGTGGCCTTCAGCGTGGTGTTCTTCGTCGCTTTCGTCTACATGGTCGCCCGCGGCGCACTCGACTGGGGTCCGCTCAAGCGCGCGATCGGTCCGGTCGCTGCCGAGACCGCCGACGTCCCCGGTGTCCGCGTCGTGGGCACCGAGGGTCGTCGCGAGGCGGAGGCCGCCTGATGGGCGCGGTGCGCGGGGTGCTCGACGACGGACTCGCCGGGGTCCAGCACAACTTCCTCACCGCGCGCATCGAGGACCTCGTCAAGTGGTCGCGGTCGCGCTCGAGCTGGGGGGCGACGTTCGGGCTCGCCTGCTGCGCCATCGAGATGATGGGAACCGGCGCCGCGCACTACGACCTCGCCCGGTTCGGCATGGAGGTCTTCCGCGCCTCGCCGCGACAGGCCGACATCATGATCGTCGCCGGTCGGGTGAGCCAGAAGATGGCCCCCGTTCTGCGACAGGTGTACGACCAGATGATGGAGCCGAAGTGGGTCATCTCGATGGGCGTGTGCGCCTCGAGCGGCGGCATGTTCAACAACTACGCGATCGTCCAGGGGGTCGACCAGGTCGTCCCGGTCGACGTCTACGCGCCGGGGTGCCCGCCGACGCCGGAGACGCTCATCCACTCCATCGAGACGCTCCACCAGCTCATCGAGGACGGCGAGATCATGCGCCGCCGCGCCCGCAACAACGGCGGTGCCGCCGTGCACGTGGCCGAGCCCGTCCCGGGCGACGTGGCCGTGAAGCTCGGGAGCAAGTGACCGTGTCGGATCCCGGGACCATGCACGGGTGCGCCCTCACCGAGTCGCGCGGACAACGCGTGCTCCATGTTCCGCGGGAGCGCTGGCACGCGACGGTGGCCGCGCTCCTCGAGGACGGTTTCGACATGGCCGTCGACCTCACCGGCGTCGACTATCTCGGTGCCCCTCCCCGCGACCTGCCCGAGGGCACCGTCGCGGAGCGTTTCGAGGTCGTTCTCAATCTCCTGTCGATGTCGCGCAAGGAGCGCATCCGTCTGCGGACGCAGGTTCCCGAGTCGGACCCGGTCGTGGAGTCGTTGTTCGGCCTGCACCCCGGGACCGAGGCGCACGAGCGCGAGACGTGGGACATGTTCGGCATCCGCTTCGCGGGTCATCCGGACCCGACCCGCATCCTCATGCCCGAGGACTGGGACGGGCATCCCCTGCGCAAGGACTACTCGCAGGGGCGCATTCCCGTGCAGTTCAAGGGAGCGAACGCGTGACCGGTGTGCACCATCCCGACGTGGTCGCCGCCGGCACGAACGAGGGAGCCCAGGAGCTTCTCGACCGCGGGATGATCGGCGCCTCCCGGCTCCTGCGCGAGACCGGTGCCGTGCTGCGGATGAGCGAGGGGGAGGTCGCGGCGCTCGCCGCCGTCCGGGACGAATCACCCGACGACGAGACCATGATCATCAACATGGGGCCGTCGCATCCCAGCACCCACGGCGTCCTGCGCCTCATGCTGGAACTGCGCGGTGAGGAGGTGCTGCGCTGCAAGCCGATCATCGGCTACCTGCACACGGGAATGGAGAAGACCGGTGAGGACCTCACCTGGATGCAGGGCGGCACGAACGTCACCCGCATGGACTACGCCTCCCCGCTCAACAACGAGTTGGTGTTCTCCCTCGCCGTGGAGAAACTGCTCGGCATCGACGGGGACATCCCGGAGCGTGCCACGTGGATGCGGATGCTCCTGTCGGAACTGAACCGCATGAGCAGTCACCTCCTGTTCCTCGCGACGAACGGAATGGACATCGGTGCGGTGTCGATGATGCTCTACGGGTGGCGCGAGCGCGAGGAGGTGCTGCGCTTCTTCCAGAAGGTGACCGGTCTGCGCATGAACCACAACTTCATCCGCCCCGGCGGCACGGCGGCCGACCTCCCGCCGGGCTGGCGCGACGACGTGCTCTCCATCCTCGACATGCTCCCGGAGCGTCTCGGCGAGTACGAGGTGCTCATGAACGGCCAGCCCATCTGGCGCGAGCGGCTCCAGGGAATCGGTGTCATCACGGCCAGCGAGGCGGTGGCACTGGGGTGCACCGGACCCATCCTGCGCTCGACCGGAACGGCCTGGGACCTGCGCCGGGACATGCCGTACCTGCGCTACGACGAGGTCGAGTTCGACGTCGTGGTGGGAAGGTACGGGGACGCCTACGACCGCTACGCCATCCGCCTCGCCGAGATCCGCGAGTCGATGCGCATCGTGCGTCAGGTCCTCGACCGGATGCCCAAGGGCGACTGGCGCATCCAGGACAAGAAGGTGACGCCGCCCCCGCGGGCCCGCATCGACGAGTCCATGGAGGCGCTCATCCACCACTTCAAGATCTTCACCGAGGGGTTCAAGGTCCCCGAGGGCGAGGTCTACGTGGCCATCGAGAGCCCCCGGGGCGAGATCGGTTGCTACATCGTGAGCGACGGGTCCGCCAAGCCGTTGCGCATGCACGTGCGCGCCCCGTCATTCGTCAACATCCAGGCGATGCCCCACATGATGCGCGGGGGACTCGTCGCGGACGCGGTGGCCATCATCTCGTCGGTCGACCCTGTTCTCGGGGAGGTGGACCGCTGATGGCCCGCTTCACCGAGGACAACCTGAAGGCGGCGCACGAGATCGTCTCCCGGTATCCGCGGGCCCGCTCCGCGATGATCCCGTTGCTGCACCTCGCCCAGGAACAGGACGGTTGGGTCACGCGCGAGGCCATGGTCCACATCGGCGAGATCGTCGGTGCCACCCCCGCCGAGGTGTGGGGCACCGCGTCGTTCTACGAGATGTTCAAGTTCGAGCCCGTCGGTCGCTACGTGATCAACATCTGCGGGACCATGTCGTGCGCGCTCATGGGCGCCGAGGAACTGATGCACCACGCGGAGGAGCGCCTCGGCATACACATGGGCGACACCACCGCCGACGGGATGTTCACCCTGGAGCGCGCGGAGTGCCAGGCGGCGTGCACCGAGGCTCCCTGCCTGCAGGTCAACTATCGCCACCGCTACCGGGTGACCGCCGCCGACTTCGACTCGCTCGTGGACGAGTTGCGCGACGGGCGCGCCGACGACGTCCCCGCGCACGGGACCCTGGCCCGGGTGCGCCAGCACATCCCCGCCGACCGCGCGGTCGGGGCGGTTCCGCCGGAGGCGCCGGGACAGGCGCCGATCTGGCTCGACGGGAGGACGTCGTGAGCGGGCCGGGCGGAACGTGGCCGCACGCGGCGGGTTTCGTGGACGGGGACCGTCCGCGCATCGTCACGTCGCGCTTCGGGCTCGGCGACGCGCACCTGCTCGAGCGCAGCCTGGCGACGGGCGGCTACGCGGGGCTGCGCGCGGCCCTCGCCCGTCCCGCGTCCGAGGTGCACGGGGAGGTGCGGTCGGCGACCGTCCTGGGTCGGGGCGGTGCCGGATTCCCCGCGGGCACCAAATGGGGTCTCATGCCGGCGGATTCCTGGCCCCGCTATCTCGTCGTGAACGGCGATGAGAGCGAGCCCGGCACCTACAAGGACCGTCTCCTCATGGAACTCGATCCCCACCAGCTCATCGAGGGCTGTCTCATCGCCTGCTATGCGGCCGGTCTCACGCGCTGCTTCCTCTACGTGCGCGGCGAGATGCCGCTCGCGCAGGAGCGCCTCGCCGCCGCCCTCAACGAGGCCTACGCCGCCGGCTTCGTCGGTCGCAACATCATGGGATCGGACTTCTCGGTGGACATCGTGCTGCACTGGGGCGCCGGTGCCTACGTCGTCGGCGAGGAGACCGCCCTCATCGAGAGCCTCGAGGGGAACCGCGGCATGCCGAGGCTCAAGCCCCCGTACTTCCCGGCCGCCATCGGGCTCTACGGTCGACCGACGATCGTCAACAACGTCGAGACCCTCTCGAATCTGCCCTGGATCATGGTGAACGGCGCCGCGGCCTACACCGCCATCGGTACGCCGACCTCGCCGGGGACCCGCATGGTGGCCGTCTCGGGTCACGTGCGTCGTCCCGGTGTGTACGAGATCGTGAACGGCACGACGACGTTCCGCGACCTCATCTACGGCGAGGAATTCTGCGGCGGCATCCGTGACGGCAACGACCTCAAGGCCTTCGTGCCCGGCGGTGGCTCGGCCCCCTGGTTCACGCCCGAGCAACTCGACCTTCCGTTCGAGGCGTCGCAGGTGGGTCCGGCCGGATCGATGCTCGGTTCCGGAGCGGTGATGGTCATGGACCACACCACCGACATCCCGCGCGCCGCGCTGACCCTGACCCGCTTCTACGCCCACGAGTCGTGCGGCAAGTGCACGCCGTGCCGCGAGGGCGGGACGTGGCTCGAGCGCATCCTCACCCGGGTGGTGGACGGCCGCGGGACGGTGGAGGACCTCGACCAGATGTTCGAGGTGGGGGAGTCGATCTGTCCCGGCGCGTTCCCCCACGCGGCGGACAGTTCGCGCGGCATCGAGGCCGTGCCGTTCCCGTACCGCATGAACACGATCTGCTTCGTCGGGCCCTCGGCCTACGCGCCCGTGCACTCGGCGCTCACCCTCTTCCGCGACGAGTTCGAGGCGCTCGTCCAGAAGCGCACCCGCATCCCCGTGACGGCGGTGGAGAAGTGACCGCCGTGGACGAGCCGGGGACGATGGACGCTCCGCCCCCCGACCCGGACGCGGTGAGCATCACCATCAACGGCCGCACCGTCGCCGCGCGCCGCGGGGAGTGGATCATCGCCGCCGCCGACCGGGCCGACGAGTACATCCCGCGCTTCTGCTACCACCCGCGCATGAGCTCGGTCGGCATGTGCCGCCAGTGCCTCGTCGAGGTCGAGGGACCGCGCGGACCGATGATGGTCGTGAGCTGCATGACCCCGGTCGCCGACGGCCAGGTCGTGCGCACCGACACCCCCCAGGTGAAGCGCGCCCAAGAGGGGATGATCGAACTGTTGCTCGCCAACCACCCGCTCGATTGCCCCGTGTGCGACAAGGGCGGCGAGTGCCCGCTCCAGGACCAGGCCTTCAGCCACGGTGCCGGTGAGAGCCGGTTCGTCGAGGAGAAGCGCCACTACGAGAAGCCGATCCCCATCAGCGACCTCGTGCAACTCGACCGCGAACGCTGCATCCTGTGCGACCGCTGCACCCGGTTCGCCGACGAGGTCGCCGGCGACGCCCTCATCCATTTCGTCCGGCGCGGCAACGACACCCAGGTGCTCACGTTCCCCGGCGAGCCGTTCGCCTCGCACTTCTCCGGCAACACGGTGCAGATCTGTCCCGTGGGCGCGCTGACGGCGACGCCCTACCGATTCAAGGCGCGGCCGTGGGACCTCGACCAGCAGGAGAGCACCTGCACCACGTGCTCCGTCGGATGTCGCACGGTCGTTCAGTCGAGTCGCGACGAGGTGGTGCGCGTCCTCGGTGTGGACAGCGAGCCGGTCAACCACGGGTGGCTTTGCGACAGGGGCCGATTCGATTTCCAGGCCGTGGGGGCGTCCGGACGCGTCGAACAGCCGCTCATCGCCCGGGACGGCGAACTCGTCGAGACCACGTGGGCCGCTGCGCTGGAGGCGACCGTGCGGACGCTGCGCATGGCCTCGCCGGGAAGCATCGCCGTGCTGGGCGGGGCGCGGGGCACCAACGAGGACGCGTTCATGTGGGGCCGTCTCGCCGACGCGCTCGGCGTGACGATGCGCGATGCCCAGCTCGACGACGGGTTGCCCGCCGCGGTGCTGGGTCTCCCTTCCGCCTCGATCGCGGATGCCTGCTCCGCGGCCACGGTCGTCCTCGTCGCACCCGACGTCAAGGAGGAACTGCCCGTCCTCCATCTGCGGCTGCGCGACGCGGCCCTTCGCGGAGGGACACGCATCGTCGAGGTCTCCAGCCAGCACACCGGGCTCACCCCGGTCGCCTGGCGCTCCGTGACGTGCGAGCCGGGCGGGCAGAGGGCGGCGGTCGAGTCCCTGCTCGCCGATCCCGCCGTCGCCTCCCAGTTGGCGTCCGGTCCGGTCGTGGTCGTCGCCGGTCGCCAGAATCTCGCCGAGAGCGCCGAGAACGTCATGGCGGCGGTCGACGCGGTCCTCGCCGCGGTGCCATCGGCGACGGTCCTGCCGGTGCTGCGTCGCGGCAACGTCCGCGGCGCGCTCTCGCTGGGCCTCGCTCCGCGCGGCGGAGTCGACGCCGCCGCCATCCTCGCCGAGGCCGCCCTCGGTCGCGTCGAGTGTCTCGTGTTGCTCGGAGCCGATCCCCTCGCCGACGTCCCCGATGCCGACCTCGCCCGCCGCGGATTGGCCGGCGCGCGGTATGTCGTCGCCATCGACACCTTCCTCACCGCGAGTTCGTCGCGCGCCGACGTCGTCCTGCCGGCGGCGGGCTGGGCGGAGAAGGACGGCACGACGACGAACCTCGAGGGTCGGGTGACCGGTGTGTCGCGCCGGGTCGTGCCCCGGGGCACCTCGCGACCCGACTGGATGATCGCCGCCGAGATCCTCTCGCTGCTCGGGCACGACAGCGGGGTGACGTCGCTCTCCGACGTGGCCGACCTCATGGAACGCTCGGTGCCGGGATGGACGGGGATCCTCGCCGCGGCGGGGGCCGGGTCGGACGGTGGGATCCTCGCGACGGACCATGCGCCGGCGCGCGGGCCCGCGGTCGCGGCGCCGGTGCGCAACTCGTACGAGTTCAGGCTGGTCATGTCGCGGAGGTTGTGGGACCGGGCGGTGCGCACCGCGAACAGCCCCGCTCTCGCGGGACTCGCGGGGGAGCCCGGGATGTGGCTCCATCCGACGGACCTCGAGCGGGTCGGCGCGCCGGCCGGAGCGGCGGTGCGGGTGTCGAACGCGCACTCGTCCTCGGTCGTGCGGGTGCGGGCGAGCGCGGCGGTGCCGCGAGGGTGCGCGCTCGTGCCCTTCAACCTCGGTGACCCCGACCTGCGCGACCTCGTTCGTCGTTCGGACTCGGTGACGGATGTCAGAATCGAGTCGATCTGATGTATCCGCTCCTCTCTCTCGACCCCCTGCTCGAGGGCGACCTCCTGTGGACGCCGCTCCTCATCGTGGCCGTCAAGGTCCTCGTCGTCTTCGTGGTCGGCCTCGTGGCGACGATGCTCATGGTCTGGTTCGAGCGCAAGGTCATCGCCGGCATGCAGAACCGGATCGGCCCCAACAAGGCCGGTCCCTTCGGCCTGCTCCAGACGCTTGCCGACGGCACGAAGTTGTTCTTCAAGGAGGACCTCATCCCCGATCGGGCCGACCGTTGGGTGTTCCGTCTCGCGCCCTATCTCGCCCTGGCTCCCGCGTTCCTCGCCTTCGCGATCATCCCGCTCGGCGGCGACTTCCGGGGCGACAAGGCCGGGACGGTGGAGATGTTCGGGCACCAGACGCGACTGCAATTGGCGGACCCGCCCGTCGGCGTGCTGTTCGCCCTGGCGATCTCGTCGATCGCCGTCTACGGCATCATGCTGGCGGGCTGGTCGAGCGGCTCCAAGTACCCGTTGCTCGGATCGGTGCGCGCGTCCGCCCAGATGGTCTCCTACGAGGCGGCCCTCGGTCTGTCGCTCGCGGCGGTCCTGCTCGTGTCGGGGACGCTCTCGACGGCCGGCATCGTCGACCTGCAGTCGACCGCGGGACGATGGAACGTCGTGGCGACGGGATTCGTGCCGTTCGTGGTGTTCCTCATCGCCGCGACCGCGGAACTGAACAGGCCCCCGTTCGACCTCGTCGAGGCCGAGCAGGAACTCGTCGGTGGATTCAACACCGAGTACGCGTCCATCCGGTTCGCGCTCTTCTTCCTCGCCGAGTTCATGAACACGATCACGATGTCCGCCCTCATCGTGACCCTGTTCTTCGGCGGGCCGCAGCCGCCGGCGTTCGGTGACACGGTGCTCGACATCCCGTTCGTGCCGAACGCCCTCGAGGGAACAATCTGGCTGCTCGCGAAGGTCCTCGTCTTCCTCTACGTCTACGTGTGGTTCCGCGCCACCCTTCCGCGTCTGCGCTACGACCAGCTCATGAACCTGGGCTGGAAGGTGCTCATCCCGCTGTCGCTCGGGTGGTTCATCCTCCTCGCCGCCCAGCGCGTGGGTGCCGACGCCGGCTGGGACCAGTGGGTGGTCACCATCTCGACGGCCCTCGTGCTGCTCGTCGGGTACGCGCTCATGAGCATGGCGCAGCGCACGGCGCGCCTCAATCGCGAGCGTGAGGGAGCGGGTTTCTGATGGGTTACCTCGGCGGATTCCTCGTCACCGTCCGTCAGCACGGACGCCGCAACCGGGTCACCACCCAGTACTCGGGCGGTCGCGTCTTCCGGCGCAAGAAGAAGGACGACAAGGACCGCAAGATCGACAAGCCCGAGCGCCTGCACGGCCGTCACGTGCTCAACCGCTACGAGGACGGCATGGAGAAGTGCATCGGATGCGAGCTGTGCGCCGCGGTGTGCCCGGCCAAGTGCATCCACGTCCGGGGCGCGGACAACGACCCGGAGAACCCCACCTCCCCGGGGGAACGTTTCGGTTTCGTCTACGAGATCAACTACCTGCGGTGCATCCACTGCGACCTGTGCGTGGAGGCCTGTCCCACCGAGGCCATCACGGAGACCAAGCTCTTCGAGTTCTCCTTCACCAGCCGGCGCGACGCGATCTACACCAAGGACGAGCTCCTCGTCGACGACGCCGGAATGCCGCGGGCCCAGCCCTGGGAGGACTGGCGGCCCGGCGAGGAGACGCACACCTCGGGGTGGATGCGGGCGACGTCGCCGTCGGGTCGGGCCGACATGGAGGGCGTCGTGGCCTGGAGCGGGGAACTCGGTGCCGGTGTGCGCGCCCCCGAGCCCGACCAGGACGAGCGCGACCGCGGGGAACGCGCCTGATGGAGTTCTTCGTCTTCGTCTCCGCCTGCATCATGGTCTTCGCCGGCGCGATCGGGGTCGTGACCCGCTCGCATCCGGTTCACGCGGCGCTGAGCCTCGTGCTCACCCTCTTCGGCATCGCGGTCATGTTCGTGGCCCAGGCGGCCCACTTCCTCGCGGCGGTGCAGGTCATCGTCTACGCCGGGGCCATCGTCGTGCTCTTCCTCTTCGTCATCATGCTGCTCGGGGTCGACAGGGCGGAGGACCTCGAGGTGGAGCCGATCGCCTCACAGCGTCCGCTCGCCCTCGTCGCATCCGTGGGATTGGTGGGCATCCTCGTCGCGGGTTTCGTCACGGCGCGGGAGGCGCTCACCTCGCGCGGTGAGGGCCTCGCCGCGACCGCGGTCGACGCACCCGACGCCAACATCCGCGAACTGGCCCGGTCGGTGTTCTCCGACCACGTCTTCGCCTTCGAGCTCACCTCGGTGCTGCTGCTGGTCGCGGTCGTGGGCACCGTGGTGATGACGCGGCGGCGGACCGGAGCCGGACGATGATTGCCGCGCTCCAACCCACTCCCGTGTGGTACCTCGTCGTGGGCGCCGTGCTCTTCGGCATCGGAGCGCTCGGCGTGATGACGAGGCGCAATCCGCTCGTCATGTTCATGTCGATCGAACTGATGCTCAACGCGGTCAACCTGTCCTTCGTCGCCATGGCCACGTCGCTCGGCGACATCGACGGCCAGACGGCGGTGTTCTTCGTCCTCGTCGTGGCGGCCGCCGAGGTCGTGGTCGGCCTCGCCATCATCGTGTCGATCATGCGGCGCCGTTCGGGGGCCACCGCCGACGATCTCGCGGGACTGAGGGGCTGAGGCCGTGACCGACCTGCTCTGGCTAGTGCCTGCCCTGCCGCTGGCCGGTTTCCTCCTCCTCGTGGTGGCCGGTCGTCGTCTCGGCGAGCCGGCATCCGGCGTGCTGGCCACCCTGATGGCCGCGGGTTCGTTCGTCGTCACCGCCGGCATCTTCCTCGACCTGCTCTCCATGCCGTCCGAGGACCGTCACCGGGTCGTGACCCTCTTCGAGTGGATACCCGTGGGCTCGCTCCGGGTCGACATGGCCCTGCTCGCGGACCCGCTGAGCATCACGATGGCCCTCTTCGTCACCGGGGTCGGCTCGCTCATCCATCTCTATGCGATCGGCTACATGCACGGCGATCCGCGCTTCCCCAAGTTCTTCCTGTACCTGAACCTCTTCGTCTTCTCCATGCTCATGCTCGTGCTGGGCGAGAACCTGCTCGTGACCTTCCTCGGCTGGGAGGGCGTGGGCGCGAGCTCGTACTTCCTCATCTCCTTCTGGCACGAGAGGGAGTCGGCCGCCACCGCGGGGAAGAAGGCCTTCGTCACGAACCGGGTCGGCGACTGGGGGATGATGGTGGCGATGTTCCTGGCGTTCACCGCCGTCGGGACGCTGTCCTACGAGGGGATCAACCACGCCGCCGAGGCGGGCGACCTCGCCGCCACGACGGCGACGGGCATCGCCCTGATGCTGTTCGTGGGCGCCTGCGGCAAGAGCGCGCAGTTCCCCCTCTATCTGTGGCTGCCCGACGCCATGGAGGGGCCGACCCCGGTGTCGGCGCTCATCCACGCGGCCACCATGGTCACGTCCGGCGTGTACCTGCTCACGCGGGTCGCCCCGCTCCTCGACGCGGCTCATCCCTGGGCGATGGACGTCATCGCCGCGACGGGTGCGGTCACCGCGTTGTTCGCCGCCACCATCGCCGTGGCCCAGACCGACATCAAGAAGGTGCTGGCGTACTCGACCGTGTCGCAACTCGGCTTCATGTTCCTGGCGATCGGATCCGGGGCCTACGTCGCGGCCGTCTTCCACATGGTGACGCACGCCTTCTTCAAGGCCCTCCTCTTCCTCGGGTCGGGCTCGGTCATCCACGGCATGCACCACGAACAGGACATGCGCCGGATGGGCGCCCTGCGGAGGGTCATGCCCTTCACCGCGTTCACCTTCATCATCGGCTGGCTGGCCATCGCCGGGGTTCCCCCGTTCGCCGGCTTCTGGTCGAAGGACGAGATCCTCCTGTTCGTCCTCGCCGACAACCGGGCGTTGTGGGTCATCGGAACGGTGACGGCCCTGCTGACCGCGTTCTACATGACGCGCCAGGTGGTCATGGTCTTCTTCGGTGAGGCGCGGTGGAACGACCCCGCCGCCGACCACGGCGCCCACGGTGATTCGACTCCGCACGAGAGCCCGGTGACGATGCTCGTTCCCCTCGGAGTGCTCGCGGTCCTCTCGGTCGTGGGCGGGGCGATGCAGCTGCCCTTCTCCGACGCCACGCACCGACTCGAGCACTGGCTCGCACCGGTGGTCCACGGGGCGGAGGCCGACATCAAGGGCACCTGGGCCTACGACAACAAGTGGCTCCTGCTCGTCGGTGCCGCCCTCGTCGCCGTCGTGGGCATCGTGCTCGGGTGGCTGGCATACGCGCGCCGTTCGACGGCGCCGCGCGAGCCGTCGATCCTCGCCGACGGATGGCGCTATGACGCGGGCGTCTCCGCCCTCGTCGGTGGCCCCGGCCGCCGGGCGTTCGATCTCGTCGCCGCCACCGACGCAGTGGTGGTCGACGGAGCAGTCGTGGGAACGGGCAGGGCCGCGCGCGGACTCGGACGTCTGCTCGGGCGGGTCCAGTCGGGATTCGTGCGCGCGTACGCCCTCGTCACCACGGTCGGTGCCCTCGCGGTGCTGGCCTGGTTCCTCCTGCGTGGGGTCCTGTCATGACCGGCGCACTGATGGCGGCGACCTCCGGGGGGACGGTGGGGGACCTGCCGATCCTCACGCTCCTCGTGCTCGTGCCGGCCGTCGGTGCACTGGCGGTCGCGCTCATGCCCTCGCGCAGGCCCGATTCGGTGCGCCTCCTCGCGTCCCTCGTGTCGGTGTTCGTGGGAGCGCTGTCCGTCTGGCTCCTCTCGGCGTTCGAGACCGGCGACGGTGCGTTCCAGTTCGTGACCCGTCAGGAATGGATCGGCGCGTGGGGCGTCTCGTGGCACCTCGGCGTCGACGGCATCTCCCTGTTCATGGTGGTCCTCACGGGGCTCCTCTTCCCCTTCGTCATCCTCGTGGTCGATCCCCACCACGACGAGAAGCGCCACTACGCGTGGATGCTGCTGCTTCAGACCGGCGTCATGGGCAGTTTCCTCAGCCTCGACCTGTTCCTCTTCTTCGTCTTCTTCGAGATCGTGCTCGTGCCGATGTACTTCCTCATCGGGGGATGGGGCTACGACAACCGCGTGTACGCCGCGACGAAGTTCTTCCTCTTCACCATGTTCGGCTCGGCCTTCATGCTCGTCGGCATCGTGGCCACGGCCCTGCTGGCCCGGTCCGACGTGGGATACCTCACCTTCGATCTCGTGACCATCGCCGAGCGCGCCGACTTCGCCGCCTCGACCGGCCGGTGGTTGTTCGCCTCGTTCGCGGTGGCCTTCGCGGTGAAGGTGCCGCTGTTCCCGCTGCACACCTGGC
Organism: uncultured Bifidobacterium sp.; assembly: GCA_964608285.1. GTDB lineage: Bacteria > Actinomycetota > Acidimicrobiia > Acidimicrobiales > Ilumatobacteraceae > UBA2093. Next base: position 41,803 of record CAZSNB010000009.1, read on the forward strand.
TGCCCGACGCCCACACCCAGGCACCGACGGGCGGATCGATCATCCTCGCCGGTGTCCTCCTCAAACTCGGCACGTACGGGTTCCTGCGCTTCGGTCTCTATCTGTTCCCCGAGGCGGCCGTCTGGTCGCGCCCGGTCTTGCTCACGCTCGCGGTCATCGGCATCATCTGGGGGGCGATCGCCGCCACGATGCAGACCGACCTCAAGAGGCTCGTCGCCTATTCGTCGGTGGCCCACCTCGGATTCATCGTTCTCGGCACGTTCGCCGTCACCTCGCAGGCGCTCACCGGTTCGGTGGTGCAGATGGTCAACCACGGGGTGTCCACCGGGGCCCTGTTCCTCCTCGTGGGGATGATCTACGAGCGCCGCCGCACGCGGGCCATCGCCGAGCTGCGCGGTCTGCAGTCCGTCGCTCCGGCCTTCGCCGCCGCATTCACCGTGGTGATGCTCTCCTCGATCGGCGTGCCCGGGCTCAACGGCTTCGTCGGCGAGTTCCTCGTCCTCATCGGTTCGTTCGAGACGGCGCGCTGGTGGACGGTCGTCGCGGCGACCGGCGTGATCCTCGCCGCGCTCTATCTCTTGTGGGCCTACCAGCGCGTGTTCCACGGTGAGCCGGACGAGGCGAACCGAGGATTCGCCGAGATGACGGTGCGCGAGGGAGCGGCCGTGCTCGTGCTCGTCGCCGTCATCGGCTTCACGGGTCTCTATCCCAAGCCCATGCTGGACCGCATCGAGCCGGCCGTGGACCGCCTCATCGAGCGGGTGGAGGACGTCACCGGATTCTCGCCCGGCGGGACGACCATCGACCACGGGACCGGGGGCGGATGATGATGCCGACCGCCGGACTTCCCGCCACCGAGGTGGCATGGAGCGACCTCGCTCCGATCCTCGTTCTCCTCGGCGCGACCGCCGTGCTCATGCTGGCGGGCACGATGTGGCGGCGCTGGTCGAACACGGCCTCCACCGCGGTGACGACGGTCGCCGCCGCCGCCGCCACCGTGCTCGCGGGAGCGAAGTGGGTCGACCTCGGCGAGGAACCGGCCTCGACGATCATGAACGGCGCGCTGAACGTCGACCGATTCTCCGTGTTCTCCTCCGTCGTCGTGTTCGTCGTCCTCGCCGGCGCGTCCCTGCTGCTCCTGACGCACAAGCGGGCCGAGGGGATCACCGGGCCGGAACTCGAGGTGCTGTTCCTCACCGCGGCGATCGGCGCGGTCGTCATGGCCTCGGCGAACGACCTCATCGTGCTCTTTCTCGGACTCGAGACCCTCAGCCTCGCGCTCTACGTCCTCGCGGCGAGCAGCAGGGGACGGGCGGAGAGCGAGGAGGCGGGGCTCAAGTACTTCGTCCTCGGGGGATTCGCCTCGGCCTTCCTCCTCTACGGCATCGCGCTCGTCTACGGGTCCACCGGCTCGACGCGCATCTCCGAGGTTGCCGGTCTGCTCGGTGGCTCGGTGGGGGTGGGCACGAGCGACGCGGTCCTGCTCCTCGGCATCGGCATGATGCTCGTCGGCCTCGGTTTCAAGGTGTCCGCCGTGCCGTTCCAGTCATGGACGCCCGACGTCTACCAGGGATCGCCCTCGCCGGTGACCGCGTTCATGGCCTCGGCCGGGAAGATCGGTGCCTTCGCCGCGCTCCTGCGGGTCGTGGTGACCGGCTTCGAGACGCGCGTCGACGACTGGCGCCCCGTCGTGTGGCTGCTCGCCCTGCTCTCGATCGTGGTCGGCTCCGCCATGGCGACGGTGCAGACGAACGTCAAGCGGATGCTGGCGTACTCATCGGTGGCGCACGCGGGCTTCATCCTCGTGGGACTCGAGGCGGCCGGTCACTACGGTGAGACCGGCATCGCCCCGGCGATGACGTATCTCGCGGTGTACGCGGTGATGTCGCTCGGTTCCTTCGCCGCGGTCATGGCCGCGGTCGGTGACGGGGACGGAGGGCTCGCGGACCTGCGCGGATTCTCGCGCCGGTCGCCCTTGCTCGCCCTCGCCTTCAGCGTCCTGCTGTTCGCCCAGGCCGGCGTGCCGCTCACCGCCGGCTTCGTGGCCAAGTTCGGGGTGATCCGTGCCGCGGTCGAATCGGAGTCGTATGCCATCGCCGTGGCGGCCATGGCGGCCGCCGTCATCGGGGCGTACCTGTACCTGCGCATCGTCGTGTCGGTGTGGCTCGAGGACGGCGGTGCGACGGATCGCACCCCCGTGCCGCGTCCGGTGGCCGCCGTGGTGCTCGCCGCGGCGTCGGCGGTGCTCGTGGTCGGTCTCGTGCCCCAGCTCCTGCTCGGCGCCGCCGAACTCCTCGGCTGACGTTCGTCGGCACCACCGGGTGCCACGGCGGGCCCCGTGTCGGGGGTGACACCGGCCCCCGAGACCGTGGCCGTGATGGAGGGCCCGGCCAATACAGTGAGAGTGATGTTCCCCCGCGCCCGCGCCCTCGTCGTCGGCGCGGCACTCGTGGCGGGTCTCGTACCCGTGGCTCCCGCTCTCGGGTCGACGGTCCCTGCTGTCGCGTCGTCCGTCCCGACGGGACCCGGTGCGGTGGCTGCGGTGGCCGAGACGCGGTGGATCGTCACCGTCCGGTCGGTGGAAGCGCGAACATCCCTGGCGGCCGAACTCGCCGCGACCGGCGTACCGGTGTTGCGCGAGTTCAGGGCGGCGTTCCAGGGACTCACGGTGATGGTCGATGCGTCACGCGCCTCTGCGTTGCGCGGTGACGACCGGGTCGTCTCCGTCGAGAGCGACGACGTCGTGTCCGCCGACGAGATCGTGCCCGTGCCCGGTCAGCAGGTGCCCGGGCGTTGGATCGTGCGACTGCGGCCCGGGTCCTCGGCCGCGGCCCGGGAGGGCGTGCTCGGCATCCTCGGGGAGCGCGTGCTCGTGCGCCACAACGGTGCCATCTCCGGCTACACCGCGGCCCTCGACGACGCAGGCGCGAAGGAACTGCGCGCCCATCCCGCGGTGCTCTGGGTGGAGCCCGACATGTGGGTGACCACGAGCGGTTCGCAGTCCTCACCGCCGTGGGGACTCGACCGCATCGACCAGCGAGCGCTGCCGCTCGACGGGCGCTACTCGTGGACCGGTGACGGCGCGGGAGTCACCGCGTACGTCATCGACGACGGCATCGACGTGACGCACCGCGACTTCGGCGGACGCGCGGTGCCGGGCATGACCTCGGTCGGGGGCACCCCGACGGATTGCGCGACGCACGGCACGCACGTGGCGGGAACCATCGGGTCGACCACCTACGGCGTGGCCAAGTCGGTGTCGCTCGTCTCGGTGCGCGTGCTCGACTGCACCGGCAGTGGATCGGACACGACGGTCATCCAGGGAGTCAACTGGGCCATCGCCCATCACACAGCCGGCGTGCCCGCGGTGGCGAATCTCAGTCTCGGGGGAGGGTATTCGCGCGCCCTCAACGATGCAGTCGAGGCCCTCGTCGCCGACGGCATCGTCACGAGCGTGGCCGCCGGGAACTCGAACATCGATGCGTGCCGGACGTCGCCGGCGAGCGCGCCCTCGGTGATCACGGTGGGGGCGTCGTCATCCACCGACGGGCGCGCGTCGTTCTCCAACTGGGGAACCTGTCTCGACCTGTTCGCGCCCGGTGTGGGTGTCCTCTCCACCTATCCGGGCGATTCCACCCGTTTCTTCGACGGCACATCCATGGCGGCGCCCCATGTCGCCGGCGCGGCCGCCGCGCTCTGGTCGGCTTCGCCGAGCGAACCGGCATGGCGCATCTCGGCGGGGGTCCTCGCAGTGGCCACGCCCGGGCGGGTCCAGTCTCCGGGCACGGGTTCGCCGAACCTCCTTCTGCACACCGGTTCGCCCCAGGGCACGCCGCCGTCGGCACCCTCCGCGCCGGTCGCCCGACTCGACGACGGAGGCGTCGTCGTGTCCTGGTCCGCGCCGTTCGACACCGGGACGGCACCCATCCATTCCTACGTGGTGAGGGGGACCTCACCGTCGGCGGGTTGCACCTGGCAGTCGGGACCGCTCGAATGCCGCATCGCGCCGGTGGCACCCGGCGCCCACCGGTTCACGGTGACCGCCGTGTCCGATGCGGGCGTGTCGCCGCAGTCGTCCCCGTCGAACGAGGTCGTGGTGACCGCACCCGCCGACAATGACTGGTTCGTCTCGGCCCGCGACGTCGACGGCGCGACCGGATCGGGCATCGATGGGACGATGGGGGCGAGCCGGGAGACGGGTGAGCCGCGGACATTCGGGACCACGGCGGCCACCAAGTGGTTCCGTTACGTGCCGGACGCGACGGGGACGCTCGTGCTGACCGCGGGCAACAACGACTTCGACACCGTCATGGGGGTCTTCACCGGATCGAGCATCGACCGCCTGAACCTCGTGGCGCGTGACGACGACAGCAACGGGTCCCTGGGCAGTCGGCTGGAGTTCACCGCCGTGGCCGGCACCGAGTATCTCGTGCAGATCGGGGCCTTCGGGTCGACCTTCGGCACCTTCACATTGTCCTGGCATCTGACCCCGGTCCTCGAGGATTCGCCGCCCTCGCCGCCCACCGACGTCGTCGCTGCGTCGGTCGGGGCGGACCAGGTCAAGGTCTCCTGGTCGTCGCCGGCGTCACAGGGGTCCTCTCCGATCACCGGGTACACGGCCGTCGCCGAGAACGGCGGGGCCTCCTGCACGGCCCCCGCCGGCACCACGATGTGCACGATCCCGGGTCTCACGAGGTTCGTCCGGTACACGTTCGTCGTGACGGCCACGAATGCCCACGGCACCAGTCCCGCCTCGGGCTCGTCGAACCCCGTCGTGCTCGGCCGGGAGAACGACGACATCGGTGCCGCTCTTCCGGTGCCCGAGGGAACCACGGAGTCGGACAACGAGTCGGCCGGCAGTGAGGAGGGAGAACCCGTGCACGCCGGTGTGGGCGGCGGCATGTCGATGTGGTTCCGGTGGAGCTCACCGACCGCGGCGCGAGTGACGGTGTCGACCGCGGGCAGCGGCTTCGACACGGTGCTGGCGGTGTACGCGGCGACCGGGCTCACCGATCCGACCGCGGTCACCTTCGCCGGACTCGTCGAAGTGGCCGCCAACGACGACGCCGACGACGTCCTGACGAGCCTCGTCGAGTTCGACGCCGAGGCGGGTGTGCACTACTTCATCGCCATCGACGGATATTCGTCCGGCGGGCCGGCCCGATCCGGCCCCATCCTCCTCACCCTCGCCGCCGAGACGCTCGTGGTGCCGTCCGCTCCCGGAGCACCACAGGCCCTGGCCGGTGATCGGTCGGCCGTGCTCTCGTGGACCGAACCCCTCGTCGGCGGTTCCACCGTGACCTCCTACACCGCGGTGGCCACTCCGGGAGGGCGGACCTGCACCGCGCCGGGCGACACGCCCCGCTGCACCATCACCGGCCTCACCAACGGCACCTCGTACCGCTTCTCCGTGAGGGCGTCCAACGCGGCGGGGACATCGCCCGCATCCGTCCCGTCCGAGGTCTTCGTTCCGTGGGCCAGCGACATCACCCGTGTCGCGGCCGGCACGTGGGGAACGGACCGCATCGACTCGCGGACCAACACCCGCGACGGACTCATGGGCCTGCCCGGCTTCGGCGCGGGAACGACGATCTTCGTGGTCGACACGGGCGTCATGCCGACGCACCAGGAGATCGCCGGTCGGGTCGGGCCCGGATTCACCTCGGTCGGCGGGACGCCCGATGACTGCCACGGACACGGCACCCATGTGGCGTCGACCGCTGCGGGCCGCGGGGTGGGAGTGGCCTCGGCCGCGACCGTCGTGTCGGTGCGCGTGCTGGACTGCGGCGGATGGGGATCGGACTCCTCCGTGGTCGCCGGCCTCGAGTGGATCCTCGGACGCATCTCGGCGGGCACCCGTCGGGCGGTGGTGAACATGAGCCTCGGTGGTGGAGCCAGTCCGGCCATCGACGCCGCCGTGGCGGCCATCACGGGACGCGGCGTCCCCGTCGTCGTCGCCGCGGGCAACGAATCGGCCGACGCCTGTCTCGGCTCGCCGTCGCGCGCCCCGTCCGCGATCACCGTGGCGGCATCCGACGGTGACGACGAGCACGCCTCGTTCTCCAATCACGGCCCCTGCGTCGACGTCTTCGCACCCGGGGTGGGAGTGAAGGGTGCCTCCATCGGCTCGACCTCGGCGTACGCGACGTACAGCGGCACGTCCATGGCGGCTCCCCACGTGGCCGGCTACGCCGCGGTGGTGCTCGGCTTGCTCCCCTCGGCGACCGCCGCGTCGGTGAACCGGGCCATCCCCGCGCTCGCCACGGCGATCGTCTCGTCCGTGCCCTCCCTCACCACGCACAGACTCCTCCATGTCGGGTCGAACCGCTGTGCCGTGGCGACCGCGGCGGGTGTCGCCTGTCCCGCGACGGCGTACGCGTCCGTGCCGCTGACCCCGTCCCAGGTCGCGGCGATGACCGGCGTTCCGGTGTCCCCGGGTGCTCGCGTGACGTTGACGGTCTGGAAGAAGAGCCTGGAGACGTGCAGGATCTCGACGGGACGGCTCCAGGTGCTGCGGGACGGCAGTTGCCGCGTGACGGTGTCGGTGACGCCGCGCGGCGGGCGCACCGTGGTGCGCAGCGTCACCGTCGCGACGCGGCGCTGACGAACGCGGCGAAGAGCCGCTGTTGGGCGGAGTCCGTTCCGGCGGTGTCCTCGGGGTGCCATTGGGTGCCCACGAACCAGCGGGCCGAGCGGTGCTCGAGGCCCTCGACCGTCCCGTCGGAGTGACGGGCGGACACGACGAGATCCGGGGCGACGTCATCCACCGACTGGTGATGGAAGCAGTGGACCCGCACGGGTCCGTCGCCGACCGCGGCCGCGGTGCGGGTGCCGGGCTCGACGGTCACCTCGTGGAGCACGTCCCGGTGGGCGTCGCCGATGTGCTGATGGAGGGTGCCGCCGAGCGCCACGTTGAGGATCTGCGCCCCGCGGCAGACCGCCAGCAGGGGGACGTCCCGGTCGAGGGCGGCGGTGATGGCGACGACCTCGAACTCGTCGAGATCCTCGTCCACGCCGTGGAGGACCGGGCCGCGCTCGCGGTCGTAGCGCTCGGGGGCAACGTCGCCGCCCCCGAGCAGCAACACCGCGTCGCAGGCACGGACGGCATCGCGCACCGCATCCGGTTCGTCCGTGGGGGGCAGGTACAGGGGGACGGCGCCCGCCCGCGCGAGGGCATCGGCGTAGAGGCGACCCCCGCTCACCACCGCCGTGCGATGTCCGTCGGCGCGCGGGGAGTGGCGGGCGGGGACGAGGACGAGGGGTCGGGCCACGGTGCGCCACGCTAATCCGGGGTCACAACCGCACATGGCCTCGATGGTCTGTCGCGCGGGGCAAGTTCGGGGCCCTCACGGCCCCCGTAGTAGTTTCGACCCCGATGTCTGAGTTCCTCCGCTCGTACCTCACCGTGGTCTGGTTCGGTCTCGCCGCGTTCCTCATCGCCGGCCTCCTCCTCGGCATCTCGGCCCTCATCCGCCCGAACCGCCCGAACCGCGAGAAGCTCCTCACCTACGAATCGGGCGTCGACCCCGTCGGCGAGGGTTGGTCGCAGAGCCAGGTGCGCTACTACGTCTACGCCCTGCTCTTCGTGATCTTCGACGTCGAGGCGGTGTTCATCTTCCCCTGGGCCACGCAGCTGGAGCGCTACGCCGTCTTCGGGCTCGTGGAGATGGGCCTCTTCGTCGGTGTTCTGTTGCTGGGTCTCGTGTACGCATGGCGCAAGGGCGCCCTGCGTTGGATGTAGGGGGCGCGCCATGGGACTCGTCGACAAGGGCCGCCTGCCCAAGCCGCTGACCACGCTCTTCAACCTCGGCCGTTCCTACAGCCTGTGGGTGTACCAGTGGGGACTCGCGTGCTGCGCCATCGAGATGGGTGCGGCGTTCGGGTCTCCCCGCTACGACGTCATGCGTCTCGGGGTCATTCCGCTGCCCGCTTCCCCGCGACAGGCCGACCTCGTCGTCATCTCGGGGACGGTGACCGACAAGATGGCGCCGGCCATCCGGCGCCTCTACGAGCAGATGCCCGAGCCCAAGTACGTCATCTCCATGGGAAGCTGCGCCAACTGCGGCGGCCCCTATTGGGACAGTTACTCGGTGACCAAGGGCGTCGACCAGATCATCCCCGTCGACGTGTACGTCCCCGGCTGCCCGCCCCGGCCGGAGGCCCTGCTCGAGGGCATCGTGCTGCTGCAACAGCGCATCAAGAACGAGGACATGGGCGCCCGCTGGCGCGGAGAGGGAACACGACCCATGTCCGCCGGGGTCGACGGCGCGAGCGCGGAGAAGGGTGGTGTCCCCGTTGTCGCAGACCACTGACGCCGCCGCCGACCCGCGCGACGAGGTCCGGGAGGCCGAGCTGGCCCGGGTCAGCGCCGCCCTCGGGTCCGCGGTCGTCGAGACCCACCTCAAGGCGGGTGACGACATGTGGGTGCGCGTCGACGCCCACGCGTGGCGCCCCGTCGCCGAGACCCTGCGCGGTCTCGGGTACACGTACTTCTGCTTCCTCTCGGCGATCGACTGGATGCCCTCGCCGTTCGGCAAGGGCGAGGACGACCCGACCGAGCCGGCACCGGAGCGCGACATGACCGTCCGTCAGGGTTACGCGGGTGGAGCCACGCGTTTCCAGATGCTCGCCCGACTGGTGCAGCCCCGGACGAGCCTCGGCATCAACATCAAGGCCGACGTCCCGGAGGACACCATGTCGATGGAGACATGGTCAGGAGTGTTCGCCGGCGCCAACTGGCACGAGCGCGAGGCCCACGAGATGTTCGGCATCGGCTTCGCCGGCCATCCCGACCTTCGCAACATGTACCTGCCGACGGACTTCGAGGGCAATCCGCTCCGCAAGGACTTCCCCCTCCTCGCGCGCATGGTGAAGCCGTGGCCGGGGATCGTGGACGTCGAGCCCCTGCCCGGCGAGGACGGAGAGGACGAGGAATCGTGACGACGCTCGGCGAACGCAGCCAACTCTCCTACATCGCGGCCCAGGCGGCCGACGCGCGCGTCAACGTGGAACTCGAGACGGAGGGCATGACCCTCAACATCGGGCCCCAGCACCCCGCGACCCACGGCACCCTGCGCATCATCGCCCGACTCGACGGGGAGAAGGTGCTGTGGGCCGAGCCGTCGGCGGGGTACATGCACCGCGGCTACGAGAAGCTCACCGAGGTGCGCACCTTCCCCCAGGTGACGGCCCTCATCAACCGCATCGACTGGCTGGGCAGCTTCGCCAACGAGGTGCCGTTCATCCTGGCCGCCGAGAAGCTCATGGGCGTCGAGGCGCCCCCGCGCGCCCAGCACATCCGCACCATCCTCTTCGAGCTCTCGCGCATCGCAAACGTGTCGCTGTTCCTCGGCGACCTCGGGGTGCAGATGGGGGCCGTGACACCCGTGTTCCTCGCGTTCCGCGACCGCGAGCACGTGCTCAACCTCATCGAGTCCGCCACCGGCGGCCGCTTCCACCCGAACTTCGACCGCATCGGCGGCCTCAAGGACGACCTCCCGGCCGGCTTCGTGGAGGAGACGCGCTCGGCGATGAAGCGTCTGCGCAACTTCTGCGACGAGATCGAGCGCCTGCTGTTCGGCAACGAGATCTTCCGTTCCCGCACCGAGGGCGTCGGGGTCATCCCGCGCGACGTCGCCCTTCAGTTCGGACTCTCGGGCGCCAACCTGCGCGCGAGCGGCGTGGACTGGGACCTGCGGCGCGACCAGGAGCTGCCCATGGCATGGGACAAGGTGGAGTGGAAGGTGTGGACCCACACCGACGGCGACTCCTTCGCCCGCTGCTGGGTGCGCCTCCAGGAGGTGCGCGAGTCGACCCTCATCGTCGACCGACTGCTCGACACCCTCCCGCCGGGGCCGGTCATGACCAAGGTCCCCAAGATCATCAAGGTGCCCGAGGGCGAGGCATGGGTGTCGACGGAGAACCCGCTCGGCGAGATGGGCTACTACGTCGTGTCGAAGGGCGACCTCGGTCCGTTCCGCACGAAGATCCGCAGCGCCTCGTTCAACAACATCTCGGTGGTGCCGTGGGTGCTCAAGGGCGTCTACGTCCCCGACATCATCACGATCCTCGCATCGCTGTACTTCATCCTCGGGGACATCGACCGGTGAGCGGGATCCTCTCCGTCGAACTGGCCTATTGGGCCGAGTCGTTGCTGCGCGTGCTGGGTGGGCTCGTGGCGGTCCTCCTGCCCGCGGGAACGATCGTCTACGTCTTTCTGTTCAAGATGATGTCGTTCATGCAGTCGCGCCTCGGCCCCATGGAGGCCGGTCCGTTCGGCTCCATGCAGCTCTTCGCCGAGGTCGGCAAGTGGCTGCAGAAGGAGGACATCCAGCCGGCGAACGCCGACCGGTTCATCTTCAAACTGGCACCGCTCATCGTGCTGTCCAGCACGTTCCTCCTCGTGGCCGTCGTGCCCTTCGGTCCGGACGCCTGGTTCACCGACTTCGAGGCCGGCATCTTCTACGCGCTCGCGGTGTCGTCCGTGTCGGTCCTCGGCATCCTCATCGCCGGTTGGGCCAGCGCCAACAAGTACTCGCTGATGGGCGGCCTGCGCGCCGCCGGCCAGCTCATCGCCTACGAACTGCCGATGGTGCTCGCCGTGGTCGGCGTGGTCATCCAGGCGGGCACCATGAACCTGCAGCAGATCGTGGTGGCACAGAACGCCGGGGAGATGTTCGGCTGGGACGGCCTCGGGAACCCCTACATCCTCACCCAGTTCGTCGGGTTCGTCGTCTTCATGATCGCCCTGCAGGCGGAACTCACCCAGCCGCCCTTCGACATGCCGATCGCCGAGTCCGAACTCGTGTCCGGCTACATGACGGAGTACTCGGGCTTCCGCTTCCTCATCTTCTTCATCGGCGAATTCGCCACCGCGGGCGTGTTCGCCATGATCGCCTCCGTCCTGTTCCTCGGCGGTTGGGGGATCCCCTTCGCCTGGTTCGGCTGGACCGGCATCGACGACGTGGACAACTGGATGAACATCGTCGGTCCGCTCGTGCTGTTCGGCAAGATGCTGGCACTGATCTTCATCGTCATGTGGGTGCGGTTCAGTTACCCGCGATTCCGCGAGGACCAACTGCAGTCCTTCGCATGGAAGGTCCTCATCCCCGTGTCCCTCGTCAACATCATGGTGACGGCCGTGCTGAAGGTGGTGTTCTGATGCCGAGGATCCCCGGTCTCATCAAGGGTCTCGGAGTGACCCTGTCCACGCTCGGTCGCACCACGGTGCAGGGCGCGGCCACGGTCCAGTACCCGCACGAGAAGGAGGCGCCGCCGCTGCGCGCCCGCGGCGTCATCGCCCTGCGCGAGGACAACTGCACCTCCTGCATGCTCTGTTCGCGTTCGTGCCCCGACTGGTGCATCTACATCGAGGGCCACAAGGAGCTCGCGCCGCCGCGCCGTGCCGGTGGGGCGCCCAGAAAGGTCAACAAGCTCGACCGCTTCGACATCGACTTCTCCCTGTGCATGTACTGCGGCATCTGCGTGGAGGTCTGTCCGTTCGACGCGCTCTTCTGGAGCCCCGAGTACGAGTACTCCGAGCCCCGGATCGCCGACCTGCTCCACGACAAGGACAAGCTCGGCGAGTGGATGGAGACCGTTCCCGAGGCGCCGGCCCACGAGGTCGGGGCGGAATCGAAGGGCAAGAAGTGATCCTCGCGTCCGACGTCCTCGTCGCCCAGAACATCGGCTTCGCGATCATCGCCGCGGTGATGGTCGTGGCAGCGGTGCGCGTGGTGACCACGAGCAACGTCGTGCACGCCGCCCTGTGGCTCGTGACGGTGATGGCCGGCGCCGCCGCCCAGTACATCCTGCTCGCCGCCGAGTTCGTCGCGGTGACCCAGGTTCTCGTCTACATCGGCGCGGTGATGGTGCTCTTCCTCTTCGGGACGATGCTCACGCGCGCCCGCATCGGGGCCGAGAAGGACCTGGACAACCGCAACCGGATCGTCGCCGTGCCCGTCGCCGGACTGTTGCTCGCCGGTCTCGTCGTCGCCCTCAACGACGGTTTCGGCGACGAGCGTCTGCCCGCCGACGGCCCGGTGACGTCCACCATGGAGCTCTCCGACAGCATCTTCGGCGACCACCTGCTGCCGTTCTGGGCCATCTCGTTCGTGCTCCTGGCGGCCGTCATCGGCGCCATCGTCCTGTCGAGGAGGGACTGACCGTGCTGCTCAACCAGTTCCTCTTCCTCGGCGCGGTGCTGTTCTGCATCGGCGTGTACGGGGTCATCGTGCGCCGCAACGCGGTGCTCGTGCTGATGTCCATCGAGCTCATCCTCAACTCGGTGAACATCAACCTCCTCGCCTTCTCCCTGCGCAACGGCTCGGTGGACGGCCAGACCTTCGCCCTCTACGTCATCGCGGTGGCCGCGGCCGAGGTCGGGGTGGGACTGGCGATGGTCATCCTCATGTACCGGAACCGCCGGAGCGTCGCGCTCGACGAACTCGCGGAGATGAAGGGCTGACCCATGCACACCGCCGCTTCCCTCTTCGCCGCCGAGGCGGTCGCCGCGTCCGACCTGCCGAGCGGATGGTTCCTGGAGAACGCCTGGCTCATCCCCGTCGTCCCCGCGGTCGCGTTCTTCCTCATCATCTTCCTCGGCAAGCGCATGCCGCGCGGCGGGTCCGAGTTCGGCATCGCCTCGATGGCGGTGTCCCTGTTCCTGTCGGCGATGGCCGCCTGGCAGTGGATCGACCGGGTCGGCTCCGTCGAGGAGGGCACCTGGGTCGGACCGGTCGTGCGCACCTGGACGTGGTGGCAGAACGCGGGCGTTCCGCTCGGCATCGGCCTCCACGTCGACGGACTGACCGTGACGATCCTCGTCGTCGTGGCGTTCATCTCGACGCTCGTGCAGGTCTACTCGCTCGAGTACCTGCGCGGTGACCGTCGCTACACGCACTTCTTCGCCTCCCTGACGCTCTTCTCCGCCGGCATGCTCAACATGGTCGTGGCCGAGAACATGATCCAGCTCATCCTCGGCTGGGAGATCATGGGCCTGTGCTCGTTCATGCTCATCGGCCACTGGTGGGAGGACGGCGCCAACAGTCGCGCGGCGCTCAAGGCGTTCTTCACGACCCGAACCGGGGACGTCGGACTGCTCGTGGGAACCTCGGTGCTGTACTTCGCGGCCAACGATTGGACGCAGGAGACGCTCGGGGTGTCGGGTTTCTCCATCCGCGGACTGTCGGCCTGGGCGCTGTCGGGTGACCCCTCGTCGGCGGCCATCACCGTGGGTGCCGTCGCGCTCTTCATCGCCGCCATCGGCAAGAGCGGCCAGTTCCCCCTGCACACATGGCTCCCGGACGCCATGGCCGGCCCGACCCCGGTCAGCTCGTTGCTCCACTCGTCGACGATGGTCGTGGCCGGCGTGTTCCTCGTGGCGCGCGTCTATCCGGTGTTCTGGGAGGGCCTGAACATCACCGGATCGGGCGTCAATCTCATCGTCGTCATCGGCGGCATCACGATCATCGCGGCCGCGCTCCTGGCCTTCGTGCAGACCGACATCAAGAAGGTGCTGGCGTACTCGACCGTCAGCCAGCTCGGCTACATGATGCTGGGACTCGGTGCCGGCGCCTGGTTGCCGGCGGTGTTCCACATCTTCACCCACGCGTTCTTCAAGGCCTGCCTCTTCCTCGGGGCCGGGTCGATCAGCCACAGCGCCTCGCACCACTCCTTCGACATGAAGAAGGACATGGGCGGCCTGCGCCGTCACATGCCGATCACCTTCGTCACCTGGATCGTCTCGACCCTGGCGCTCATGGGCGTGTTCCCCTTCGCTGGCTTCTTCTCCAAGGACGAGATCATCGACAACGTCGGGTACGGCGGGTACGACGCGTTCATGATCGTGGGCCTCGTCGGCGCCTTCCTCACGGCGGCCTACATGACGCGGGCCACCTACCTGACGTTCTTCGGCGAGCCCCGCGGTGCGGCGGCGGGGGAGAGCCACGACGAGCACGGCCACGGTGTCCATGACGACCATGGTCAGGATGCGCACGGTCACGATGCGCACGGCGGCGGTCACGACGACCACGCCGCGCACGGACCGCACGAGTCCGGCCGCCTCATCACGGTGCCACTCGTCATCCTGGCGACGCTCGCCCTGTCCGCGGGTCTCATCAACGCGACACCGTTCGGATCGGGCTGGGAGAACCTCAAGAAGTGGGTCGAACCGAGCCCGGCCGTCATCAATCCCACGGGATTGGCCACGGTGACGGGCGGTCCTGGCGCCTCCCTCTCGGCGGCCGAGGGCGGTCATTCCGACAGCCCGTGCGGCAAGGAGACGCCGCAGGAGGGGATCTGCGCCGCACCCAAGCTCAATCACGCCCCGTTCAAGTGGTCGAAGGCCGCTCTGTCGCTCGGGATCGTGTTCGCCGGCATCGCGGCGAGTTGGTTCTTGTCGGTGGCGCTCTACACCCGCCGTTCGGCCGCGCTCGTGGGTCTCACCCGACGCAACCGTGTGCTCGGTGCGGGTTACGCGTTCCTGGCCAACAAGTACTACCTCGACGCGCTCTACGAGAACGTCGTGGTGAGGGCCATCGCCCACCCCATCGCGCGGGGCGCCTACTGGGTCAACCAGCGCGTGCTCGACGGCGTGGTCAACGGGGTCGGAACCTCGCTGCGCTCGGCCGCCGGCTGGGTCTATCGCAACGTGGACCAACGCGTCGTGGACGGCGCGGTGAAGGGTGCGGGCGACGCGGCACAGGGTGCCGGCAGCGCGTTGCGCCCCGTCCAGTCCGGAAAAGTCAACCAGTACGGGGCGCTGTTGTTCGGCGCGACCGCCATCGGCGCCCTCGTGCTCGTCATCATCAACACCTGAGGAGCAACCAACCATGCAAGAAGTGATGGGCGACAACAACTGGGTGCTCACCGTCGGCACGTTCCTGCCGATGGTCGGCGTCCTCGTGATGCTCCTCCTGCCCCGCGCCAAGGAGACCGAGGCGAAGGCCGTCGCCCTGGTGACGGCGGGCGCCACCCTCGCAGTCGGCGTGCTCACCCTGGTGCTGTTCGACTACGGCAACGCCGGGACGATGCAGTTCGCGGCCCGCGCCGAGTGGATCGAGGTCATCAAGAGCTCGTACGAGATCGGCATCGACGGCATCAGCCTGCCGCTGTACTTCCTCTCGATGGTCATCACGTTCCTCGTGATGATCTACAGCTGGGACCACGTGCCGGCACCGGGCAATCCCCGGGCCTTCTTCATCCTCATGCTCCTGCTGCAGACGGGCATGGCCGGCACCTTCATCGCCCGGGACCTCATCCTCTTCTTCGTGTTCTTCGAACTGGTGCTCCTGCCGATGTACTTCATGATCGGTGTCTGGGGCGGGGAGCAGCGCCAGTACGCGTCGCTCAAGTTCTTCATCTACACGATGTTCGGCTCCGCCCTCATGCTGGTGTCGTTCCTCGCGCTGTTCTTCAAGACGGGTGCCGAGAGCTTCTCCATCCCCTACCTCGTGGAGAACGGCGCCGACATCGCCAGGAACACCCAGGTCTGGCTGTTCGCCGGCATGTTCATCGGATTCGCGGTGAAGGTGCCGATGTTCCCCTTCCACACCTGGCTGCCGGACGCCCACACGCAGGCACCCACCCAGGGCTCGGTCATCCTGGCCGCGATCCTTCTGAAGCTCGGCACGTACGGCTTCGTCCGCATCGCCATCCCGATCCTGCCCGAGGGTGCCGTCGAATGGGCCCCCTGGATCGGCCTGCTCGCGGTCATCGGCATCATCTACGGGGCGCTCGGATGCCTCGCCCAGACGGACATGAAGCGCCTCATCGCCTTCTCCTCGGTGGCCCACATGGGGTTCGTCATGCTCGGCATCTCGACGCTCACCTCGTTCGGCCTCAACGCGGCCATCTTCGGCATGGTGGCCCACGGCCTCATCACCGGCATGCTCTTCTTCCTCGCCGGGAGCGTGAAGGAGCGGTACCACACGCTGGAGATCGCGCGTCTGTCGGGTCTGCTGAAGCAGATGCCGCGACTCGGTTGGATCCTCGGGTTCTCCGCGATGGCCTCGCTCGGTCTCCCCGGTCTCGCCGGATTCTGGGGCGAGGTCCCCGCGATCCTCTCGGCGTACCAGCCCCTCGACGGACTCCCGGTGACCACCTTCCGCGTGTACATGGTGGTGGCGGCGATCGGCACCGTCTTCGCCGCCGCGTACCTGCTGTGGCTCTATCAGCGCACGGCCTTCGGTGAGCCGACCGCCGAGTTCGGCGGCGGCCACGGTCACGACGGGCACGGTCACGACGCGCACGGCGACCACGGCCATGCGGACATCCACGACGTCACCCGGTTCGAGATGATCGCCTGGGCGCCGCTCCTCGTGGCCATCGTCGTGTTCGGCGTCTATCCGCAGCTCATGTTCAAGGTGCTCGATCCCGCGGTCGGGGTCACTCTGTCGGTGTTCGGAGGCTGATCCGTGCCCCTCTCCCTGCTGACGACCGCGTGGAGCGCGCCGACGATCGACTACCACGCCCTCGCCCCGGAGATGGTCCTGGCGGGCGGTCTGGTGGTCGTCCTGCTGCTCGATCTCTTCCTCGCCGAGGCGAGGAAGTGGTTGTTGGCCACGGTGTCGTCCTGGGTCCTGCTGGCCGCGTTCGTGCCGGTGCTCACCCTGGCCCTCTCGGACGGCGGGGTGCGATCGATGTTCGACGGCCGCTACGTCATCGACGACTTCAGCCTCGTCATGAAGGGTCTCTTCCTGCTGGCCGGCTACGTGGTGGTGCTCCTGTCCACCGACCACCTGCGCGACGGGGGCTACCACGAGGGTGAGTACTGGGTTCTGCTCCTCACCAGCCTGACCGGCATGGTGATGATGGCGTCGAGCCGCGACCTCGTGTCGGTGTTCGTGTCGCTCGAGTTCCTGTCGATCCCGGCCTACATGCTGGCGGCCTGGCGCAAGAGCGATCGGCGTTCGAACGAGGCCGGCATGAAGTACTACCTGCTCGGCGTCTTCGCCTCCGCCATCATGCTCTACGGCATGTCGCTGCTGTACGGCCTCTCCGGCTCGACGCGCCTCGCCGACATCGGGGCGTACCTGGCCGACGAGGTGACGGCCGTGCGCGCCCTCGCCGTCCTGTTCGTGGTCATCGGCTTCGCCTTCAAGGTGTCGGCCGTCCCGTTCCACACCTGGGCCCCCGACACGTACGAGGGTGCACCCACCCCGGTCACCGCCTTCCTCTCGGTGGCCTCCAAGGCGGCGGGCTTCGTGGCCCTCGTTGTGGTCGTCTACACGGCGTTCCCCGGCTCTGCCGACGTGTGGCAGCCGGTGTTCTGGGTGCTGTCGGCACTCACCATGTCCGTGGGCAACTTCCTCGCGCTCAAGCAGACGAACATCGTGCGCATGCTCGCCTACTCCTCGGTGGCCCAGGGCGGCTTCATCCTCATGCCCCTCGCCGTCGCCGGCATCGAGGGCACCGCGGAGTCCGCCCTGCGGGCCGTGGTCACGTACCTGCTCGTCTACGCGGCCACGAACCTCGGCGTGTTCGCCGTGGTCATCGCGGTCGCGCGTCGCACGAAATCCGGTGCGATCTCCTCCTACGGCGGGCTCTTCGGCAGGGCACCGGCCCTCGCCGTGCTCATGACGTTCTTCATGGCGTCCCTCGCCGGCATCCCGCCCTTCGGCGGATGGTTCGGCAAGTTCGCCGCGTTCCAGTCGCTCGTGTCGGCGGAGACCACGTGGGCCTACGTGCTGGCCGCGATCGGGGCGGTGAACTCGGCCATCGCCTTCGGGTACTACGGCACCGTGCTGCGCGAGATGTGGATGAAGCCCTCGCCGGACGGCGACGAGTCCGCCGTCCCGGTTCCCTCGGCCGTCGCGGTGTCGCTCGGCATCACGGGCGTGCTCACGCTCCTGCTCGGTGTCTTCCCGGGACTCGTCATCCACTTCGGCGACCTCGCGGGCCTCGCCGGTGCCTTCGGCAACTGACGACCTCGCCGCCGCGATCCGCGACGCGGGGGGATCGGTCCCCTTCGACCGGTTCATGGACATCGCCCTCTACGGCCCCCGCGGCTTCTACACGTCGCCGACCCCGGGACGCGCCGGTCGACGGGGGGACTTCCTCACGTCGCCGGAGGTGGGGCCCCTCTTCGGTGCGGTGATCGCCCGGGCCCTCGACGACGTCTGGCAACGCCTCGGCGAGCCCGACGGATTCACGGTGGTCGATGCCGGTGCCGGTCCGGGAACACTGGCGCGTGCGGTGCTCGCCGCCTCGCCCCGGTGCCTCGAACGCGGGCGATTCGTGGCCGTCGAGGTCTCGGCATCGCAGCGCGCCCTGCATCCCGACGGCGTGGAGTCGACCGCGACGATGCCGGACCGTGTGGAGGCGGGCGTCATCCTCGCCAACGAACTCCTCGACAACCTCCCGTTCCAGATGTGGGTGCACGACGACATATGGCGTCCCGCCCGTGTGGCCCTCGATGGCGCGCGGTTCGTGGAGGTCCTCGGCAACGACCCTCCACCCGACATCCTGCCCGCAGGTGCCCGGCTCGGGGACCGCGCCCCGGTGCAGACCGCGGCTGCGCAGTGGTTGGCCGGGGCCCTCGCGTCGCTGGAGAAAGGTGCGGTGTGGGTTCTCGACTACGTGAGTGCCACCACCGCCGAGGTGTCACGCATGCCGTGGCGCGAGTGGCTGCGCACCTACCGGGGGCACGAGCGCGGCGGGCACTGGCTCGTCGCGGTCGGGGAGCAGGACATCACCACCCAGGTGTGTCTCGACCAACTGGCGGCGGTGCGCGAACCCGACGTCGTGCGCACGCAGGCCCAGTTCCTGCGTCTGTGGGGCATCGAGGAACTGGTCGAGGAGGGGAAGAAGGTCTGGCACGAATCCGCCGCCGCGCCGGGCCTCGAGGCGTTGCGCATGCGCAGTCGTGTCAGCGAATCCGAGGCGCTCCTCGACCCGGCCGGCCTCGGGGGTTTCCTCGTCGTCGAATGGCGCGCGTGAGCGCGGTCAGGAGCCGGCCGGGGCCGACCGCATGTCGGGTTTGCTCGTGAGCCAGGCCCCGAGGATAACGACGAACATCCCCGCCACCGCGACGATGCTGATGCGCTCGTCGCGCACGAGCACCCCGAGCAGGGTGGCCACCACGGGAGTGAAGAACACCCCGATCATCCCGCGCACCGTTCCGGCGCGCACGATGAGCGTGCCGTAGATGAGATAGGCGAAGCCCGTCCCGAACGTGCCGAGCATGAACAGGGCCCCGAGCGCCTCCCAGGAGAAACTGCTCCGTGCCAGCGCGGGGAGCCCGAAGGGGAGCGAGGCCACGAGCGCGATGATCTCGGCCCACATCATCGTGCGCAGGGTGCCGTACTTCAGCTGCAGCTCGCGCGACAGCCCGGCGGTGGCCGCGTAGCAGCACGTCGCGAGGAGGAGGAGCGCGACCCCGTGGACCGAGGCGGCGTCGCCCTCGCCGCCGACGCTGGAGAACGAGATGAGGGCGATGCCGGTGAAGCCGATGAGGACCGCCGTCACCCGCTGGCGACTGGGCAGGCTGCGGGCGAGCACCGCGGTGACGACGACCGTCGTGACGGGGATGGAGCCGTTGATCATGCCCGTCACCGAGGAGGACACGGTGTGCTCGGCGAGGGGATACAGATGGAACGGCACCGTCATGGACACCACCCCGAGCACGATGAAGCGCCCGATGTCCTCCCGGGCGATGCGCCCGCGGGCCGCGGGGATGAGGGCGAGAGCGAGTGCCCCGAAGGCCAGGCGTCCGAGCGGCACGACCTGGGTGGCGACGTGGTCGATGGCGACGGCGATGAACAGGAACGAGGCCCCCCAGGTGAGGGCGATCGCCGCGGTGAGGGCCCACTCCGTGGGGCCGTAGCGGTGCCCGGTGTCCCCGTGTCGGATGCGGGTGGTGTCGGTGGGCATCGTCCCAGTCTTGCCCCCGGCGGGGCGCGATGCCGGGTCCCTTCACTAGGGTGCGCCCCGGGGGACATGACATGGCCGACCAGGGACACCACGACGCGATCGACGACCTGCTCCTCGAGCAACGCCGCTTTCCCCCGCCCCCGTCCTTCGTCGGACGCGCCCTCGTCACCGATTCCTCCCTCCACGAGGAGGCCGCCGCCGACCACGAGGCGTTCTGGGCGCGCCAGGCCCGCGACCTGCTCGACTGGGCGACACCGTTCGGGTCCGTGTGCGAGTGGGACCTCCCGTTCTCCCGCTGGTTCGTGGGCGGCACGCTCAACGTGTCCCACAATTGTCTCGACCGCCACGTGCTCGCGGGTCGGGGCGACCGGGTGGCGTTCCACTTCGAGGGCGAGCCGGGCGACACCCGCACCGTGACCTACGCCGAGCTCCTCGACGAGGTGCAGCGTTTCGCCAACGTGCTGCTCTCCCTCGGCGTGGCGAAGGGCGACCGGGTCAACATCTACATGCCGATGATCCCGGAGGCGGCCGTGGCGATGCTGGCGTGCACCCGCATCGGGGCCGCGCACTCGGTGGTGTTCGGGGGGTTCTCCTCCCAGGCGCTCGCCGACCGCATCAACGACGCGTCCGCCAAGGTGCTCGTGACGGCCGACGGCGGCTGGCGCCGGGGCGAGGTGTTCCCCCTCAAGCCCCAGGCCGACGAGGCGGTGGCCTCGTGCCCGAGCATCGAGCGGGTCGTGGTGGTGCGCCGTGGGGGGAACGACGTGACGATGGCCCCGGGCCGCGACCTGTGGTGGCACGACCTCATGGCGGCGGCCGATCCGGTCTGCCCGGCCGAGCCCATGGACGCCGAGCAGCTCCTGTTCCTCCTCTACACCTCGGGCACCACCGGCAAGCCCAAGGGCATCATGCACACGACCGGGGGCTACCTCACCCACGTCGCCTACACGCACCGCCACGTCTTCGACCTGCGGCCCGAGGAGGACGTCTACTGGTGCACCGCCGACGTGGGTTGGATCACCGGGCACTCCTACATCGTCTACGGCCCGCTCGCCAACGGAGCCACCCAGGTGATGTACGAGGGGGTGCCGAACCATCCGGGCAACGACCGCATGTGGTCGATCATCGAGAAGTACGGCGTGACGATCTTCTACACCGCGCCGACGGCCATCCGCACCTTCATGAAGTGGGGCGTCGAGGAGCCCGCCAAGCACGACCTGTCGTCGCTGCGCCTCCTCGGCAGCGTGGGGGAGCCCATCAACCCCGAGGCCTGGATGTGGTACCACGAGCACATCGGCGGCGGGCGGTGCCCCATCGTCGACACCTGGTGGCAGACCGAGACGGGCGGAATCATGATCAGCCCGCTTCCGGGTCTCACCGTCACGAAGCCCGGGTCGGCCACCTTCCCCCTGCCCGGGGTCGGCGCCGAGGTGGTCGACGACGACGGTCGCGTCGTCGAGAAGGGCGGGGGATACCTCACCCTCACGCGGCCGTGGCCCGGCATGCTGCGCGGCATCTGGGGCGATCCCGAGCGGTACCGCGAGACCTATTGGAGCCGGTTCCCCGGCCGCTACTTCGCCGGCGACGGCGCGAAGTTGGACGCCGACGGTTACCTGTGGCTGCTCGGACGGGTGGACGACGTGATGAACGTCTCCGGCCACCGCATCTCCACCACCGAGGTGGAGTCCGCCCTCGTCTCCCACCCTGCCGTGGCCGAGGCCGCGGTCGTGGGGGCGTCGGATGCCACGACGGGTCAGGCGATCATCGCCTACGTCACCCTCGTGGGCGGCAGTTCCGTCGACGAGGCGGCGTTGCGCGACCATGTGGCCCGCGAGATCGGTGCCATCGCCAAACCCAAGACCGTCTACTTCACGCCCGACCTCCCGAAGACCCGCAGCGGCAAGATCATGCGGCGGCTGCTGCGCGACGTGGCCGAGGGCCGCAATCTCGGCGACACGACGACGCTGGCCGATGCCGGGGTCGTGCACGAACTGCAGCGACGTGCGGCTGAGGCCCCGACCGAGGACTGACCCTCCCGCGCCCCGGGGAGCGGCCTAGTCGCGGAAGTTCTCGAACTGGAGCGGGATGCCGAGGTCGGCGCCCTTGAGCAGCGCGATCACGGCCTGGAGGTCGTCGCGCTTCTTGCCGGTCACGCGCACCTGCTCGCCCTGGGTCTGGCTGGAGACGCCCTTGGGACCCTTCTCCTTGATGAGCTTGTTGATCTCCCGGGCCTTGTCCGACCCGATGCCGACCTTGATGGTCACCACCTGGCGCACGGTGTCCCCCGAGGCCTGCTCGAACTTGCCCCATTCGATGCCCTTGAGGGACATGCCCCGCTTGACCATCTTCTCCTCGAGGAGGGTGCGCACCGCCCGGGCCTTCTCCTCGGAGATGGTGCGGATGGTGATGACGAGTTCGTTCTGCTCGATCGATGAATCGGTCCCCTTGAAGTCGAAGCGGTTGACCATCTCCCGCTGGGCCTGGTCGACCGCGTTGCGCAGTTCCTGGCGGTCCACTTCCGAGACGACGTCGAACGAGGGCATGGGGGGAAGGCTAGTCACCCGCTAACCTCGGGTCTCTTCCCGCGAGGGAAGGGGAGGCTCCCCCGGGAGCATCCGCCACGTGGGGGTCGGTACCCAAGCGGCCAAAGGGAGCAGACTGTAAATCTGCCGGCACTGCCTACGAAGGTTCGAATCCTTCCCGGCCCACCAACGCGGTTTCCCGTCGGCGTCGTTATGATGCCGGCGGCGAGAAATCAGCCCAACCCGTGTTCGACCCCGCCGGTTCGCCGGCGGGGTCGAACATTTTCGCGGTCAGGTTCCGGTTCTGCCGACGGATCGTTCCTCGAGCAGGCACTGCAGGATGGCCACGTCGAGCCAGCGGCCGAACTTGCGCCCGATCTGGCGCTCCACCCCCACCATCGCGAAGCCGAGCGCCTCGTGCAGGGCCAGGGACCCCTCCGACAGGGTGGTGATCCGGGCGATGACCGTGTGGAAGCCGCCCGCGGCGGCGGTGTCGAGCAGGTGGGAGACGAGCGCCCGGCCGATGCCGCGCCGGGCCAGGTCCCGGCGCACGTAGACCGAGTCTTCCACGCTCGTGCGGTAGGCGGCCCGCTCCTTGTAGGGGGACAGGGCCCCGAATCCGGCCACCTCGCCGTCCAGATCGGCCACGAACACGCAGAAGGCGCCCTCCCGGGCCTCCTGCCAGGCCAGCTGCTCCTCGAGGGACCGGGGGACGAGGTCGAAGGTGGAGGTCTCGTGCTCCACCTCGTGGTTGTAGATCGCCGCCAGGGCGGGAGCGTCGGCCGGGGTCGCGTGGCGGATAACGACCTGTCCGGGGGCTCCCATGGGCCGGAACGCTAGTGGCGGTTCCCGCCCCCGCACCGCTAGCCTCATCCGTCTGGCTCGTGGAGGGTGACCTCCACAAGCACGCCCTCTTAGCTCAGTCGGCAGAGCGTTTCCATGGTAAGGAAAAGGTCGTGGGTTCGATTCCCACAGAGGGCTCAGCCATCGGGGCTCGCCCAGATGGTGGAACGACCGGTACGCCGAGGCGGCGTAGCTCAGTTGGTCAGAGCATCCGGCTCATAATCGGAAGGTCATCGGTTCGATCCCGATCGCCGCTACCACAGGAAAACCCCCACAAGGAGAAGAGAAAAGTGAGCAAGGCAAAGTTCGAGCGCACGAAGCCGCATGTGAACATCGGGACGATGGG
>CAZSNB010000010.1:0-63231 GCA_964608285.1 uncultured Bifidobacterium sp.
TGCGCAGGAGCTGCTTCTTGTAGTTCCACTCGTAGAGCGCCTTGGCCTCGTCGAGGCCCTCGTAGCACTGCAGGCGGATGAGGCGCGCCCCGGTCATCTCGGCGACGCTCTTGGCCAACTGCGTCTTGCCGGTTCCGGCCGGGCCCTCGACGAGGATCGGCTTGGCCAGACGGTCGGCGAGGAAGGCCACACCCGCGATGCCCTCGTCGGCGAGATAGTTGACGGACTTCAGGCCGTCGCGAACGGCCTGCACGGATTCGAAGCGGGGTGCCATAAGGACCCCAAACTACTTGTGGCCGCCGCGTTCCGGGGCATTGGGCCCCCGTTCCCCGGGCGGTGCGCCCCATAGTGTGGGCGGGATGTTCAGGGACACCGTCGTCGTCGCCCTCGGAACGGCGATGTCCCGGCTCACCGGTCTGCTGCGGGTGGTCGTTCTCGGGATCGTGCTGGGCCAGACCGCCCTCGCCGACGCGTTCGACGGGGCGAACAACTCACCCAACTCGATCTACGAGCTCCTCGTGGGCGGTGTGCTCGCCGCCAGCCTCGTCCCGCTCTTCACCCGGTTCCATGAGGACGGAGACGACGACTCGACGACGGCCGTCGTCTCCACCTCCCTCGTCGTCCTCGTTCTCGCGACCGTCGTCGCGGTCCTCGCCGCGCCCCTCGTCTTCCGGTTGTACTCGCTCTCCCCGAGCGACGCCGTGGACGCCGATCTCTACCGACGGGTCGGCACCGCGCTCTCCCGCATCTTCCTCGTGCAGATCTTCTTCTACGGCCTCACCGCGCTCGGATCCGCGATCCTCAATTCCCGCAGGCGCTTCTTCGCCGCGGCGTGGTCGCCCGTGCTGGCCAATGTCGTGACGATCTCGCTCCTGCTCCTCATCCCCGTTCTGCGCGACGGGGCCCCCACACTCGACGATGCCCTCTCGGACCCGGCGCTCTTCTGGCTCCTCACGTTGTCGGCGACGGGTGGCATCGCGGCCATGGGACTCGTCCTCGTGCCGGCCGTGCGCGCGGCCGGCGTCCCCCTGCGCTTCCGGCCCGACTTCCGGCATCCCGCCGTGCGCGCGGTGGTGCGGCTCTCGGCGTGGACCTTCGGGTACGTGGCGACGAATCAGGTGGCCCTCGTGGTCATCAAGAACCTGGCCCAGCCGGGCAGCGGGGACCAGGACGCCTACAGCAAGGCCTACACCTTCTTCATGCTCCCCCACGGCCTCCTCGCCATCTCGGTGGCCACGACCTTCGTCCCGGAACTGACCCGCCGCGTCCGTTCCGGGGACCCGGAGGGTTTCGCCTCCCGGATGTCCTCGGGTCTGCGCCTCATCACGGCGCTCACCGTGCCGGCCTCCGTCGCCATGGTCATCCTCGCCCGCCCCACCATCGCCGCGTTCCTGGAACACGGCAACTTCGGGGTCTCGGCGGTGGACAACACCGCCAGGGCCCTCGCCGGGTTCTCCGTGGGCCTCGTCGGCTTCTCGCTCTACATCTTCGCCCTGCGCGGCTTCTACGCCCACGAGGACACGCGCACGCCGTTCTGGGTCAACGTCTTCGAGAACGCCCTCAACATCGTTCTCGCCCTCCTCCTCGTGGGTCGACACGGCGTGCTCGGACTGGGTCTCGCCTTCGCGATCGCCTACATGGTGTCGTCGGTGGTGGCCCTCGTCCTGCTGCACCGCGCCCACCGCGCCGTCCACTGGTCCTCGTTCCTGTCCGCCCTGTGGCGCTCGTCCGCCGCGGCGGCGGCCATGGGCGCGGTCGTGTGGGTCCTCGAGCGCGCGGTCCGTCCCACGGGCGACGTGGCCCGGGTGGCCGAAGTGCTGGCCTGCACGGCCGCAGGTCTCGGCGTCTACCTCGCGACCTCGTGGATCGTGCGTCTCCCCGAGACCCGTCACCTCTCCGCTCTCCTGCCGGGACGCGGTGGGCCGCGCCCCGCGGCCTGACCCGAGGAGCGGCGCTCAGCCGTCGACGAGCACGACGAGGTCGTCGCGATGGACCACCTCGCGCGAGCCGGTGTTCTCGAGGTCGCCGCTGCGTCGCCCCATGTTCGAGGCGACCTGCATCGAGGACATGGCGGCGATGCCTCGGGCGAACACCGCTCCGGTGTCGTCGACGATGTCGACGACGGCACCCTCCTCGAACTCGCCATCGCAGGCGGTGACGCCCGCGGGCAACAACGACGTCCCCCGTCCGACGATCGCCCGACGGGCGCCCCCGTCGACGGTCACGGCGCCACCGACCTCGGCGGCGAACGCCACCCACAGACGGCGTGCCGACAACTGGCGGTCGTGGGCGAGGAATCGTGTGCCCACGTCCGCGCCGGTGAGGGCGTCGCGCACCACGTCGTCGCGCGACGCCGAGGCGATGACCGTGGACACCCCCGACCAGGAGGCGATGCGCGCCGCCGCGAGCTTCGAGGACATCCCCCCGCTGCCCCGCGCCGATCCGGCCCCTCCGGTGGACACCGTGAGGAGCGGGTCGTCCGCGGTCACGACGGGCACCACCCGCGCCGACGGATCGGTGCGCGGATCGGCGGTGTGGAGGCCGTCGGTGTCGGTGAGCAGCAGGAGCATGTCGGCCCCGGCCATGTGGGCCACGAGTGCGGCGAGCCGGTCGTTGTCCCCGTAGCGGATCTCGTTGCTCGCCACCGCGTCGTTCTCGTTCAGCACCGGCAGACACCCCAGTTCGAGCAGACGCACGATCGTGTCACGGGCGTGCAGGTACTGGGTGCGGTCGACGAAGTCCCGGGCGACGAGGAGCACCTGGGCCGCCACGATCCCGTGCCGTGACAGTGCCTCGTCGTAGGCCGCCATCAACCTGGGCTGGCCGACGGCCGAGAGGGCCTGGAGAGTGAGCACGTCGGCCGGACGGGTGGCCATGCCGAGTCCGGCCACGCCGGAGGCCACCGCTCCCGACGTCACGAGGAGCACCTCGTGCCCGTCGGCGCGGGCCGCGGCGAGCTGGTCCGCCACCGACCCCACCACGTCATGGCGGAGCCTGCCGTCCTCGCGGGTCAGCGAGGAGGAACCGATCTTGACGACGACGCGCATTCCCACAGGTTCACACGTCCGGCGCGTACTCGAAACTGAATTGCGCCACCCACACGACGTCACCCTCGACGGCCCCGGCCCGCGAGAGCAATCGAGGTACCCCGAGGCGGGAGAGCCGATCGTCGATGTAGTTGAGCGCCTCCGGCGTGGTGACGTCGTTGAGGGCAACGGCCCGCTCCGCGGCTCGTCCGTGGACGCGGAACTCGTTGTCCCCGATCCTCTCCACCCACGAGTTCTCCGGGTCGGGTCGCATGATGATCGTCGCCTCGCCCACCGGCTCGGCGGCCCGTGCCCCGGAAACACGGGTGGCGAGCGCCCCCAGCACGGCACGGACGTTGTGCATCGTCACCGACGACATCGACATGTGCGGCCAAGCCGCGACCACCGCCTCGTCGGCGCTGTCCGTCTTGGTCCCCACGACGAGCGACGGTCTCTCGAGGAGTTCCGGTCGGTAGTTGCCCACCTCGCGGCGCAGGATGGCGAGCTGGTCGTCGGGGGAGATGCCGTCCATCGCCACGAGGTCGATGAGGTAGCACAGTACGCGAGCGCGCTCCACGTGGCGCAGGAAACGATGCCCGAGTCCACGGCCCTCGCTCGCCCCCTCGATGAGACCGGGGATGTCGGCCATGACGAACTCGGTGTCCCCGTCGACGCGCACCACACCGAGATGGGGCTCGAGGGTGGTGAACGGATAGTTGGCGATGCGCGGTTTCGCCGCGGAGACGACCGAGATGAACGTGCTCTTGCCGGCGTTGGGGAAACCGACGAGCGCCACGTCGGCCATCAATTTCAGCTCGAGCGACAGCCAACGTTCGCGGCCCTCCTCCCCCTGCTCGGCGAAGGAGGGCGCCCGTCGCTTGTTGTTGAGGAACCGGGCGTTGCCCCTGCCTCCCCGACCTCCCTCGGCCGCCAACCACCTGTCGCCGTGGGCCACCAGGTCGGCGAGGATCTCGCCGGTGTAGAGGTCTCGGGCCACCGTGCCCTCGGGGACCCGCACGATGAGGTCCTCACCCCGCTTGCCGTGGAGATCCTTGCCCTTGCCGTGGACGCCGTTGGCCGCCCGTCGATGCGGATGGTCCCGGAACGCGAGCAACGACGCCACGTTGCGGTCGGCCACGAGCCAGACGTCACCGCCCTTGCCGCCGTCCCCGCCGTTGGGCCCGCCGAAGGCGACGGGACCCTCGCGTCGGAAGGCCACGCATCCCGCCCCACCGTCCCCGCCCCGGACGTTGAGTTGGGACTCGTCGACGAACGCGCTCATAGGACACGCCGAGGCTACTGCCGCGACCGACGCGCTTCGGCGAGGCGCGGCCTCCCGATGCACCCCCCGCCTATCGTGGTCCCGATGCGGAACACGGGTGACGACGAGCGCAATCGGGTGTGGGTCTCCACCATGGTGGGCAACAGTGCCTCGCCGGGCATCACCCTCGCCCATGCGGATTCATGGGCGGGTCTGGGCACCACCGAGGTCGCCGATCGAGCCGAGCGCGAACTCGACGTTCCTCCCGAGCTGGCCCCTCTCGCCACGCGCGCCACCGGTGCCGGCACGCGCGCGACACCCGAGGAACCCGATCCCTATCGCACCTGCTTCGAGAGGGACCGCGACCGGATCCTGCACTCGGCCTCCTTCCGGCGCCTGGCGGGCAAGACCCAGGTCTTCGTCTTCCCCGACGACCACCAGCGCACGCGCCTCACCCATGCGCTCGAGGTCGCCCAGGTCGCCGTCTCCATCGCCCGCGTGCTCCGACTCAACGTCGCCCTCACCGAGGCCATCGCCCTCGGACACGACTGCGGGCACGGTCCCGGAGGGCACGCGAGCGAGGACGCGCTCTCGCCCTACATCCCCGAGGGCTACGACCATGCGGCATGGGGTGCCGATGTCGTGCTCGCCCCGCTCAACCTCTGCGCCGAGACGCTCGACGGCGTGCGCAACCACAGCTGGTCGCGACCGGCTCCGCGCACACCCGAGGGCGAGGTGGTGAGCTGGGCGGACCGCATCGCCTACGTCTGCCACGACTTCGAGGACGCGGTCGACGCCGGCATCACCGTGCCGGGTGACCTGCCCGATGTCGTCCGACGGGCCTGTGGCGTCGAGCGGCGCGAGCAGCTGGGCTCGTTCGTGACCGCCGTCATCGACGCCGCGCGCCACACGGGCCGGATAGGCATGGTCCCCGACGTGGCGACGGCCCTCGCCGAGTTCCGTCGCTTCAACTACGAACGCATCTACGACAGGCCCGCCTCACGTGCCCAGGCTCGCAGCGTCATCGACATGCTGCGCGCACTGGTCGACAGGTACGTCGACGAACCCCGCCTGCTCCCCCTTCCCGACGCGGGTGCCACCGCAGCCGGGAGCGAGGATGCGGCACGGATGGCCGTCAACTACGTCGGGGGGATGACGGACCGTTTCGCCGTGGCGAGGGCCGTCGAGTTGCTCGACTACCCCACGGACCGCCTGCCGCGGGGAATCGACGTGTTCCTCAGCCGGGAATGACGTCGACGATCTTGCGGCCGCGACGCTCGCCGAACTTGACCGAACCGTCGACGAGTGCGAAGAGGGTGTCGTCCTTGCCGATGCCCACGTTCTTGCCCGGATGGGTGCGGGTTCCGCGCTGACGGATGAGGATGGTGCCGGCGGTGATGACGGTGCCGTCGAAGACCTTCACACCGAGGCGTTGTGCGTTGGAGTCGCGGCCGTTCCTGGTGGAGCCGCCGCCCTTGGTCTTTGACATCTGTGGTCAGCCTTTCGCGATGGAGGTGATCTCGACGAGCGAGTACTGCTGGCGGTGACCGAAGCGACGACGCTGGTTGGTGCGACGCTTGTAGGTGA
Organism: uncultured Bifidobacterium sp.; assembly: GCA_964608285.1. Classification (GTDB taxonomy): domain Bacteria; phylum Actinomycetota; class Acidimicrobiia; order Acidimicrobiales; family Ilumatobacteraceae; genus UBA2093. Next base: position 5,875 of record CAZSNB010000010.1, read on the forward strand.
ATCCGTCGATCTTGGGGCCCTTGGCGGTCCCGAGCACCCGGCCCTTGACCGAAGCACCCTTCAACTGGTCGGGAGTGGACAGCACCGTGGAGCCGTCGACGAGGAGGACGGGCGTCAGCGAGACTTCGGTGCCGTCCGCGACGCCGAGCAACTCGACGCGGACCTGCTGGCCCTGGGACACCTTCTCCTGCTTGCCACCGGATGCGATCACTGCGTACATAACGGCTTCCGAGCCTAGCCCCGCCGGCCCGCCCCGCCAACCGCCCCCGGCGGTCCCCGGGATCAATCCAGCAGGCTGTGGTCGATGGTCATCCCCCGACCGGCGCAGTCGGGACACTCGGTGGCGAAGGCCGTCACGAGGCCCTCGCCGATGCGCTTGCGGGTCATCTCCACGAGACCCAGTTCGGAGATGTCGAACACCTGGGTGCGGGTCTTGTCCCGCGACAGGGCCTGCCGGAAGGACTCGACCACCTTCCGCCGGTTCTCCTTGACCTCCATGTCGATGAAGTCGATGACGATGATGCCGCCGATGTCGCGGAGTCGCAGCTGGTGCGCCACCTCCTGGGCGGCCTCGAGGTTGTTCTGGAAGACCGTCTCCTCCAGGTTCGAGGTGCCGACGTTCTTGCCCGTGTTGACGTCGATGACCGTCAGTGCCTCGGTGTGCTCGATGATGAGCGACCCTCCGGAAGGGAGCCACACCTTCCGCTCGAGCGCCTTGTGCAGCTGCTCGTGGATGTGGTGCGTCTCGAACAGCGACAGAGATTCGGTCGCACGGTCGAAGTACTCGACCCGGTCGGCGAGTTCGGGGTTGAAATCGGCCACGTAGCTGCGCACGTTCTCGAAGAGGGCGGGGTCGTCGATGATGACGCCCCGGTACTCGGCGTTGAACTCCTCCCGGATGACCCGGAGCGCCAGATCCGGCTCCCGGTACAGGAGGGCGGGCCCGGTCGCCGCCTTCGACCGCTCCTCGATCTCGGCCCACTGGGCCAGCAGGCGGGTCATGTCGGCGATCAGTTCCTGCTCCGTGGCGTGCTCGGCGGCCGTGCGCACGATCACCCCGTGCTCGGCCGGCTTCACCCGGTCGAGAACCGTCCGGAGACGGCGGCGTTCCTCGTCGGTGAGACGCTTCGAGATGCCGTACGTCTTCGAGTTCGGGATGAGCACGACGAAACGTCCCGGCAGCGACACCTCCTGGGTGAGGCGGGCACCCTTCGCCCCGATGGGGTTCTTCGTGACCTGGCACATGATCATCTGCCGGGGGCGCAGGATGTGCTCGATGCGGGCCTCGTCCTTGCTGACGATGTCCTCCGCGTCGTACTGGACGTCTCCCCGGTAGAGCACCGCGTTCTTCGGGGTCGCGATGTCGACGAACGCCGCCTCCATGCCCGGGAGCACGTTCTGGACCCGGCCGAGGTAGACGTTCCCGTGGATCTGCCCCACGTCGTCCGAGGGACGCGAGACGTAGTGCTCGATGAGGGTGCGACCCTCGAGCACCGACACCTGCGTGACGTCACCGCGGACCTGCACGCACATGAGATAGCGACCGACGGGTCGACCCTTGCGCTCGCGACCCTTGCGGCGCTCGATGATGCCGGCGTCGATCTCCGCCGAGGTGGCCTGCGGGGACGGGGTTCCACCGGAGCGCGAGCGTCCGCGTCCGCCGCGACGTCGCTTCTTGCGTCCTCCCCCTTGCTCGCCCGAGCGGGACTCCGCCGAGGGCTCGGTGCGCTGCACGGGCGGCGCGGGACGGGTGTCACCGATCTGGGGTTTGCGCGCCGGCCCCGGGGGCGGCGCGGTGGGACGCGGAGCCCCGGTTCCCTCTGCCCGCTGCGGCACCGTGTCACGCGGAGCGGACTGCCCGCCTCCGGTCTCGGACCCGGCCGGCCGCTTGCGGTTCCTGCCGCCGCGCGAGCCGCGACGCCGCTTGCGGGCGGCGTCTCCCTGGGCTCCTCCCGAGGAGGGGGACGACGTGTGCGGACGATCCACGGCCGGGTCGCCGGCCGAACCATTCTCTTCCATGCAAAACCCTTTCGATGTCGCGCTTCACGCGCGCCACTCCGGCACCCCTTCGGAGCCACCCGCAGCCGTCGGAGGCGCGGGGGCGGAGGGGAACCGTCGGGACAGTCTACGCGGGACGTCAGCGGAATCGGCGCATGTGGACGCTCTGGACGAGCCCGATCATCGACGCGAAAGCGATGGTGTGGGAACCCCCGTAGGACATGAAGGGCAGAGGCACCCCGCTCACGGGGGTGATCCCCATCGTCATGCCGATGTTCTGGAAGGTCTGCCACAGGATCATCGTGAACACCCCGGCGCACACGAGCAGGCCGAGCCGGTCGATGGCCAGGGTCGCCATGCGGTAGATGCGCCACAGGATGACGCCGAACATGGTCAGGACGAACCCGCACCCGAGCATCCCGAACTGCTCCCCGACCGCCGAGAAGACGAAGTCCGTCGACTGCACCGGGATGAACGCGCCGTTGGTCAGGGGACCCTGCAGGTATCCCTTGCCGAAGAACCCACCGGTCGACACCGCGCGCTTGGCGAACTTCACCTGGGAGACGAGCTGGGCGAGGCTGGCCGAGTCCGAGTTCTGGTTGAGGAAGCCCGTGATGCGACGGAGCTGGTAGTCCTTGACGAGCCCCGACGCCACCCCGGCGAAGGCCGACACGATCGCCAGCGACGTGATGAGGGTGATGTACCGCACCCGCGCCCCCGCCACCAGGAGCACGCCCATGGCGCAGGCCAGCAGCACGGACGCCGATCCGAGGTCGGGCTGGATGGCCACGAGGACGAACGGCACGCCGACGATGAACAACGATTGGATGAATCTCTCGTAGGGCACGCGTTCGGAGTCGTCGTCCGCCAGGTAACCGGCGAGGAACATGAGAACGGTCACCTTGGCGATCTCCGCCGGCTGGACGGCGATGGGCCCGAGGTCGAACGACAGGCGGGCGCCACCGCGCACCGCCCCCGCGGCCAGCACCAGGATGAGCAGGATGATGGTGACCACGTAGAGCATCTGGGCCCGACCCCGGATCTGCACGTAGTCGAGCCACATCACGGCGATCATCACGATGATCGCGAGCATGATGAAGACGATCTGGCGCTGGACGAAGGTGTAGGGATCCGCCCCCCTGTTGAGCAGTCGGGGGCGCGTCGCCGAGTAGATGATGAACGTGCTGAAGAACGTCAGCGCCCCCACGGCCGCCATGAGAATCCAATCGACGTTCCTCGTGGGCTCGGCGAACCCGCGCTTGATGTTGCCGAGCCCCGAGTCGGGTCGACGCCGCAGGACGGCCAGCGCCATCAGTCCCTCACCGACGATCCGGCGCCGCCGAGGCATGCGGGCCGCCGCAGACGCTGCGGTTCGGCCACCGCGAATCCCGTCGGATCGAGCGGGTCGGACGGCACGGCGCGGGTCGCGGTGTTGCGTCCCGCGAACACGAGGAAGATGCACTTCACGATGGGTGCGGCCGCGCGGCTGCCGAATCCCGCCTTCTCCACGTAGGCGACGGCCGTGTAGGGCTGCGCCGCCGACTTCGAGAACGCGGCGAAGGCCGACGAGTCGTTCCACGGCAGGTTGAAGGCCCCCTGTGCCGTGCCCGTCTTGCCGGCGATGGGAAGGCGCTCGTAGGGATAGGAGCGGAAGAGATTCTCTCCCGTGGTCTTGTGGTAGAAGTCGCTCGTCACGCCGGGCCCGGTGATGACGCGGCTGAGTCCCTTGACGATCACGTCGCGGAACTCCTTCCTGAGGCCGATGTCGCGCACCACCTCGGGCTCCGAGAGGTCCTCGAGCACCGTTCCCTTCGAGAGATCGACGCTGTTGGCGTTCCCGGAGGCCGTTCCCGGGGCCCAGATGGCCTTGACGACGCGGGGCTTCATCAGTTTGCCGCCGTTGGCGATGGTCCCGTACGCGAGCGCGAGCTGCAGCGGGGTGGCGGAGAGCAGCCCCTGGCCGATGGCGAACTGGATGTTGTCACCGACGTAGTAGCCCTCGCCCTCCTCAGCCGCGATGGCACCGGACGCCGCGAGGCGTTCCTTGAGCGCCTTGCTCGGCACGGTGCCGATGTACTCGTAGGGCAGGTCGATCTCCGTCGGCGAGCCGAATCCGAACAGACGGACCTGCTCCTCCAGGATCGGACGGTTGCCTCGTTGGGTGAAGATCTTCTCGCCGATCGAGTAGAAGAAGACGTCCGAGGAGACCGCGAGTGCGTCCTCGACGTTCACGCTGCCGTACTTGCACGGCCTGCCGTTGCCGCAGTTGGCGTTCTTGAAGACGCACTTGACGTTGAGCTGGCACCGCTCCTCGGGGATGCTCTCCAGTTTGTAGGTGCCCCTGTCGAGGATGCGGAACCTGTCGCCCCGGGGCAACTGGCCCGTGTTCAGCGCCGCGAACGCCACGAAGGGCTTGAAGGTCGACCCCAGGTTGTAGCGGCCCGAGATGGCCCTGTTGACGAGGATCGACTGGTCGGGGTCCTCGGTCACGGGGAAGATCTGGGCGAACTTCTCCGAGGTGATGCCGGCGTTGAACCATCGGTTGTCGAAGTTCGGGTACGACGCCATGGCCATCACCTCGCCCGTCTCGTGGTTGATGACCACAGAGGAGCCCGCGGGCGCCTTGTAATAGACGATCTCGGGATAGGCGGGGTCCGGCTCGCCGTTGAGCAGGATCTGGGGCGCGGCCGTCTGCCGACGGATCATGATCTCGGTCTGGAGCGCCTGCTCGACGTACTGCTGGAAGTCGAGGTCGATGGTCAACTGGATGTCGTTGCCGGGCACCGGTTCCTTGCGCTCCAGTTGGCGCAGGATGCGACCTCGCGAGTCCACCTCGTATTTGACGTATCCGGGCCGGCCGCGCAGGACCTGCTCATAGGTCTGTTCCACCCCGAACTGCCCCACCCGGGCGTCGGGGTCGTAGCCGAGGTTGCGGTAGTACTCGATCTCGCTCTGCTTGATGGCCCCGAGGAACCCCACGACATGGCTGGCGATCGGGGCGTACGGGTACTCGCGCCGCCAGTCCTCGCGCACGTCGACCCCGGGGTAGTCCTCGCTCCGCTCGCGCAGGATGACCGCGAGGGCCTCGTCGACGTCCTCCTTGAGGGGGACCGGCTGGAGCTGGTCGTAGCGCAACGAGGTGTACCGGTCCTCGAGCTGCTCGAAACTCATGTTGAGGGCCCCCGACAGGCGCTCCCACATCTGCTGGCGGTCGAGGTCCTTGGCGACCACCGACCTGTCGATCGTCACCGTGAGGATGCGCTGGTTCGTCGCCACCAGCCGTCCCTTGAGGTCGAAGATGCGACCACGTTCGGCCGGCAACTTCACGGTCCGTGTGCGCACCTCGCGAACCCTGGCCTCGAGCGCCGGCTGGTCCACGACCTGCAGGAACCACAGGCGCACCACGAGGAGCGACGAGAGCACGAGACCCACGGATCCGAGCACCGCCAACGGGGAGAACCTGCGACCGCCGGGCATCACACCACCGCCTGGCGGGGCACGAGCGCCCACCGACACACGCGCTCGACCGGGAGGCACAGCAGGGTGTTCGACACCGCCACCACGAGACCGATGAAGGGAACCCGGGCCGTGAGGACGCCCTCGGAGCCGGTGAAGGTGGCCGCGAACGGCACGAGCACGACGCCGATGAAGCTCGCCGTCGCCCCCATCGCGAGACGCGACCACCAGGTGGGTCGGTGCACGAAGGCGTGCACGTAACCGGCGAGATAACCGACGATGCCGAAGACCCCGGCGCACAGCCCGAGGGGTGTCGTGAGCACCATGTCGTAGAGGAGTCCGGCGGCGAAGCCACCGACGATGCCGGTCGCCTGACCGCCCGCCAGACCCGCCGACACCGCCACGAGCAGCATCAGCTCGAGGCTGACGCCGAAGGGTCGCATGTCGTTGACGATGGTGGTCTGCACCGCCAGGAACAGGATGCCCACGAGAAAGAAGCGCAGGGAGCGGTTCTCCGAGAGGAGGACGAGGCGCTCGATCACGGCGCCGACTGCCGCTCGGTGAGGGGCTGATAGAGCAGCACGCGCACGAAGTTCAGTGCGTCGAGGGTCGCGGTCAGTCGGACCTCCAGCAACGGGCCGAGCGTCCCCGTGCGCAGCACCACCTTGCTCACCGTCCCGATGACGATGTCCGGGGGGGCGAGCGAGGTCGCGCCGCCGGCGGTGATGACGGGCGAACCGATCCTCACCTCCCCGAAACGCGGCTGGTACTCGACGAAGCGCACGATGGGGGGTTTGCCCAGTCCGCGGCCCTCGAGCGCCCCCGTCTCCCGCAGCGGGAGGTCCTGTCCCTTCGGCACGGTGATCGGGGAGGCGGTGGTCGTCGGCGAGTTGCCCCCCGATCCGGGGACAGTCGTGACGGGGATCGTGGAGCCGGGCGTGAAGCCGGGGATCGTCGACGAGGTGGTCGTCGTGGTCGAGGACGTGGTCGACGAGGGCGACGGGACCCCGAGTCCGCCCTCGGGCGCGTTGACGACCTTGACGGCGAGGGCGTAGCTCGGATCGGTGACGAGCATGACCACCGCTCGACCCTCGTAGACCTTGGTGATCTTGCCGATGAGCCCTGCGGCGTTGAGGACCGGCATGCCCACCTTCATGCCGCATTCGCTGCCCTTGTTGAGCTCGACGGTCTGGGAGAAGTTGGACGGCGACTGGCCGACGACCTGGGCCGTGCAGGACCCGATGCCCGCGAGACTGGGGAGGCCGTTGAGGGCGAGCAACTCCTGGGATTCACGGAGACTGGCGATGGCGGCGATGGATGCCCCCTCGCCGAAGGCGACGAGGTCGCGCAAGCGACGGTTCTCCTCGACAACGTCGTCGTAGTTCACCATCCCGTTCCAGGCGTTCTGCACCGGACGCACGATGACGCTGACCGCCGACTCGAAGGGCCGGAAGAGCACGCCGAAGGTCGACCTGACGAAGTTCGCCGCACCGCTCCCCCGCAGGTCGAGGGTGACGAGCATGATCGACGTCAGCGCGAGGAGAGCGACGATCCGGCGCCGGGTGAAGGACTGACTCGGCACGGGACCCCGTTACGTCGGATCGATCCCCGGGGAGGACATCATGCCGCGCATGGCCTCGATGCTGTCGAGGGCGCGACCAGATCCGATGGCGACGCAGTAGAGCGGGTCCTTGGCGACGTAGCACGGCATGCCGGTGTCGTGGGCCATCCTCTGGGGCAACCCGGCGAGCAGTGCTCCCCCGCCGGAGAGCCAGATTCCGCGGTCCATGATGTCGGCGGCCAGTTCCGGCGGCGTCCGGTCGAGCGTGGTCCTCACGGCGTCAATGATGGCAGTCACGGACTCGTTGAGGGCGTCACGCACCTGGGCCGAGGTCAACTCGACCGTCCGGGGCAGGCCCGTCACGGTGTCCCTTCCGCCCACGTCGGCGGTCACCTCCTGCTCGAGGGGCCACGCCGAGCCCATCTGGATCTTGATCTCCTCGGCGGTGTTCGCCCCGACGTCGAGACCGAACTCGATCTTCATGTACTGCATGATCGCCTCGTCGAGTTCGTCGCCGGCCACGCGCACGCTCTGGGCGACGACGATGCCTCCGAGCGAGATGATGGCCACTTCGGTGGTCCCGCCACCGATGTCCACGATCATGTTGCCGCTCGGCTCGTGCACGGGGAGTTCGGCGCCGATGGCGGCGGCCATCGGCTCCTCGATGATGTGGACGGGGCGACGCGCACCGGCGTACTCCGCGGCGTCCTGGACCGCGCGCTGCTCCACTCCGGTGATGCCCGAGGGGACGCAGATCACCATCCGGGGCTTCGACCACCGGCTCGACGAGATGCGCTGGATGAAGTAGCGGAGCATCTTCTCGCAGACGTCGAAGTCGGCGATGACGCCGTCCTTGAGGGGACGGACGACCTGGATGTGCTTGGGGGTGCGCCCCATCATCCGCTTGGCCTCCCAACCGACGGCCACCGGACGACCGGCCTCGTCGATCGCCACGACCGAGGGCTCGTTGAGCACGATCCCCTGGCCCCGCACGTACACGAGGGTGTTGGCGGTCCCGAGGTCGATGGCGATGTCACGACCGAGGGCGAGTGGGTTGCTGCGGCTCATGGGTGTCGCTCCGACGGGGACGGCGACACTGTCCCCTGCCCCCTGGTCATGGTATCCAGCACCGGTTCAGAGGCCGGGGAAGAAGATTCCCAGTTCGCGCGAGGCGGACTCGGCCGAATCGCTCCCGTGGACCAGATTCTCCGTGAAGAGGGTGCCGAGGTCGCCCCGGATGGTGCCGGGCGCGGCGGCACGGGGGTTGGTGGCCCCCATCATCGAGCGGACAATCTCCCAGGTGTCCTCCGGGCCCTCGACGGCCATGGCCACGACCGGGCCGCGCGACATGAAGGCCACGAGCTCGGCGTAGAAGCCCTTGCCGGCGTGCTCCTCGTAGTGGCGCCCGAGGATGGCGGCGTCGAGGGTGCGCAGTTCCATGGCGGCCAGACGGAGACCCTTCTTCTCGAATCGACCGATGATTTCCCCGACGAGGCCCCGCTCGACGGCATCGGGCTTGAGGAGGACGAGGGTGCGCGAGGACATGCCCGACAGGCTAGGGCGAATCCGGCGGGAAAGGCCCCGATTCGCCCGTCTTCATCGGCCGAATCAGGGCAGGACGCGCCGGAGGTGGGCCTTGGCCTCCCCCACGACGTAGAAGGAGCCGGCCACGAGGACGGCGTCGTCGGCGCCGGCATCGCGCAGGGCCCGGTCGCAGGCCGCCGCGACCGATTCGACCACGACCACCTCCTCGCACCCGATGGCGCGCGCCGCGGCGGCGACCTCCGTGGCCGCACGCGCCCGGGGTGACGGGGCCGTGCAGCACACCACCGTGTCGAACTCGTCGGCCCGGAACGCGGACAGCGTCTCGCCCAGGTCGCGGCGTCCGATCGCTCCGACGACGAGGAGTCGTCGACCGGGCGGGTCGAAGTCGGAGAAGAAGACCTCGGCGCACACGTCCGCACCTGCCGGATTGTGCGCGGCATCGACGATGACGAGCGGCTGGTGACCGAGGACCTCGAACCTGCCCGGCACCCACGAGGACGCCAGCGCCTCCGCGGCGAGGTCCGGGGGAACCGGAGCGTCGAAGAACTCCTCGACCGCCGCCAGGGCGACGGCCACGTTGGCCGATTGGTGCCGCCCGTGCAGCGGCACGAAGAGTCCCGGCAGGTCCCCGCGCGCCGTCCGCACGTGCACGGAGCGACCGCCGAGCGCCAGTTGGTCGTCCACCACGGAGAAGTCCTCGCCCGCCACCGTCATCGACGCGTGCGCCTCCGAACGGAAGATGCGAACGAGTTCCTCGCGCGTCTCGCCGCACACGACGGCACTCCCCGGCTTGATGATCCCGGCCTTCTCGCGGGCGATGTCGGCGAGCGTCGGTCCGGCGAACTCGACGTGGTCGAGGGCGATGTTCGTGACCACCGCGACGTCGGCGTTCACCACGTTCGTCGCGTCCCATCGACCCAGCAGACCCACCTCGACGACCGCCACGTCGACCGCCGCATCGGAGAAGCAACGGAAGGCGGCCGCCGTGAGGATCTCGAAGTAGGAGGGCCGGATGCCCGAGAGCCCCTCGGCCACGGCAACGGCCCCGACCGCGGCCGCGAAGTCCTCCTCCCCCACCGGCTCGGAGTCGATCTGGATGCGTTCGCGCACGTCCTCGACGTGGGGGCTGGAGTAGGTCCCCACCCGCAGGCCGTGGGCCATGAGCAGGCGGGTGATGAACTGGGATGTCGAGCCCTTGCCGTTGGTGCCGGTCACGTGCACGACCCGGAAATCACCCTGGGGGTCCCCCAACGTCACGCACAGCATGGCGATGCGGTCGAGCGAGGGCGAGTCGATGCGCCCGGTGCGCTCGTACGACGCGTGGTCGTCGAGGTACCGGATGGCGTCGGAGAAATCCACCGCGGGCCGGTCAGGAGGCGGCGCGGCGTTGACGCGGCATGCGGGCGGTGCTCTTCGACACCATGCGGGGGGTCGAACCGCCCCGGACGCTGTCCGCGTCGACGACGACCTTGGCCACGTCGTCGCGGCCCGGCACCTCGTACATCACGTCGAGGAGGGTCTCCTCGAGGATGGCGCGCAGGCCGCGCGCACCGGTCCCCCGGGCGAGCGCCAGGTCGGCCACGGCCTCCAGGGCGCCGGGATCGAACTCGAGCTCGACGTTGTCGAACTCGAAGATGCGGACGTACTGCTTGACGAGCGCGTTCTTGGGCTCGGTGAGGATCCGCATGAGGGCGTCCTTGTCGAGCGCGTTGACCGCCCCGACCATGGGAAGACGACCGATGAACTCCGGGATCATCCCGTACTTCTGCAGGTCCTCGGGGAGCACCTGGGCGAACAACTCGCCGGGATCCTTGTCGGCCTTCGACACCACGTGGGCATGGAAACCCATCCCTTTGTGCCCGATGCGCTGTTCGATGATCTGCTCGAGACCGGCGAAGGCGCCGCCGCAGATGAACAGAACGTTGGTGGTGTCGATCTGGATGAACTCCTGATGCGGGTGCTTGCGGCCGCCCTGGGGCGGCACGGACGCCACCGTGCCCTCGAGGATCTTGAGGAGGGCCTGCTGCACGCCCTCGCCCGACACGTCGCGGGTGATGCTGGGGTTCTCGGCCTTGCGCGCCACCTTGTCGATCTCGTCGATGTAGACGATGCCCTGCTCGGCCTTCTTCACGTCGAAGTCGGCGGCCTGCAGCAGCTTGAGCAGGATGTTCTCCACGTCCTCGCCCACGTAACCCGCCTCCGTGAGTGCCGTGGCGTCGGCCACCGCGAACGGCACGTTGAGCATGCGCGCGAGGGTCTGGGCCAGGTGCGTCTTGCCGCAGCCGGTGGGGCCGAGCAGGAGGATGTTCGACTTCTGCAGCTCGACCTCGTCGCGGCGCAGGCCGGTGGACTGGCGCATGTGCTGGAGGCGGCGGTAGTGGTGGAACACCGCGACAGAGAGGACCTTCTTGGCCTGCTCCTGGCCGACGACGAACTCGTCGAGGAACGCGCGGGTCTCGGTGGGCGTGGGCAGGGAGTCGAGGCGCACCTCAGAGCGCTCCCCCACCTCCTCCTCGATGATCTCGTTGCAGAGGTCGATGCACTCGTCGCAGATGTACACGCCGGGACCGGCGATGAGCTTCTTGACCTGCTTCTGGGACTTGCCGCAGAAGGAGCACTTGACGAGTTCTCCCGAGTCACCGAATTTGGCCACGGGGGCCCTCCTGCCGAGCGGGCGTCAGCGGATCGGACCGGAGCGGTCCGCGAGCTGGCGCGACGTGATCACGTCGTCAATGATTCCATACTCGAGGGCCTCCCGTGCTTCCATTACGAAGTCCCGGTCGGTGTCGGCATGGATCCGCTCGATGCTCTGGCCCGTGTGGGAGGCCAGGATCTCCTCCAGGATGTCCCGCATCCGCAGGATTTCCTTGGCGGCGATCTCGAGGTCGGTCACCTGGCCGTAGCCCACCTGGCCGTAGGGCTGATGGAGGAGGACCCGGCTGTGGGGCAGGGCGAGGCGCTTGCCCTTGGTCCCCGCCGCGAGCAGCACGGCGGCGGCCGACGCGGCCTGACCCAGACAGATGGTGGCCACGTCGTTCTTGATGAACTGCATCGTGTCGTAGATGGCGAAGAGCGAGTTGATGTCGCCACCGGGGCTGTTGATGTAGATGTTGATGTCCCGGTCCGGGTTCTCGCTCTCGAGGTGGATGAGCTGGGCGCAGATGAGGTTGGCGATCGTGTCGTCGATCGGCGTCCCGAGGAAGATGATGTTCTCCTTGAGGAGGCGCGAGTAGAGGTCGTAGACGCGCTCGCCGCGACTCGTCTGCTCGGTGACGTTCGGGACGTAGTAGTTCTGGAAGTTCATCGGTCATCCCCCGTGTTCTCGTCCGCGGACTCCCCGGCCCCGGCGGGGCCTTCGTCGGTCGAATCGTCGTGCTCGTGACCGAGGAGCGTCTCGGTGTCGAGCGCGACCCCGGCGGCATCCACGTACGAACAGTTGTGCATCAGCCAGTCCAGCGCGCGCGAGCGGCGCATCTGGGAGACGAGGTCGTCGACGGCGTCGTTGCGCTCGTACGCCCGGCGCACCTTCTCGACCTTCTCTCCCACCCGTTCGGCGATGGCGGCGAACTCGGCCTCCACGTCGTCCGGGCCCACCTCGATGTTCTCCGCCGTGGCGACGGCCCGCAGGGCGAGGTCGACGAGGACGGCCTTCACCGACTGCTCCTTGATGGAGGCGATGAACTGCTCCGGGTCCTGGCCCGTGATGGACAGCCACTGGTCGATGGAGATGCCTTGAGCCTGGAACTGCTCGATCATGTTGCGCAGGCGCGCCTGCGAATCCGAGTCGACCATGGCCTGGGGGGGTTCGATGTCGACGAGGGCGGCGAGCGCATCGGTGACCCGGTCCACGAGGATGCGACGCACCTGGGCGAGGCGGGACTCCTCGTGGCGTCCGCGCAGCAGGGCGTGCCAGTCGGCCACGGTGTCGGCGCCGTCCACGGCCTCCTTCACCCATTCATCGGTCACCTCGGGCAGTTGCAGTTCCTGCACCTTGACGACGTTCACCGTGAAGTCGGCCGAATCCTCGGTGCCGTTCGGCACGGCGGTGAATGTGACGGTGTCGCCCTTCTTCACCCCGGTCATCTGGTCGTCGAACCCGGGCGCGACCCAGCCCTTGCCGATCTCGTAGGACCATTCGTCGACGTTGAGTCCCGTCACAGGCTCGCCGCCGCGGGTGGCGGTCATGTCGATGACGACGTGGTCCCCCGGACGCGATTCACGGTCGACCGTGGCGAGGCGCCCGTGCTGATGCAGCGCGGCGGAGACCGCTTCCTCCATCTCCTCGTCGGTGAGGGTCGGGCTCGGCACCTCGACGGTGAGTCCCTTGTAGCCGGGAACGGTGATGACGGGACGCACCTCGCAGGTCGCATCGAAGCGCACCGGCCCTTCGGTCTGCCCTCCGGTGAGTTCCACCTCGGGGGTGGCGATGATGTCCACGTCGTGATCGCGCACCGCCCGGGTGAGGTACTCGGGGATGGCGTCCTCGATGGCCTGAGAGCGGGCGGCCTCGATGCCGATGCGGGCCTCGAGCACCCGGCGGGGAGCCTTGCCGGGACGGAACCCGGGCAGGCGCACCTCGCGGGCGATCTTGCGGAACGCGGCGTCGATGTTGCGGTCGAACTCGGCTTCGTCGACCTCGATGGACAGGCGGACCTTGTTGCCCTCCAGGGCCTCGACAGTGCTCTTCACAGGACACGGAGTGTACCGGTGCCCCCGCACGTGACCCGGGGGGAGACGGGCCCGGGGGTTCGCCGGGTCGTCACCGGGACGGATAAGAATGGCCACCATGACCATCTGGAAGCCCCACGCCCTCGCCAAGCCGCACGAAGGTCAGTTGCACCTCGCGGTCGGGGACAAGGTGACCGCATCGGTCGACCTCGACGGGGTGCCGGCCGGCACCGAGGGCAAGGTCATCCTCGCCAACGGATTCAACTGGCTGCGCTACCGGGTGCTCTTCGTCAACGGGGCCGAACTCGGCGACCTCGACCATCGACATCTCGTCCCTCAGGGGCGCGCCGCCAAGAGGTTGGCCCGGGCGGCTCGTCGCGCCGCGCGCTGACGGCGGCACCTCCACCGACACGCTGGGTCGAGAGATAGCGTTCCCCCGACGGGGTGTGGCGCAGTTGGCAGCGCGCCTGCTTTGGGAGCAGGAGGCCGGGAGTTCAAGTCTCCCCACCCCGACCAGGAGGAGGAAAGAATCGCCATGACCGCCGATCTCGCGGATGCCCGCTACGTCTCCTTCGTGTCCCGACGGGCCGACGGTTCCACGGTCGCCACGCCGGTCTGGATCGTCCCGTTCGGGGATGGCTGGGCCTTCACCACCGATTCCCGCAGCCACAAGGTCGCCCGGATCTCGCGCGATCCGCGGGTGAGCATCGCGGTCTGCACCTACCGGGGTCGCGTCGCCGAGGGTGCGATCGTGCACCACGGCACGGCCACCGTGCTCGATTCGGCAGCCACCGCCCGCGTGACCGCTCTCGTGAAGAAGAAGTACCGCCTCGGCTGGGCGATGCTCATCGTCTACGAGCGCGTGAAGTCCCTGCGCGGAGGCTCCCCTGAGGTCGACACCGACTGCGCGATCCAGATCCGCCTCGACTGAGCCCCATCACGAGGTTTTCCACAGGCGGTCCGCTACGGTGATGGGGCACTGCGGTGCGTCCATGGGTGCACACCGGTATCCGTGGCCCAATCAGGGAGAGAAACCCCACCATGGACACCCGTCCCCCCACGTTCGCCGATCTCGGCGTCGCCACGCCCCTCGTCGACCTCCTCGCCAAGGACGGCATCGTCGAACCGTTCCCCATCCAGGTCGCCACGATCCCCGATGCCATCGACCGTCGTGACGTGCTCGGTAAGGGCCGCACCGGCTCGGGCAAGACCCTCTCGTTCGGCCTCCCCCTTCTCACCCTGCTCGACACGAGCGGCTACCTGCCCCGTGCCCGTGCACCGCGCGCCGTGATCCTCGTGCCCACGCGCGAACTCGCCAACCAGGTCGATGCCGTGCTCGCCCCGCTCGCGCGCACGCTCGACATGACGACACTCACCGTCTACGGCGGCGTCGGGTACAACAAGCAGATCGACACCCTGAGGGCCGGCGTCGACATCGTCGTGGCCTGCCCGGGGCGATTCGTCGACCTCATGGAGTCGGGCCACGTCGTCCTCGACGACGTCGAGGTCACCGTCCTCGACGAGGCCGACCACATGGCCGAGCTCGGGTTCCTCGAGCCGGTCACCCGCATCCTCGAGAAGACTCCCGAGTCGTGCCAGCGCATGCTGTTCTCGGCCACCCTCGACCGCGGCATCGACCGCATCGTCAAGCGCTTCCTCCTCGATCCGGTCACCCACGAAGTGGAGACCGCCGAGGAGGACGAGCCGGCCATGTCCCACTGGTTCTTCGGCGTCGAGCAGGCCGACAAGCTTCCCGTCATCACCGACCTGTGCGCCGCTCCGGGCAAGTCGCTCGTGTTCACCCGCACCAAGCACGGCGCACGCAAGCTCGCCGCCTCGCTCGTCAAGGCCGGGGTCCCCGCGGTGGAGCTCCACGGTGACCTGTCCCAGCACGTGCGGGCCCGCAACCTGGCCGCCTTCTCGGCCGGCAAGGCCGACACCCTCGTGGCCACCGACATCGCGGCGCGCGGCATCCATGTCGACGACATCGCCCTCGTCATCCACGCCGACCCGCCCGAGGAGCACAAGGCCTTCCTCCACCGTTCGGGTCGCACCGCGCGTGCGGGAGCCGAGGGCACCGTCATCACCCTCGTGACCCCGAACATGCGCCGCCACACCAAGCGCCTCGCCGAGGCCGCCGGCATCGACCCCCAGAACCGCAAGGTCGCTGCCGACGACGCCTTCCTCGCCGAGATCGCACCGGGTGAGCGCCAGTTCCGCGAGATGCCGAGCCTCGACGAGCCCCGTCGTCCCCGCCAGGGAGGCGGACGCCGTCAGGGCGGTGGCGGACGCGGCGCCGGTCGCGGTCAGGGCGGAAGCCGGGGCCAGGGCGGGCCCCGCGGACGTTCCTCCGGTGGACCCCGCCGTCATGGCGACGATCGCCGTTCGGACTCTCGGGGCGGCGACGACCGCCGCGGTCGGTCGGGGGACCGTCCCCGCAACAGCGGTGGCTCCTCCCGTTCCGATTCCCGTCCCGCACGTTCCGGGGCGACGGGCCGGTCGCGCACGCCCTAGCGTGTGCCCATGACCACCTACGACAGGATCTACATCAACGGCCAGTGGGTCGCCTCCGAGGGCTCGGGAACCATCCCCGTCTTCGACTCCGTGACCGAGGAGGTCATGGCGACCATCCCCGAGGGAACCGCGGGCGACGTGGCCAAGGCCGCCGCCGCCGCCAAGGCCGCCTTCGTGGCGTGGAGCTCGCGCCCCGCCTCCGAGCGCGCCGCGTACATGAACGCCATCGCTGCCGCCCTCGGTGCGCGCATGGACGAGATCTCCTCGGCCATCTCGCGCGAGACCGGCATGGTCAAGCCCCTCTCCCAGATCATCCAGGTGGGTCTGCCGATGAACTCGTTCGCCCGCGCGGCCGCGCTGGCCGAGTCGTTCTCCTACGAGAAGCAGGTCGGCTCGTCCGTCGTCGTGCGCGAGCCGATCGGCGTCGTGGGCTGCATCACCCCGTGGAACTACCCGCTGCACCAGATCGCCGCCAAGGTGGCCTTCGCGATGGCCGCCGGCTGCACCGTGGTGCTGAAGCCGAGCGAAGTCGCCCCCGTGGACGCCTTCATGCTGGCCGAGATCATCCACGAGGCCGGTCTGCCCGCCGGCGTGTTCAACCTCGTCACCGGCACCGGTCCCGTCGTGGGCGAGGCCATCGCGGCCAGCCCGGACGTCGACATGGTCTCGTTCACCGGCTCCACCCGCGCCGGACGACGGGTCGCCCAGGTGGGCGCCGAGACCATCAAGAAGGTCGCGCTCGAACTCGGCGGCAAGAGCGCCAACATCATCTGCGACGACCTCGACGCCGAGACCTTCCAGAAGGCCGTCGGCTCGGGCGTGGGCAAGGCCTTCCTCAACTGCGGCCAGACGTGCTCCGCCCTCACCCGCATGCTCGTGCCCCGCTCGCGTCTCGCCGAGGCCGAGCAGGTCGCCGCGGCCGTCGCCGGCTCGATGAAGGTGGGCGATCCGTTCGCCGAGGGCTCGAACCTCGGCCCGCTCGCCTCAGCCGCCCAGCGCGACCGCGTGCAGTCCTACATCGCGAAGGGCATCGACGAGGGTGCCAAACTCATCGCCGGCGGGCCCGGTGCCCCCGAGGGAACCGACAAGGGCTACTACGTGCGCCCCACGGTGTTCTCCGAGGTGCGCAGCGACATGACCATCGCCCAGGAGGAGATCTTCGGCCCCGTCCTGGCGATCCTGCCCTACGAGAACGAAGAGGATGCCGTGCGCATCGCCAACGACAGCGTCTACGGCCTCGCCGGTGCCGTGTGGGCCGCGGACAAGGACAAGGCCATCGCCCTCGCCCGCCGCATCCGCACCGGCCAGGTGGAGATCAACGGCGGGGCGTTCAACGCCGATGCCCCCTTCGGCGGCTACAAGCAGTCGGGGGTCGGGCGGGAACTGGGCGAGTACGGCTTCGAGGAGTTCCTCGAGATCAAGTCCCTGCAGCTCTGACGGGACCCTCGCCGGTCACGCCAGTTCGGCGGCCGGGGCGGCGAACTGGGCCTCGTAGAGGCGTCGGTAGGCACCTCCGGCGGCCATGAGCGCGTCGTGGTCGCCCTGTTCGACGATGGCGCCGTCCTCCATCACGAGGATGGTCGTGGCGTCACGGATCGTGGAGAGCCGGTGGGCGATGACGAAGCTCGTGCGCCGCGAGCGCAGCCGCGCCATCGCCCTCTGGATGAGCACCTCGGTGCGCGTGTCCACGGAACTCGTCGCCTCGTCGAGGATGAGGATCTCCGGGTCGGCGAGGAACGCCCGGGCGATGGTGATGAGCTGCTTCTCCCCCGCGCTCACCGCACCGCTCTCGTCGTCGAGCACGGTGTCGTAGCCCTCGGGCAGGGCCTGCACGAAGCGATCCACGTACGCGGCTCGGGCAGCCTCCAGGATCCCCTCCTCGGAGGCATCGGGGTTCCCGAAGGCGATGTTGTCCCGGATCGTGCCCCCGAAGAGCCACGTGTCCTGGAGCACCATCCCGAAATGCGAGCGCAGTTCTCCCCGCGGCATCGTCGTGATGTCGCGCCCGTCGAGGAGGATGCGTCCCCCGTCGAGGTCGTAGAAGCGCATGATGAGGTTGACGAGGGTGGTCTTGCCCGCCCCGGTCGGACCGACGATGGCCACGGTGTCACCGGGTTCGGCCACGAGCGAGAGGTCGCCGATGAGGGGACGGGACGGGTCGTAGGAGAAGCGCACGTGCTGGAACTCGACGCGTCCCTGCACCGGTGCGGAGCGCACGGCCTCGGGATCGGCGGGCTCCTCGACCACGTCGAGCAGTTCGAACACCCTCTCGGCCGACGCCACACCCGACTGCAGGACGTTGAACATCGAGGCCACCTGGGTGATGGGATGCGTGAACTGGCGCGAATACTGGATGAACGCCTGCACGTCACCGACCCCCATGCGCCCCGATGCGACGCGCATGCCCCCGACGACGGCGATGGCCACGTAGTTGAGGTTCCCGAGGAAGAACATGATCGGCTGGATCGACCCCGACATGAACTGGGCGCCGAAGCCCGCGTCGTGGAGCCGTTCGTTCGTCTCGTCGAACCGCGCCTCGACCTCGGCCTGACGGCCGTAGGCCTTGACGACGGCGTGCCCGGTGAACGCCTCCTCGACGAGGCCGTTCAGGGCACCGGTGTGCGCCCATTGGGCGATGAAACGCGCCCGGGAACGCCGGGCGATGAACCCCATCACCGCCACCGACACCGGGACCGTGACGAGCGCGATCGTCCCGAGGAGCGGCGAGACCCAGAACATCATCGCCAGCACGCCGCCGATCGTGAGGAGGGCGACGACCAATTGGCTGAGGGACTGCTGCAGGCTCTGGGAGATGTTGTCGATGTCGTTCGTGACGCGGCTGAGCAGGTCCCCGCGCGAGGTGCCGTCGATGTGGGCGAGGGGGAGCCGGTGGATCTTGGTCTCGACGTCGGACCGCAGACGCCGCATCGTGCGTTGCACGACCCCGGCCAGCAGGTACGCCTGGCCGTAGTGCAGGAGGAACGACACGACGTAGAGGCCGACCGCGAAACGGAGCGTCGAGTGCAGGGCCCCGAAGTCGATCCCCTCCCCTCCCGCGCGGGCCCGGACGAGACCGTCGAAGACGATGTTCGTGGCGTTCCCGAGGATCCTCGGGCCGAGCACGGACAGCACGACGCTGCCCACCGCCATGGCGAGCACGACCGCCACGAGCCAGGCCTCGCGGGACATGCGATGCGCCAGTCGACGGGACGTCGCCCGGAAATCGCGCGACTTCTCCGTCGGCATTCCGACCGCGCTCATGCGGCCGTCGCGCAGCTGGGCCCCCTGGGGCCGGGGACCGCCCGGACCGTGCGCGCTCATTCGCCCACCCCCGCCACCGGCAGGTCCCCGGCGAGTGCCGTGCGCTGGGAGTCGACGATCTCGGCATAGGTGGGACAGCCGACCATGAGGTCCTCGTGGCGGCCGAGGCCGACGACCTCGCCGTCCTCGAGAACGAGGATGAGGTCCGCGGCGAGCACGGTGGAGACGCGCTGGGCCACGACGACGGTCACCGCGTCGCGCGTCCATCGGGCCAGTGACGCGCGGATCCGCGCGTCGGTGGCGGTGTCGAGCGCGGAGAACGAGTCGTCGAAGACGTAGATGCGCGGCCGGCGCACGAGGGCACGAGCGATCGAGAGTCGCTGGCGCTGACCACCGGAGAAGTTGGCCCCTCCCTGGGACACCGCACCATCGAGGCCGCCCTCGAGCGCGGCGACGAAATCGGCGGCCTCGGCGGCGCGCAGGGCCTCCCACATCTCGTCCTCCGTCGCCTCCGGACGCCCGAACAGGAGATTCGACCGCACGGTGCCGCCGAAGAGGTACGGCTTCTGATGGACCACGCCGAGGCGCGACCACAGGTCCGCGAGCGCCATGTCGCGCACGTCGGTGCCGTCGACCCGCACCGTGCCGTCCGTGGCGTCGACGAGGCGCGACACGAGATTGACGAGGCTCGTCTTCCCCGAGCCGGTCCCGCCCACCACGGCGAGCACCTGGCCGGCCCCGACACGGAACGACACGTCGCGGAGCACCGGCTTGCCGGCCCCGGGATAGGCGAAGGACACCGAGTCGAACTCGAGGCTGGCCGCACCCTCGGCCGGAGTCACGGGTGCCCCGGTCTCGACGACCGAGGACTCGGTGTCGAGCACCTCCATGATGCGCTCGGCGCTCACCGAGGCTCTCGGCAGGAGCGCCATGATGTAGCTGGCCATCATCACCGACATGAGGATCTGCGTCAGATACGTGAGGTAGGCCACGAGCGATCCGACGCCCATGCGTCCCTCGGCGATGAGGTCGGCGCCGAACCAGACGACAGCGACGCTGGAGATGTTCATGCCGATCGTCACCGTGGGGAACATCAGTGCCATCAGGCGCCCGCCCCGCAACGCGGTGGCCGTGAGCTGGTCGTTGGCGACGGCGAACCGCGCCTTCTCCTCCGGCTCACGGGCGAAGGCGCGCACGACGCGGATTCCGGTCAGCTGCTCGCGAAGAATGGTGTTGATGCGGTCGATGCGCTCCTGCATCAGCCGGAAAGTCGGCACCATGCGCGAGATGATCCCGATGAAGGCGACGGCGAGCAGGGGGATCGCCACGAGCAGGATCCAGGAGAGCGAGGCTTCCTCCCTGTTGGCCATCCACAGGCCGCCGAGAGCGGTGAAGGGCGCCCCGAGCAGGAGCGTGCAGGTCATGAGCACGAGCATCTGCACCTGTTGGACGTCGTTCGTGATCCGGGTGATGAGCGAGGGAGCCCCGAAACGGGCCACCTCGCGGGCGGAGAAGCCGTTGACCCGGCGGAACACCGATGCCCGGGCGTCCCGGCCGAAACCCATCGCCGCCCGTGACCCCCATCGCACGGCGGCGACCGAGAAACCCACCTGCAGGAGCGAGACCGCGAGCATCCAGCCGCCCATGCGCACGATGTAGCCGTCGTCCCCCGTGCGCACGCCCTTGTCGATGATGTCGGCGTTGAGACGCGGGAGCACCAGGCCCGCGAAGGACTGGAGCGCCTGGAAGACCGCCACCAGCACGAGCACGCGCCTGTAGCGCCCGAGGGTCGCGGTGAGCAGGCGCATCAACATGGTGTCCCGAGCGTAACGACGAGACGACCCGGGAACGGGAGCCGGACGGATGGAGCGGCTAGCGGGAATCGAACCCGCACCATCAGCTTGGAAGGCTGAGACACTACCTTTATGTAATAGCCGCGTGTGCGGGACGAAGTGTACCCAGCCCCGTCGTCAGTGGGACGCGTTGCACAGGTCCACCCGCTGGCTCTCCGGCACCCCGGCCGTCCCCGCCGCGACGCCCTCCACCGCGGCGAACGGACCGCACTGGTGCGGCGAGATCCACACGTGGACCATAGGACTCGTGCGCACCGGGTCCCCCGGCGATCCGATGATGCATGACCCGTCGGCGAGCGTCACGCCGCTCACGCGCGGGACTCCC
The DNA here is from genome assembly GCA_964608285.1 of uncultured Bifidobacterium sp. GTDB lineage: Bacteria > Actinomycetota > Acidimicrobiia > Acidimicrobiales > Ilumatobacteraceae > UBA2093. The sequence goes on from CAZSNB010000010.1 coordinate 27,056, forward strand.
CCGACGTCGCGCCAGCACAGATTGGTGTGCCTGTGCCACTGCATGAGGCCACCCGCATAGTCGGCCAGCGTGGCGTCGTTGATGGCGGTTCCCGGCGCGGCGATGTACATGGCCGATACCAGCGTGCGGCGACGCCCGTCGACGCGATAGACGAGCGACTCGGGATTGGCGGCGTCGAAGAGGCGCCCGTCGTCCACGAGGTCCCAGCGGATGAAGTGCTCGTATCCGGTGACCGCGTCCCCGATCGACCTGTATCCGGCGGCCTCGGCGTCCTCGACGCGGACGAACCGGGCGAGCGAGGCGGTGGTGTCGGCGAGGATGGCGCGGGCTCGCTGCTCCTGCGCCGGCGACACGCCGTCGACGCCCGCGAGGTCGAGCTGCGCGGCGGGATCGAACCGGCGCGGCCACCCCGAGGCGAGTGCGCGGGCCTGGTCCGGTGTGACCACATGGGCGTTCGCGTCCGGAGAGGCGCCCACGGGAATCGGCGACGGCCAACCGACGATCACCCCGTCGGCGGCGATGACGAGCCCGCTCTCGACGGTGTCGACGACCTCGAGATCGTGACCGTGTCCGTGGTCGTGGGCCGACACGTTCCACCCCGCCGCCACTCCGACGACGACGAGGACGGGGGCGGCGAGTCGCGTGGCACCGGAGGCCCACCTTTCCCTTCCGCGGCGGGCGGCCACGACGAGGACGACGACCGACGCCAGGGCACCCACCGCGGCCACCGTGTCGAGGGGCTGGGGACCCTCGGGCTCGGAGAGACCGGGAATGAATCCGAGTCCCGTGGTGCGGGTGGCGATCCACCCGGTCACCGCACCGAGCTGCACGATGCCGCCGGCGACCATCACCATTGGCCGTGCCATCGTGAGCAGCAGGACTCCCCATGCCACCTGGACCGCCGCGAGGAGGAGGAACACCCGGGCGCTTGCCGGATCCTCGGCGTGCAGTCCCGCGGCGACGGCGTGGATCGCTCCGGCGACCACCGCGCACACGGACGCCATCGAGCGCGCACCCGCATCCGGCTCGGTCCACCCCATGCGGGAAACCTAGTGGCGCGCGACACGTCCCGACAGGCTGACCCGACCGCTTCCGACCCCGTGGATAGGCTGAGGATGCCGTGCGCATCCTGCAGGAACGATCATGACCCGCCGCCAGTCCCCCCAGCAGAACCACACCTTCCTTCTCCTCCTCGTCTTCGGGCTCCTCGGGGGTTTCGTCCTGCTCGGAACCGCCTCCGACGCCGAGCAGTCCGTGACCCCTGATTCCGTCCCGGTCGAGGCCGGCATCGTCGACGAAGAACCGGATCTCGTCGACCCCATCGTTCCGCCCACGACTTCACCCGGGACGACCGTTCCCGGCGCCGCGGTCGATCCCACCGACGCGGAGGAGGGCTGCACCGTCACCATGAACGCCAGTCTGCGCTCGGGCAACTCGGGGGCCGACGTCACCTGCCTCCAGCAGGCCCTCATCCGCGAGGGGTACCTCTCCGGAGTCGCCAGTGGCGTCTACGACGGGGCCACGGTGGCCGCCGTGACGAAGCTCCAGACGGAGCGCGACATGTTCGTCGACGGCGTGGCGGGCCGCGAGACCTGCCTGTCGCTCGGCATCTGGCCGGACGAGAACGCCAACGTCATCCGCACCCCGGTCCCGCCGAAGGGCGCCAAGGACCTGACCGGGTATCCGCTGTCGTCGGTGGCCTCCGCCGGCGACGACGCCCCACCCCTCCCGGCGAAGTCCGGCACGGGACGGCGCATCGTCTACGACCGCGAAGGACAGCGCGTGTGGGCCGTGGACGCCAAGGGTCGCATCGTCCGGTCGTGGCTGATCTCGGGCTCGAAGTACAACAACGAGACACCGGGGACCCACAAGGTCTACAGCCGTTCGGAGTACACGACGGCATGGAACGGCAAGGCCACCCTGAAGTACATGGTGCGTTGGCTCAAGACCGACATCGGCGCCATCGGCTTCCATCAGATCCCGGTGAAGCGCAGCACCGGCAAGGTGTACCAGACCGAGGAGGAGCTCGGCACGAGGCTGTCGGGCGGCTGTCAGCGACAGGCGAAGTTCGACGCCGAGTTCCTCTGGAAGTTCGCCACGGTGGGAACCAAGGTCGTCGTCCTCTGATGGAGGTCGAGATGATCGTCGAGATCCCGCAGGGATCCCGCAACAAGTACGAGATCGACCACGACACCGGCGAGGTGTGGCTCGACCGGACACTCTTCACCGCCACCCAGTACCCGCTCGACTACGGGTTCTTCCCGCGAACGCTCGGCGAGGACGGCGACCCCCTCGACGCCCTCGTCATCCTCCCCCAGTCCACCTTCCCGGGATGCCACGTGTGGGTGCGGCCCATCGGGGTGTTCTGGATGTCGGACGAGGCGGGACCCGACGCCAAAGTGCTGTGCGTGCCGTCGCGCGATCCCCGCTACGAAGCGATGCGCGACCTCGGCGACGCCCCGCCGTTCCTGCTCGATGAGATCGCCAACTTCTTCGAGGTGTACAAGCTCATCGAGCCGGGAAAACAGTCCACGGTGGGCACCTGGTCCGGCGCAGAGAACGCCGAGGCCGAGATCCGCGCGGCGCAGCAGCGCCGGCACTGACGGCCCGTCGATTCCGCGACGCTGATTCAGTCGCGCGAGCGACGGGAGCGCACGACGAGCACCACCGTCGCCACGAGGATGGTGGCCAGCACCGCGTACTGGATCCACGATCCCCATTCCTCGGCCTCCTGCCAGCGGTCGCCGAGCCCCCAGCCGATGCACACCCACACCGTGTTCCACACCGCCGAACCCGCCGCGGTCATTGCCGTGAACCGGGCGAGGGGCATGCCGTCGGCACCGGCCGGAATGCTCACCACCGAGCGCACGACGGGCACGAGACGCCCGAAGAAGACGACCGGGGCCCCGTGCCGATGGAACCACTCGAATCCCTTGGCGACGTCGCGCTGCTTCACCCCGACGAAGCGACCGGCACCGGCCACGACGGCCTCGAGTCGTTCCTCGCTGAGGAGTCGCCCGATTCCGTAGAGGATCCACGCCCCGGCCACCGAGCCGAGTGTGGCGGCCACGACGGCACTGAGCGCGTCGAAACGGCCCTCGCTCACGTTGAAGCCCGTGAGCAACAAGACCACCTCCGAGGGGATGGGGGGGAACACGTTCTCCAGCAGGACGAGGAGCGCGACTCCGGCCAGACCGATGGCATCGATGAAGTCGGTCGCCCACTGGATCACGCACCGAGGGTAATCGGCGACGTGCACGGGAATAGGCTTCTTCCATGCCGGGACGGTTCCTCCACTCCTTCGCCAAGCCGTCCTCGGACGCCTTCATCGGGATGGTCCGCGGGGAAGGTTCCCTGCTGTGGGACACCAACGGCACGAGGTACATCGACGCCATCGCCAGTCTGTGGTACTGCCAGATCGGCCACGGTCGGCGCGAGATGGCCGAGGCCATCGCCGCCCAGGCCTCGGTGCTCGAGACCTACTCCACCTTCGACCCGTTCACGAACCCCGTCGCAGAGGCCGTCTCCGAGCGCATCTCGACCCTCTCCCCCGTCCCCGATTCGCGCGTGTTCCTCTGCGGGTCGGGCTCCGAGGCCGTCGACACGGCGATGAAGTTCTCCCGCCTCGTCCACGTGCTCGCCGGCCATCCGGACCGGACGGTCATCATCTCGCGGGACCGGGGCTACCACGGCACGAACTACGGCGGCACGAGTGCCCAGGGTCTTCCGTTGAACAAGGTCGGGTGGGGCGAACTGCTCCCGGCCGTCGAGCAGGTGCCCGCCGACGACATCGAGGCCATGTCCCTCGCATTCGCCCGTCACGAGGGGCGCGTCGCCGCCGTCGTCGCCGAGCCGGTGCAGGGTGCCGGCGGCGTGTGGCCGGCGGCTCCCGACTACCTGCGCGGTCTGCGCAGGCTGTGCGACGACGCGGGGGCCCTCCTCGTCTTCGACGAGGTCATCACCGGATTCGGCCGACTCGGACGGTGGTTCGGCGCGGAGCACTACGGGGTGGTGCCCGACATGATCACCTTCGCCAAGGGCGTGACCAGCGGGTACCAACCCCTCGGTGGTGTCGTCGTGGGACCGGCCGTGCGGGCCGCGATGGAGGCCGATCCGGCCTTCTTCCTCCGCCACGGGTACACGTATTCGGGGCACGCCACCGTGTGCGCCGCGGCCCTCGCCAACCTCGACATCATCGAGAGGGAGGATCTTCTCGGCGCCGCCCTGCGCATCGGGGACCGCCTCGGCGCGGGACTCGACGCATTGGTGGCGGACGGACTGCTCACCGGGACCCGGGGAATCGGTGCCATCCGCGCGGGGGCACTGCCTGAGGAGCGCGACGCCACCGAGGTGCGCGACGCCATGATCCGCCGCGGGGTGATCGCACGGTCCATCCCCGGCTGCATCGCCTTCTGTCCGCCGCTCGTGACGACGGACGAGCAGATCGACGAGGTGCTCGACGTGTTCGCCGGGGTGCTCCAGGGCTGACCCGACGCGCGCGGCCGGGTCGAGGCCAGGTCAGGGAAGCCGGGTGATGAGACTGCTCGTGTCGAGGCGTGCTCCGCCGGCGGCGAGCACCTCGCGGTACCACCCGAGGATCGACTCGGTGGATGGCAGCTCCGCCCCGATGCGCTCGGCCTCGTCCAGGCAGTGTCCGAGGTCCTTGATCATCCATTCGACCGCGAAGCCGAAGTCGAACCGTCCCTCGAGCATCGAGGCGGCGCGATTCTCCATCTGCCAACTGCGGGCCGCTCCCCCGCCGATCGCCTCGAGCAGTGCGTCGGTGTCGAGACCGGCCCGACGGGCGAAGGCGAGGCCCTCGGCGAGGGATTCGATGACGCCGGCGATGCAGATCTGATTGACCATCTTGGCCGTCTGACCGGCCCCGACCCCGCCGATGCGCACGACGGATCGCGCGTAGGCCCGTGCGATGCCCTCGAACACGGTCCAGGCATCGTCGTCCTCGGCGCCGCCCATGACCGAGAGCGTCCCCGCCTCGGCGCCGGACTGCCCGCCCGACACGGGCGCGTCGATGAAGTGCACGCCACGTGCGGAGCATGCCACCGCCATCTCGCGGGCGAGCCGGGCACTGGTCGTCGTGTGGTCGGCCACGACGGTTCCGGGGCGCGCCGACTCGAGGATGCCGCCCGGACCCTCGACCACGTCGCGCACGTCCGGGTCGTCCCCCACGCAGACGAGCACCACGTCGCAGACCGCGGCCACCCCGGCCGGGGAGTCGTTGACCTCGCCGCCGTGGACCGCCGCCCACTCCCGGGCACGTGCGGCGGTGCGATTGTGGACGACGACGCGATGTCCCGCGCGGACGAGGTGCCCGGCCATCGGGGCTCCCATCGTGCCGAGGCCGATGTAGCCGACCGTGGCCATTGCGGGAGGACTCAGGACTTCTTGGCGGCGGGCTTCTTCGCCGCGGCGGCCTTCTTCGTTGCCACCTTCTTCTCGGCGGGCTTCTTCGCCGCCGCAGGCTTCTTCTCCGCGGATGCCTTCTCTGTCGGCTTCTTCTCCGCCGGAGCCGCTGCGGCGGGCTTCTTCGCCGCCTTGGCGGGCTTGAGCACCCCGCGCTCGAGAGCCTGGTTGAGGAACTCCTCGGCCTCCTCCTTCGACACCTTGAGGGCCGGGGCGATCTCGGAGATGAGGTTGACCCGCGCGCGGTCGTACATCGTGCGCTCGGCGGCCGAGAGCGACGCGTCGCGGTTGCGGGCGGCGAGGTTCCGCACGACCTCGGCCACCTGGTACACGTCCCCGCTCTTGAGCTTCTCCTGGTGGTTCTTGAAGCGACGCGACCAGTTCGCCGGCACGCGCGGGTCGGCCTTCGAGAGAACGGCCACGAGGTCCTCGAGTTCGTCGGGATTGACGGGGGGACGCACGCCCACCTCGTCGAGCTTGGCCACCGGCACCCTCAGCGTCATCTCGTTGATGACCGTCTCGAGGATGAGGTAGGACTCCTTCTTGCCGAAGAAGTCGAGCTTCTTCACCCCCTTGACCTTGCAGGCTCCGTGCTGGGGGTAGATGACGATGTCATCCTTCTTGAAATCCATTGCACCCAGTGTAAACGACGGGTGCGTCAAAGCCTCGTTCCGTCGCGCCGAGCCGGACACGGCTGCCGACGGCTCCGCGCCCCCGGCACGATTCGAACGTGCGACCTGCGGATTAGAAGTCCGATGCTCTATCCAACTGAGCTACGGGGGCAGGACGACGAGTGTACCGAGCGGTCCCGCGGGGGTCGCCGACGTCTCAGGCGTCGCGCAGCAACCGTCGGAGGAAATCGAGCGCGGAGATGACCGAATACTGACGCATCTGATCGCGCAACCCCGGCAACACGACCGTCGTCGAGTGCGTGCCGCGACCGGGCAGCGACACGCCGATGCACAGTGTCCCGGGCCGGCGACCGTCCTGCTCCTCGGGGCCGGCGACACCGGTGAGGGCGAGCCCCACGTCGCACCGCAGGACGCGTCGGACCCCCTCGGCCATCTGCACCGCCGCGGCCTCGCTCACCACGGGTCCCCGGTCCACCCCGAGCAGGTCGAACTTGACCTCGCTGTCGTAGGACACGACCGACCCGGTGAAGACCCGAGAGGAGCCCGGGATGCCGGTCAGACGCCCGGCGACGAGACCTCCGGTCACGGACTCCGCGGTGCCGAGCGTCCAGCCCTTCTTCTCCATCTCGGCGAGAACGACCGACTCCATGGTGTCGTCATCGGTGCCGAAGACGATGTCCCCTGCGAGTGACCGCACCCTCGCGTCCCATCGGTCGATGAGCTCGTGGGCGGCGGCCCGCGTCGGAGCCTTGGCGGTGAGGCGGACCTTGATGCCCTCCCAACCGCTGGCGAGGAAGGCGAGGGTCGGATTGCCGGCATCGTCGAGGTCGCGGATGACCGGGTCGAGGAGTTCGTTGAGCCCGGATTCGCTCTCGCCCCAGGTGCGCAGGACGCGGCTCTCGATGACCGCCACCTCGCCGGAGCGGGCGAGCATGTCCGGGATGACGGCACGGTCGAGCATGTCGTGCATCTCGTGGGGAACGCCCGGCATCGCGTAGATCACCTTGTCTCCCACGGGGCAGATGAGACCCGGTGCCGTCCCGCGGGTCTGGGGGATCACCGTCGCCCCGACGGGGACCATCGCCTGGCGCAGGTTGTTCTCCGGCATCCGCCGGTTGCGGGCCTCGAACATGGCGATGATCGCCTCGGCGACGGTGTCGTCCAGTTCGAGACGCGACCCCATGATGCCGGCGATCGCCTCCCGGGTGAGGTCGTCGTGGGTGGGGCCGAGACCGCCGCACACGATGAGGGCGTCGGCATCGGCGAGGGCCCGTTCGAAGGCCTCGATCATGCGCTCGAGGTTGTCCCCCACCTTCATCTGAAGCCGCGACTCGATGCCGGCGGCGGCGAGCTTCTCGCCGATGTGGGACGAATTCGTGTCCACGATCTGTCCGAGCAGCAGCTCGGTTCCCACGGCGACGACGTTGCACCTCATGTCGTCAGCCTGCCACGAGCGGTCGACGCGCGGAGTGTTGGCGGGCCCACCATGCCGCCACCAGCAGGGCGAGCCCGGCGAGAGTCGCCGCGTTCGAGAGCATGTGGTAGCCCACGGCGCGGCGCACGAATCCGGAGGACAACCCGGCCAGTCCCCCGCAGAGGCTCATGAGGAGATCCGCGCTCCCCTGCACCGTGACGCGATCGGACTCGGCCACCGACTCGACCAGCATGGCGGAGCCGCCGATGAGCCCGAAGTTCCACCCGACCCCGAGCAACCACAGGGACGGGAACAACACCAGGTGACCCGTCCCCGACAGGGCGGCCATCACCGTGGAGGCCACGAGGATGACCGAGCCGACCCACACGGCCTGCACCGTGCCGCGACGGTCCACGTAGCGCCCCACGAGCGGGCTGAGGGCGAACATGCCCGCGATGTGCAGCGACACCACGTACTGACTGAGGGTCTCATGGCCGTGCAGCTTCATGTGCACCGGCGTCATCGTCATCACCGCGACCATCGCCGCCTGCGAGACGACCATCGAGGTGAGCGCCAGCCTTCCTCGCGGCGTCGCCCCGGCGAGAGCGAGCGCGGCCCCCAGACTCGGCAGGCGGCCTTCGCTGCGCGGCGCGATGCCCCCCGAGACGACGAGGGGGTCGGGCCGCAGACGCACCGCCACGTTGACGAAGGCCGCGAGGAGCACGGCCCCGGAGAAGATCCACGGACCGGTGTAGCGACCGAGCCCGAACCATGCCTCGCCGGCGTTCTGGGCGGGCTGGATGAGGAGCGGCCCGAAGACGGCCCCGAAGGTGGAGGAGAACACGATGCGGCTCATCGCCCGGGCCCGGGCGTCGGACGAGGCCAGGTCGGTGGCGGCGTAGCGCGCCAGCAGGTTCGAGGCCTGACCGTTGCCGAACAGGAAGAGACCGACGATGAAGACAGGCAACAAGGATGTCTCGGCACCCACCGCGGCGAGGAAGGCTCCGGCCGCGGCCAGCAGGTAACCGAGTTGCAGGCCGGGTCGGCGGCCGCGCCGGGTCATGAGACGCGAGAGTCGGTGGGACATCACCGCCGTGCCCGTCGTCACCGTGGCGGTGGCGATGCCGCCCCACGGCGTGTCGTCCCCGAGGATGTCCTGGATGACGAAGGCCCCCACCGTGACCGCGGCGGCAAGGGCGGCCGCCCCGATGATCTGTCCGGCGACGAGGACGCGCAGTGTTCGTCGCTGCAGATCGATCCGCTCCGCCTCACCCAGCGGAGACGGAGTGGTCACAGGGTGCCCTTGACCGCGCGCCACGCGTACTGCCCGCCGCTGAGCAGGGTGAGGGCGACCGCCACCCACATGCACACGACGAAGGTCCACGTGTGGTCGACGACGGTGAGCGGGGCGAGGGCGAACCCGACGGCCCACTGCTGGGCGAAGGTTTTCACCTTGGCCAGGCGGCTCGCCGGCATCGACACGCCCTTCGAACCGGCGATGACCCGGTAGATGCTCACCAGCAGTTCCCGGGCCGCGATGATGGCGACCGGCAGCACCCAGAAGATGTCGCGGCTCACGAGGGTGAACATGGCCCCGAGCACGAGCACCTTGTCGGCGAGCGGGTCGAGGAAGGCTCCGCTGCGGGTGATGCCGTGACGGCGGGCCAGATAGCCGTCGAATCCGTCGCTGCCGCACAGGACGATCCACAGCACGAGGGCCACCCACGAACCCCTCCCGTCGTCGGGGATGAGCGCGAAGAGCACCGGCGACATGAGCACGCGCGTCACCGTGACGACGTTCGCCCACGTGACGATGGCGTTCGGATCAACGGGCACCGGGCACCCCCGCCGTCTCGCTCGCCGGGACGGCGACGAGGTCGGGGCCGAACACCTGCTCGACGACGACGTCGTGGAATCGACCGACCTCGAGCGAGTCCGGCACCTGCACGACGCCGTCGATCTCGGGAGCCTCGCGGAACGACCGTGCGATGCCCGGTTCGTCGACGAGCACCGACAGGGTCTCGCCGAGCAGCTCATCCCGTCGGGCGGCGGTGATGGCGTCTTGGATCTCGCGCAGCTCCGCGAGACGCTCGGCGGCGAGTGCCGGGTCGACCCGGTCCGGGAGCGTCACCGCGTGCGTGCCCTCCTCGGGGCTGAAGGCGAAGAACCCGCACCAGTCGAGACCGGCCTCGCGCACGAAGTCGAGGAGCGCATCGTGGTCCTCCTCCGTCTCGCCCGGGTATCCCACGATGAAGTTCGACCGGAAGGCGGCCTCGGGGGCGAGCGACCGGATGCGGGCGATGCGTTCGAGGAATCGCTCCCCGTCCCCCCAACGGCGCATGCGCCGCAGATGGGCCTTGGAGACGTGCTGCAACGAGAGATCGAAGTACGGCACGCCGGTGGCGATGATGGCGTCGACGAGGGCGTCGGAGAGGTCGCTCGGATACAGGTACAGCAACCGCGTCCGGTCCACACGGGCTGCCACCTCGTTCACGAGCCCGACGATGGAGCCGGCGCCGAGCTCGTCGGGACGGTCCTTGCCGTAACTGGCGAGGTCCTGGGCGACGAGGACCACCTCGCGCACGCCGAGCTGGTCGACCTCGTCGAGGATGGCGCGGGGGTCGCGACTGCGCTGCGGGCCGCGGAAACTGGGGATGGCACAGAACCCGCACGTGCGGTCGCACCCCTCGGCGATCTTGACGTAGGCCCACGGCGCGGCACTGCGGGGCCGGGGCAGGTTCAGGAGGTCGAACTCGGGAACCCTCACGTTCACCTCGAGGGGCTTGCGGCCGAGGCGGATCGGCACCCCGAAGCCGGCGACCTGGTCGGCCTCGGGGAGGGCGTCCGCGAGCTCGTCGCCGTAGCGCTCGGCCATGCAGCCGGTGACGACGAGGCGGGAGGAGCGCTTGCGGGCGCCGTCGAGGGCGAGCAACGTGTCGATGCTCTCGGTGCGGGCCTCCTCGATGAAGGCGCACGTGTTCACCACGACCACGTCGGCCTTGCCCGGATCGTCGGTGGCGACGAGGCCCTCGGCCATGAGGGTTCCGGCGATCTTCTCCGAGTCGACCTGGTTCTTCGGGCAGCCGAGGGTCTCGATGTAGTACCGCTTCCCCATCGGAGCGAGCCTACTGCCAGTGCAACCGCAGGCCCTTTCCGGGCCAGCGCATGGCGAGCAGCGTGCCGGTCGAGGACGCGGTCACGTAGGCGGTGCCGTGGTCCGCTCCGCCGAAGCAGATGTTCGTCGTGATGCGGTCACCGGTGGGGTGCTGCGCCACGATGTCACCCGACGGGGACACGACGGTGACGCAGCCGTTCACGAGGGTGGCGACGCAGACGTTGCCGTCACCGTCCACGGCGAGCGAATCGAGCAGTTGGTGGCCGGGGAGCCCGCACAACACGCGCGGCACGGACGCGGGGTCGGGCGCACCCGGGGCCGTGAGATCGCGCACCCAGACGCGACCCGTCGAGGTCTCGGCCCAGTAGAGACGCGAGCCGTCCGGTGACAATCCGATGCCGTTCGGAGAGTCGACAGGGAAGATCATCTCCTCGATGCGTCCCCCGTCGATCGTGGCGTACCAGATGCCGGTGCGATCGGACACCCGTCCGTGGCGGATGCCGTGGTCGGTGAACCAGAACCCACCGGCGGCGTCGAAGACGAGGTCGTTCGGGGCGCGCAGGTCGACGTCCCCACCGCGGGTGTAGAGATCGCGCACCTCGCCGGTGACCGGGTCGACCCGTTGGATGCGTCCCCCGATGTAGCGGTCAGGGTCGAAGGGCCCCGGGTACAGCAGGTCGCCGCTCTCGACGGGGCTGAAGGCGTTGCCGTTGTTGCACAGATAGAACGCCCCGTCGGGTCCCACGGCGAGACCGTTCGCACCGCCCTCGATGTCGGCCACCTTCTCGGTCGTGCCGTCGGGGTGGATGCGCGTGAGGCGTCCCCCGAACATCTCGGTCACGACCACCGAGCCGTCGGCCATGGCCACCGGTCCCTCGGGGAAGCGCAATCCCCGCGCGACGACGGTGAAGGGATGCGCCGCCGAGGTCATCGACCGAGCATCTCCTCGAGTTCCTCCACCGACATGAGCACGGCGCGGGCCTTTGAACCCTCGCTCGGGCCGACCACGCCGCGTTCCTCGAGTTCGTCCATGAGGCGTCCCGCGCGGGCGAAGCCGACCTTCAGCTTGCGCTGCAACAGCGACGTGGAACCCATTCCCGAACGCACGACGATCTCCATCGCCCGCACGACGAGGTCGTCCTCGTCGGAGGATCCGAACAGGCCGCCCTGGCCGCCGGGCACGCCCGGGTCGTCACCCTCGATGCCGCTCACGTACACGACCTCGGGCGCCTGGCGCCGCCAGTGCGCGACCACCTTGCGCACCTCGTCCTCCTCCACCCACGAGCCCTGCACGCGCTGGGCGACGTTCGTGTTGCCCGGCATGAGGAGCATGTCGCCGCGACCGACGAGTTTCTCGGCACCGGGCTGGTCGAGGATGACGCGACTGTCGGTGAGGCTCGACACGGCGAAGGCCATGCGCGCCGGGATGTTGGCCTTAATGACGCCGGTGATGACGTTGACGCTGGGGCGCTGAGTGGCGACGATGAGATGGATGCCGACGGCGCGCGCCTTCTGCGCGATGCGGGTGATCGATTCCTCCACGTCGCGGGCCGCCACCATCATGAGATCGTTCAACTCGTCGACGACGACGACGATGAAGGGCATCCGCTCGAAACCTCGCTTCCCTTCCCCGTCCGGCGCCTCGAGTTCGCCCCGGTCGAAGGCCGCGTTGTACCCGCCGATGTCGCGGCATCCGGCCTCGACGAGCAGGGCGTAGCGCCTCTCCATCTCCTTCACGGCCCAGCCGAGGGCGTTGGCCGCCTTCTTCGGGTTGGTCACGGGCGCCGTGAGCAGATGGGGAAGCTTGGCGTACTGGCCCATCTCGACCTGCTTCGGGTCGATGAGGATGAGACGCACCTCGTCGGGGGTGGTGCGCATGAGAAGCGACGTGAGGATCGAGTTGATGCCGCTCGATTTGCCCGCCCCTGTCGCCCCGGCAATGAGGAGGTGCGGGGTGCTCGCGAGATTGAGAAACACGGCCTTGCCGGCGATGTCCTTGCCGACGGCCACGTCGAGGGGATGCTCCGCCGCGCGCGCCTCGTCCGAGACCATCAGGTCGCCGAGCGAGACGAGCTGGCGCGTCTCGTTCGGCACCTCGACGCCGATGCGCGACTTGCCCGGGATGGGCGCGAGGATGCGCACGTCGGTGGCGGCCATCGAATAGGCGATGTCACGCCCCAGATTGACCACCTTCGACACCTTGACGCCCGCGCCGAGCTCGAGTTCGTAGCGGGTGACGGTGGGGCCGACGGTGCGGTCGACGAGACGGGTGTCGACCCCGTGGGAGGCGAGTGCCTCCTCAAGAAGACGACCGCGGTCGGCGACGCGCGCGACGTTGATCTCCTGGGCCTCGGTGACACCGAGCAGACCGAGAGGCGGCAGGGTCCACGTGCCCGACCCGGTCGCCGTGGTGGCGCGCGCCGGTTCGTCGCTGTCGACCTTGGCCGTCGACCTGCCCACGAACTCGGGCGTCTTCACCGCCGGGGATTGCTCGGCGGCGGGGGGACGGCGACGCCCCGCGGGTCGGGGATCCTCTTCGGCCTCCTCGTCGTCCTCGATGTCGTAGATGCGCGGCGCCATGGCTCGCTCGTCGCGGGGACGGGCGTCGATGACCCCGTCGCGCGTCGTGCGTCCCGTGCGCGCGCGGGCGTCGTCCGCGTCGTCGACGGAGTCATCCTCGTCCTCGTCGATGGAGCCGCCGTTGAGCCAGTCCGAGATGCGGCGGAACAGTTCGGGGAGCGTGGAGGCGGTGACGATCATGATCCCGCCGAGCGCCACGGCGAGGAGAACGACGAGGGCGCCGGCCCACCCGAGCGTCGAGCGCATGGGTTCGCACACGAGTGCCCCGAGCCAGCCGCCCGCCTGGGACATGGCGTCCACCTCGGCGACGATGCTGCGCTCCCCGTTCACGAGATGGAGCGCACCGAGGAGGGTGAGGGCGATGATCGTCCAGCCGATGGCGAGACGCACCCGGTGCTCGACGCTGCGCCGCCGCACCATGGCCACGCCGATGCCCCCCACGACGAGCGGCAGGGGGAAGCGTCCGAGGCCGAACAGCCAACCGAAGGTGGTGTCGATGACGCGGCCGAGCGGGCCGGCGAACCGCACCCACAACGACAGGGCGAGGAGGAGGGCGACGCTGACGAGGGCCACCCCCCAGAACTCGACCTCGCGTCCCCGCAGAAGCTGCCGGGCCGCGGAATCGCCGTCCTCGGCCCCGCCCCGCGACCGCGTCGAGGCCCCCGACGGGCGTTTCTGACCCCGGGGCGGCGTCTTCACCGAGGAGCGACCGCGCGACGCGGACGACGAAGAACCCTTGGATGCCACGAAAAAGACAGTACCAACGGGCTGTTTGGGCCTTCGGGATACCCCCTGAACGGTCCCGGTCCCGTCCTGTCAGGTGGTGAGAACCACCGGGACGATCATCGGACGACGCTTGGTGCGGTCATGGACGAATCGGCCCGTGGCGCGGCGCACCTCCCGCTCGAGCGGCTCGATGTCGGTCATCCCCCCGCGCAGGGCCGCCACGAGCACGCGCTCGACCTCGGCCTCGGCCTCGACGAGCAGCGCCTCCGCCTCGGGAGCGTGCACCCATCCGCGCGTGATGAGCTCGGGTCCGTTGATGACGCGCTGGGACGCGACGTCGACGGTGGCCACGATGACCACGACGCCCTCCTCGGCCAGCGTGCGCCGGTCGCGCAGCACGCCATGGCCGACGTCGCCGACGATGCCGTCCACGAAGAGATAGTGGGCGGGCACCTTCGAGTGGAAGCGCAGTCCCTTGTCGGAGAGCTCGAGCACGTCCCCGTCGGTCGCCTGCAGGATGCGGTCGCGGTCCATGCCCATCGAGGCGGCGATCTCGGCATGGGCCAGCATGTGCCGGTACTCCCCGTGCACCGGGACGAACCACTCGGGGCCGACGATCGAGTGGTACGTGCGCAGTTCGTCCGCCTGGGCGTGGCCGGTGGCGTGCACGTCGGCGATGCCGGAGTGCACCACCCGGGCCCCCGCGCGCACGAGACCGTCGATGACACGGTTCACGTTGCCCTCGTTGCCGGGGATGGCGTGACTGGAGAGGATGACCGTGTCGTCGGCACCCACCTTGAGCCACTTGCTCTCGCCCTTGGCCATGAGCGACAGGGCCGACATCGGCTCGCCCTGGGAGCCCGTCGACACCACGCACACCTTGTGCGGGTCGAGGTTCTTCACCTCGTCCACGTCGATGAAGGTCGAGGCCGGGACCTTGACCAGGCCCATCTCGCGGGCCATGCGCATGTTGTTCTGCATCGACCGGCCCATGAAGGCCACCTTGCGGCCGCTCTCCACCGCGATCTCCACGATCTGCTGCACCCGGTGGATGTGGCTGGCGAAGCTGGCCGTGATGATGCGTCGGTCCCGGTTGTCGTGGAACACCTGGCGCAGCACCGCCCCCACGCTCGTCTCGCTCGGCGCGTGACCCCGCTCCTCGGCGTTGGTGGAATCCGCGAGCAGGAGACGCACCCCGGTCGTGCTGGCGATCTCGCCGAGCCTCGCCAGGTTGGTGCGGCGCCCGTCCACCGGCGTGAGGTCCAATTTGAAGTCGCCCGAGTGCACGATGACGCCCTGAGGCGTGTGGAGGATGACCGAGTGGGCCTGGGGCACCGAGTGCGTCACCGGAAGGAACTCGACGTCGAAGGGCCCGATGCGCACCCGTTCGCCGTCGGCGACCTCGCGCAACGACGTCTTCTGGAGAAGTCCGGCCTCCTCGATGCGGTTGCGCGCGAGCCCGAGCGTGACGGGCGAGCCGTAGATGGGGAACGAACACTCCCGCAGGAGGAACTGCAGGCCGCCGACGTGGTCCTCGTGGCCGTGGGTGGCCACGCACCCGACGATGCGGTCCTTGTTCTCGATGAGGTAGGTGAAGTCCGGCAGCACGAGGTCGATGCCGTGCATGTCGGCGTCGGGGAACATGAGACCGCAGTCGACGATGAGCAGGCTTCCGTCCTGCTCGACGACCATGCAGTTGCGGCCGATCTCCCCGAGACCACCGAGGAAGACCAGACGTACGGGGGCGGCCATAATCGTCGGCTCACCCGAGGGCGGCGCGGGCCTTCACCAGATTGTCGTGGACGCGGGCCGCGCGTTCGGCGAGACCGGCGGGCGGCGGCCCCATCGGCAGCCGGCACTCCCCCACGGCGAATCCGAGGTGGTTCATCATCACCTTGCTCGGGATCGGGTTCGGGTTCTCGTCCCCCGTCTCGAAGGCGTAGCTCTCGAGCAGGACGTCGTTGATGCGTCGGGCGCGTGCGTGGTCGCCGGCGGCGAACGCGGCGATCATTCTCTGGTGTTCGGGGGCGCTCCAGTGCGTCGCCACGCCGATGACCCCGGTCGCACCGTAGGCCAGGAGGGCGAGCGTGAGGCCGTCGTCACCCGAATACAGCTCGAAGCCGTCGGGCGCCTGCGACATGACGACCGCGGTCTCGGCCGGATTGCCGGCGGCGTCCTTGAGACCGCGGATGTTGCCCACCTCGCGGGCGAGACGCACGAGCGTCGCGGTGGAGATCTTGCGGCCGGTGCGCACGGGGATGTCGTAGACGATGACCGGCAGCGAGGTGGCGGCGGCCATGGCCCGGATGTGGGCCTCCACGCCCGCCTGCGAGGGGCGGTTGTAGTACGGACCCACGGCGAGGACACCGGCGATGCCGAGCCGGCTCGCCTCGGCGGTGAGGTGCACCGAGTGCGCGGTGTCGTTCGAGCCGGTGCCGGCGACGACGGGGATCGTCACCGCGGCCGCGACCTCGCGCCACAGGGTGAGTTTCTCGTCGTCGGTGAGGGTGGAGGACTCCCCCGTCGTGCCCGAGATGACCAGGCCGTCATTTCCGTTGTCGGCGAGCCACCGGGCCAGGCGCACCGCCTCGTCCACGTCGAGGCTGCCGTCGGCGGCGAACGGAGTCACCATCGCGGTGAGGACGCGTCCGAACAGAGCCACACCTCATTATTGCCCGAGACCCTCGAGGAGGGCCGACAAATTCCCGACCCAACTTGTCAAGAATCAACCTGACTCTCTAGAGTGCGCGTGGCCCGTTCGCGGCCGATACGCGTCACCGAAAGGACACCCATGCGTCGATCCCTCATCACCCTGTCCCTTGCCGGCACCCTGGCCCTCGCGGCATGTGGCGGCTCCGACTCCTCGGGAGACACGACCGTGGCTCCCGCGGACGGCCAGACCGCCGCCGAGTGCGCCGCGGACAAGACCGTCACCGAAGGAACCCTCACCATCGCCACCGGGGAACCCGCCTACGAGCCGTGGGTGGTCGGTGACGCGCCGGAGTCGAAGGAAGGCTTCGAAGCGGCCGTCGCCTACGCGGTCGCCGGCGAGCTCGGCTTCGCCGACTCGGCCGTGAAGTGGGTCCGCACCACGTTCGACGAGGCCATCGCCCCGGGCAAGAAGAACTACGACTTCAACCTCCAACAGGTCTCCATCCTCGAGGAGCGCAAGTCCGCCATCACCTTCAGTGCGCCCTACTACACGACCGTCCAGGCCGTCGTGGCCCAGGATGGCTCGGCCGCCATCGGCGCCGAGACGATCGCCGACCTCAAGGACGTGAAGTTCGGGGTGCAGTCGAACACGAGCAGCCTGAACTTCATCAACGACGTGATCAAGCCCGACTCTGAGCCCTTCGTCTACGACACCAACGCGGACGCCAAGGCCGCACTCGAGGCCGGACAGATCGACGCGATCGTCGCCGACCTGCCGACGGCCTTCTACATCGCCGCCGCGGAACTCGAGAACGCCTCCGTGGTCGGTCAGTTCCCCGTCGCCGAGGGCATCCCCGCCGACGAGTTCGGTCTTGCCCTCGACCTCGGAAACCCGCTCGCACAGTGCCTCGACATCGCGCTGGCGTCGCTGAAGTCCGACGGACGTCTGGATGCCATCGTCCAGACGTGGCTGGCAGACAAGACGAACGCACCGGTGATCGCCCTCTCGTGACCGACCCGGGCGCCCGTCCCACGGGAGTCCAGACCTCGCGGCGCGCCGCTTTCGAGTCGCGACGCCGGAGAAGGAGCACGGCGGTCGCCACGGTCAGCACGCTGATCGTGGCGACCGCTCTCGTCCTCGTCGTCCCCCGGATGCCCCGATGGGACAGGGTGAAGGCGTCCTTCTTCGACGGAGAGCGGTTCGCGGACTCGTTGCCCCGCCTCCTCGAGGCGTTCATGCTCGACATCAGGATCTTCGCCTGGTCGGCACCGAGCATCCTCCTCATCGCCGTGTTGGTGGCGATGGCGCGCAACTCCCGTTCGCCGGCGTTGTTTCCCGTCCGGGCGATGGCCGTCGTCTACACGGACGTCATGCGCGGCGTTCCGGTCATCCTCTGGATCTACCTCATCGGTTTCGGGGTGCCCGGACTCGGCATGGATCGCCCCTGGAACAGCCCGTTGCTGTGGGGCTCGGTCGCTCTCGTCGCCGCCTATGCCGCCTATGTCGCCGAGGTCATCCGAGCCGGGATCGAGAGCGTCCACGAATCCCAACGCGCCGCCGCGCGCTCGCTGGGCCTCTCGTCGTGGCAGACCATGAGGCACGTCGTGATGCCACAGGCCCTTCGACGGGTGGTTCCACCCCTCATGAACGACATGGTGAGCCTGCAGAAGGACGTGGCGCTCGTCAGCATCATCGGACCGGTCGAGATCCTCCGACAGGCCGGCATCGACAAGTCGAAGTTCGCCAATTTCACCCCCTATGTCGCCGCGGCCGCCATCTTCCTCTGCATCACCATCCCCCTCACCCGACTCACCGACTGGCTGCTCGTTCGCGAACGACGGCGCACCGGGGGAACGAGGATCGGATGAGCGTCCCGAGGATCTCCGTGCGTGGGGTGCGCAAGAGCTTCGGTCACCGGTTGGTGCTGGACGGCATCGACCTCGACGTCGAGGCCGGCTCCGTCGTCACCCTCGTCGGTCCGAGCGGCTCGGGGAAGAGCACGCTTCTGCGCTGCATCAACCTTCTCGAGCACATCGACGACGGCGAGATCCTCCTCGACGGGGAGGAGATCTCCCATCCCGACCACGACCCCAACCTCGTGCGCCGGCGCGTCGGCATGGTCTTCCAGAGTTTCAATCTGTTCCCCCACAAATCCGTCCTCGACAACATCACGCTCGCCCCGGTCACCGTGCTCGGGCTCGACAAGCGGGCGGCGCAGGACCGTGCCCGCGAGCTGCTCGGGCGATTCGGCCTCGCCGAGAGATCGGATGCCTATCCCGACCAGTTGTCGGGGGGCCAGCAGCAGCGGGTCGCCATCGTTCGTGCTCTCGCGCTGGATCCCGAGGTGCTTCTCCTGGACGAGGTGACCAGTTCCCTCGATCCCGAACTCGTGGGCGAGGTGCTCGACACGGTGCGTCAGTTGCGCGACCAGGGCATGACGCTCGTCGTCGCCACGCACGAGATGGGCTTCGCCCGGGACACGAGCGACCACGTGTGCATGCTCGACGACGGTCGCATCATCGAGGCGGGACCCCCCTCCCAGGTCCTCGGGGACCCCCGCAGCGAGCGCGCCCGCCAGTTCCTCGACCGGGTTCTCCGTTCCGGCCGACTCTGATTCCCGGCGCCTCAGACGTCCGGGAGGACGTGGTCGGCGAAGCGCTCCCGCAGGGTCTTCTTGGAGAACTTGCCCACCGAGGTCTTGGGCACCTCGTCGATGAACACCACGTCGTCGGGCAGCTGCCACTTGGCGAGGCGCGGCGCGAGATGGGCGAGAACCTCCTCGCGGCTGATGTCCTCGCCGGGTCGCGGCACCACGCAGGCGAGGGGCCGCTCGCCCCACCTGGGATGCGGCACGCCGATGACGGCGGCCTCGGCGATGCGCGGATGCGCCATGAGCTCGTTCTCCACGTCGACCGAACTGATCCACTCCCCGCCCGACTTGATGAGGTCCTTCGTGCGGTCCACGAGCCGGATGCGCCCGGTCGGGTCGACCACGGCGACGTCCCCGGTGCGCAGCCAGCCGTCGGCGGTGAAGCTCTCCCGAGAACGGGGATCGTTGTAGTAATCGGCGGCGATCCAGGCGCCCGCGCACTGCAGCTCCCCGCTCGTCTCGCCGTCCCAGGGAACCTCGTCCGTGGTGTCGGGCTCGACGACGCGCATCTCCACGCCGAAAGAGATGCGCCCGACGGTCGTGCGCAGCTCGGCTTTTTCCTCCTCGGAGAGATTCTCGTCGGCAGCCGACAGGGTGCACACCGCCGCGACGGGGGATGTCTCGGTCATGCCCCAGGCCTGCAGGATCGGCAATCCGGTCTGGGCCCGGTAGCCCTCGCTGAGGGCCTTGGGCACCGCCGAGCCTCCGCACGGAATCGCGCGCAGCGACGACGTGTCACGGCCCTTCAACTCGGGCAGCACCGCCATCCAGATGGTCGGCACGCCGGCCGCCACCGTCACCTTCTCCTCCACGATGAGATTCGCCACCGCCGGCCCCGAGAGGTCGGGTCCGGGCATGACGAGGGAGGCACCGGATGCGACGCCCGCATGGGCCAGCCCCCAGGCGTTGGCGTGGAACATCGGCACGACGGGGAGGATGACGTCGCTCTCGCGCACCCCGACCGAGTCGGCCATCATCGCGCCCATCGTGTGCAGATAGGTGCTGCGATGGCTGTACACGACGCCCTTGGGGTTGCCGGTGGTGCCGGACGTGTAGCACATGCTCGCCGCACGGTTCTCCTCGACCGCACGCCAGGCGACGGGGTCCGATGCCCCCACGATCGACTCGTACTCGTGAACGGCGAACCCGTCCACGCTCGCGGGCACCTCACCGCGCCCGTCGTTCATGAACACGAGGTGCTTCACCGTGGTGAAGGTGGGCAGCAACGATGCGAGCAACGGGAAGATGGAGGTGTCGACGAAGATCACCTCGTCCTCGGCATGGTTGACGATGTAGGTGAGCTGCTCGGGGAACAGGCGGATGTTGAGCGTGTGCAGGACGCGTCCCGAGCACGGCGCGGCGAAGTAGAGCTCGAGGTGGCGCGCCGTGTTCCAGGCGAACGTGGCGACGCGCCCGGTGTCGGAGATCCCGAGAGCGTCGAGCGCACCGGCGAGACGGCGCGTGCGGTCCGCCCATTCCCCGTAGGTGGTGCGCTCCCGACCCGTGGCGGTCGCCGTCACGATCGGCTTGTCGCGATGGTACTTCTCGGCCCGGTCGAACAGGTACGAGACCGACAACTGGGTCGGCTGCATGAGGCCCTTCACGGCGATTCCCCCTCCGGGCGCGACCCCTCGCCGCGCCCGCGCTCACCGTAGCCCCGTCGGCGGGTGCGGCTCCACGGCGTGGCGGTACCCTCGCAGTCGTGCGCAAGGCCGTCCTCGCCCTCGTGTCGGTGCTCTTCGCCGCCGGCACCATCGGCACCAACCTCGGCCCGGCCCTCGTGGACGAGCATCCCCTGCTGGTGCTCGCGCTGAGCTCGCGCAACCGCAACCTCATCGGCTCGATCCCCTACGTCGACGCACCGACCTTCTTCATCGTCGGGTTCCTGCGCCTCATGGTGGCCGCCGTCGCCCTCTTCCTCGTCGGGCGGTGGTACGGCGAGCGGGCCCTGCGCTGGACCGAGAAGCAAGTGGGCGAACTTCCGGCGATCTACCACTGGACCGAGCGCGTCACGCGCCGGGCCGGGTGGGCGGCCGTCGTCGTCATGCCCGGCTCGAACATCGTGTGCCTTCTCGTCGGGCACCTGAAGATGGCCCCGCGGCGCTTCGTGGTGCTCGCGGCCGCCGGCGTGGCGGGCCGGCTGGCACTGCTGTGGTTCGGCGGCAAGGCCGTCGAGGACCAGATCGAGGGCGTCGTCGAGTGGGTGAACCGCTACCAGTGGTGGATCGTGGGCGGACTGTTCGCGCTCAGCTTCGCCCAGACGGCCCGGCGCGGCGTGCCCAGCCCGCCCGTCGACCCCGACGAGGACGAGCGCCCGCTGCCCTGACGACGGAGCCGGCAGGTTGGCATCGTGCCCCGGACGTGACAGGCTCGCCCCATGGCAACCACGCACTTCGGCGGCAACCCCGTCCAGACTTCCGGCGACCTCCCCGCGGAGGGCGCACCCCTCCCGGCCTTCACCCTCACCGACGCCAAGTTGGCCGAGTTCGGCAACGCCGACTTGGCGGGCACCCGCGTCATCTTCAACATCTTCCCGAGCGTCGACACCCCTACCTGTGCGGCCAGCGTCCGCAGGTTCAACGAACTAGCGAACGGGCTCGACAACACCGTCGTGCTGTGCGTGTCGGCCGACCTGCCCTTCGCCCAGAACCGCTTCTGCGGATCCGAGGGACTCTCGAACGTGCGCAACGCCTCGTCGTTCCGCACCGACTTCGGCCGGTCCTTCGGGGTGGCGCTCAACGAGGGCGCCTTCACCGGACTCCTCGCGCGCGCCGTCATCGTCGCCGACGAGAAGGGCAACGTGGTGCACTCGCAGCTGGTGCCCGAGATCGGCAGCGAGCCGGACTACGACTCCGCCATCGCTGCGCTCGGCTGAACCGGA
Organism: uncultured Bifidobacterium sp.; assembly: GCA_964608285.1. GTDB lineage: Bacteria > Actinomycetota > Acidimicrobiia > Acidimicrobiales > Ilumatobacteraceae > UBA2093. The sequence goes on from CAZSNB010000010.1 coordinate 49,131, forward strand.
CTCCGCCATCGCTGCGCTCGGCTGAATCGGGCTCGCCCGGTCGGACTCTCAGAGGCGCGTCAGCACGTCGCCGATCTCGTCGGCGGCTTCCTCGGGCGTGAGCAACGAAGTGTCGATGATCGCGTCGGCGGCACCGACGAGCCACGACAGGGCCTCGGCGAACTCGTCCACATGGCCGAGGCGCCACTCGGCCGCCCCGGGGTCGACGGTGTCGGCCTCGATGCGCGACCGCAGCACGTCGTCGTCGCAGTCGAGCACCACGATCGACACGGCGAATCCCGCCTCATCGAGGCCGGTGGACAACTCGCGCCAGTGGTCCTCGTTCGTCACGGTCTGCACGGCCAGGAGGTCCTCCCCGGTGCGCGCGGCGACCTCGGCGGCGACGAGAGGCACGAGACGCCTCCATTCGGGCAGGTCACGGAAGTCCCCCGTGCCGTCGGCGCCGAGCATGGCCCGCAGCATGTAGCCGACCTGTTCGGGGTCGAAGAAACGCCACCCCGGATTCGCCGCCAGCACATGAAGGGCGGTCGTCGACTTCCCCACCCCGAAGGGGCCGGTGATCCAGACGACCCGACGGCTCACAGGAACGCGTCGAGCCCGATCGTCAGGCCGGGGAACTCGGCGATGCGACGGCAGGCCAGCACCACGCCGGGCATGAACGACGTGCGATCGTAGGAATCGTGGCGCAACGACAGGGTCTGGCCCTGCGTGCCGAGCACGACCTCCTCGTGCGCCAGCATGCCGCGCATGCGCACCGAGTGGATGCGGATGTCGGCCGGCCCTCTGCCCCCACGGGCACCGGGGAGCACCTCGTCGCGGGTCGGGTCGTCGGCCCACTCGCCGCTCGATGCGGCGATGCGGTGCGCCGTCGTCATCGCCGTGCCGGAAGGGGCGTCGGCCTTGGCGTCATGGTGGTATTCGATGATCTCGACGGTGTCGAAGTGAGGCGCCGCCATCTCCGCGAAGCGCATGAGCAGCACCGCCCCGATCGCGAAGTTCGCCGCGACGAGACAGTTGCTACCGGTGAACGCGCGACGGAATCCGGCGAGGTCCTCGTCCGAGAAACCGGTCGTGCCCACGACGGCGTGCATTCCGTGCAGGGCCAACCACGGCAGGGTCGTGCGGGCGGCCTCGGCGACGGTGAAGTCGACGACCACCTCGCACCCCGCATCGGCGAGGGCGCGCAGGTCACCGGAGACGGTCAGGCCGTGGACGGCACCGCCGCCGCCGACGATGTCGACGGCGGCGACGAGTTCCAGTCCCTCGGCCAGATGGATCGCATCGCACACGGCGGCACCCATGCGCCCCGCGGCTCCGACGACTCCGACCCTGATCATGGGGTCACCGTACCCCTGTGTCTCTAGCGACGACGGCGCGGTCGGTCGGAACCGCCGGGTCCGAGATCGCCCAGTTCGGAACGCATTTCGTCGTCGAACTCGGCCTCGAAGGACACTTCAACGGGGGCATCACCACGGGACTCGCCGCGGCCTCCCCTGTCACGGTCTCCGCCACGGTCACGGTCACGGTCGCGGTCACGGTCTCCGCCGCGGTCGCGATCACGGTCACGTCCGCCACGGTCTCCGCCACGGTCACCTCGTCCGCCACGGTCGCGATCCCGATCGCGTCCACCGCGGTCCCCGCGGTCACGGTCTCGGTCGCCGCGGTCACGGTCGCGTCCACCGCCACCGCCGCCACCGGGCAGGTCCTCGCCGTCGGGACCGACGGGGGTGAGGCTGACCTTGCCCTTGTCGTCGATGTCGTCGACGCGGACCTTGATCTCCTGGCCCAGCTCCAGCACGTCCTCGACGTTGTTCACGCGCTGGCCGTTGCCGAGCTTCGAGATGTGCACGAGGCCGTCACGACCCGGGAGGATGTTGACGAAGGCGCCGAACTTGGTCATCGACACGACGCGACCGTCGTAGATCTTGCCGAGTTCCGCCGTCGGCGGGTCGACGATGGCCAGGATGCGGGCCCTCGCCTCCTCCACGCGGAAGTTGTCGGGCGAACCGATCGTGACGATGCCGGTCGCGCCGTCGTCGTCGACGCCGATGTCGGCACCGGTCTCCTGCTGGATGGTGTTGATGACCTTGCCCTTGGGTCCGATGACCTCGCCCACCTTGTCGAGCGGGATCGTGAACGACACGATCTTCGGGGCGGTCTCGGCCACCTCGGGACGGGGCGCCGACAGCGCGGTCGCCATGTTGTCGAGGATCGCCATGCGGGCGTCGCGGGCCTGGGCCAGCGCGGCGGCGAGCACGTCGGCGGGGATGCCGTCGATCTTGGTGTCGAGCTGCAGCGCGGTCACCGCGTCGGACGTGCCGGCCACCTTGAAGTCCATGTCACCGAACGCGTCCTCGGCACCGAGGATGTCGGTGAGGGTGAGGTACTTGCCCTCGGCATAGATGAGTCCCATGGCGATGCCGGCGACGGGTGCCTTGATGGGCACACCGGCGTCCATGAGCGAGAGGCTCGAGGAGCACACCGACGCCATCGAGGTGGAACCGTTCGAGGAGAGCACCTCGGAGACGAGACGGATGGAGTAGGCGAACTCCTCCTGGCTCGGCACCACCGGCAGCAGGGCGCGCTCGGCGAGCGCACCGTGGCCGATCTCGCGTCGCTTGGGCGAACCCACGCGGCCGGTCTCACCGTTGGCCCACGGGGCCATGTTGTAGTGGTGGATGTAGCGCTTCGAGTCGTCCGGGCCGAGCGTGTCGAGCATCTGGTTCATGCGGGGCATGGCCAGGGTGCACACGTTCATGACCTGGGTCTCACCGCGTTGGAAGAGGCCCGTGCCGTGCGCGGTGCGCAGGATGCCCACCTCGGACGACAGCGGACGCAGGTCGCGGGGGCCGCGCCCGTCGATGCGGATGCCCTCCTCCACGACGCGCTTGCGCACGAGCTTCTTCGTGAGGCTGCGCACGGCCTCCTTGACGGCCTTCTCCTGGCCGGCGAAGGGGGCACCCTCGGCGCACAGTTCGGCGACCGTCTCGGCGGCGGCAGCGTCGGTGGCGGCGTTGCGGTCCGCCTTCAACGCGATGGTGATGGCCGTGGCCAGCTTCGGCGCCGCGACCCGCTCGACGGCGGCGAAGACCTCGTCGGAGTAGTCGAGGACCGGGGTGTACGACAGGGGGGCGATCGGACCGCGGGTGGCGATCACGCTCGCCACCAGCTGGCGCTGCAGGGCGATGGAGTCCTTGATGAACTTCTTCGACGCCTCGAGACCCTCGGCGATGACCGCCTCGGAGACCTTCGGCGCGCCGTCGGCGTAGTAGTCGAACGCCTTCTCGGTGCCGCCGGCCTCCACCATCATGATGGCGACGTCGCCGTTGTCCAGCTCGCGGCCGGCGACGACGATCTCGAAGGTGCCCGAGGTGCCCTCGGCGTAGGTCGGGTGGGCGATCCACTCGCCGTCCTGGCTGTAGGCCAGGCGCACGGCGCCGATCGGGCCCTCGAAGGGGATGCCGCTGATCATGAGCGCGGCCGAGGCCGCGTTGATGGCGATGACGTCGTGGGGGTTCTCCATGTCGACACCGACCACGGTGATGACCACCTGGGTCTCGTTGCGGTACCCGTCGGGGAAGGCGGGGCGCAGCGGACGGTCGATGAGACGGCAGGTGAGGATCGCCTGCTCGGAGGGACGGCCCTCGCGACGGAAGAAGGCGCCGGGGATCTTGCCCGCCGCATAGGCGCGCTCCTCGACGTCGACGGTCAGGGGGAAGAAGTCGATGCCGTCGCGCACGCCCTTGGCGGCGTTGGCGGTGGCAAGGACGGTGGTGCGTCCGATCGTGGCGAGAACGGCGCCCTGCGACTGCGTCGCCAGCTTCCCGGTCTCGAATGAAATGGACTTGTCGGTGCCCGAAACGGGGCCCGACACGCGGAGTGCGTCAGCCATGGGATGTTTCCTTTGTGTGTTGTGGGTGGTGATCCCCGCCCGTCACACGCCGGTTCCCAGTCGGCACCCCCGCGCGCGATGCGCGGGGGAATCGACTGACAACCGACGACGTTGGTGTTGGGACGGTCGGCGGGGGTCTGTGCGGGTCAGCGACGGAGGCCGAGCTTGGCCACGAGCTCGCGGTAGCGGGCCACGTCGCGGTCCCTCACATAGTCAAGCATGCGACGACGACGCCCGACGAGCATCAGCAGGCCACGACGAGAGTGGTGGTCCTTCGGATGGGTCTTCAGGTGGTCCGTCAGATGGTTGATCCGGTCGGTCAGCAGCGCGATCTGGACGTCGGGCGAACCCGTGTCTGTGCCGTGCTGGCGGAACGCCGAGATGGTGTCGTTCTTCGACATGAAAAGCCTCTTTCGATTCGTGAGGTCGCCGCGACACGAGGCCCCGGCATCACACGCGCGCCGGAGCCCACGTGGACGCCTCCAAGGCTAAGGACATCGGACGGATGCCGCAACCCCCTGCGGGGTTAGTCTCGGGCCATGTTCACGGGAATCGTGGAGGAAAAGGGCTCCGTCCTCGCCCGTGACGGTGCCCGCCTGCGCATCGCGGCCCGGGACGTGCTCGTCGATTCCGGTCTCGGTGCCTCGATCGCGGTGAACGGCTGCTGCCTCACGCTCGTGGCCGCCGGCGAGGGATGGTGGGAGGCCGACGTCTCGGACGAGACATGGTCGCGCACGAACCTCGGTGCCCTCTCCCCCGGCGACCCGGTCAACCTCGAGCGCCCCATGCGCGCCGACGGCCGTTTCGGCGGTCACGTGGTGCTGGGTCATGTCGACGCCGTGGGCGAGGTGGTGGCGCCCGCGCCGGCTCTCGTCGTGCGGATCCCCCGCGACCTCATGCGCTACATCGTGGAGAAGGGCTCGGTCACCGTGGACGGCGTGAGCCTCACGGCCTTCGGCCTCGGCGAGGACACCTTCGAGGTGGCCGTCATCCCCCACACCGCAGAAGCGACCACCCTCGGCGTCCGCCGTCCCGGCGACGCCGTGAACATCGAGATGGACGTGCTCGCCAAGCACGTCGAGCGCCTCCTGGCGGGGTCATGACGTGAGCGCAGAGCCGCGCGACCTCTCCGATCTGCGGCGCGACATCGACCGCATCGACGCCGCCATCATCGAACTCCTCGCCGAACGTCTGGGCGTCTGTCGCGAGGTGGCCGGCCTCAAGGAGGCCACCGGTGCGAGCGTCATCCAGCCCTCCCGTGTGCGGGACGTGCTGCGCACGCGCACGGAGTGGGCGATCGCCGCCGGGGTCGACGCCGATTTCGCCGAGCAGATCTTCCGCACGCTTCTCGCCGAGACGCACCGCATCGAGGTCGCCGAGGCAGGGGGGTCGGACGCCCCGGCCAAGACGGCGGCCGCCGACGGGTCGGATCTCGACACGGTGGCGTGTCGCATCGACCACGTCGTGGTGGCGGTCGAGGATCTCGCGGCAGCGGGGTCGTTCTTCACCGGCCTCGGATTCGTCGTCACGTCCACCGACGACCCCCAGATGAATCTCGCCGTCGCGGGTGGCGTCACCGTCGTGCTCGTCGGCGCCGACCACGACCCCGCGGTGAGGCGCCGGGTGGACGAGCACGGCTCGGGCATCCAGCACGTCGCCATCGAGGTGCTCAATGCCGGTTTCGCCCGTGACGCCCTCGACGCCGCCGGCGTGCCGCGCCTCACCGACGTCGTCGTCGACGACGGCGGCCACGAGCAGTTCTTCACCGCCGTCGATCCCGCCACCGGCGTGCAACTCAGCTTCATCAGCCGCACCGGGCATCGCGTGCCCCTCACCAGCCACAACGTGCGCGCCCTCTTCGCGGCGGTCAACGGCGGCCCGTCGTGACCGAGCAGCCACGGTTCGACGCCCGGGCGGTCGTCGCCGAGCATCCTCTCGATCCCGGAATCGTCGAGGACCTGCTCTCGGCACCGCTCCCCGTCCTCATGGAGCGGGCACGCACCGTGCGGGACGCCGCCCACGGCACGCGCATCACGTTCTCTCCCAAGGTCTTCATCCCCCTCACGATGCTGTGTCGCGACAAGTGCGGCTACTGCACCTTCGCCCAGCCGCCGGCGCGCCTCGAGAAGCCCTATCTCGAGCCCGACGACGTGCTGGCCATCGCCCGTCAGGGCGCGCGCACCGGATGCCACGAGGCCCTCTTCACCCTCGGTGAGCGACCCGAACTGCGCTACGAGGCCGCCGCCGACTGGTTGCGCGCCCGGGGCTACGACTCGACGGTCCATTACGTGCACGACATGGCCCGACTGGTGCTCGATGAGACGGGGCTCCTCCCCCATGCCAACTGCGGCGCCCTCCATCCCGAGGAGCTCGCGCTGCTCAGACCGGTGTCACCGAGCCAGGGGATGATGATCGAGTCGCTGCGCGACGACCTCGAGTGCCACCGCGGGGCCCCCGACAAGGCGCCCTGGCGGCGCGTCGACACGTTGTGCTCGGCGGGTGAACTGGCGATCCCGTTCACGTCGGGCATCCTCGTCGGCATCGGCGAGGACCGTCGCGACCGCATCGAGGCGCTCACGTTCCTCGCGGCCGCGGCGCGGCGTTGGGGTCATCTGCAGGAGGTGATCGTGCAGAACTTCCTCCCGAAGTCCGGCACCGCCATGCACCGCGCCCGTCCCTGCCCGGAGGACGAGTACCTGTGGTCGATCGCCGTGGCGCGCCTCGTGCTGCCCCCCGACGTGCACCTGCAGGCCCCGCCGAACCTGTCGGACGACTTCGGCGTGCTGCTCGACGCGGGTATCGACGACTGGGGCGGGGTCTCCCCCGTCACCGCCGACCACGTCAATCCCGAACGCCCCTGGCCCGCCCTCGAACGACTGTCAGAGGTCACCGAGGCCCGCGGATTCGCACTCGCCCCCCGTCTCACCATCTACCCGTCGCATGCTCTCGATCCGCAGAAATGGCTCGACCCGGCCTTGCGATTCGCGGTGCTCGACCGCAGCGACGCCGAGGGTCTCGGGCGCGACGACCCGGGTGCGGTGTGGCCGGAGCGGGTCACGGCCGCCGACACCGTGCGGGACGGCGCCGAGGTGGTGCTCGTCGGCCACAAGTCGAGCCAGTGGTACTCGGGCTCGAACGTGCGTCCACCCCGTCTCGTGCCCCATCCCGCACCGTCAGCGCGCGGGCGCGTGGCCGAGGTGCTCGCCGGGCACGCGGGCGGACAGGACCTCGGTCTCGACGAGATTGTCGCCCTCTTCTCGGCCCGCGGACCCGAGGTCGGAGAGGTCGCCCGCCACGCCGACGAGCTGCGCCGCCGCGCCGTGGGCGACACGGTGACGTGGGTGCACAACCGCAACATCAACTACACGAACGTGTGCACCTACAAGTGCCGCTTCTGCGGGTTCTCCAAGGGACCCCTCAGCCTCAACCTGCGCGGTACGCCCTACCTGCTCGGTCTCGACGACATCGCCGAGCGCGCCCGCGAGGCCGCCGAGCGCGGCGCCACCGAGGTCACCCTGCAGGGCGGCATACATCCGGACTTCGACGGCGACTACTACATCGACGTCACGCGGGCCGTGAAGGCCGCGGTGCCGGACATGCACGTGCACGGCTTCACCGCGCTCGAGGTGACCGAGGGCGCGCGCCGCAACGGCGAGTCCCTCGCCTCGTACCTCGGGCGACTCAAGGAGGCCGGCCTCGCGTCGCTGCCCGGAACGGCGGCCGAGATCCTCGACGACGAGGTGCGACGTGTGCTGTGCGCCGACAAGGTGGACACCGAGGAATGGCTCGAGTGCCACCGCCAGGCCCACCTCATCGGCCTGCACTCGAACGTCACGATCATGTTCGGCAGCATCGAAGGGCCGGCCTCGTGGGCGCGCCACATGCTCGTCACCCGGGCCCTGCAACGAGAGACGGGCGGCTTCACCGAGTTCATCCCGCTGCCCTTCGTGCACATGGCCTCGCCCATCTACCTGCAGCGCGCCGCCCGGCGCGGCCCCACCTTCCGCGAGACGGTGCTCATGCACGCCGTCGGGCGCATCGTGTACGACGGACTCATTGACAACGTGCAGGCCAGTTGGGTGAAGATCGGCACCGACGGCGCGATGCAACTGCTGTACGCCGGCTGCAACGACCTGGGCGGCACCCTCATGGACGAGAACATCTCGCGCGCCGCCGGCGCCAACCACGGCCAGCAGATGACCGAGGGTCGCTTCGCCGAGGTGGTGGCACCGACCGGCCGGCGCCTCGTGCAGCGCACCACCGGATACCGCCCGGTCGGCACGCTCGCCGGGGCCTGAACGCACCCGTCCGCGGGGCGGCGACCCTCAGCCGGGGCGGCGGGCGCGCACGGCGGCGCGGGCGTGCTCGATGTCGAGTGCCAGCTGTGCGCGCAGGTCGTCGATGCCGCCGAACTGGCGCTCGCTGCGCAGAAAGGCGAGGAACCGCACTGCTGCCTCTTCCCCGTAGAGGTCCCCCTCGAAATCGAGGAGGTGCACCTCGAGGAGCGACACGTCGGCATCGACGTAGAAGGTGGGACGGCGTCCGAGATTGATGGCACAGGCGTGCTCGGAACCGTCGGGGCGCACGTGGAGACCGGCGTAGACCCCGTCGGCGGGCATGCAGGTGCCGACCGGCACCTCGACGTTGGCGGTGGGGAACCCGATCGTGCGTCCGCGTTGGTCGCCCGTGCCCACACGTCCCCGCACCTCGTGCCAGCGCCCGAGCATGCGGGTGGCGGTGTCGATCTCGCCGCCGGCGAGCGCGCGCCGGATGGCCGTCGAGCTCACGGGCTCGTCCACCCCGTCGGCCCGGGGCACGAGAGCCAACGGCTCGCAGACGAACCCGTGACGACCGCCCATCTCGTTCAGCAGGGCGACGCTGCCCGCCCGCCCATGCCCGAAGCGGAAGTCCTCCCCGACATGGACGACCCGGGCGGCGAGTCCCCGCACGAGGACGCGCTCGACGAAGTCCTCCGCGGATTCGGCGGCTTGGGTCTCGTCGAAGCGAACGACCACCACCGCGTCGACACCGGTCGAAGCGAGAAGGGACGTCTTCTGGTCGAGAGAGGTGAGCATGCGCGGTGCGGCCTCGGGGCGCACGACGCTCGCCGGATGGCGATCGAAGGTCACGATGACGCTGCGGCAGCCCTCGCGCGCGGCGCGCTCGCGCACCGCCGCGATGACCGCGCGGTGCCCCACGTGCACGCCGTCATAGGCACCGATGGTGACGACGGTACGTTCCCCCCGGAACGGCGGGACGGAGAGGTCCTCGATCACCTGCACGGAACGCGACGCTATCTGCCGCCGAAGACGACGGTCGGTTTGGCCATGCCGTCCTGCCACGCCTCGAACACGGCGACGATCGTGCCGTCCGGTGCGAGCGCCACCCACGGCCCCGCACCGTCCCACGCCGGTCGGGGTCGTCCGTAGAGCACGTCGTCGAGACCCACCTCGTCGAGATGCACGGTCTCCATCCCCCGTGCGGCGTCGATCATGGGCAGCAGCACCGGCGCGTCGGGTGGCGACGCCTCGGACACGTCGAAGGGTCCGATGGCGTGTCGGCGCAGGACACGGATGTGCGCCCCGCCCCCGAGCGCGGCACCGAGATCGGCGCCGAGCACCCGCACGTAGGTGCCCGCGCCGCACGTGACGTCGGCCGCGAGCACGAGCGGATCGTCGGTCGTCGACACGGCGAAGGCGCGCACGTCGACGGGGCGCGCGGCGCGTTCCACCTCGATTCCCTCGCGCGCCAGTTCGTGGAGTCGTCGACCCTCGTGGTGCAGGGCCGAGACCATCGGTGGCACCTGGTCGATCATGCCGACGAAACGCGCGGCGACGAGGGCGCGAACCACCTCGATGTCGGGCGGGACCATGTCGTGCCGCGCGACCACGGTGCCCGAGTCGTCGAGGGTGTCCGTCTCGACCCCGAGGACGATCTCGCACGTGTAGCGCTTGGTGTGGTGCTCCATGAAGCGGAAGAGGCGGGTGGCGTTCCCCACCCCGCACACGAGGAGACCGGTGGCGTCGGGGTCGAGGGTGCCGGTGTGGCCGATGCGCCTCTCGCCGAGGCCGCGTCGCAGGATCTGCACCGCGTCGTGGCTCGTCATGCCGGCGGGCTTGTCCACGAGGACGAGCCCGTGGACGCTCGGGGGCCGGCGCCTCCCCATCCTCAGTCCCGAGGAGTGCCGTCGGCCTCGCCGTCGATCGGCGAGGTGTCCGGCCGGCGGCGCAGCAGTTCCTCGATGCGCGCGGCACTGCGGATCACCTCGTCGGGGGCGAAGGAGAGGATCGGCGTCTTGCGTGCGTGCATCTGGCGGTTGATGGAGGCCTGCATGCGGGCCCGGTGCTCGCCGAGCGCGGCGACGACTCCGGCGTCGCCCTCCTCGCCGAACATCGAGTCGAAGTACACGATCGCCCGATTCATCTCCGGGTCCACGTCGATGCTCGTGATGGTCACGAGATCCAGCCGCTCGTCGTCGATGCGGGTCAGTTCGTCGGCGATGATCTCGCGCAGCACCTCCGACAGGCGCGCGGTGCGCGGGTAGCCGTGGGACGACCCGCCCTTGGGCTGGCGCCTGCCACCGGACCGTGGGCGTTGCTTCGACACAGATTTAGGATGGTACAACCATGAGCGACGCCTCCTCCTCCCGCGTGCCGGCGCACCGCTACACGGCCGCGCTCGCCGCGGACATCGAGGCCCGTTGGCAGGACCGCTGGGAGGCCGACGGCACCTTCGACGCGCCCAACCCCGCCGGCCCCCTCGCCGATCCGGGACGTCTCGCCGGACGCGAGAAGCTCTTCGTGCTCGACATGTTCCCCTATCCGTCGGGTGCCGGACTGCACGTGGGTCACCCTCTCGGCTACATCGGCACCGACGTGTGGGCCCGGTTCAAGCGCATGAAGGGCTTCAACGTGCTGCACGCACTCGGTTACGACAGCTTCGGTCTGCCCGCCGAACAGCACGCCATCACCACGGGAATCCATCCGCGGGTGAACACCGAGGCCAACATCGCCAACATGCGCCGCCAGTTGCGCCGTCTCGGCCTCGGCCACGACGCGCGGCGCAGCGTGAGCACCACCGACGAGGGCTTCTACGCCTGGACGCAGTGGATCTTCCTGGCGATCCACGGCGCGTGGTTCGACGAACGACAGGGCCGTGCCCGTCCCATCGCCGAACTGGAGGCCCTGTACGCCTCCGGCGAGATGCCCACGCCCGACGGCCGACCCTGGCGCGACCTCACCGCGGTCGAGCGCCACCGGGCCCTCGACGAACACCGCCTCGCCTACCTCGCGGACGCACCGGTGAACTGGTGCCCCGGCCTCGGCACGATCCTGGCGAACGAGGAGGTGACCGCCGAGGGACGCAGCGACATCGGCAACTACCCCGTGTTCACCCGCAACATGCGCCAGTGGATGATGCGCATCACCGCGTACGCCGACCGCCTCCTCGACGACCTGGATCGCCTCGACTGGCCCGAGCCCATCAAACTCATGCAGCGGAACTGGATCGGCCGCAGTACCGGTGCCCGCGTCCGCTTCGCCTCGGCGGCCGGCGACCTCGAGGTGTTCACCACCCGTCCCGACACCCTCTTCGGGGCGACCTTCATGGTGCTCGCCCCCGAGCACCCGCTCGTTCCCGTGCTCACGGCGGAGGACCGGCGCGGGGAGGTCGAGGCCTATGTCACCGCGACCATGGCACGCGCCGATGCCGACCGCACCGACGACTCGCGGACCAAGACCGGCGTGTTCACCGGAGCGCACGCGGTCAACCCGGTCAACGGGGCCGAGATCCCGGTGTGGATCGCCGACTACGTGCTCATGGGGTACGGCACGGGGGCGATCATGGCGGTGCCGAGCGGCGACCAGCGCGACTTCGAGTTCGCCCGCGCCCACGGTCTCCCCATCGTCGCCACCGCCGTGCCCCCGGCCGAGTGGTTCGACGCGCACGGCATCGCCCCGTCGACCGACTGTGCGACATGGCCCGCCGCCTTCACCGGCGACGGCGTCTACGTCAACTCGACCAACGACGCGGTGTCCCTCGACGGACTCGCCTCCATCGAGGAGGCCACCGAGCGCATCGTGTCGTGGCTCGTCGCCGCGGGACTCGGTGAGGCCACCGTCACCTACCGTCTGCGCGACTGGTTGTTCTCGCGGCAGCGCTACTGGGGCGAGCCCTTCCCCATCGTGTTCGACGAGGACGGGATCGCCCACGCCGTCCCCGCGGATCTCCTGCCGGTGCGACTGCCCGATCTCGACGACTTCTCGCCGACGGCCCTCGACCCCGACGATTCCGCGTCCGACCCGGTGCCGCCGCTGGCCCGCGTCGAGCAGTGGCGGCGGGTCACCCTCGACCTCGGGGAAGGACCGCGCGAGTACCTCCGCGAGGTGAACGTGATGCCGCAGTGGGCGGGCAGCTGCTGGTACGAGATGCGGTATCTCGACCCCACCAACGACGCCGCGTTCGTGGACCCCGAGGTGGAGCGCTACTGGATGGGCCCGCGCGGACCGGGGCACACCGGCGGCGTCGACCTCTACGTGGGTGGCGTCGAGCACGCCGTGCTGCACCTGTTGTACGCGCGCTTCTGGCACAAGGTGCTCTTCGACCTCGGTCACGTCTCGAGCGAGGAGCCCTTCCACCGGCTCTTCAACCAGGGCTACATCCAGGCCTTCGCCTACCGCGACGCCCGCGGCCAGACCGTTCCCGCCGCCGAGGTCGAGGAGCGCGACGGACGCTGGTTCTGGCAGGGCGAGGAGGTGCGGCGCGAGTACGGGAAGATGGGCAAGAGCCTCAAGAACATCGTCACGCCGGACGAGATGTACGACGACTACGGCGCCGACACCTTCCGCCTCTACGAGATGTCCATGGGCCCCCTCGATGCCAGCCGCCCGTGGAACACCCGCGACGTGGTGGGCATGCAGCGCTTCCTGCAGCGGCTGTGGCGCAACGTCGTCGACGAGGACACGGGCGACACGGTGGTGGACGACTCCCCGGTGCCCGAGGCTCTCGCGCGCCTCCTGCACCGCACCATCGCCGGGGTGGACGCCGACATGGAGCACCTGCGCTTCAACACCGCGATCGCCAAGCTCATCGAACTGAACAACGCCCTCACCCAGCACGTCAACTCGGGTGCCCGGGCGCCCCGCGGCGTGGTCGAACCGCTCGTGCGCATGCTGTCCCCCCTGTGCCCGCACCTGGCCGAGGAGCTGTGGTCCCGGCTCGGACACGGCGACACCGTCACCTGGGTCCCCTTTCCCGTCGCCGACCCGGCGCTCCTCGTGGAGGACAGCGTCGAGGTTCCCGTGCAGGTCAACGGCAAGGTGCGCGGGCGCATCGTGCTCACCCCCGACGCCACCGACGAGGAGCACGTCGCCGCGGCCCTGGCACAGGAGAACGTGCGGGCCGCCCTCGACGGCCGCGAGCCGGTGAAGACGATCGTCGTGCGTGGACGCACGGTGAACATCGTCGTCAAGTGACGCGCCCGGCCGCGTCCGTGGTGTTCAATGGGGGCGTGACCGACGAGACCGACCTCGGGATGCCGGCGCGCAAGACCATCGCGCTCGTCGCCCACGACAACATGAAGGACGAGCTCCTCGGCTGGGCCCTCGCCCACCGCGACGAACTGTCCCGGCACGTGCTCATCGGCACCGGAACGACCGGGGGCATGGTGGCCGAGGCGACGGGCCTCGTCGTGGAGCGCCTGCGCAGCGGTCCGCTCGGGGGCGACCAGCAGATCGGCGCCCGAATCTCGGAGAACGCCTGCGACGTGCTGCTCTTCTTCTGGGACCCCCTCGAACCCCAGCCCCACGATCCCGACATCAAGGCCCTGCTGCGCATCGCCGTCGTGTGGAACATCCCCGTCGCGTGCAACCGGGCGTCGGCGGACTTCATCATGTCGAGCCCCCACATGACGACGGACTACGTGCGCCGCGTCCCGAACCACCGGCGCTGACCGTGGACTTCACCGCCCTCCTCGGTGCATGGTGCACGGCCATGAGCCTCGGATTCGTCTGGCCCCAGGTGGTGCGCACGATGCGCCACGACACCACGCAGGGCATCTCGGCCTTCGCCACCCTGCACGCCATCGTCGGCTCGTCGCTGTGGTTCACCTACGGGATCCACGACGGCACGACCGCCGTCTGGTTCTCGAACGCCTCGTTCATCCTCGCCCAGGTGCTCATCGCCTCGGTGCTGCGCCGGCACGGACGTCTC
>CAZSNB010000011.1:0-58305 GCA_964608285.1 uncultured Bifidobacterium sp.
GCAATGGTCAGCAGTACAACAACCACGAAATCTGGGACTTCGGCGTCGCCACCATTGGGGCCCTGCCCGCCACCGGTGCCTCACCGGGAGGCGTCCTCGTGTGGGCGACACTCCTGCTCGCAGTGGGCACGGGTGTGATGCTCGTGGGGAGCCGCCGTCGCACCGTTGCATGACGCCACCCGAGGGTGTGTCAGGGTTTATGTAGAGACGGCACAAATATTTTCGCCGTGAGGTTGCGTTGCGGCTGAATAACGGAGACATTGGAGAGCGTGACGATTGCGCATCCTGATGTGCCCACGACCGACGCGGACGCCGACCACGTCCTCGCCGCCCTGCGTCGGATCGAGCGGTGGATGAGATCGGGCCTTCACCTGGGCTTCACCCCACCCCGCCGGGTGGTCGGCGCCCTGTGCCCCAGCTCGGTCGCCGAACTCAGCCGTGTGGAACTCGGAGAGATCAATGGCGTGACCCGCCACGCCGGTGTCTGCATGACGACCTCCTGTGCGCATTGGGTGGGACACTGCTCCCTCGGGGTGGCCGTGGCGACAGCCGGCAGGGGAGCCTTCCCGGACGTGGAGGATCGCGGCATCGGGTGCGATCTGCTCGATCGATGCCGGTGGCGGGCGGAGAACGGCCCGTCCGCATGCGGGTTGTGTCCTGCCATCAGTCGACTGCCCATCTCCGAACTCATCGCCCGCACGGAATCAGTCCACCAAGGAGATCGAGATGCCCAATCATAAAGACAGTGGCCCCGACGATGAGGCCGGCGAGGTTGAGAGACAAGAGCCGTCTCACCTCAGTGACGACCTTGCTGCATTCCTAGAGAAAATCGGATCCATCCGTTTTGATCAGCGAGGGCACGAGCAGCCGGACTTACCCCAGATTTTCGGTGGAGATTTTTCCGGACACAGCGATCTGTTGCCCATCAGGAATCTTCACACGTTCTTTCGCGACCTCGTGGCCAATCGTCTCGATGCAGACGGGCATCTTGATGCGACCATCGTTGAACCTGCTGCCCGCGCGGATCTCGTGACACTGTGCATCGAAGCAATCGACCTCCTCCGGGATAGCGAGGGAGAGACACTCTTGCCCGTCCCCTTTGGGGTGAGGTGCTTCTCCGGTCGGCAGATCACCGCACACGATGTCGTCGAGAGGTTCGGTCTGCAGCACCTGATCGGACCCGTCAAGAACCCTCGCGAGGAGTCGATCGAGGTGGAGCACACCTTGGGCGTCATGATCGCTCCGGAAGAACCGTTCTGATCGAAGGAAAAGGAGAGGGCATGGTTCTGGTGACTCGAGGGAACATCGCCGTCGCGGAGACGGACGCCATCGTCAATGCCGCGAACGAGCACCTCGCCGAGGGTGCTGGGGTGTGCGGAGCCATCTTCGGTGAGGTCCTGCGCCGCGGTGGCCCCGGAGCCCACACCCGCTTCACCGAGGCCTGTCAGGCGAAAGGGCATTGCCCCACGGGAGATGCCGTCTCCACCCCCTCCTTCGCGCTTCCGTCGGCCCATGTCATCCATGCGGTCGGCCCCGTGTGGCGCGGGCGTCGCTACTCGGCGGACATCGATTCGCTCGACCCCGCCGAAATCGCGCAACTCGATCTGCTCGCTTCCACCTATCGGGCCGTCTTCCGGGAGTGCCGCGCCATCGGAGCCCGGTCGGTCACCATTCCCGCCATCTCCACGGGCATCTACGGGCTTCCCAAGCGCCTCGGCCATGCCGTGGCCCTTATGAGCGCGGACGCCCATGCTGGCGACATCCAGGTCGAGCTCATCGCTTATGACGAGGCATCATTCACCGCCATGCAGCGGCCCGTGTCGGCTCACGTGAGCGAGCTGCTCGCGTCGGTCGCCATCTGAAGCGACCGCATCATGGGTCTTTTCTCCCACTTCGTCGCCTACTCGGTCGGCCGTCGGCGGGGTCGCCGGGCCGCCGAGCGCCGTGCCACCTCCCGCGAGGATCACGACGAACGCGACCCGGAGTGTCTCAACTACCAGTCGTTCTGCCGCGGCTACGGGAGCTGCGACGGCATGGAGTGCGAGTACTCCGACGACTGAGCGGCTCGGATCAGGTGTAGTCGACGGCGGAGAACTGGGCGATCTTGTCGAGGCGGTGCTGTGAGCTGATGAGGCGCACCGTGCCGCTGCGCGAGCGCATCACGAGGCTCTGGGTGTGCACGAGGCCCGGCTCGTAGCGCACCCCCCGCATCAATTCGCCGTCGGTGATGCCGGTGGCGGCGAAGAAGCAGTTGTCGCCCTTCACGAGGTCGTCGGTGGTGAGGATGCGGTCCACGTCGTGCCCGCTGGCGACGGCGAGCTGGCGCTCCTCCTCGGTGCGCGGGGCGAGCCGCCCCTGGATCTCCCCACCCATGCACTTCATGGCCGCCGCGGCCACGACGCCCTCGGGGGTCCCCCCGGTGCCGATGAGCATGTCCACGCCGGCCTGGGGCCAGCAGGTGGCGATGGCCCCGAGGATGTCGCCGTCGGAGATGAGCTTGATGCGCGCGCCCGTCTCCCGCACCTCCTCGATGATGGCGGCATGACGCGGGCGGTCGAGGATCATCACGGTGAGGTCGCGCACGCTCTCGCCCTTGGCCTTGGCGAGCCACTTGAGGTTCTGGGTGGGTGTGGCGGTGATGTCGATGGCGCCCACACCGGTCGGGCCCACCGCGATCTTCTCCATGTACATGCACGGACCGGGGTCGAACATCGTGCCGCGCTCCGACACCGCGATCACCGAGAGAGCGTTGCCGCGCCCGAGCGATGTCAGGGTCGTGCCGTCGATCGGATCGACCGCGACGTCGGTCATCGGGTCGCTGCCGTCGCCGACGTGCTCCCCGTTGAAGAGCATCGGCGCCTCGTCCTTCTCACCCTCACCGATGACGACGATTCCGTTCATCGGCACGGTGGCGAGCACGGTGCGCATCGCATCCACGGCCGCGCCGTCGGCGCCATTCTTGTCGCCGCGTCCCACCCAGCGCGACGCCGCCATGGCGGCCGATTCGGTGACCCTCACGAGTTCGAGGGCGAGGTTGCGGTCCGGTTGTTCTGAAGCCATCGGAACCACAGTAACCCTCGGATTAGCCTGCCCCCGTGCCCGCCATTCCCCTCGAGGTCTGCCTGCCGGGCGAGGAGGTGGGCGACCCACTGGTGCGTCCCGGCGGCCTGTGGGTGTCGGCCGTTCTCACGGAGCGCACCGCTGACGGGACGCGCACCCGGGTGGTCATGTGGCCCGCGGGGGGCGGTGCCCCGGTCGACCTGCTCGTCGATCCCGCACCGATAGCCCCGCGGGGTCTGTCCGGCGGATGTCACACGTGGTCGCCGTCGGGTGACACGGTTCACGTCGTCACCCGCGAGGCCGGCATCGTCTCGATCCGGGTGGCGAACGACGTCCCCGTGCGCATCGAGCACACTGCCTTCGATGCCGCGCGCTCGTGGTCGACACCGTCGGTCGACGCGACGGAAACCGTGCTGTGCGCGGTCGCCGACTGGAGCGAGCTGTGGCGCGCCGACATCGGGGGAGGGGTGCGCCGTCTGGTGCACGCCGTGACCGACGGCTTCCTCATGGATGCCGACGCGCCCGGTGGTGAGCGCGCGCATGTCTGGACGCGACCCGAGATGCCGTGGACGACGAGCTCGGTCTGGCCGTCTCCACCCGTGGCGGGAGTCGCGGTGCAACAGCCGCGCTCCACGCTCGACGGCCGCACGCGGGGACATCTCAGCGACGAGAACGGCACGATGAACGTCGTCCTCGAGGCCGACCATGTCGTGCCGCGCCGCACCGTGCTCGCCGACGACGCCGAGCACGGCGGCCCCACCTGGGGGCCGGGTCAACGCACCTGGTGCCCGAGCCCGGACGGCACCCGAGTCGCCTACACGCGCAACGAGGACGGCTTCGGCGCCTTGTGGGTGTGGGACCGTCGCACCGACGAGCGTCGTCGGGTGGCCCGGGCCGTGCACGGATGTCTCTCGTGGCAGGGGAGCATCCTCGCCGCACTGCGCACCGGGGCGCGCACCCCGACACAGCTCGTCGCCTACGACGCTGCCGCCGACTTCGCCCGCACCGTACTCGCCGACCCCGGTCGCGGGGCGTGGACCGTCCACGAGGCCGAACTCGTCGAGCCGGAGTGCCTGCGACTGCCCGGCGACGCCGGACCGATACCGGTGCGCCTGTATCGACCACCCGCGCCCCATGGCGGTCTCATCGTGTGGGTGCACGGCGGCCCCACCGATCAGTGGCAGGTGACGTTCCGGCCCCGCCTCGCCTGGTGGTCGTCCCGGGGATGGACGATCGCCGTCGTCGACCCGCGCGGCTCCACCGGGCACGGACGCAGCTTCGCCCTCGCCCTCGAGGGCGGTTGGGGCGACGTCGACGCCGCCGACACGGTCGCGGCGACACGCGGTCTGCAGCGGATGCTCGGCATCGATGCGAGGCGCACCGTGTTCATGGGATCGAGTGCCGGGGGTCTCACCGTCCTGGCGGCGGCGTCGCGTGCGCCGGACCTGGTCGCCGCCGTCGTGGCGGCGTATCCGGTCGTCGATCTCTCCGAACTGGCCCGTGGCGCCGACCCGTTCGAGACCCACTACGTGCCCCGCCTCGTCGGGGCGCGCGACAGCGACGATCCGGTGCTGCGGGAGCGCTCGGCGCACATGCGGGCCACGACGCTCGCCTCCGTTCCCGTGCTGCTCCTGCACGGCGATGCCGACCCGGTCGTTCCTCTCGTGCACTCGCTGCGGCTGCGCGATGCGCTGCTCGCGGCCGGTGGACGAGCCGAACTCGAGGTGTTCGCCGGGGAGGGCCACGGCTTCCGTGACCCGGTCAACGTCGCGCGCGAACACGCGGCGAGCGAGGAGTTCCTCGCCCGCCACGCGAGCCTCAACTGATCGATCGCCGAGCGGGTCAGGCCCCGTCCGGGTCGGTGCCCTCCTCGGCTGTCGACGTCGCCTCGTCCTCCTCAGTGTGGACCCGGGTCGGATCGTGGGGTCGACGCGGACGCGGGGCCATCATGCGCAACAGGCTGGTGGCGAACTCGATCATCGCCTCCTCGTCGCCGAAGGGCACCTGGCTTCCCTCGACGGAGAAGGAACCGACGCCGGCATCGTCACCTTCGCCCGTCCCGGTGTCGTCGCGGGTGCCGTCCCAGAAGAAGCGGCCGTCGTCCTCGGTGTCGGTGTCGGTGTCCCACTCGACGAAGAAGTCCTCGTGGGAAGTGAAGTGCAGGGTGCGCACCTTCCAGTGGCAGCGTCCGCCGAAGGGCGACCCCTTACCGTCGCGCACCAGCACCCCGGCCGCGGTGAACACGGCCATCATCGCTCCGATGTCCCAGCCGGGGTAGTTCTTGCTGAAGAACGTCCGGGTGAAGCCCTTCAAGTTGGGGATCCAATGGGTGTGGTGGCACACCTCGTCGATCGCGGCCCGGTCGAGGTGCAGGGCGAACCGTGACACGTCGGGCATCGGGTCGGGGTTGGTGAATCGTCGTGGTGTCTTCGGCATGTCGGTGCCCTCTCTCTCGGGGACCGACCGTGCTTGTGCGCCCTCCGGCGCCGCATCCACCCCGGGGCGGACCGGGATCCGCCGCGGAGTGCAAGCACCGTGGCCGGTCCGGCTCGGTTGCTGGCGCCGGCTGCGGGAGCCGACGCACTCGTGATGCAGGGCCAAGGATACGAACGGGGTGTGCCGGGGTAGGTTCGGAATCGTGCTGCTCGCCGAGCTCGAGATCTTCCATTCCCGACCGATCGCACCCACGCGGCGTCTCGCGCTCGGTCATCTCGTGCTCCCGGTGGATCCCCTGCCCGGATACGGCGGCGTGCTGCTCGGCGCCGTGATGGCAGCCCACATGGGCGGCGTCGACGACGACCTCCATCCCGACATCTCCCGGCTTCTCGCCGAGATCGAGCGCGGATCCCGCGTGGTGCAGCCGCGTCTCCAGCACCGGTTCCAGGTCGACCGCCACGGTCTCACCCATTCGGTGCACCGCCTCGTGGCCGACGGGGACGACGTCGGCTTCGATCTGCGCTCCAGCGGCACGCCGCTGCAGCAGGTGCTCGGGGCCGTCTACGCGCTCGAACGCCTCGACGACCCCGTGCGCCGTGCCCTCGTGCCGGTGTTGCGCCGCGCCTCCACGTGGCGCGGGCCCCTCGGTGCGTCGTTCGTCTCGTACCTGGCCGGGTCGGGCGCGTCGTCCATCTCGGCGCTCGCCGACCCGCGCGCCTGGGCACTCGACGTCCTCGGCTTCCCGGGGGGCACGGTGGCTCCGACCCGCCGCGAGATCATGGCCCGCTTCCGCGAGAGCATGCGCCGGGCCCACCCCGACCACGGCGGCAACGCCACCGCGGCGAGCGGCGTCATCTCCGACATTTCCGAGGCGCGCCGCATCCTCCTCGACGCCGCTCGATGAGCCCACGGGGCGTCGTCCTCTTCCCGGGTGCGGGCACGTCGGCCGATCATCCCTCTCTTGTCGCCATCGCCGACGCTCTCGCTCCGTTGCCTTCCGTGCCCCTCGACTTCCCCTACCGTCTCGCCGGACGCCGGGCCCCCGACCGCGCGCCGGTGCTCGTCGCCGCGGTGAAGGAGGGTGTGCGCGCGTTCGCCGCCGACATCGGTGCCCCCACCTCGAGCCTCGTCATCGGAGGCAGGTCGATGGGCGGTCGCATGTGTTCGATGGCCGTCGCCGACGACGAGGATCCGCTCGCGGTGGCCGGTCTCGTGCTCATCGCCTATCCGCTGGCTGCGCCGAAGAAGCCCGACGCGCCGCGCACCGCCCATCTACCCTGCATCACGGCGCCGGTGCTGTGCATCAGCGGCACCCGCGACGAGTTCGGATCCCCCGACGCGCTCCGTCGCGCCTTCGACGCCGTGCCGGCTCAGGTCGACTGGCACTTCGTCGAGGGCGCCCGCCACGACCTCAGAGGGGCCGATCTCGAGGTCGCCGGGGTCATCAGGGAGTGGGTGTCGCGGCTCGACCCGGCTCCTCGCCGGTGATCTCCTCGAGCGACAGCCGCGCGGTCTCGGGGTAGCGGAACCACACGATGAGGGCGGCGACGAGTGGCCCCGTCACGAGGACGGCCATCACCGCGCCGTACGAGAGGGTCGTGTCGAGGGCGGCGCCCCCGCCCACCAGACCGACGATGCCGCCGATCAGCGACGAGGTCATGATGATGCCCCCGGCGGTCGAGCGCACGCGGGTGGGGAACAACTCGCCCCGGTACACCGACATGGCGGGATACGCCGTGCCGAAGGCGAGCGACCCGGCGATGGCGGCCGCCCACATGAGCGGCCCGGACACGGCGAAGGACACCGCGAGCAGCACGGCCCCGAGGGGCACCATCGTCGCCCCCAGCAGCCGTCGTCCCCGGGCGTCGGCGACGCGACCGCCCGCCACGAGGCCGAGTCCGGCGGGCGCCGAGGTGGCCACGGTGAAGAGGGCGATCATCAGGGCCGAATAGCCGCGTTCGTCCTTGAGGTAGCGGTTCTGGAAGATGGAGGCGGTGGCGACGTAGACGTTCGTGAGGAAGACCACCGTGCAGATGCGACCGAGGTGCGGACCGAAGCCGCGCGGGAGGCGGGGCAGTCGCGGCACACGACGGGCCGTCACCGGTGCGTCGACCGCGGGACCCGTGAAGCGTCGTGACTCGGGCAGGCGTCGCGTGAGAGCGAGTGCGACGAACAGCCACAGCAGCGCCAGCAGGTACACCGCGCGCCACCAACCGGTGCCGAGGTCGGCGAGGGGAAGGGCGGCCACGGCCACGCCCGCACCGATGCCACTGAGCACCGCGAGCATGCCGGTGGCCCAGGCGCGCGAGTTGCGCGGCATCTCCTCGACGGCGAGCACCGCCACGAGGATGTCGAGGGTGAGCCCGAGCGGTCGACCGATCACCTGCGTGGCGACGAGGAACGGGAAGTTCGGCGCGACGGCACCGAGTGCGGTCACGAGCGGCGAGATCCAGGCGAGCGCCACGATGAGGGGTCGTCGTCCCCGCCGGTCGGCGAGCGCGACGAGTGGGAGACAGATGACGATGCCGGCGCGCACCACCGCCGCGCCGGCGCCCTGGGCGGTGGTGGAGACGTCGAACTCCTCCGCGGCGAAGGCGACGGTCTGCGTGAAGACGGTGTTGAGGAACGCGGTGGCCATCGAGGCGAGACCGACGAGCAGCAGGATGAGGCGCTGGCGCTCGTCGAGCGCCTCGGCGGGGGAAAGGGCCGCCAGCGCCCGCCGACGCAACGTTGTGTCGGCGGAGGTCACTGCGGGAGCATACTGAGGGCGTGTCAGCCCCCGACCGCCTCCGCTCCGACGACCTCATCGTCGCCTCGCACAGCGGACCGCTCTCGGGAACGGTGGAGGTGCCCGGGGCCAAGAACTCGGTCCTCAAACTGATGGCCGCCACCCTGCTCGCCGAGGGTCGCCACGTCATCACGAACGCCCCGGTCATCACCGATGTGGACCTCATGACCGACCTCCTCATCGCTCTCGGTCTGAGGATCACCCTCGAACACGCCGGGCCGGGGGAAATCGGTCAGCGCATCGTCATCGACAACGACGGGACGCTCGAGCACGTGGCCCCGTTCCATCTCGCGGACCGCATCCGGGCCTCCGTGAACGTGCTCGGTCCCCTCATGGGCCGCCTCGGTCGGGTCGACATCGCCCTTCCCGGCGGGGACGACTTCGGCGGCCGCCCCATCGACATGCACCTGCGCGCCCTCGAGGCCATGGGGGCGACGTTCCGCACGGAGGGTGCCTCGGTGCACGGACGCAGTGGTCGGCTGCGGGGCACCGACATCGCGCTCGATTTCCCCAGCGTCGGAGCCACCGAGAACGTCCTCATGGCCGCGGTCGTCGCCGAGGGCACCACCCGCATCGGCAATGCCGCCCGCGAGCCCGAGATCGTCGACCTCTGCGCCATGCTCGTGTCCATGGGTGCCCGCATCAGCGGCGCGGGCACCTCGGATCTCGTCGTCGAGGGGCGCGATCCCGGTGAACTGGTCGCCGTGGAGCATGCCGTCGTCACCGATCGCGTGCAGGCCGCCACTTACATCGCCGCCGCCGGCATGTGCGGGGGCACCGTGCGCGTCGAGCGCGCCGTGGCCGACCACATGGGCATGTACCTGGCGCGACTCGGCGACATGGGGTTCCTCTTCGACGTCGATCCCGGCGGAATCACCGCGACGGCGCCCGCGCGCATGCGCGCCGTCGACGTGGCGACGCTGCCCTATCCGGGCTTCGCCACCGACTACAAGCCGCTCGTGGTCGCATTGCTGTCGGTGGCCGAGGGAACCGGCATCGTCACCGAGAACCTCTATCCGGGGCGCTTCCGTTACGTGGACGAACTGCGTCGTCTCGGCGCCGACATCTCCATCGACGGGCACCACGCGGCCGTGCGCGGCGTGGACGGTCTCACCGGTGCGCGCGTGACGGCCCCCGACATCCGTGCCGGTGCCGCCCTCGTCGTCGCCGGCATCGCCGCGATGGGCACCACCGAGATCGCCGGCGTGCACCACATCGACCGCGGATACGACGACCTCACGGGTCGTCTCGCCGCCCTCGGCGCGCAGGTCAGTCGGATTCCTGCTCGGCGTTGACGCCCGCCGGGGCGTCCTCCGTCGCCGACCTGGTCGCGAGGTGACGCTTGGCGCGACGGTTCGCCACGGCGAGCAGCCCGGCGATGAGGACGACGGGGGCGGCGGCGAAGAGGAACTCGTCCCAACCACCCTGATGCGCCAGCATCGTCCCATGCTAAGGCGAGGACCCGTGCGGAACCCCGCGCGGGCCGGGCGGGTCGGTATCGTTCGTGGCGGAACGAAGGAATGGGAATGACGCTGCGCCAGCAAGTCGAGGAGACGATCGTCGTCATCAGGCCGGCCCTGCAGGCCGACGGCGGTGACATCATCCTCCATGACGTCGACGAGGAGACCGGAGTGGTCCGCGTCGAGCTCACCGGGGCCTGCACCACCTGCCCCGCCTCGGACCAGACCCTCAAGGCCGGAATCGAGCGCATCATGAAGGACCGCATCGACGGGGTCACCGAGGTCGTGCAGGTCGCCTGAGTGGCCCGGCGCTCGCTCTCCCCGGCCGAACTCTTCGAGCAGGCCTGCTCCGGCGACCGCGCCGCCCTTGCCCGGGCACTCTCGCTCCTCGAACGCGGTGACGAGGCCGCCCGGCAGATCGGGCGTCTCGCCTACTCGCGGGGCGGCGAGGGCTACACCGTCGGCATCACGGGCGCACCGGGGGCGGGCAAGAGCACGCTGACGAGTGCCCTCATCGGGCATCTGCGGTCAGCGGACACCGAGGTCGCGGTGCTGGCCATCGACCCGTCGTCGCCCTTCACCGGCGGGGCCATCCTCGGCGACCGGGTGCGCATGCAGGACCACGCCACCGACCCGGGCGTCTTCATCCGTTCCATGGCCACGCGCGGCCACCTCGGTGGACTCTCGCTCTCCACACCCGAGGCGATCCGCCTGCTCGACGCGGTCGGGCGCGACTGGATCATCGTCGAGACGGTCGGCGTGGGCCAGGTGGAGGTGGAGATCGCCGGCAAGGCCGACACCACCGTCGTCGTGCTCAATCCGGGCTGGGGCGACTCGGTGCAGGCCAACAAGGCCGGGCTCATGGAGATCGCCGACGTCTTCGTCATCAACAAGGCCGACCGCAAGGGTGTCGAGGAGACCCGGCGCGACATCGAGCAGATGATCGAACTCGGGGACCACGACGCCGACTCCTGGATCCCTCCGATCGTGGCCACGGTGGGCAGCACCGGGCAGGGCGTCCCGCAACTCTGGGACGAGATCGTGCGTCATCGCGAGACCATCGAAGCCAGCGGCGAGCTGGCCCGACGCCGCGAGTTCCGTCTGCGGGAGGAACTGCGCGAGATCGTCGCGCGCCGTCTCGAGATGCGCGCCCGCGAGATCTGCACCGGTCCGCGCTGGGACGGCCTGCAGGACGACGTCATCGCCCGCCGCATCGACCCGTGGTCGGCGGCCGACCGCATGCTCGAGGGAGTGGGTGCCTGACATGTCCGACGATCCGGTCCTCCTCGAGCGTCGACCCGACGGTGTCGCCGTCGTGACGCTGAACTCCCCGAAGGTGAACGCCCTGTCCACCGCGCTCCTCGCGCGTCTGCGCGCCGTGGCCGACGACCTCACGCGCGACCCTGTCGGGGCGGTGGTGGTCACGGGTGGGGACCGCATCTTCGCCGCCGGAGCCGACATCTCCGAGTTCGGCGGACCGGCCGAGGCGACCATGGTCGGCGCGGCCTTCCACGGCGCGCTCGACGCCGTCGCGGCCATCCCGGCCTTCACCATCGCCGCGGTGTCGGGCTACGCGCTCGGGGGCGGATGCGAGCTGGCACTCGCGTGCGACTACCGCATCGCCTCGGAGAAGGCCGTGTTCGGCCAGCCCGAGATCCTCCTCGGCATCATCCCCGGCGGCGGGGGCACCCAGCGCCTGCCCCGCACGGTCGGGGCGAGCCGAGCCAAGGAGCTCATGCTCACCGGTCGCCAGGTGCGCGCCGACGAGGCCCTCGCCATCGGGCTCGCCGACGAGGTGGTTGCTCCCGAGGCCCTCATGACGCGTGCGCTCGACCTGGCCACCGTGGTCGCCGCCGGTCCGCGGGTGGCCGCCCGACTCGTCAAGCGCGCCGTCGACGAGGGCCTCGCGCTCGGGCTCGCCGACGGACTGGCGCTCGAGCGCGTGCTCTTCACCGAGGTGTTCGGCACCGCCGATGCGGCCACGGGGGTCGCGAGCTTCCGGGAGAACGGCCCGGGCAAGGCCAGGTTCGAGGGACGGTGATCCCCCGACATCTCCGGCAACCCGATGTCCGGCGGTTCGTCGGCGCCTCGCTCACGGTCGGTGCGGCCTTCGTGGTGTTCGGGCTGTCCTTCGGTGTCCTGGCGGTGACCGCCGGGGCCAGTGTGCTGCAGGCGACGGTGATGTCGCTCCTCGTCTACACCGGCGCGTCCCAGATGTCGGCCGTCTCCGTGGTCGCCGCCGGGGGTTCGTTCGGCGCCGCGTTCGGCGGTGCGGCCCTGCTCGCGGCGCGCAACGCCGTGTACGGCGTGGCGCTCTCGCCGGTCATAGGCCGCGGACGACTGCGGCGCATCGTCGGGGCCCATTTCGTCATCGACGAGACCACGGCTATCTCCGCGGCCGAGCCCGATCCGTCATCGCGCGGGACGGCGTTCTGGGTGTCGGGGCCGATCCTGTACGCCTCGTGGTGCTCGGGGACACTGCTCGGCGCCCTGCTCGGATCGAGCATCGACCCGGCCACCTACGGTCTCGATGCGGCGTTCCCCGTCATGTTCACCGCCATGCTCGTGCCGCACCTGCGCACGCGACGCGGAAGGCGGGCGGCGGCGTTCGGGGGCGTCGTCACCGTCGCCCTCGCACCGTTCATGCCGGTCGGGCTTCCGGTGCTCGTGGCGGCCTTCGGCATCCTCTTCGGGGTCCCTCCGGTGCCGTCCGACGAGGCGATCGTCGCGACGCAGGGAACGGACGGCGCGCCGTGACCTGGACGCTCATCCTCGCCCTCGGGGCCGTGGCCTGGGGATTCAAGGCGCTCGGCGCGCTCGTGATCGGGGCTCGCCCGATGCCCGACGTCGTGCAGCGGTGCCTGCTGCTCATTCCCGCCGCGCTCCTCGCCGGCCTCATCACGAAGGACACGTTCACCTCGGGAACCGCGATCGTGCTCGATGCGCGCGCGGCGGGACTCGCGGCCGCGGTGCTGGCCAGCTGGCGTCGGCTGCCCTTCGCGGTCGTCATCGTGGCGGGCGTGGGCACCACGGCGCTGCTGCGCGCGCTCGCCTGACCGGCGGGTTCAGCGGCCGGATTCGACGATGCGCTTGAGGGCGCGCAGGTTGCGTCGCCACACGAAGCGCAGCACCGTCTTGCCGGCGACGAACGCCCCGAGCGGACCGACCATCCACCAGGGGAACTGGAGTTTTTCCTCCCAGGTGAAGCGGCTGCGACCGTCGCCGATCGCCTCGATGAAGAAGTCCCCCGAGCCGGTCACGAGACCGGTGTGACGCACGCCCATGCGGCGCCCGGGTTCCCATGCGGTGATCGTCATCTCGTCGACGAGGGAGAAGGGACCGATGCGCGTGTCGCAGAGGAACACCGTGCCGGTTCCGCGGCGCTGCTCCCCGACGAACCGGATGGCGACGGCGTCGGACATCCACTCCACGTGGTTCTCCACGGGTTCGACGACCTCCCAGATGCGTTCCGGGGTGGCGTCGATGTCGACGTGGACGCGGACGCCGGAGCGGCTCACGCCGACACCACGGCCGAGCGCAGGTGACCGGCGGCCGTCTCGGGGGCGACGATGTTGAGCATGACGCCGGTCCCGCGCTCGAAACCGGCGGCGGTGGTCAGCTTCGGCCAGAGGTGAACGTGCCAGTGGTAGGCGCCGGCGTGGTGGGCGGGTGCGGTGTGAAAGACGA
The DNA here is from genome assembly GCA_964608285.1 of uncultured Bifidobacterium sp. Classification (GTDB taxonomy): domain Bacteria; phylum Actinomycetota; class Acidimicrobiia; order Acidimicrobiales; family Ilumatobacteraceae; genus UBA2093. The sequence goes on from CAZSNB010000011.1 coordinate 13,432, forward strand.
GGTTGTAGGCGATGTCGCCCAGCACGCCGTTGAGGAGGCGCAACGCGTCGCGCACCGCGAGACCGACCCCCGTGAGCGCATCGGGGTCGGAGTCGGTGAGGTGGCAGTCGTGGTGCCGGGGCATGATGAGCAGCTCGTAGGGGCTCGAGCTCCAGAACGGACACACCACGAGCGCGTGCTCGTTGCCGAGCACCATTCGCTCGCTGCCGGACTCGGCCTCGCAGGTCGCGCACACGATGCAGCCGCCCTTGAAGCGCTCGAAGGCCCGTTCCTCCTCGAGGATCTCGCCCGGCACGAAGGGCAGACCGAGCAACTGTCCGTGGGGATGCGACATCGACGCACCGGCTTCGCGGCCGTGGTTGACGATGGCCTGGGTGTAGCGGATGTGGGGTTCGCGGGCGTGGGCCTCGAAGCGGGACCGCAGGGTGGACATGAGTTCGGCGATGGTCGCGTCGTCGAAGAGATCGATGCGCGCGGTGTGCTCGGGGGTGAAGACGAACACCTCGTGGGTGCCGCTCGCCTCGGCCATCACGTGCACCGGTCCCAGGTTGCGCACCGCGAGCGACTCGCCGCCCTCGAAGGCCGGATATCGGTTCGGCAGGACGCGCATCGACCAGGCACCGTCGGGGTCCGTCGTCTCGGCGAGGGGTGCGTCGTCGCTGGAGGCACCGGGACAGAAGGGGCATTCGCGCTCCGGGCCGGTCTCCACCTGCGGGGCGCGCGGGGCGAAATCGGACTGTCGTTGCGCCCGGTCGGGCACCACCGTGACCCAGCGGTTGGTGAGGAGGTTGAGACGGAGTTGGCTCACTGCTCCTTCAGGATACGACGCGTGACGCCTCTTCGTGGGGAGCCATGCGTCGCATCTGCACGACCATCCGCTCCGAGGAGTCGTCGAAGGCCGCGCCGGCGCCGTCGGACCACAGTGCCGACACGGAGAGCCCGACCGTCGTCCCCGCGGCGGCGATCTCGGCCGGCGTCCACCAGCGCACCGACCAGGGCCGCAGGCGCGGGAGGGTGCCTTCGGCCAGTTCCACGAACTGACCCGTGATGCGCCGGGAGGCGACGTCGAGGCGGGAGACCGACAGCACCACCCTGTCCGCGGTCATCGAGCGCACGCCGACATGGTCGGCCGACCCGCCCCGGGGCACGACGGCGTCGAAGAGGAAGACCCCGTCGACGGCGAGGGCGTCCGCCACGAGTCCGAGGCAGGCGACGAGTGCCGCGTCGTCGGGGAGGTTGAAGAGCGTGTTCCATCCGGCGAAGACGAGGTCGAAGGGGCCGGCCGGGAGGGAGCGCGAGAAGTCCCCCTCGAGAAGCGTCGCCCGGTCGCCGAGTCGCGCGCGGGCCCGGTCGAGCATGGCCGTCGACGAGTCGATGCCGACGAGGACGTCGTCCCGGTCGGGTCGATGTGCCGCGAGAGCGTCGAGGATCCTCCCGGTGCCGACGCCGAGCTCGAGCACCCGGCACGGTCGGGGCGGGAGCAGGGCGGCCAGTGCCCCGATGACGTCCGCGTCGCCGAGATCGGCGTACCAATCGTCGTAGACATCGGCAAAGGCGTCGCCGTACGAGGACGGACCGAATCCCGGCAATCCGAAGCGACGCTCGTCGTCCACGGTTCCAGTCCACCACGACCGAGCCCGACCGGGTGCATCGGTAGCCTGTCGCCATGTCGGGAGGTTCGTCGTTCGAGGTACGTGCGTATCTCGACCATGCCGCGACCTCGCCCCTGCGCCCCGAGGCCCGTGCGGCGATGGAGCCCTTCGGGGACACCGTCTATGCCAATCCCTCTGGCGCCCATCGGTTCGCCCGCGAGGCGCGGCGGGCCGTCGACGAGGCGCGCGACGAGATCGCCGACCTTCTCGGCTGTTCCCCGGGTGAGGTGGTGTTCACGGGCGGGGGGACCGAGGCCGACAACGCCGCGGTGCTCGGTGCCGTGCGTCGCCACGGGGGCGCGGCCGTGTGCCCCGCCGCCGAGCACCATGCCGTGCTCCATTGCGTGGAGCACACGGGAGGTGTGGTCACCGATGTCGACTCCCTCGGACGCACCGACCCCGACCGGTTGGCAGCCGTCCTCGCCGGCATCGACGGTCCGGCCGTGGTGTCGGTGATGGCCGTGAACAACGAGACCGGGGTGATCAACGACCTGGCGGCGGTGTCGGCGGCGGTGCGACGGGCGGCGCCCGGTGCGGTGCTGCACACCGACGCGGTGCAGGCCGCGTGCTGGCTCGACCTTCGCGACCTGTGGCCCCACGTGGACGCGATGTCGCTCTCGTCGCACAAGTTCGGCGGCCCCAAGGGGGCCGGTGTCCTCGTCGTGCGCGACGGGGTGCGCCTCGAGCCCCTGCTCATGGGCGGGGGCCAGGAACGCGACCGGCGCAGTGGCACCCACAACGTGGCCGGCATCGTCGGCACCGCCGCGGCCCTGCGCGAGACCGACCGTCATCGTGCGACGGAATGCGAGCGCATCGCCCGTTTGCGCGACCGGTTGGTGAAGGGCATCACGGATCGGGTCGAGGGGGCGAGCGCCACGTTGCCGGCAGGTTCCGCGGTCCCGGGCATCGCGCATCTGTGCGTCGAGGGCATCGAGAACGAGGCACTCCTGTTCCTGCTCGACCGGGACGGCATCTGCGCCTCGGCCGCATCGGCCTGCGCCAGTGGCGCGATGGAACCGAGCCACGTTCTCGCCGCGATGGGGGTGCCGGCTCGGAGGGCACGAGGTTCGTTGCGCCTCAGCCTCGGACACACCACGACCGAGCCCGAGGTCGATGCCGCCGTCGAGGCCGTGACGGCGGCAGCGACGCGTCTGCGGGGGATGTCGCGGTGAAGGTGCTCGTGGCCATGTCCGGCGGGGTGGACTCCTCCGCCGCGGCCCTCTTGCTGCGCGATGCCGGCCATGAGGTGGTGGGCGTGACACTGCGTCTGTGGGGCGGGGAGAGCGACACCGGGTGCTGCTCGGTGTCGGACGTGGACGACGCCCGACGCGTGGCCCAGCAGCTCGGCATCGACCATGTGGTGTTCAACTACGCCGACGAGTTCGCCCGCAGCGTCGTCGACCCCTATGTCGCGGCCCACGGACGGGGCGACACACCGAACCCGTGCATCGAGTGCAATCGGCACCTCAAGTTCGACGCCCTCCTCGCGCGCGGACGCGCACTCGGATTCGACGCCGTGGCCACCGGGCACCATGCGCGCATCGAGATGCTCGAGGGTCTGCCGCGCGTGGCGCGCGGCGCCGACGCCGCGAAGGACCAGAGCTACGTCGTGCACATGATCCCCGGAGACGCGCTCGGCGAAGTGCTCTTCCCGGTGGGCGGCATGGACAAGGCCCGCGTGCGCGCACTCGCCGCCGCCGCCGGCCTGCGCACGGCCGCGAAGCCCGACAGCCAGGACGTCTGCTTCATCGGATCCGCCGAGGGGCGCGCCGGATTCCTCGCGGGACGCCTCGACATGCATCCGGCGGAGGTGGTGGACGAGTCGGGCACGGTGCGCGGCGAGGTTCCCGCCGTGGAACTCGTCACCGTCGGACAGCGCCGTGGCCTCGGCCTCGGCGGGGGCGGCACGCACTACGTGGTCGATGTGGACGTGCCCGCGCGTCGCGTCACCATCGGTTCGCCCGATCGCCTGTTGTGCACCGAGACCCGGCTCGCGTCGATGGCCTGGCCCCATCCGGGCGATGCGGAGCGCATCGCGGATGCCGAGGTCCTCGTGCAGACGAGCGCCCATGGGGCACGTGCCCGGGCGCGCGTGCGGCCGGGGGTCGAGGGCGTCGTCGTCGAGTGGCTCGCACCCCAACGCCGGGTCGCGCCGGGTCAGACCGTCGTCTTCTACGACGGAACGGATCTTGCGGTGCTGGGCGGCGGAATCGCCGTCACCTGAGCGTCGCTATTCGCCGCGCAGTGCGGCGAGGGCCGCCTCGACGCGACGCGGAGCCACGGAGAAGGACTGCACGTGCAGGGCACCGACGGTGCCGAGCATGCGGGCCGTGATGTCGGTGAGGATGACCTTCTCCGATCCCGCGAGCGACACGACGATCCTGCGACCGAGGACGCCGCCCGTGAGGTCGGCCTCGTCGCCCGCCATGGGCACGTCGACGAGGGAGGAGATCTCGTGGCGGCGCACCATGACCGTCTCGGCGAGCACGAGATGGTCGTGCACGACGAGTCCGGCCGGGACGACGACGAGCCACCGCCGAGCGAGACCGTGCAGACGCTTCGGGGTGCGCAGGGCGAGCACCGCCCCGGCGAGGGCGAGCGGAGTGCCGACCACGGGATTCCCGGCGGCGATGAGCAGCGACCCGCCGACGAGACCTCCGACCAGGAGAGACCAGGCCACCGCGGCCGGCACCATGTGGGGCACGGGGGTGCGCAGGCAGAAACGGGTCTCGAGGCCGTAGGCGCTTCCCTGCACCATGCGGTCGGCGAAGTCGGCCGAGAACACCAGAACGAGGAATGCGCTCGCCGCGAGGATCGACAGGGGGTCGCCGGCGACGACCGCCGCCACCACGGCGAGAGGGGCCGTCGCGCGGGCGGCGGTGAGCGAGACCGGCGACGGCACGAACATCGTCTGCAACACGAGGACCCATCCGGCCCATCCCCAGACGGTCGCCGTCCACGACACCGGATCGGAGGCATCGGCGACGGCCCGTGACCACGGCGCGACCACCGCCAGCACCAACCAGGCGACGAGTGCGACCCAGCGCACGACATCACCGCGGCGGTGGGACGAGGGGAGTCGCGCCATGGGTCAAGGTTGCCACGGTGGGACGCCCGCGCCACCGTTCCCGGCCATCCCGTGCGCCGGGGAATCGGGACCGCGGCGCGCCCCGTGGGTAGGTTGTCGGCGATGGCGCGCACACCTTCTCCGAAGAGACGCGCCGAGGAGCTGCGGGCCGAGATCCACCGCCACAACGACCTCTACTACGGGGGTGACGCCCCCGAGATCAGCGACGCCGAGTATGACGAGTTGGTGCGCGAATTGCGCGACCTCGAGGCCGTTCACCCCGAATTGGCGCGGGACGGGAGTCCCACCGAGGCCGTCGGCTCGGCCCGATCCACCACCTTCGCCCCCGTCGAGCACCGCGTGCCGATGATGAGCCTCGACAACGCCATGGACGTCGACGAGCTCGCCGCCTGGGGCGAGAGGGTGACGAAGGGTCTCGGCGAGGGCGTCGCCGTCGCCTTCACCTGCGAACCCAAGATCGATGGACTCGCCGTGAGCATCCGCTACGAGAACGGCGTGCTCGTGCAGGCCGCCACGCGCGGCGACGGACGCACCGGCGAGGACGTGACGGCGAACGTCGCCACCATCGCCGCCGTGCCGGGCATGCTCTCGGCCCCGAAGGGAACGAAGGTGCCCGACGTGCTCGAGGTGCGCGGCGAGGTGTACATGCCGATCGAGGCCTTCGCCCGTTTCAAGCGTCGGCGCGAGGAGGAGAACCGCGAGCGCCAGGCGGCGGGGCGCGCGACCCTGCCGGTGCCCGTCAACCCGCGCAACGCGGGTGCCGGGAGTCTGCGCCAAAAGGACGCGAGGGTCACCGCCGAGCGGGAGTTGTCGTTGTGGGCCTACCAACTCGGCGAAGTGGTGGGTGGTCCCGACTTCTCCTCGCACCACGAGACCCTGGAGTGGCTCGGCGCGCTCGGCTTCCCGGTGAACCCCGAGATCACCGTGGTCCGTTCCCTCGACGAGGTGGCCGCGTTCTGCGCGGCGCGCCAACAGGCGAGGGGCGCCATGCCGTACGAGATCGACGGCGTCGTCGTGAAGGTGGACGACCTCGCTCAGCGCGAGCAACTCGGCTTCACCTCGCGCGCACCGCGCTGGGCCATCGCCTTCAAGTTCCCGCCCGAGGAGCGCACCACCCTGCTGCGCGACATCCAGGTGTCGGTGGGCCGCACCGGCAGGGTGACCCCCTTCGCCGTTCTGGAGCCCGTCTTCGTCGGCGGGTCGACGGTCGGGATGGCGACCCTGCACAACCGCGACCAGGTGGCCCTCAAGGACGTGCGTCCCGGCGACACGGTGGTGGTGCGCAAGGCGGGCGACGTCATCCCCGAGGTGATCGGTCCGGTGCTCACCAAGCGTCCGAAGAAGTCCGTTCCCTGGACGTTCCCCGAGACGTGCCCGTGTCCCGTCGGCTCACGCCTCGTGAAGAGCGAGGACGAGGCCGACACGCGGTGCGTGGAGCCGTCGTGCCCCTTCCAACGCGACCAGCGCATCATCTACTTCGCGTCGCGCGGGGGCATGGACATCGAGGGCCTCGGCGAGCGGACGGTGTACGCCCTCTCGGACGCCGGTCTCGTGGCCGATGCGGGCGATCTCTACGGTCTCACCGCCGAGCAGCTGCTCACCCTCGAGGGCTTCGCGGAGACGAGTGCGGCGAACCTCGTCGCGTCCATCCAGGGCTCGCGCACACGACCCCTGCCGAAACTGCTCACCGCGCTCGGCATCAAGAATCTCGGGCCCTCTGCGGCCGAGGCGCTCGCCTCGCGTTTCGGCACGCTCGATGCCATCGAGGTCGCGACGGAGGAGGACCTGTCGGGCGTCGAGGGGGTGGGACCGGTGATCGCGGCTTCGGTGGCGTCGTGGTTCACTCGCACGGAGAACGCCGCGATGGTCGACAAGCTGCGCCGGGCCGGGGTCGATTTCGGCCGTGTCGAGACGAGCGACGAGCCACAGACGCTATTCGGCAAGGCGATCGTCGTGACCGGCACCCTCGAGGGATGGTCGCGCGAGGAGGCCGAGGGTGCCATCAAACGCCGCGGGGGACGAAGCCCGGGCAGCGTGAGCGCCAAGACCTTCGCCGTCGTCGTGGGTGCCGAGCCCGGTGCGAGCAAGGTGGCGAAGGCCGAGCAACTCGGGGTGCCGATCATCGATGAAGCCGGATTCACGACGTTGCTCGAGACGGGTCACCTGCCGAACCCGTGAACGGCGAAAGGGGCGGTCCCGGCCGAAGCCGGAACCGCCCCTTTCGGAACGATGCGTCAGGCGCGGAGGCGACGGCGGGCGCCGAGGGCGGCACCGGCGGCGATCATCGCCACCGACAGGCCGGCGAGGATGCCCACGGCCATGCCCGTCTCGGGCAGGTTGGTGGTGTTCTCGCCGCCACCGAACTGATCGGTCCAGGGCAGGCCGTTGGAGAAGTCGACATCGAACGAGCCGCCCGGCTCAATTTCGTTGGGGATGGCCACGCGGAAGGTCACCTCAGACGTGGCGTTGAAAATCACCTTTCCGCGTCCCACGGTGTAGGAGGTGCCGTCGTCGTTGTCCGTGCTCTCGTCGGGCGACGTGAAGCGGTAGGTACCTGAGGAGGGGTTGGTCACCGTGAGGTGAGTGTTCGTCGACACCGAGTAGCCGGCGGCACCGTCCACCTCAACCCACTGCAGGTTGTCGATGTCGTAGACGTTCATCGGCAGGTTGCTGAGCGTGACCGGGGTGTTGGTGCCGCCCTCGAAGAACTCGACGGACATCTCCGCAATGGCAAAGCCGCCCTGCGCGTTGCCGCCCAGGGCCAATTCGATGAACGGATCCTCCTCGTCGTCGGGGAAGGTGTCGTCGATACGCTCGAGCCTGTCAGCCTCGCCGGCATCGTAGGAGAAGAGATCGGTGCCATCGACGAAGGTGACCACGGCATCGATGACGGTGCCGTCGATGGTGGCGACCTCGTCGTATCGAAGGGACGTGCCCTCGGGGTATCCGCCGTAACCAAGATCGTCCGAGTCGGTGACGGTCTGGCCGTCGTACCCGAAGCGGAAAGTCGTCCCGGTGGCGTCGAGGGTGACGGCACCGGCGGATCCGGCCACGGAAGCGAGCCCGAGGGCCCCCGCCGCGAGCAGGAGGGTGGAGGTGAATGGCTTTCTCATGCGGTTCACTCTACAGACCGTATGTACAGCAGACGTTCACCAGTAGAGACGGGAATACATTCCGTCTGTCAGCCCGTCAATCGACGGTGAAGTCCCAGGCGAAGGTGCGGGCCTTGGTGGGTCCGTCCACGGCCTTCCAATAGCGCACCACCGCGCTGTGGGGCCCCTGGCTGAACGACTCGATGGCCGCCCCCGGTTGGGGCAGGAAACTGATCGTGAACCGGCCCGGGTCGTAGATGGCGGTGGGCGGCACCTCCACTTGGGCCCCGGGTCGCGGCACGGCCCCACCGGCGCTCAACTCGTCGAGACGGGTCGTTTCCAGCGGGATTCCGTCGATTTCCAGCTCGGCCACGTATCCATCGATGAAGTCCACGAAAATCTGGCTCTGACGCAGCACCTGGTCGCCCGGTCCCGGGGTCATCGACTCGATGGCGGCGGGGATGTTCCGGCCTTCGTCCCCGGTGTCGGCGGTGCGGAATCCGACCACCATGAGCAGCACGCCCAGCCCCACCGCCACGCTCACGAACAGTTTCTCGCGGTCGAGCCGCAGACGGGGAAAACGCATTGCCATGGCGACATTCTCGCCCGTCACACCCGTCCGCAACACCTCGCCGTGCCCCGAAGGGTAGGTTTCTTCGGGTCATGAGGGACCCACAGTCTGCGATCGGAACCGTTCTCGGGGGGCGTTACGAGCTCGGCGAGCCCCGCCTCGAGGGCGGCGGGGCCTCCTCCGGAGCCCTGCAGTTCGACACGGTCGACCTCTCCTCCCGGGAGCAACTGTCCGTCCGTCTGGTGCCCGTCGACCTCCTCGTCGACCCTTCCGCCGGCATCCGCACCCCGGCCGAGGCCGTCGAGGCCTTCGAGGCTCAGGTCGACCTGGCGTCGGGCCTGCGCCACCCCTGCATCGAGTCCATCCGCGACCACGGTCAGGTCACCCTCGACGGAGAGCAGTACGTCTATGCGGTCTCCGACCGCCTCGCCGGGGGATCGTTGCGCGAGTTCCTCGACCGGGGCCGTCGCCTCACCCCCTCCCAGGCGCTCATCGTCGGCATCGACATCTGCCGTGCCCTCGACGCGGCCGCCAAGGTCGGCGTGGTGCACGGCGACGTGCGTCCCTCACGGCTCGTGTTCGGCATGGATCGCCGCATCCGGGTCGTCGGATTCGGTGCCCCGCACCGCCCCGTCGAGCACCTCACCCTCGATCAGGTGAACTACGCGGCGCCGGAGGTTTTGGAGGGTGCCGCCCGCTCGGTGTCCTCGGACGTGTATTCGGTGGCACTCGTGCTCATCGAGGCCATGACCGGCGAGGTGCCCTTCGTCGGCGATTCGGCCTCGACGGCGGCGGCCAACCGCGCCGGGCGCCTGCTGCCGGTGAGCGCGGACTTCGGACCTCTCGCCCAGGTCATCGAACGCGCCGGTCGTCCCGCCGCCACGGAGCGTTTCACCCCGCGCGAGTTCGGCCAGCAACTCGTGCAGGCGGCCGAGAAGATGCCCCGCCCGACCCCCATCGACATCGTGGGCACCGGCCTGTTCGACACGGAGGTCGCCACCGGAGGACCGGGCGACCCCACCGGCTCGGGAATGCTGCACTCCGACGTCTCACATCCGCTCGATCGCCTCGCCTCCGGTTCGATGCCGTCGGTGCCTACGCCGCCCCCGGTGCCGAATCAGGCGCCGTCCGGCCCCATCACCATTCGCACCACCCCGACCATCGGCGGACGCGAGGTGGACACCGGTCCCGTCTACGTGCCGCCGATCGATCCGGCCGACCCGACGGGAATGACCCGGGGAACCCCGCTGTCCATCGGCGGGGACGACACCGGTCCCGTGTCCTATGACCCGGAGGCCCTGCGCATCCTCGCCGCCGATGACGCCACCACCGAGACCTCGCGCCGCGGTCGCCGTCGCGCCAAGCGCGGCGGGGGCCGTCGCATCCTGCGCACCGTCGTCATCGCCGTGGCCGTCGTCGCCCTGCTCGGCGGCGCCGGGGCCGGAGCGTGGCTCACGGTTTTGAACCCCAAGAGCGAAGTGCCGGCGCTCGCCGGCATGAGCGAGGCCGAGGCGCGCAACGAGTTGTCCCGCTTCGGCTGGGGCGTGCGCATCGTGCTCGAGCGCAGCGACGAGGTGGAGACCGGGGAGGTCATCCGCTCCGAGCCCGTGGCGGGGGAGCAACTCGCCAAGCGCGGCACCCTCACCCTCTACGTCTCCGAGGGCCCGCCCCTCGTCGAGTTGGTCGAACTGAAGGGGCTCACCCTCGATGCCGCCACTGCCATCCTCGACACCGCCGGACTCGAGTACACGACCGAGGACGTCGAGGACGAGGAGATCCCGGCCGGCTCCGTCGCCGGGTGGGTCGTGCCCGACCAGCCGAGCCTGGCCGCGGGTGATTCCGTGGTGAAGGGCGCCTCGATCACATTGCGCGTCTCGACCGGGCCGGCGCTGCGTCCGGTGCCGGTGGTCATCGACATGACGGTCGAGGAGGCCACGGCCGCGCTGCAGGCCGCCGGTCTCGTCGTCGTCACGTCTCCCACGAGGATGCCGAGCCCCACGGTCGCCGCGGGCAAGGTGGCGATGTCCGATCCGTTCCCCGGCACGCAGGTGGCCAAGGGCACGACGGTGACCATCGTCATCTCGTCGGGCAAGAAGTCGGTCCAGTTCCCGTTCCTCAAGGGACACGAGTACGCCACGGTCGAGCGCCGCCTCCTCCAGGCGCAGCTCTTCATCGGCAAGGTGACGGGCAACAAGAACAAGTCGATCAAGTCGGCCTCCATCAACGGCAAGCCGATCAGCCTCACCGGGCGGCCCACCGTGCTCGCCGGCCAGGTCGTCGACCTCGTCTTCAACAACTGACCGTGGCCAGCGGTCGTTCCCCCCGCCCGGCCGACGACGCCGAACTGGCCCCCCATGGGCGCGAGACGATCGCCATCGAGCAGGCCGGCGTCGACGAGGTCTCCGTCGTCCCGTGGACGTTCATGGTGCCCCGACGTTTCGCGCGCCGCGTCGGCATCACGCGCCGATGGGCCACTCTCGCCGTCGTGCTGGCGGGGCTCTTCACCACCAGCTCCACCATCACCGTTCTCGTCGTCTCCCTCGAGACCATCTCGCGCGACCTCGGCTCCTCGGTCACGGTGCTCAACTGGTCGATCACGGGTCCGATGCTCGCTTTCGGTGTGGTGGGGCCCGCGTACGGCAAGATCGGCGACCTCTACGGACACAAGAAGGTCTACGTCTACGGACTCGCCCTGTCGGGGTTGTTCGCCGGGCTCGTGTGCCTCTCGTGGAACGCCGGGTCGATGGTGCTGTTCCGCGTGCTCTCGGCCACCGCCGGCGCCGCCACCGGACCGGCCGCGATGGCCTACATCAATCGCCTCTTCGAACCGCACGAACGAGTGCGACCGCTCGGCATGTGGAGCTTCACCACCGCTGGCGCGCCGGTGCTCGGCGTCGTCATCGGCGGACCGCTCGTGGAGAGCATCGGCTGGCGCATGATCTTCGTCATCCAGGCGCCCCTCCTTCTCGCTGCCGCACTGCTCGCGTGGCGTCTGCTGCCCCAGACCACGAGGTCCGCGGAGGTGAAGTTCGACGTCGCCGGCACCGCCACCCTGGCCGGCGCGGCGACGTTGTTCCTCCTCGCGATCAACCGCGGACACTCGTGGGGTTGGGTGTCGCCCGGCATCCTCGGTGCGTTCGCTCTCTCGGTGGTGTCGCTCGTGTTCTTCGTGCGGGTGGAGCGCCGCACCGAGGCGCCACTCATGCCCCTCCACTGGCTCGGCAATCCGAACCTCGTGCTGCCCATCGCCATCCAGTCGCTGCTCAACTTCGCCTACATGGGCGGCTTCATCGTCGTGCCCCAGATGCTGGAGAACGGACTCGGTCTCACCACCGCCTACATCGGCCTTCTCGTCATCGCCCGGCCACTCACGTTCTCGCTCACCGCACCCCTCGCCAGCTTCTTCACCATGCGGGTGGGGGAGAGGGTGTCGGGGATCATCGGCGGGGTCGGGATGATCGCCTCGATGCTCGTGCTCGCGTCGCTCACCACCGGATCACCCGGCTGGTACATCGCGCTCGGGCTCGCGGTGTCGGGCGTCGGTTTCGGCATCGCCGGCCCGGCCCTCGGCGCGCTCGTGGCCAATGCCGTCGACGACGAGAACATCGGCGTCGCGGGTGCCCTGCAGCAGCTCCTCAGCCAGATGGGCGCGGTCCTCGGCTCGACCGTGATGATCTCCATCCACGAGATGACCGCCGGCAGCGGCGTGTTGCGCAGCTACTCGTGGGCACTGCTGAGCGGGGCCGTGATGTCGGCGATCGCCGCCGTGCTCGCCTTCCGTCTGCGACCGTCGCGACGGGAGGCCGTCGTCACGCCGTGATGGCGCGCACCTCCTCGGCCACGGCACGGGCCGCATCCGAGTCGGGAACGAGCGAGGTCTGCAGCACGATGAGGCGGGTGATGTCCCCCTCCACCTTGATGCGCCCGGACATGAAGGCCTGCATGCTGCGGGCGGGGTCCTGGTCGACAAAGAGCTCGCGCGCGGTCTCGTAGTCGGTCGTCACCGTGAGGTCGGCGTCGGGCAGCAGCCCCGTCTCCACCTGCAGACCGCCGCCACCGGTGTCGATGTGACCTTCGACCGTCCCCGATCCGAAGGGGGCGTTCCGCGTCACCACGTTGATGCGCACCGCGTGGGGGATGGGGGGAATCTCGTGCTCGTGGCGCCTGCGGATGTCGCGGGCGGCCTCGATCCATGCGTCGGAGAGGAACGGGTGCTTCATCGTGACGGCTCCTTCCCGGTGCTCGTCGACCGGGAAATCGGCCGAATCCATGCAGGAATCTACGGCCGGACTTGCGAGACTTGACGGAATGGCACGTGTAATCGTTTCCGAGCAGCTGGCCGAGGGCGGTCTCGACAGACTGCGGGCGGCGGGGCACCAGGTGGACGTGCTGCTCGGTCTCTCCCCGGAGGAACTGCGTGCGGCGATGCCCGGCGCGGCCGCGCTCATCGTGCGCTCGGCCACCCGGGTGGACGACGCCCTGCTTGCGGCCGCCGATTCCCTGATCGTCGTGGGACGGGCCGGGGTGGGCCTCGACAACGTGGACGTCGAGTCGGCGACACGGCGAGGCGTGATGGTCGCCAACGCCCCCGAGTCGAACATCGTCTCGGCCGCGGAGCACACCATGGCGATGCTGCTGGCCGTGGCCCGCAACGTGCCCCAGGCCCACGCCGCCCTCGTGCAGGGTCGCTGGGAGCGCAGCAAGTGGGAGGGCGTCGAGCTCTTCGACAAGACGCTCGGCATCGTCGGGCTCGGGCGCATCGGCAAGCTGGTGGCCCAGCGCGCGGCGGCCTTCGGGATGCGCATCGTGGCGTTCGACCCGTTCGTCGCCGAGGACCGCGCCCGCGCCCTCAACATCGAGATGTGCGACCTCGAGACCCTCGTGGGACGCTCCGACTTCATCACCATCCACCTGCCGAAGAACAAGGACACGGTGAACCTCTTCGACGCCGCGATGCTGGCGCGGGCCAAGCCGGAACTGCGCATCGTCAACGTGGCCCGCGGCGGGATCATCAACGAGGCGGACCTCGCCGCGGCGGTGCGCAATGGCACGATCGCCGGCGCCGCCCTCGACGTGTTCGACGAGGAACCCGTCACCGAGTCGCCCCTCTTCGACGTGCCGGGAATCGTCGTCACCCCCCACCTCGGGGCCAGCACCCACGAGGCCCAGGACCGCGCCGGCGACGACATCGCCGACCAGATCATCCTCGCCCTCGCCGGCGACTTCGTGCCCTACGCGGTGAACGTCTCGGCCGCGGACGCGAACGAGACCCTCAAGCCCTTCCTCCCGCTGGCCGAGCGTCTCGGCCGACTGTTCTCCTCGGCCGCCGGGGACATCGACGAACTCGAGGTCGTGGCGTCTGGCGAACTCGCCGGCTACGACACGCGCATCCTCGTTCTGAGCGCGATGAAGGGATTCTTCGGGGCCCGCTCCGACGACCAGGTCACCTACGTGAACGCGCCCCAGTTGGCCGCCGCGGCGGGCGTCACCGTGAAGGAGACGAAGACCCCGAGCGACGCCGGCCATGCCGACTGGGTGAACCTCCTCACCCTGCGCGCGGGTCGACACTGCATCGCCGCCACCCTCGTGGGTCCGCGTCGTCGGGCGCGGATCGTGCTCGTCGACGACCACATCACCGACGTCCCCCCGGCCGACCACATGCTCGTCGTGCGCAACGACGACCGTCCCGGCGTCATCGGCGCGGTGGGAACGCTGCTCGGTCGACACGACGTGAACATCGCCGACATGGACGTGGGTCAGGCCATCGAACCCGGCACCGCCCTCATGGTCATCGTGCCCACCGCCGACGTGTCCGAGGCCGTTCTCGACGAATTGCGCGCCCTGCCGGGCATCATCGAAGTCACCTCGCTGCGGGGCTGACCGCGGGAATCCGGCTCGCCGGGGTCCGTCAGTGCGCGGCGTTGAGGGCGTCGCGGGTCTCCCGGGCGACGCGGGCCGCACCGGCGGCGGGGTCGTCCGGCGACGCGTAGAGGATCGCGCGCGACGAATTGACGACGAGGCCGGTGCCGCGAGAGTTGCGTCCCCGGCGCACCACCTCGCCGGGATCGCCGCCCTGGGCGCCGACACCGGGAACGAGGAGCGTCATGTCGCCGGTGAGGGCGCGCACCCGGGCCAGCTCGTCGGGCCACGTAGCTCCCACCACGAGGGAGACGTCGCCCATGGCGGACCAGCGGTCGGCGGCCGTGCGGGCCACGTGTTCATAGAGAGGACTGCCGTCGACCTCGCACGACTGCAGTTCGGACGAGCCGGGGTTCGACGTTCGGCACAGCACGATGGCGGCGCCGCCGGGATGCGCGAGGAAGGGCTCGATCGTGTCGGTGCCCATCCAGGGGTTCACCGTCACGGCGTGGGCGCCGTAGCGATCGAAGGCCTCGCGCGCGTACATGCGGGCTGTGTCTCCGATGTCGCCGCGCTTGGCGTCGAGGATGATCGGCACGTCGGGGTGGCGTTCCCGGATGCCCCGGCAGAGTGTCTCGAGCTCCGCTTCGGCTCCAATGGCGGCGAAGTAGGCGACCTGGGGTTTGAAGGCGCAGGCGAACTCGGCGGTCGCGGCGACGATCTCCTCGCAGAATCGGAGGACGCCCGCCCGGCCGACTCCGAACGCGACGGGGATGCGATCGGGATCGGGGTCGAGCCCCACGCACAGCAGCGAGCCGGAGGTCTCCCAGCGCCGGCGGAGCAGCTCGCTGAAACCCACGCTCCGGGTCAGTCCTCGACCGTGATGGCGCCGGTGGGGCAGAGGTCGGCGGCCTGCACCGCCTTCTCGCGCATCTCCTCCGGCGGATTCTCGTCGAGGACGTAGAGGTATCCGTCGGAACGGATCTCGAAGAGTTCGGGGGCGACCTGCGTGCACGCCCCGGTCGACGCGCACACGTCGAAGTTGACGACGATCCTCACGGGAACCTCCTGCTCATCCGGAGAAACTAGTCGTCAGCGCGGGGCGGTGTGCGCACGGCGACGCTCGTGGGCGGCGAGCACGGCCCGCAGCGACGCCGAGATGATGTTCGGGTCGACGCCCACGCCCCACATCGGCGCACCGGTCGCGTCGACCGTCTCCACGTAGGCCACCGCCGTCGCCTCCGAGCCCTGTCCCATGGCGTGCTCGGCGTAGTCGACCACGTCGATGTCCGCCCCGAGGTCGGTGCGCAGGGCGTGGACGAAGGCGTCGATGGGTCCGTTGCCCGCGCCGGAGACCGTCCGCCGGGCGCCGTCGACGACCAGTTGGGCCACGATCTCGGTGCGGCCGCTCGACGAGTCGCTGCGCAGTTCGTGACTGTCGAGGATCATCGCCGGCCGCGGGGTCAGGTACTCGGCATCGAACGCCTCCCAGATGGCGGCCGGACTCACCTCCGTGCCCGAGTCCTCGGTGATGTGCTGGATCGTGCGGGAGAACTCGATCTGCAGGCGGCGCGGGAGGTCGAAACCGTGCTCGGACTTCATGACGTAGGCCACTCCGCCCTTGCCGGACTGGCTGTTCACCCGGATGACGGCCTCGTAGGAGCGCCCCACGTGCTTCGGGTCGATGGGCAGGTACGGCACGCCCCACCGTGCGTAATCGGCGGGCAACGCCTCGAAGCCCTTCTTGATGGCGTCCTGATGGCTGCCCGAGAACGCGGTGTACACGAGGTCGCCGACGTAGGGGTGGCGGGGATGCACGGGCAGGCGGTTGCAGTGCTCGGCGGTGCGGCGCAGTGCGTCGATGTCGGAGATGTCGAGACGCGGGTCGACGCCGTTCATGACGAGGTTCATCGCCAGATTGACGATGTCCACGTTGCCCGTGCGCTCGCCGTTGCCGAACAGGGTCCCTTCGACGCGGTCGGCACCGGCCATGACGCCGAACTCGGCGGCCGCCACCGCGCAACCGCGGTCGTTGTGGGGGTGCAGCGAGACCACGACGCTCTCTCGGCGCGGGACGTTGCGGATGAACCACTCGATGACGTCGCCGTAGACGTTCGGGGAATAGCACTCCACCGTGGCCGGGAGGTTGAGGATGATCGGCCGCTCCGGTGTCGGCTCGATGACGTCCATCACCGCCGCGCACACCTCGAGGGCGTACTCGGGTTCGGTGAGGGTGAAGCTCTCGGGGGAGTACTCGTAGCGCACGTTCGTGCCCTCGAGCATCGGCTCCAGTTCCCGGCACAGGCGGGCGGCCGACACCGCGATGTCGCGGATGCCGTCCTTGTCGAGGCCGAACACCACCTCGCGCTGGAGGGGGTTGGTTGAGTTGTAGAAGTGGACGATCGCGTTGCGGGCACCGCGCAGGCATTCGTAGGTGCGCTCGATCAGCTCGGGACGGCTCTGGACGAGCACCTGGATGGTGACGTTGTCCGGCACCAGGTCCTCCTCGATGAGCTGGCGGACGAAGTCGTAGTCCGGCTGGCTGGCGGCAGGGAACCCCACCTCGATCTCGGTGAAACCCATGCGCACGAGCGTCTCGAACATGATGCGCTTGCGGTCGGGATCCATCGGGTCGATGAGGGCCTGGTTGCCGTCGCGCAGGTCCACGCTGCACCACAGGGGTGCGCGGTCGATGATCCGGTTCGGCCAGGTGCGATCCTCGAGCACGAGCGGCACGAAGGGTGCGTACCTGTCGAAGGGCATCGTGCGGGGTGAGGCGTTCCGGGGAGCCATGGTGTCGTCCTTGTCTGTGTCGGGTGTCTGGGTGGGGTCGGTGGGTGGAGGAATCGGGGCAAAAGAAAAACCCCCTGTCGCTGACAGAGGGTCTCGGCAGGGCGATATGGGGCCGCTGCCGTCACATAAGAAGAAGGAGCCCGGTCGCGGTGTTCATCGGCACCGAGGTTATCGGTGGTCCGGTGTCCGCGCCACCCCCGGGCGCGGACACCGGGAGGTCACGACACGAGGAAGTTGGCGAACTGCCACGGATCGGACCGGTCGAGGCGCTCCGCGTGGGGTGCCCACCGGTCGAAGATGTCGCGGCGCGTCGACAGCGGGGTCCAGTCGGCCGGCCCCGAGTGCATCGTCCCGAGGTAGGGGGCGGCGGCGTCGAGGACGAACCCGTGGGGCAGGTCGTCGGGGACGCAGACACCCCGGTCGGGTTCGGCGAGCATCCACGTGACGGCGGCGACGATGGATCCCGCCACCTGCAGGGTGGTGGCGTTCTGACCGGGGATGACGGCCCGGGCCTCGTCGATTGACAGGAGGGATCCGGTCCACCAGCCGTTGTAGGGGTGGCCGAGGAGCAGCACGCCGAGTTCATCGCGACCCGACACGATCTCGTCGTTGAGGATCCGTTGGCGGGGCTGCATCTCCCAGTCACGCATCTGCAACTCCAGCACGCTGGCGATCGCGGAGTCGGAGGGGCAGTAGGCGTAATGGACGGTCGGCCGGTACGCGTCGACGCCGTCGGGCCCCGTGACCGTGAGGTGGCGGCACATCGTGTAGGCCTCGCCGTGGCGGATGACCATCCCCCGCGACGTGCCGCTCGGCACCCAGGTGCGCACCCACGTCTCCATCCCGGGACGCGCGATGCAGATCTGGTTGCGCGGGCCGTCGTCCTCGTGGACGTAGGCCATGGGGGGCAGGGCCTTCTCGTGCGTCCCCCAGCCGAGTTCTGCGGGGGCGATGCCCTCCTCGTAGAAGCCCTCCACGGACCAGGTGTTGACGAATTCGTCGGGTTGCTTGGGCACCGACGTCACCTGCGTGTCGCGTTCGGCGATGTGGATCACCTTCGTGCCGGTGAGCATGGCGAGCATGTTGTGCGCCCCGTCGGAGAGGGCCGCCTCGAGTCCCGCGGCGATCCCGGCCGCGGACCCGTCGCCGAGCATGCGGGCGGCGATCTCCTCGAGTGCCTGCTTGGCGAAGTGGCTCACGAGGCCGGGGTTGGCGCCGTGTTCGAGCACGGCGGTGGGCCCGGAGTTGTCCGGCCAACCGGCGATCATGCGGGTGAGCGATTGGTGCCGGTGGTAGAGCGTCCGTTCCCGGGGGTCGGTGGAGGCCATGTCCTCGTAGGGATCCCACAGTTCGACCGACGTGTTCAGGTAGCGCACGCCGTGGTCGCGGCACCACTGGAGGATGGTCGGTGCGTCGATGTTCCAGGCGAGGTCGAGGAGCAGGTCGCCGGGGCCGAGACGCGCCGAGAGGAACCCGTCCAGGTTCTCCCGGGTGACGCGTCCGCTCTCCCATGTGACGCCGCGGGCGAGGGAGTCGGCGATGCGCTCGCGGTTGTCGACGAAGTCGACGACCGTCACCGATCGGGGGTCGATGGGGGTGTCACGGATGAGGAGCGGGACGGTGCACTGGGCCACGCCCCCGCAACCGAGCACGAGCACCCGACCGGGCACGAGGGGGGAGGTCATCGCTGCCTCCTCAGGCCGGCTCGGTGGCGAGGTCGCCACCGGCGGGGGAGAACCCCGACTCGGACATCAGTTCATCGAGCTCCGCGGTGAACCGCGGCTCCTCGGGCACCAGCAGTGCCTGCCAGTCGTAGGGTCGTCCCTTCAGGCCACGCGTCTGCGTGCCGTCGAGTTGTGCGTCCATGAGAACTCCTCCCTGGTGGGTAGAGGGTTCGCCCGTGGCGGGTGGCGCACGCCGTTGCCCCTCGGGGACCCGGTCCGTACGGCTTTTGCTCGGTGCTGATCCGTGAGTGGGTGTGTCCTTTCTGCACGGGCTGGTCCCGTGACAGGCGGGAAACACTAACCCCCTCGTGTCGCCGTCACGCAACGCGGCGTCCCATGTCACGCCGGTGCCGTCCGTCGAACCTCGCGCGGTCGCCGGTCACGAGGGTGCGCCCTCCCTCCCGATACCGTGGTCGCCACGATGTCGTCTCCCGCCACCCCCTCGTCCGTGTCCGTTCCCACCGGTTTCGCCGCCCTCGGGGTGCCCCCCGAAGTGGACAAGGGCCTCGCCGCCGCCGGATTCTCCGAACCCTTCGCCATCCAGACCGAGGCCATCCCGGTGGCCCTCACCGGCGTGGACCTCTGCGGGCGGGCCCGCACGGGCTCGGGCAAGACCCTCGCCTTCGGCGTGCCCATGCTCGCCCGCACCGACCGCCATGCCCGCGTGCGGGCCCCGCGCGGATTGGTGCTCGTACCGACCCGTGAGTTGGCCCTGCAGGTGGCCGAGGTGCTCGCACCGATCGGGGCCGAGTGCGACCGCAAGGTGCTCGCCGTCTACGGCGGGGCTTCCCGTGACGACCAGATCGACGCCCTCGACGGCGGCATCGATCTCGTCGCCGCCACGCCCCTGCGTCTCATCGACCTCATCAAGGCGGGCGAGGTGGTGCTCGACGACGTGCAGGTCGTGGTGCTCGACGAGGCCGACCGCATGGCCGACGAGGGCTTCACCCCCCAGGTGGAGTGGATCCTGCGCCATGTGACCGGTGAGCACCAGACGATGCTCTTCTCGGCCACCCTCGACGGCCAGGTGGGGAACCTCGTGCGCCGCTACATGAAGTCGCCGGCCGAGGTGTCGATCGACGCCCCGACCGACACCGTCGGCACGATGCACCACCTGTTCCTCGCCGTGCACCGTCTCGACAAGGACAAGGTCATCGCCGCCATCGCCGGGTCCGTCGGCAAGACCGTCGTCTTCTGCGACACCAAGCGGATGTGCGACCGGGTCACCGACAATCTCCAGGACCTCGGAGTCGAGGCCCAGGCCATCCACGGCGATCTCACCCAGGCCGCCCGCGAGAAGGCCCTCGTGAAGTTCACCAATGGCGAGCTTCTCGTGCTGGTGGCCACCGACGTGGCGGCGCGCGGCATCGACATCGACGACGTGGAGTGCGTGGTCCATTACGTCCCCCCGATCGACCACAAGACCTATCTGCACCGGTCAGGCCGCACCGCCCGTGCCGGTCGTGACGGGTGGGCCGTGACCCTCGCCGAGTACAACCAGCACACGACCTGCCGGATCATCCAGCGCGCCCTGCGCCTGCCGACGAACCCGCCCGTCGAGGTGTTCTCCAACGACAAGCGACTGCGGGATCTGTCGAGCTTTCTCTGAGCCATTTCCGGAAATCCCTCTATTAGGGTTGGAAAGTCACTAAATAATCGCTATACTTGCTTTCTCTCGGTGGTGAACCGGGGCCGGAACCTCCGACGCACCCGTGTGGTGAAATGACGCCGATCACATCGGACCGTCGCGACGGACGCATCCGGATCCACGAGGAAGGACGGTGGCAGATGGCGGGAACGGGGCCGATGATCGAAGCAACGGGCGAACGGACGCCGGGTCTGCGCGTGCTGCTCGCCACATCGATCACCGACACGGTCGACACCGTCATCGCTCATCTCTCCGACACCGCGGGACGCGATCTCTTCGCTGCCGACCACGTCATCGTGCCGAATGCCGGCGTGCGTGCCTGGCTGCTCCAGCAGGTCGCCGCTCGCCTCGGCGCGTCGGCCGCCGGCGGCGACGGCGTGGTGGCCCGCGTCGAGATCGGGTATCTCGGCATGCTCGACCGTCTGCTCCTCGGCGGACGCCGTGACGAGGACGATCCCTGGTCCATCGAGGCGATGACGATGGTCATCCTTCGCCGTCTCCAGGCGTCGTCGGCATACGCGGCCCTGGTCTCGCGACACGGCAGGCGACCGTTGCGCGCGGCGCGCGTCATGGCCGACCGCTTCGACGCGTACCATGCGCGCCGGCCTCGCATGATCGAAGAATGGGAGGCGAGGCATCCGGTGCTGGTCCCCGAGATCGGTGACCGGGTGGGTGACGGTGAGTGGCTGCGTGTGACCCGCGATCTCGCTCCGTCCGACCGGTGGCAGTACGACCTCTGGCGTGAGGTGCGCGAAGAAATCGGGCTCGCACCGCCCCCGGTGCGTGTGCGCGAGGCGGTGGCACGGCTCGCGAGGGGAGAGGTCTCAGGCCTGCCCGACCGGCTCCTCGTCGTGGGTCTGCAGTCGATGCCCGCACACCATCTGCGAGTGCTCGCTGCCCTCGCCGAGCACGTTCCCGTCACCGTGCAGCTCATCCATCCGTCCCCGGCCCTCGCCGACATCTGGGACACCGAGGCACGGCGCTTCGCCGGGGCACAAGAGGCCATCGATGCGCGACTCGTCGACGACGAGGTCGCGGCGGATGACTTTGCGTCCGTCTGGCTGCGCGGTTCTCGCGACATGCAGATCGTTCTCGCGGCCCATGGCATCGCGGTCGATCCTCCCGCTGTCGGTGCGGCCGCTTCGGGCCCCGCGGAAACCCTGCTGGCGCGGGTGAAGGAACGCGTCGCATTCCCCTCGCGCGAGACCGCCGAAACTGTGCCGGCCGCCCCGCGGGATCGCTCCGTGGCGATCCATCGCGGGCACACCCTGGCGCGGCAGGTCGAGATTCTCCACGACGCCCTGCTCCATGCCTTCACCGATCTCGGGAACCTCGAGCCTCACGAGGTGGTCATCCTGTGCGCGGACATGGCGGCCGCCGCCCCGCACCTGGAAGCTGTGTTTGACCGGGACGTGCCGGTGCTCGTTCCCGGCGCGGACGGCGCGGCCCCGACGGCCGGCATCGTCCGCATCCCCCTCGTGGTGGCCGACCGCGGACTCCATCAGGTGAGCGAGGTCGCCCTCGTTCTTGCGCACCTGCTGCGCGTCCTCACGGGCCGCGTGTCCCGCGGCGAACTGCTCGGCCTGTTCGACCACGAATCGGTCCTGCGGAGCGTCGGCATGGGCGCCGACGCCCTCGAGTTCTGGGACCGACTGCTCGAGTCATCGGGCATGCGCTGGGGGCTCAGCGACTCCCATCGTGGGACCCGCGGTCTCGCGGTCGACCTCGGCGACGCCTACACGTGGGTGTCCACCCTGCGGCAGTCCCTGCTCGGCGTTCTCGTTCCCGACGCATCGCCGGCCCACGAGCTCAACGGCGTGTCGGCCCTCGTCGACCTCGACACCGCCGACATCCCCGCGGTGGCCGCTCTCGTGCGACTCGTGGATGTCGTCATGGAGGCCGAGCGGACCGCCCGCACGCCTTCCACGGTGGCGGCCTGGTGCGACCTCGTCGAGAAGACCCTCGTCGATCTGTGCGGCCCGTCGGCCGACCTCGAGTCGGTCACCGCCGAACTGGCCCGACTGCGTCGCGCCACGGTCCTCGCCGGCGTGGCAGGGGACGAGACGGTCTCCTTCGAGGACTTCGCCCCGATCCTCGAGGAGATCGTCACCGCTGTTCCCGGTCGTCAACCGTTGCGCACCGGGGCCGTCACGGCCACCTCGATGGTTCCCTTGCGCTCGGTTCCCTTCCGGGTCGTGTGCGTGCTCGGCTACGACGACGCCGCGGTGTCGGTGTCCGATGCCGAGGGCGACGACCTGCGGGGCCGCCAGAGGCTCGTCGGTGACGCAGACCCGCGCATCGAAGCCCGCCGCGGCTTCCTCGACGCGGTGCTCGCCGCGGGCGAGCGACTCATCATCACGTGCACGGGCCGCAACGCCCAGAACAACAAGCCGGTTCCGTTCACCACCTCGCTCGCCGAGTTCGTCGACTTCTGCGTCGCCGCCGGTGGGGAATCGGGCAGGAACGACGAGGGGGAGGACTCGTGGTCGTTCGTCCACGACCATCCGCGGCATGCCTTCTCGGAGGCGAACTTCGCGACCGACGGCGGTTCCGGGGTTGACCCGGTGATCCCGGGCGACGGACGCGCCTGGAGCCACGATGCCGCCGCCCGTGACGCCGCGGAGCAGGTCGCCGGTTCGCGAGCCTCGGCTCCGCTCGACCGAATCCCCGAACTCGACGGCGTCGAGCCGCGCACGGTGTTCACGCTCGACGACCTGGTGAAGGTGCTCACGTATCCGATCGACTTCTATTTCCAGTCGGTCGGGGTGGACAAGTGGGACGACATCCTCTCCGAGGATGCCGACGAAGCCGTCATTCCGATGGACGCGGACGACTCCGTTCTGCGGCGCCTCATCCTCGAGTGGGTCGCGATCGTGGACGACACCGGGAAACCCGATCGACATGCATGGGAGCGTTCCGTGCGTCAGCGTGGATTGGTTCCGGTGGGGGCGGTGGGCGAACTCCTGCTGTCCTCCGTTGTCGCCGCCGTGACATCGACGCGGCAGTTGCTTGTCACGCACGGGTTCACCGACACCACTTCCGCAGAGATTCATCTTGGCGTGACCCTGTCCTCCGGAAGAAGGATCGAGCAGACCATCTCGCGGCCTGATTCGAACGGGGTCGGGGCCCACATCGCCTACATCCACAAGGACTCGGACAAGGACAGGGCACGGCTGATCGGCTCGCTCGAGCTGCTCATTCGTCGCGCCGCGGGTGAGTCGAGCGACACCGCGGCCGTCGTCACCACTGATTCGAAAGGCGCCTTCGCGATCTACCGCCTGCATCTGGACGAGGCAATTGATCGGGAAGAGGCAAGAGAGCGCCTCGAGGCGCTTCTCGATGCCATCGAGACCGCCCGGCGGGTCCCGGCGGCGGCCTTCGACGATGCAGGGTGGAACATCGCCTCGACCGAGGACGCGTCGATCCCCGGCCATCTCGAGGTGACCCGCGATCTCATCGATGAGTACGTCGGCTCGGAGAGATACTCCGTGTCCCGGGAGGCCCTTTTCTACGGAGAGAATCCGGATGCAGGGATGCTGTGCGCGGAGGGTTCACCGTGGTGGGCGGTGTGGCGGCATCTCGGGCGGGCCAGCGGCTGGAGCGGCCGACTCAAGCCGACCTATTCAGGCAAGAAGATTCCATTGCCCGGCACGACGGAGAAGATCACGGGGTACATCCTGAAATGAGCACGTCCTTCGACATCTCCGCGACCGAACTGACGGACGGTCTCTACATCGAGGCCAGCGCCGGCACCGGCAAGACCTGGTCGATTGCCGCGCTCGTGGCCCGAGAGATCGCGCTACGCGACGACCTCGCCATCAGCCAGATCCTCGTCACCACGTTCACCCGCAACGCAGCCGCCGAGCTGCGAGACCGCGTCCGCCGCCGCCTCATCGACACGGCCTCGGCACTCGCCGTCGCCCCCGGCGCGGACGACGATGCCCTCGTCATGGCGCTCCGCCACGACGACCCGGCCGAGACGGCCGCTCGCATCGGTCGACTGCGGCGCGCCAGCGTCGAGTTCGACACGGCGACCATCTCCACGATCCACTCGGTGTGTTCGCGCATCCTCGCCCAAGCGGGCCTGCCCGGCGCGGCCGGCGAGGACGACGCGGAGAAGCGCATCGTGGCCGAGAAGGTGAACGACTTCGTCGTCGCCGAGGCGGTGCAGGGTCGCACGTGGGACTCGGACCGTCTCGAGGGGACGGTGCTCGCTGCTCTCGCCGCACCCGACGCGGAGCTGTGGATCAGCGACGAATGCGTCGACGACCACAGGGTGCGTGCGGAGGCCGCCAAGGCGGCGGTGGCGGCCCTCGTAGAGGCCGTGCGTGCGGCGATGGAGCTCACCCCCACATTCGACGACCTCGTGCGCCGTGCGGCCCTCGTGGTCTCGAGCGACGGCGACGAGGCGGCCGAGGCCGCGGTCCATGCCGAGGCGCGACGGGTCATCGGCGAGCGCTATCGACTGGTCCTCGTCGACGAAGCCCAGGACACCGACCCCTCACAGTGGAAGGTGTTCACGGGGATCGTGGCCGCTTCAGGCGTCGGGGCCATGATCGTCGTCGGCGACCCCAAGCAATCGATCTATCGGTTCCGGGGAGCCGACATCGGCGCCTACTCGGCCGGGCGCCGTCCCGATGCGCTCGTCACGCTCGGCGTGAACTGGCGCTCCGACCGCGACCTGGTGGACGCCCTCAATCATCTCCTCGTCGGGCGGACCTACGGACCCGCCATCGGCTATCAGCACGTGCAGGCACGGCCTGCATCACTCGGTGCCGACGGCGCACCGGCCCCGGGATCGGCCCTCGTCACCGGACCCGCGCCACTCGAACTCGTCGACATGCCGGGCGTGACGAATGCCCCGGACATGTGCGCGATCGCCGCGGCCCGCGTGGTGGAGATCCTGAGCGCCGCCACGTTCACCGACCGCCACGGCACCGTGCGGGCACCGCGGCCGTCCGAGGTGTGCGTGCTCGTGGGGTCGAACGCCAACGGCCGCATGATCGAGAACAGGCTGCGCCGACTCGGCGTTCCCGCGGTCAGTGGCGGCACCGGTTCGGTGACCGCCGGTGAGGTGGCGGCCGACCTGCGGGCGATCCTGCGGGCATGTGCCCAACCGTCGAGCGTCGGCAAGGTGCGGCGTGCCGCCGCGACGATGTTCCTCGGAGGGTCTCTCCTCGGGTCCGATGTCCTGGCCGACGAGGAACTCGAGACCGCCTCGGCGACCATCCACGCGTTGGCCCGTGCCCTGCGTCGTTCCGGGGTGCCCGCTTTCGGTGCCGAGTTGCTCCGCGTCGCCACCGCGGCCGGGGCGATGCTGGGCTCCGACAGGGCGGAGCGGCGCATGACCGACTTCCGTCACCTCATGGAACTCCTCGACACCGGAGCCGGTGCGACCGAACCCGACGACGTCCTCGAATCCCTGATCGGATACGACGCGTTGGATCCTCGTGCCGAGGTGGTGGCCCGCCGTGTGGAGAGCGATGCGGATGCCGTCGTGGTGATGACGATCCACGGGGCCAAGGGCCTCGAGTTCCCCTTCGTCGTGGTCGCCGACCTGTGGAAGCCGCGCAGGGAAACGAAGCGCACGAAACCGATCGTGGTCGCTCTTCCCGGGCGGACGCAACGGGTCCTCGACGTGGGGTGGGCCCATCCTGATGGTGGTGTGGACCCAGTGGCGCAACTGGCCGACCGCGATGCCGACGACGAGGAACAGTCCCGACGCTTCTATGTGGCCGTCACCCGTGCTCGTCACCATCTCTCGATCCTGCGCGCCGTCGACGAGAAGACGTCGAGGATCGGCGAACTCATGAATCCGGCATCTCTCGAGCATCTCGTCCCCGCGATTCGGGTCGTCACGGGTTCTCGCACCGCGGGCGCGATGAGTCGGGTCACCGCCACCGTGTCGCGAGGCCTCGCCCGGATGGGCGCCACGATCGAGAGGACGTATCGCCGCACCTCTTTCTCGGGCATCGTCGCCGAGGCGGGTCGCGGCGGCACGGGCGATCGGGGCTTCGCGGCACCCGGTTCCGGCAACGATGAAGCGGCCGGCTTCTTCGACCTCGCGTCGGACGTCGACCCGCGCGAGCGGCCCATCGGTGCCGACATGCCCCTCGCACTGCTGCCCGCCGGAGCCGACGTGGGCACCGTCATCCACTCGATTTTCGAGGACATCGACACCTCGGCCCCGTCTCTGCGCGCCGAAATCGAGCGGTGCGTCGATCGTCACGCAACAGGCCCCCGGCTTCGTCCATGGAGATCCCAGCTCGTCGAGGGGCTCGAGAAGGTGCTCACCACCGGCCTGGGTGGATTCATGGGCGGCGTGCGCCTGGCCGACATCTCACCCGCCGACAGGTTGGCGGAACTCTCATTCGAGATGGGGCTCGCCCACCTGAGGGACGACGTGTCCGTCGCCGACATCGGGCGGGTCCTCCTCGACCGTCTCGCCCCGGACGATCCCCTGCGGGGATACGCCGAACAACTGGCCGGTCCCGACTTCGCCGCGGTGCCGCTCGCCGGTCTCATCAACGGTTCGATCGACGCGGTGCTGCGCGTGACGATCGAGGGTTCCCCGCGCCTCTTCATCACCGACTACAAGAGCAACAGACTCGGTCGGCCCGGTGACGCGACGCACATCGCCGCCTACGCACCGAGCCGATTGGTGGAGGCGATGGTCGAGCACCATTACCCCCTTCAGGCCCTCATCTACGGAGTGGCGCTGCATCGATTCCTGCGGTGGCGTTCGCCGGATGACGACTCCGACGACGTCATCGGGGGAGTGGCGTACTTCTTCCTCCGTGGGATGACCGCCGACCCCGCGCTCGTGGAGCACGGCGTCCCCTACGGCGTGTTCCAGTGGCGCGCCCCGCGGGGGCTGTGGGCCGCCCTGTCCGATGCGATGTCCGGAAGGAGACCGTCATGACCGTTCTCTCTCTCGACGATCTCGGTGCGACCGGCGCCGTGGCACCCGCGTTGATCGACGCGGTGCGACTCCTCCACGACATGGCGAAGGTCGACCCGGCCTCCACCCCGCTGGCGTCGTGGGCGATGGTTCTCACATTGCGCGCGGGCGAGGACGGCCACAGCTGCCTCGACCTCGCCGACATGGCGTCCCTCCTGCCCGAGACGGTCGCCGGCGACCTCGACGCGGCCGCCGTCCGTGCCGAACTCGTGGCCGTCACCGCACTCGTCGATTCCTCCGGGGCCGATGAACCCCGGCCCGGCATCCCGTTCGTCCTCGTGGACGACCGCCTCTATGTCGCCCGTGCCCGAGCCGAGGAACGGGCGGTGGCCGCGGCCCTGCTGCGCGACGGTGCGACGCACCTCTCGGTGGTGCTCGGCGGACCGGGGACCGGAAAGACCACGCGGATCGCCGGCGACCTCGTGCGACGCTTCTCCGCCGCGCCGGATGTCGACATCTCCGTGGCCCTCGTGGCGCCGACCGGCAAGGCTGCCCGGCGCATGCGCGAGGCCCTGGAGAACGCCTTCGTCTCGCCGCCCGACGACTTCCCCCCGTTCACCGACGGACTGAGGGAGCGGATCCTCGCCGCGACCACCCCGCGCACGGTGCACAAGCTGCTCGGATACTCGCCGAGGCGCACTCCGCACTTCTCCCGCAGGCCGGGTCGTCCCCTCGACGAGGACATCGTCATCGTCGACGAGGCCTCGATGATGTCGTTGTCGCTGATGCACCACCTCCTGGCGGCGTTGCGACCGGAGGCGAAACTGTGGCTCGTGGGCGACCCCGACCAACTCGCCAGCGTGGACGCCGGAACGGTGCTCGGAGACATCGCAGCCGCGCGCGCCTCGTCCCCGGTCATCGCCCCGCGCACGGACGTCCTCACCGTGCAGCGCCGGTTCGGCGAGGATTCGCGCATCAACCGCATCGTCACCGCGGTGCGAGGTCTCTCGACGGGCGGCGCGGTGGACGACGTGCTCGCCCTGCTCGAGGATTCCGGCCCCGATTTCGCATGGATCGACCCCGAACAGGACCCCACTCGTCTCGATGCGGTGACCGCCGAGGTGATCGGGGTCGCCAACCGGGTCGCGAAGGCGGCGGCCGAGGGACGCTTCGCCGAGGCCCTGGCCGCCCAGTCCGAGGTGCAGTTCCTCTGCGCCCACCGCCGGGGCGTGCTCGGAGTTGAGGGCATCAACAGGGTCGTGCGCGGCGGTCTCCTCGGTGAGAGACACGGAGAGTTCTATCCGGGTCGTCCCGTCATGGTCACGCGCAACGACGACGTGCTCGGCCTCGCCAACGGTGACGTCGGTGTCGTTTGTGTCGACGGCGACCGGCGCGTCGTGGCGTTCCCCGGCCCGGAGGGGCCGCGCCTCGTGCCCGTCGTCCGGTTGTCGGGTCTCGAGACGGTGCACGCCCTGACCATCCACAAGAGCCAGGGCAGCGAGTACGACCACGCGATCGTGGTCCTGCCGCGCGGCGACTCGCGGATCCTCACGCGCGAACTGTTCTACACGGGGATCTCCCGGCCGAAGCAGAGACTCACGATCGTCGCGACCCGCGATGTCGTGCGCACGGCACTGGCCCGGCCGGTGCGCCGGGCGACGGGCCTCGGCGACCTCCTCTGACCCGGCTCTAGCGGCGGTCGAGCCAGGCGGGGCGACGCGCCTCGAAGGCGTCGATGGCCCCGGCATGCGACAGCGTCAAGCCGATGTCGTCGAGGCCGTGGAGGAAGCGGTGCTGCGTGGGCGCGTCCATGGGGAACGACTCGACGATGCCGGCGGCCGGCACCTCGACGACCAGCTTCTCCATGTCGACGACGATCTCGGTCCCCGGAATCTCGTCGAGCAACCGCCACAACTGCTCGACCGTGGCCTGGGGCAGAACCACCGGCACCAGGCCGTTCTTCGTGCAGTTGTTGCGGAAGATGTCGCTGAAGCTCGGCGCGATCACCGCGTCGAAGCCGTACTGCTGGATGGCCCACACCGCGTGCTCGCGCGACGAGCCCACACCGAAGCTCGGGCCGGCCACGAGGATGCTCGCCCCGGCATAGCGCTCGTCGTTGAGGACGAAGTCACGGTCGTCGCGCCACGTGGAGAAGAGACCGGCCTCGAAGCCGGTGCGCTCGACCCGCTTCAGCCACTCGGCCGGGATGATCTGGTCGGTGTCCACGTCGCTGCGCGTGAGGGGAACTCCGCGACCCGTGATGACGCGCACCGCCTTCACGCGAGGTCCTCCGGCGTGGCGAAGCGCCCGGCCACCGCGGTGGCCGCCGCCACGGCGGGCGAGACGAGGTGCGTGCGCCCCCCGCGGCCCTGGCGTCCCTCGAAGTTGCGGTTGCTCGTGCTCGCCGCGCGCTCGCCGGGGGCGAGCTTGTCCGGGTTCATCGCCAGGCACATCGAGCAGCCCGGCTCACGGAAGTCGACGCCGGCCTCGATGAGGACCTTGTCGAGGCCCTCGGCGACGGCCTGGGCGCGCACCGCGTGGCTGCCCGGCACGACCATGGCGCGCTTCACCGACACCTTGCGTCCGCGCAGCACCTCGGCCGCGGCGCGGATGTCCTCGATGCGTCCGTTCGTGCACGACCCGATGAACACGGTGTCGACCGCGATGTCGCGGATGCGGGTGCCCGCCTCGAGGCCCATGTAGTCGAGGGCGCGACGCACCGCGTCGGCGGCGGTGGCGTCGGGCGCGTCGGCGGGTGAGGGCACGGTGCCGTCGATGGGCAGCACCTGGGCGGGGTTCGTGCCCCAACTCACGTGCGGCGAGAGCGTGGAGGCATCGATGAACACTTCGGCGTCCCATGCCGCACCCTCGTCGCTGTGCAGGGTGCGCCAGTGCTCAACCGCCCGGTCCCAGTCGGCGCCGGTCGGGGCGTGGGCGCGGCCCTTCAGGTAGGCGAACGTCGTCTCGTCGGGGGCGATGAGTCCCGCCCGGGCACCGGCCTCGATGCTCATGTTGCACACGGTCATGCGACCCTCCATGGAGAGAGCACGGATGGCCGAGCCGCGGTATTCGATGACGTGGCCGATGCCGCCGCCCGTGCCGATCCTGCCGATGATGGCCAGGATGATGTCCTTGGCGGTGACGCCAGCCGGCGTCTCGCCGTCGACGGTGATGGACATCCACTTCGGACGCGACTGCGGCAGGGTCTGGGTGGCGAGCACGTGCTCCACCTCGCTCGTGCCGATGCCGAAGGCGAGGGCGCCGAAGGCCCCGTGGGTGGCCGTGTGGCTGTCGCCGCACACGATGGTCATGCCGGGCAGGGTGCGTCCCTGCTCGGGGCCGATGACGTGGACGATGCCCTGTCCCGGGTCGCCCATGGGGAAGAGCGGGAAGCCGAACTCGCGCGCGTTGTCACGCAGCACCTGCACCTGGCGCGCCGAGACGGGATCGGCGATGGGGCGGTCGATGTCGGCGGTGGGGACGTTGTGGTCCTCGGTGGCCACGGTGAGGTCCGGTCGGCGCACCGTGCGGCCGTTCATGCGCAGTCCGTCGAAGGCCTGCGGACTCGTCACCTCGTGCACGAGGTGGAGGTCTATGTAGAGCAGGTCGGCCTCGCCGGGTGCGCTGTGGACGACGTGCTGATCCCACACCTTCTGGGGGAGCGTCATCGGTGAAGACATGGGGTGGAGCGTATCGGTGGTGGGCACGGCGTCTCCTGCCGGCATCCGACGGGGTGACCACACATGCCCGTCATGGACCCCGATACTCCCGATCATCCCCGACTGCTTCCCGATCCCCTCGCCGCGGCGGAGGAAGTGGAGCGCAGACTCCACTCGATGATCGACTCGTTCGAGATGCCCGGCGCCCGGCTCTACGGGGTCAACACCTCCGGTCGTCCGGTGGACGAGCCGAATCTGTGCTTCCTGGCCCAGCACCCCGACGTCTACGAACTCCTCGACGCGCCGTCCAGCTCGCTCGCCCGCATGTTCGACGCCGCCGCCATCGTGACGACCGGATGGGCGGCACCCCTGTCGGCCGACGGCAATCTCGAGGGCGCCCCGAGCACGCACGAACAACGTCGCCGGGTGAGGCTCGTGGTGCTCGTCGCCGACAACGGGTGCGGATCGGTGCTGCGCTTCGCCGACACGCCCGAGGAGACGGTCACCGATCCGGGGGCGGCGACGGGATCGCTGGCCGACGCCATCCGCGCCTTCTGGTTCGACCCACCCGTCACCTCGACGGTGTGACGGAGACTGTGCATCATTTCACGAGCGCACACGGCGCCTCGCGGGGGCCTAGCCTGACGGCGTGAGTTTCGTCGCCGATGCCGCATGGGCGGCACGCGTGCGTGCACTGGCCGACGAGAAGGACGCCGTCATCCTCGCGCACAACTACCAGGTGCCCGAGATCCAGGACGTCGCCCATCACGTGGGCGACTCCCTCGCCCTCTCCCGCATCGCGGCCACCGTGCCCCAATCCACCATCGTCTTCTGCGGCGTGCACTTCATGGCCGAGACCGCCAAGATCCTCTCCTACGACAAGACCGTCATCATCCCCGACGAGAGGGCGGGATGCTCGCTCGCCGAGGCCATCAACGCCGAGCAGCTGCGCGAGTGGAAGTCGCGTCATCCCGGTGCCGTCGTCGTCAGCTACGTGAACACGACCGCCGAGGTCAAGGCCGAGACCGACGTGTGCTGCACGAGTTCCAACGCGGTCGACGTGGTGCGCTCGATACCCGAGGACGTCGAGATCCTCTTCTGCCCCGACCAGTTCCTCGGTGCGCACGTCCAACGCGAGACAGGCCGCGCGAACATGCACATCTGGATGGGCGAGTGCCACGTGCACGCCGGCATCAACGGATCCGAGTTGCGCGCCATGGTCGCCGTCGAGCCCGACGCCGAGCTCTTCATCCATCCCGAGTGCGGGTGCGCCACGAGCGCCATGTATCTCGCGGGCGAGGGTGTGGTTCCCGCGGAGCGCACGAGGATCCTTTCCACGGGTGGCATGATCGACGCCGCCCGGGACACGAAGGCCCGCAAGGTGCTCGTGGCCACCGAGACCGGCATGATCCACCAGCTGCGCAAGGTGAACATCACGACCGACTTCCAACCGGTCAACCGCGCGGCGGTGTGCAAGTACATGAAGATGATCACGCCCGAGAAGCTCGAGCGGGCGCTCGTGGAGGGACGCGACATCGTCGAGGTGGACCGCGACATCGCCGACCGGGCGCGTCGTTCCGTCGAGCGGATGATCGCGATCGGAACACCCTCCCGTGTCGGCGAGTAACGGGGTCCCCCGCCGTCTCGCGGCTCCCGAGCCCACCTGGACCACCGAGACCGACGTCGTCGTCATCGGCTCCGGGGCCGCCGGCCTCTCGGCCGCCCTCGCTCTGCGGCCGGTGCGCGAGGTGGTGCTCGTCACCAAGGACACCCTCGATGCCGGCTCCACCAGTTGGGCCCAGGGCGGACTGGCCGCGGTCCTCGACCCGTCCGACTCGCTGGAGAACCACGTGGCCGACACCCTCGCCGCCGGTGCGGGTTTGTGCGACGAGCCGGCCGTGCGCACGCTCGTGGCCGAGGCACCGGTCGCGATCCGCTATCTGATGCGCCTCGGCGCCTCCTTCGATCCCGGCGCGCACGAGGGAGTGGCCCTCACCCGTGAGGGCGGTCACTCGCACCGGCGCATCGTGCACGCCGGCGGCGACCAGTCCGGTGCGGAGGTGCAGCGCACACTGGACGAGTCCGTGCGTCTGGCCGGCGTGGAGGTGGTCGAGCACGCCTTCGGTCTCGACCTCGTGCTCGGCACCGACTCGTCCGGGCGCCGCGCCGTGGCCGGTGTGCGGGTGGCGATGCTCGATGAGTCGGGCGGTGTCGAGAGCACGGGTCTCATCCGGGCGCGGGCCGTGGTCGTGGCCACCGGGGGATACGGCCAGGTGTACGCCTCGACGTCCAATCCGCCCGCGGTGACGGGCGACGGCATCGCGCTCGCCATGCGCGCCGGGGTGCCGGCGTGCGACCTCGAGTTCATCCAGTTCCATCCCACCGTCCTGTGGCGCGGCACCGAGGCCGCCGGCCAACAGGCCCTCGTGAGCGAGGCGGTGCGCGGGGAGGGCGCCGTACTCGTCGATGCCGCCGGACGTCGCGTCATGGAGGGTGTCCATCCGCAGGCCGATCTCGCACCGCGCGACGTCGTGGCCGCCGCCATCAGTGCCCGCATGGCCGAGGCGCCCGCCGGCGTGCACGACCATGTGTACCTCGATGCGCGGCGCATCACCGGATTCGCCGAGCGATTCCCCTCCATCACCGCATCGTGCCTCGCGGCCGGCATCGATCCGGCGAAGGAACTCATCCCGGTGGCACCGGCGGCGCACTACGCCTGCGGCGGCGTGCGCGCCGACCTCGACGGTCGCACCGAACTCCCCGGCTTCTACGTGGTGGGCGAGGCCGCCTGCACCGGCGTGCACGGTGCGAACCGATTGGCCTCCAACAGCCTCACCGAGGGTGTCGTCGCCGGCACGCGTCTCGGTCACGACCTCTCGTGGAGACTTCCCGAGAAGGTCGAACCGATCGACGACGAGGCGGGTGCCGGCCTCCTCGACTCGTACCATCGGCGCGCCCTGCGCTCGGCCATGTCGCGCCACGTGGGCGTGCTGCGGTCGCCCGAGGGACTCCGGTCGGCCCACGACATCCTCGCCACCCTGTCATCGAACGTCTCGGCCGATGTCGTCCCCACCCGCATGTCGTTCGAGGCCACGAACATGCTCACCGTCGCCGTGGCCGTGGTGGACGCCGCGATCGCCCGCACCGAGAGCCGCGGGTGCCATCGACGCACCGACGAGGCGGGGGAGCGCGACGAGTGGCTCGTTCACCTGTGT
Source organism: uncultured Bifidobacterium sp. (assembly GCA_964608285.1). Taxonomy (GTDB): domain Bacteria; phylum Actinomycetota; class Acidimicrobiia; order Acidimicrobiales; family Ilumatobacteraceae; genus UBA2093. The sequence goes on from CAZSNB010000011.1 coordinate 47,634, forward strand.
TCGCGCGTCGCAGCGAAGGGCGGGATCGTCACGGCCGTCGAGGTGCGCGCGTGATCGACCTGCATCCGGTCTCATCCGGGGTGCGCGCGGCACTCGTCGCCACCGGGCTCGATCCCGATGCCGTCGCCGAGGTCGTGCTCCGTTCCCTCACCGAGGACCTCGGTGCGGGGGACGACGTGACCACGCGCGCCACCGTGCCGCCGGGTCAGCGACTCATCGCGGAGTTCGTGTCCCGCGCGACCGGGACCACGGCGGGCATCCATGCGGCACTGGCAGCGATGGACATGGTGTGCGGCGACTGTCGCACCGAGGTGCTCGTCGTCGACGGGTCGAGGGTGACGCCGGGAGCCGTCATCGCCCGTGTCGAGGGGCCGGCCGCGGGCGTGCTCATCGCCGAGCGCACCGCCCTCAACCTCCTGTGTCACCTCTCCGGTGTGGCGACGGCCACGGCCCGCTGGACCGATGCCCTCGCCGGGACCGGGGCGCGCGTGCGGGACACCCGCAAGACGACCCCGGGACTTCGGGCACTGGAGAAGTACGCCGTGCGGTGCGGGGGCGGGGTGAACCATCGCATGGGTCTCCATGATGCTGCTCTGGTGAAGGACAACCACATCGAGGCGGCCGGCGGCGTGGCGGAGGCCTTCGCCCGTGTGCGCGCCGGTGCCCCCGGCATTCCGATCGAGATCGAGGTGGACGACCTCGATCAGTTGCGCGAGGCACTCGTCGCCGGGGCCGATGTCGTGCTCCTCGACAACATGACACCGGACCTGATGCGCGAGGCGGTGGCCATCGCGGCCGCGCACCGTGCCTCCGGGGGTGGGGACGTCGTGCTCGAGGCCAGCGGCGGTCTCGCGCTCGCCGATGCCACCGCGGTCGGGGCGACGGGTGTGCACTTCGTGGCGGTCGGCGCCATCACCCATTCCGCACCCGTGCTCGACATCGGTCTCGACGTCCGGGTCGCCTGAGACCCGCGCGCCGGGAATCTGCTCAGTCGGCGGGGACCACGGCCACCTCGACGGCGGCACGCAGTGCGGGGACGAATTCGTCGGCGCGGGCGAACACCGCATCATGGTTCCCGTCCACCTCGAAGACGCGCGCATGCGGGATGACCCGACCGAGGAGTCGCTGACGTTCGGTGTCGACGACACCGTCGCGCGTCGTGACGACGATGCCCGTGGGCACGTCGACCTCGGGCAGCCACGGTCGCGCGTCGTAGTGACCGAGCGCGCTCCCGGCCTCGAGGATCATGCGCCATTCGTGCTGGGCGAGCTGCTGGGCGGCCCAGGGCTCCCATGTCATCGTCTTGCGGGAGAGATACAACCGATCGCTCACCCATTCCCGCACCGGCCGCGGCGAGAGCCGCGCCAGCGCACCGACCCCCGTGAGGGCGAGGAATGCGGCGCGCTCGGCCCGTTCCTCCACGAAGTGGGCAGCCGTGGCGGCCAGCACGAGTCCCCTCACCCGGTCGGGATGCCGCCGCCACACAAGTTGCGCGACGGTGCCGCCCATGGAATAACCGACGGGAACGAAGGTGGGGATGTCGAGGAGGTCGGCCACCGCCGCGACGTCGTCGGCACAATCGGCGAGGCTGAAGCGTTGCGTCGAGCGGATGCCCCTGCCGTGCCCACGGTGGTCGATGGCCACGACGCGCCACCTCTCGGCGAGGGGCGCGTAACAGGTGAACCAATTGAGATCGGCGGTGGCGGTCCAGCCGTGCAGGAGGAAGAGCACCGGTGCGTCGGGGTCGGGTCCGGGCATCTCCCGGATGAACGTCGTGCCCCGACCCGGCAGGGCGAGATGGCGCCCGGGGGGCAGCGCGGGGACGTTCGGCTCGTTCAGGTGTTCTCCACCGACACGATGTCGACGGCCACCTTGGCGCCGTTCTCGAGGGTCACTTCCACCCGGTCCCCGGCGCGATGCCCGAGCAACGTTGCACCGATGGGGGAGGCGGGGCTCATCACCTCGATCCCGTCGGTGCGCTCCTCGATGTGGCCGATGAGATAGGTCTCGGCCATGTCGGGCTCGTCACCGTCGAACAGGATGGTCACGAGCGAGAGCACCGCCACCTCGTCGCCGGTGGGCCGTGGGGCGATCTCGGAGTCCTCGAGCACCGAGATGATGAGGTTCTTGCGGTCGTTGAGCATGCCGTACTCGTCCTTGGCGGCGTGGTAGTCGCCGTTCTCCGAGAGATCCCCGAGGGCCCGGGCCGCACCGATCTTGTCGGCGATCTCGGGCAGGATCGTCCTCTCGAGCCGGGTCCTCTCTTCCTCGAGACGCTTGTACGTCTCCTCCGACAGGCGGTGCTTGGCCATGGGGAAAAGGCTATCCCTGTCTCCTACATTGGGGTTCCATGACCCATCGCATCGCACTCATCGGCGGGGACGGCATCGGACCGGAGGTGACCGCCGAAGCGGTCAAGGTCGTACGCGCCGCCGGTGTCGCCATCGACACCACGGACTTCGACCTCGGTGGCGCCCGGTACCTGCGCGACGGCGAGATCCTGTCCGACGACGTGCTCGACGAGCTCCGCGAATTCGACGCCATTCTCCTCGGCGCGGTGGGCACTCCCGAGGTGCCGCCCGGGGTCATCGAACGCGGACTCCTCCTGAAAATGAGGTTCGAGCTCGACCTGTACGTCAACCAGCGCCCGTTCCGCGGGACGGCACCGGGACACGAGGCCGCGCACGACTTCGTGGTCATCCGCGAGAACACCGAGGGCCCCTACGTCGGGGAGGGCGGCGTGCTGCGCCGCGGCACGCCCCACGAGGTGGCCACGCAGGGCAGCGTCAACACCCGCATGGGCGTGGAGCGCTGCATCCGCCACGCCTTCGCGCTGGCCGAGTCGCGGCCGCGCCGTCACGTGACCCTCGTGCACAAGACGAACGTCCTCACGTTCGCCGGCGATCTGTGGCAGCGCACCTTCGACGAGGTGGCCCGGGATTTCCCCTCGGTGGGCACCGCGTACAACCACGTCGACGCCGCCTGCATCTACTTCGTGCAGGATCCGCACCGCTACGACGTCATCGTCACCGACAATCTCTTCGGTGACATCCTCACCGACCTCGGCGGCGCGGTGAGCGGCGGCATCGGCCTGGCGTCGTCGGCGAACCTCAACCCCGCGCGCACCGGGCCGTCCATGTTCGAACCCGTGCACGGCTCCGCTCCCGACATCGTCGGGACGGGCCGGGCCAATCCCGTGGCGGCCATCCTCTCGGCCGCACTGATGCTCGACTTCCTCGGAGAGCACGCGGCCGCGGCGCGCATACGCGCGGCGTGCGAGGACGTCCCGGCGGGCACCACCGTCGAGATCGGCAATTCGGTCGCCGCCCGCGTCGCCCCCAAGTAATCTCGCCCGAACCAGCGCACCGAGGAGCACACATGCCCGCCCTTGTCCCCACACCGAAGATCTGGATGAACGGCCGACTGGTCGACTGGGACGATGCCAAGGTGCACGTGCTCACCCACACGCTCCACTACGGAACCGGCGTGTTCGAGGGCATCCGTGCCTACGAGACCGATGCCGGTCCCGCCATCTTCCGTCTCACCGAGCACATCGAGAGGCTCTTCCGCAGCGCCAAGATCCTCGGGATGGAGATCCCGTACTCCGTCGAGGAGATCGTCGCGGCGACGCGCGAGACGGTGCGCTCCACGGGTCTGCCCTCCTGCTACGTGCGACCCATCGCCTATTACGGCTACGGGGAGATGGGGCTCAACACCCTCCCGTGCTCGGTCGACGTCGCCATCGCCTGCTGGCCCTGGGGGGCCTACCTCGGCGACGACGCGCTGACGAAGGGCGTGCGCATGAAGATCTCGTCGTGGACCCGTCTCGACCACAACTCGCTTCCCCCGGCCGCCAAGACGGTCGCCAACTACGCCAACTCGTCGCTGGCCAAGGTGGAGGCCCTGCGCGCCGGATACGACGAGGCGATCCTGCTGAACCCCCAGGGTTTCATCAGCGAGTGCACGGGCGAGAACCTCTTCGCCGTGCGCAACGGGGTCATCATCACCCCGCCACTGGCCGCCGGTGCGCTCGAGGGCATCACGCAGCACACCGTGATGACGATCGCGGCCGAACTCGGGCACACGGTGCGGGTGGAGAACCTCGCCCGCTCCGACCTCTACATCGCCGAGGAGATCTTCTGCTGCGGAACCGCGGCCGAAGTGAGCGCCATCAATTCGGTCGACGATCGTGCGGTGCCCTGCCCGGGGCCCATCACGCGGGCCATCGCCGAGGTCTACGCCAAGGTCGTGCGCGGTCAGGTGCCCGCCCACCGCGGATGGTGCGAACCGGCCTGAGAGGTGCCGTCTCCGGGTCGGTATCGACCCCGGGAATCCGGGTTCCGGGCATGGGGCTGTCCACAGGTTTTTCCCCAGTCGGGTTGACGCACGGCGGGAGACACGGCGATACTGGAGCCATGTCGACCCGCCGCACCTCCCTCGCCGCGCCCGTCGCCATCATTATTCGCTAGCGCGCGTCGACCCTTCGACGTGCGCCGACCAGCCGCCCCGGGGGCGGCTTTTTCATTCCCCCGAACGGAATCGAGAACCCAGGAAAGAGGAACGACAGGTGGTGAACATGGACGACGCAACCGGACAGCGGGAGAAGATCGAGGCCTTCGACACGACCCTGCGCGACGGCATGCAGGTGGAGGGTGTCTCGGCCACCGTCGAGGACAAACTTCGCATCGCCGAGCAGCTCGACCACCTCGGGGTGGACTGGATCGAGGGCGGTTGGCCCGGGGCGAACCCGAAGGACATCGAGTTCTTCGCCCGTGCCGCGCATGAACTCGACCTGCGCACCTCGACCCTCGTCGCGTTCGGCTCCACCCGTCGCCCCGCGGGCAAGGTGGACGAGGACCCGACGCTGCGCAACCTCGTGGAGGCGGGGACGAGCGCGGTGTGCATCGTCGCCAAGTCGTGGGACTACCACGTGGAGCACGCGCTGCAGACGACGTTCGACGAGGGCGTCGCCATGGTGGCCGATTCCGTCGAGCACCTGGTGCGCAACGAGCGCCGTGTGATGGTGGACCTCGAGCACTTCTTCGACGGATACAAGTCGAACCCCGAGTTCGCGATGCGCGTGGTGGAGGCGGCCCTCATGAAGGGTGCGTCGCACCTCGTGCTGTGCGACACGAACGGCGGGTCGCTGCCCCACGAGGTCGCCGCCATCGTCGGACGGGTGCGCGAGTTCGTCGGTTCCGACGCGGTGCTCGGCATCCACTGCCACGACGACACCGGGTGCGCCGTGGCCAACTCGATGGCCGCGGTGATGGCGGGCGTCCGCCAGGTGCAGGGCACCCTCAACGGTCTCGGTGAGCGCACCGGCAACGCCAACCTCACGACGCTCATCCCCAACCTGCAGGTGAAGATGGGCTTCGACGTGCTCCCCGAGGGGCGCCTCGAGAGGGTCACGGCCGTGAGCAACCACGTCGCCGAGATCCTCAACCGTCCACTCAACCCGCAGGCCCCCTACGTGGGGGCGTCCGCCTTCGCCCACAAGGCGGGCCTGCACGTGTCGGCCATCGCCCGACGCCGCGACGCCTACGAGCACATCGACCCGCATCTCGTCGGCAACGGCACCAGGTTCGTCGTGTCCGAGATGGCCGGCCGCGCCACCATCCAGATGAAGGCCGATGAGCTCGGCCTGGAGATGGACGGAGCGGCCATCGGCCGGGTGGTGGAGGACCTCAAGCGTCTCGAGCACGAGGGCTACCACTTCGAGGCCGCCGACGCCTCGCTCGAACTGCTCATGCGCCGGGCCACGGGCTGGACGAACGACGCCTTCCGGGTGGAATCGATGCGGGTGATCACCGACGAGGTGCCGGGCGGCGAATTCTCCACCGAGGCCACCGTGAAGGTATGGGTGGGCGACGAGCGCCACGTGCGCACCTGCGAGGGCAACGGTCCGGTGAACGCCATCGACGCCGCCCTGCGCTCGGCACTGCTGTCCAGTTACCCGCTGCTCGCGCGCATCCACCTCACCGACTACAAGGTGCGGATCCTCGACGGGGGCTCGGCCACCGGCGCGGTCACCCGGGTGCTCATCGACGCCACGAACGGCGAGACCTCGTGGACGACCATCGGGGTGTCGTCCAACATCATCGAGGCGTCCTGGCGGGCGCTCGAGGAGTCCCTCGTGTACGGGCTCCTCCACACCGGGGCCGTGGGCGAGCCCGCGTAGAATCGCGGGCATGTCGGCACCTCGCCATTCGCCCCTGCCCGCCGCCGAACCGGCCCGTGCCTATTCCTCGCCGGACCACGTCCCCGACGGATGGAAGCCGGGCCGCCCCGCCGAGATCGTCGGTCGTCAGCCCGCGGGAAGCCGCCTCGGGTACCAGGGTCCCGACCAGGGTTACGTCATCGGACTGTTCGAACGCGCGCGTGACCGGGTGCGGGTGCAGCCGGGCGAGAAGGTCGACGACGTCCTCGTCGGGTGCCGGGGACTCGCCCTGCGCCGGGCGTCGCTGTTCGGTCGCGCTCCCGTCGTCCACGACGTGACACTCGCGCTCGCCGTGTGGGGGTTCCTCCTCGAGAGCCCCCCGGCCGACCTCGTCGAGGTGCGCCGGCCCCTCTTCGCCGGCGCCGCCCACCCGCATCATCACGGTCAGGTGCGCGACATCGCCGACATGGTTCCCGAGTCGACCCTGCGGATGACGCCCGAACAGGTGGCGAACCGCGCCGCCGGGGCATGGCGCGCCCTCACGGGACTCGTGTCGTGACGCCCTACTCGGCCCCGCTCGCCGACATCTCCTTCGTCCTGCGCGCCGTCGGCGGCCTCGACACCATCATGTCCCTGCCCGCGTTCGCGTCCGTGGACGCCTCGGTGGTCGACGACCTCGTCGCCGAGGCGGCCCGCTTCTTCGAGGAGACCTTCGCGCCCTTGAACGCCGTCGGCGACAGTGTCGGATCCGTGCGCAACCCCGACGGCAGCGTGTCCGTGCCGCCCGGGTTCGCCGAGGCCTATGCCGCCTACGTCGCGGCCGGATGGGGGGCGGTGGCGTTCGACCCCGGGTACGGCGGGGGCGGGTTCCCGTGGCTCGTGAACATCGCCATCCAGGAGATCATGAATTCCACGAACATGGCCCTCGCCATGGCACCGCTCCTCACGCAGGGCGCCATCGACGCCATCCTCCACCACGGTGACGAGGTGCAGCGCATGACCTGGTTGCCGCGCATGGTGTCGGGAGAGTGGACGGGAACGATGAACCTCACCGAACCCGATGCTGGGTCCGACGTCGGGGCGGTGCGCACCCGCGCGGTGCGCCGCGACGACGGCACGTACCTCATCACGGGGACGAAGATCTACATCACCTTCGGCGAGCACGACATGGCCGACAACATCGTGCACCTGGTCCTCGCGCGCACGCCCGACGCGCCCCCCGGGACGAAGGGCATCTCGTGCTTCATCGTGCCGAAGTTCCTCGTGAACCCCGACGGCTCGCTCGGTGATCGCAACGACGTCACCTGCGTGTCGATCGAGCACAAGATGGGCATCAAGGCGAGCCCCACCTGCGTGCTCTCCTTCGGCGACGATGGTGGTGCCGTCGGCTGGCTGGTGGGCGAGGAGAACCGCGGCATGGCCTACATGTTCACGATGATGAACCAGGCCCGCCTCGGCGTCGGCCTCGAGGGTCTCGCCCTCGCCGAACGCGCGTACCAGCAGGCACTCGCGCACGCAGAGGTGCGTCGCCAGGGTCGCGCGCCGGGGGCACCGGCGGGGGAGTCGTCTCCCATCGTCGATCATCCCGACGTGCGCCGCATGCTCGCCACCATGAAGTCGACGAACGAGGCCATGCGCCGTCTCATCTATCGCAACGCGGCGTGCCTCGACATCGCCGCCCACCACCCCGATCCGGCCGAGCGCGAGCGCGCCGCCGACCTCGCCGCGTTCCTCACGCCGCTCTCGAAGGGTTGGTGCACCGACATGGCCGTCGAGATGACGGGTATCGCCGTGCAGGTGCACGGGGGCATGGGCTTCATCGAGGAGACCGGCGTCGCCCAGCACGCCCGCGACGCGCGCATCACCACCATCTACGAGGGCACGAACGGCATCCAGGCCATGGATCTCGTCGGCCGCAAGATCGGTCTACGGGGCGGTGCCGTCGTGGCCGCCGTGCTCACTGAGGTTGAGGACGCCGCCCGGAGGGCCGAGGGCTCGATGGAACTGGCCGCGGCCGGCAGGACCCTCGCCGCGGCCGCGGAATCGGTGCGCCGCGCCACCGACTGGATCATGGCCCGAGCCGCCGACCCCGTGGCGGTGCTGGCCGGAGCCACTCCGTACCTGCGGATGATGTCGGTGCTCGTCGCCGGCGGATACATGCTCGACTCGGCGATGGTCGCCGCCGACGACGCATCCCTCGAGGCCGGCTTCCGCGAGGCGCGTGTCGCCACGGCGCGGTTCTTCGGCGAACAGATCGTGCCCCAGGTGCTCGGACTGGAGGCGGCCGTGACGTCGGACCCCGCCGGAGTGATGAGCTTCGACGCGGAACGACTGCGCGCCTGAACATGTCCGGCGCTCCGCGGTACCGCTTCGCCCCTTCGCCCACGGGGTTCTTCCACGTGGGCGGCGCGCGCACCGCGCTGTACAACTGGGCCCTCGCCCAGCGCACGGGCGGCACATTCGTGCTGCGCATCGAGGACACCGACGAGTCGCGCAACAGCCCCGAGTGGACGCGCGGCATCATCGACGCGCTCGCCTGGCTGGGGATCGATTCCTCGTCGCCGGCGTTCGAGGGTCCGCACTTCCAGTCCGCCAATGCCGCCCTTCATGTCGAGGCCGCCATGCGCCTGTGGCGCGAGGGCCACGCCTACTGGTGCGACCTCACCCCCGAGCAGGTGCAGGAGAGGGCGCGCGAGTCCGGCCGTCAGGGTTACGACGGATACTCCCGCGACCGCGGCCTGGAGTCCGGTCCGGGTCGGGTGCTGCGCTTCCGCGTGCCCGAGGGCGTCACCGTCGTCGAGGACCTGGTGCGCGGCCGGGTCGAGTTTTCGAACGACACCATCGAGGATTTCGTCCTCCTGCGCGGCAACGGCACCCCGATGTTCCTGCTCGCCAACGTGGTCGACGACATCGAGATGGGGATCACCCACGTGGTGCGCGCCGAGGAGCACCTGCCGAACACCCCGAAGCAGCAGATGCTGTGGCGGGCACTCGGTCATCCAGCGCCGGTGTGGGCCCACGTGCCGGTGCTCGTCAACGAGCAGCGCAAGAAGCTCTCGAAACGCCGCGACAAGGTGGCGCTCGAGCAGTACCGTGACGAGGGCATCCTGCCGGCGGCGATGGTGAACTACCTCATGACGCTCGGCTGGGCGCCGGCTGGTGACACCGAGATCGTTCCGTGGGAGCGCATCGTCGCAGAGTTCCGCCTCGAGGACGTCAACCATTCGCCGGCGTTCTTCGACGTGAAGAAGCTGCTCGCCTTCAATGGTGACTACATCCGCATGATGGACCCGGACGCGTTCATCGACGCATGCGCGCCGGTGCTCGCCGCCACCGATCTGTGGCCGGCGTCGCGCTTCGATGCGGAGTGTTTCACTTCCATCGCGCCGCACGTGCAGACCCGGGTGGCCGTGCTCGGCGAGGTACCGGCGATGGTCGACTTCCTCTTCCTTCCCGACGCGCCTCTCGACGATGCGTCCTGGGACAAGGCGATGTCGGCCGACTTCGCGCGCGAGATCCTCGTCGACATGGCGAGTGGACTCGTCGACTGCGAGTGGAGCGCCGTGGCGATCAAGGGAGTGCTGGATGCCTGGTGCGAGCGCACCGGGGTGAAACTCGGCAAGGCCCAGGCCCCCGTGCGGGTGGCGATCACCGGCCGCACCGTGGGACCGCCGCTGTTCGAGAGCATCGAGGTGCTCGGCCGCGAGGCATCCCTCGCCCGGCTCCGTTCTGCGCTCGGACGCCTGGACTGAGACGGAGCATGGCCCTGATCCGGAGCATCGCGGCGTGGACGGTCGCCGTGGTGCTGGCGATGACGGTCTATCTGTCGATCGTCATCGTGGGGAACGTGCTCGTCGGCGCGCAAACCTCGGACGAGTCCGCCGACGTCATCGTCGTCATGGGTGCCGCCCAGTATGACGGTGTGCCCTCGCCGCTTCTCGAGGGACGTCTGCAGGCCGCCCTCGATCTCTGGCGTGACGGCCGGGCGCCGCTCATCGCGGTGACCGGTGGCAAGCAGGAGGGTGATCGATTCACGGAGGCCGCCGCCTCGCGGCGATGGCTTCTCGACCGCGGGGTTCCCTCCGCGTCGATCCTCTCCGAGGACGCCGGACGGTCCACGTTCGGATCGCTCGAACTGCTGGCTCCCGTTCTGCGTGCCGAGGGGCTATCGCACCTCCTCATCGTTTCGGACTCCTGGCATCTGCCGCGTTCGGTGCTCTCGGCCCGGGAACTGGGCTTCGCGGTTCGGGGCGCGGCCGTGAGCCCCGGTCGTCTCGTGTGGTCGGGGGACCACTCGATGCGCGAGGCCGTGGGTGTGGCGGCGGGTCGTCTCATCGGATTCGGACGACTCCTCGACATCACGGGGTGAGACTGCAGAGAACCGGCCGGGACCCGTGGTCGCGTCGCGGGGGATGACCGCTAGAATCGGGGGCGCACTGGGGAATGGTGTAATTGGCAACACAACTGGTTCTGGTCCAGTTATTCAGGGTTCGAGTCCTTGTTCCCCAACCA
>CAZSNB010000012.1:0-58025 GCA_964608285.1 uncultured Bifidobacterium sp.
GGTCGCGGTTCGGCCGTCGACGCGATGCTCTCCTGGCGCCCGGCCGTGCTCGTGGGACAGGTCTCCTACGGCCTCTATCTCTGGCACTGGCCCGTGCAGATCATGCTCTCGCCCGATGCGACCGGTCTCGATGGGCCCGCCCTCGCATCCCTGCGTCTCGTGACCACGTTCATCGCCGCCGCACTGTCGTATCTGCTCGTCGAACAACCGGTGCGACGCACCGCCGGATGGGCGTCTTCGCTCCGGGGAGGTCGGGCAGCGATGGCGTTTTCTCTGTCCATGGCCGTGGTGCTGGGTGCGGTCCTCGGCACGACGAGCAGATCTGCTCCGCTACCGGATTATCTCGACTCGGCGACCGCGGAGGTGATCGACTCAGGGGCTCCGCCGGCCGACGGCACCGGACAGATGTTGCAGCTCGTCCTCACCGGGGATTCCCTCGCCCACTCGCTCACCCGGGCCATGGAGAACCAGACGTCGAACCTGGGGATCACGTTCGTGTCGCGCTCCCTGCCCGGATGCTCGATGACTCGGGGTCTTCCCGTGAACGGAAAGGGCGAGCCTTTCGAGGAGGGCCTGGCCTGTGAGATCGCTCACGAGGAGTTCATCCGAGTCACGGCGACCTCGTATCCGTCGCGGGCCGTGGTGTGGATTGCCGCCTGGGACGCCTACGACCGGCGGGTCGACGGGGTCGACTACCTCGTGGGCACCTCAGAGTGGCGGACGAAGATGATCGAGCTCATCGACGAGACGGCCGACGAGTTGGCGTCCCAGGGGGCCCACCTCTTCCTCGTGTCGCTGGCCCCCGTCGCTCCCGACAACGAGATCGGCCACGAGGACACGGACTTCGACGAGCGGATCGTCGCCTACAACGGACTGCTGCGCGACTATGCGCGGGCGAACCCGGAGCGCGCCACGTTCATCGACCTCGCCGCCCGGGTCTGCCCGGACATGCCCCGTGCCTGTCGATCCGTGGTGGAAGGGATACGCCTGCGCCCCAAGGACGGGGTGCACTTCGACGGCCCGGGGGCGCGCTGGGCCTCCCGCATCATCCTCGATGCGGTCGCGGCTCGTTTCGACTGGCGCTGAAACTCAGGCGACGCGCGCGTCGGGCGATTCATCGGCCGACGCGGGCAACGGTGACGCCGTGAGGGACTCGAGCGCCGACCACAACCCGGTGCGCACGCGGTCGGCCTCGGTCGGGGCCAGACGATTGAGCACCACCACTCCCTCGATCATGTCGGCCGCGACGGCGATGAACGGGCGACCCGACACCCGCACCGCCACCACTCCTCCGGGGCCGTCCGCGCTGCGGCGCAGTGTCCGGGCGGCACCGAGGATGCGCGGCGGGGTGCGAAAACCCGGAGCGGTGCACCCGAGATCGACCGCGGCGGCCCCGAGGATGCGCGCCGCCTCGAGGAAGACGGCGGTGCGCGATCCGGACATGGCCGCATCGTGCCACGGGGGTGTGTCGGGACCGTCTCCGACGGCCGCCGGCGCACCCCTCGCCTAGGTTTGCCCCGATGGAGGCCGAGCTCAATCCCCTGCAGGAGGCGGTGCTCTCCGAGATCCGCCTCCCCGACGACTGGCAGCCACTGCCCGACACCCTCGTCCCCGCGCTCGAGTCCGATCTCGCCGATGCGCTCTCCCCGCTCGAGGGATGGTTCACCGCAGACGCCCAGCTGCGCGTCACCAAGCACATGCTCGCCACCGTCCACGGGTGCGAGGCCCACTTCCTCGCCCAGCACGCCGAACCCTTCGCCTGGAACATCAACACCGTCCGGGGCACCATCGCCCACAAGGGCATCGAGATCCTCCTCAACATGCCCGTGCCCCCCTCCCCCGGCGACCTGGCCGACGCCGCCATGCAGAGCGTCGCCGAGAACCCCCGCGAGAGCGCCGCCGACTTCATCAACGGCCTCTCACCGGCCGACCGCGCCGAATTGCGCAGCGCGGTGGTCGTCTACCTCACCACCTACACCGAGTGCTTCCCCCCGCTGAAGCAGGCGTGGAGACCCGTCGTCGAGTACCCGGTGACCTACTCGCTCTTCGCCAACTCGATCGTGCTCAGCGCCCGCATGGACCTCGTCATCGGACAGCTCGGCCGCAAGGTCATTCTCGACGTCAAGACGGGGCGCACCCTGGCCATCCACCGGGAGGACCTGCGCTTCTACGCCCTCGTCGAGACCCTGCGCAGCCGACGTCCACCCCGGCTCACCGGCACGTATTCGCTGGAGTCGGCCCGCCTCGAGAGCGAGCCCGTCAGCGAGGGCATGTTGCGCGCAGCCGTGCGGCGCACTGCCCACGGCGCCATCGCCGTCGCCGAACTGCTCAAGAAGAAGCGCGCACCGGAGGTCCGCGCCGGCGCCCAGTGCCGGTGGTGCCCGCTCGCCGACAGCTGCGAGACCGGCGCGGAACACCTGCGCCGCCTCGCCGACCCCGACGACGATGTCTGACGGCCGGCACCCGGCCGGTGACCCACCGCCGATTCAGGCCCTCGACACGTGGGGCGACATGAGGGCCACGTGCACCCCGAGACCGACCGCCGGACGCACGGTGGAGATGAAACGACCCGGCTGCGTGGCCGCCTTGGGGGTCGACACAGCGTCCGGTCCGAGATCGGCACAGAGCCCGTCCAGGTCGTCGACGCTCAGCACGAACCCCCACAGCGACGACCCGGTGGCGGGGTCCCGCGGGTTCGTCACCACCTCGATGACGGTGTTGTCGGGCTTGTAGAAGCACTGACGGGCGCCTCCGCCGAGTTCACGTTCTCGGCGCAGGGGCAGCCCGAGCACCTCCTCGATCGCCCCGCGGGTGCGGGTCATGTCGTCGGTCATCACCACCACGTGGTCGACACCGACGACCCGATGACGGCCGATGGAGGACGTCCCTGTCACCGACGGTTCACCGGGGCCGCCCGTTGCGAGCCGGGTGGGAATGCCGTCGAGGGACAGGTCGCGATCGACGGAACGCGGGGATCCGTCGTCGTCGCCATCGCACCGGAACGACCACGAGGAGAGCCCCGGTGGACCGCCATCGACGACGAGCAGGACATCGGCGAGGGACACGGTGTCGCCGGACACCGACAGCCCGAGACTCCGCCACGGGCCGGACCCGCCCCCGCACCGCAGGGACGAGAGAAGCATCACGAAGGGGTGCTGGTCAGCCGCGACCCATGTTGGGGCGCTTGCCGTGATTGGCCTTCGAGCGGCGCATCCGCGCCTTGCGCTTCTTGGTCTTCTTCGACATAGGAGACGAGGCTAGCGGGGCACCGGAGCGCAGACACCACCGTCATCGGGGCGGGTTCCGCCGGGACCAGGCGGTCCCCCACTCGTCCATGAGTGTCAACGCCGGCAGGAGGGCCCTGCCCTTGTCGGTGAGGACGTATTCGTGGCGAGGCGGACGCTCGGAATACAGCTGCTTCTCCAGCACCCCGGTGTCGACGAGGTCGACCAGCCGGGAGGCGAGAATGTTGCGGGCGATCTCCAGTTCGGCCTGCAGCGGATCGAACCGGGTCTGCCCCCCGGCGATGGCCCAGATGATGAGGGGTGTCCACCATGCACCCACCTCGTCGAGGGCAGCGGCCAGACCGTGGGGAAGGTGAGAAAAGTCCGAGCGCTTCATGTCGGAATCCCACGGTACTTGCGGGGTGAAACAAGGAAGGAATTTGCCCCCAAGACCCCGGTTCCATTTGGGCAAATGGCGGGTGGTCAGGTGATCAGCGAAGAGGAGTCCCCGGCCGTCACGCGGGGTCGGGGGTCGTCCATCTCGATGAAGATGCACTCGCCGGGACAGACGTCGGCGGCCTGCACGACGTTCTGCTCGAGTCGCACGGGGACCTCGGCCAGAGACCGGGACCCGCCGGGGTCGTTGAGGGGGTATCCATCGTTCGCCACGTAGGCGATGCCGTCCTCGAGTTGCACGAAGACCTCGGGGCAATGGTCGACGCACAGTCCGTCACCCGTGCACAGGTCCTGATCGATCCACACCCGCACGGGCTCACGGTACCGGCGGGCTCGCCGGGCTCCTAGTCTCGGGTGACGTGACAGACCTCCCCGCCTCCCCACCCGTCGCCCCCCGCAGGGAGCATCGATGGGTTCGGCCCACCGGCATCGTCGAGGACCCGTGGGCCTGGCTGCGCGACAAGGACGACCCGGAGACGATCGCCTACCTCGAGGCCGAGAACGCCTGGTCGGAGCGATGGTTCGCCGGGCGCGCCGGCCTCGTGGAGGACCTCTACGAGGAGATCAAGTCGCGCATCGACGAGGACGACGTCTCGTGGCCGGTCCATCACCGGGGCTGGTGGTACGCGAGCAGGACCGAGGCCGGCAAGAGCTACGCCATCCACACCCGGGGCCGCACCGTCGACACGGCCGGCACGGACCTCCTGCTCGACGAGAACGTCGAGGCGGACGGACACGATTACTTCGGGCTCGGTGCCCTCGACGTGTCGAACGACGGGAACCTCCTCGCCTGGTCCGCCGACACGGACGGCAGCGAGCACTTCGTCCTGAGGGTCCGCGACCTCCGCACCGGCCTCGACACCGACGACGTCATCCCCGACACCTCCTGGGGCGGCACGGCCTGGTCGGCCGACGACAGACACCTCTTCTACGTCACCCCCGACGAGGCGATGCGCCCCTGGCGGGTGTGGCGCCACGAGATGGGAACCCCGCCGACGGCGGACGTGCTCGTGTTCGAGGAACCGGACGAACGCTTCTTCGTGGGGGTGGGTGCGACGAGGTCGGGGGCACTCATCGTCGTCGAGTCGGGAAGTCGAACGTCGTCCGAGTGCTGGTTGATCGACGCAGCGGACGTACTCTCCCCGGCCCGGTGCGTGGCTCCCCGGCGCGAGGACGTCGAGTACCAGGTGGACGACTGGGGCGACATGCTGGCGA
This sequence comes from uncultured Bifidobacterium sp., assembly GCA_964608285.1. Taxonomy (GTDB): domain Bacteria; phylum Actinomycetota; class Acidimicrobiia; order Acidimicrobiales; family Ilumatobacteraceae; genus UBA2093. Next base: position 4,896 of record CAZSNB010000012.1, read on the forward strand.
TCGTGTCCAACCTCGACGCGGTCGATTTCGCCGTGCACCTCGCCTCCCGCGACGCACCCTCGGACTGGCGGCCGTTCATCCGCCACGAGGAGGGTCGGCGCATCGTGCAGTTCGACTGCTTCTCCGGCTTCGCCGTCATGGTGCGCTGGCAGGACGCCCAGCAACGGATCACGGTGGTGCGGCCCGACGGGACGATGTCGCCCGTGCCGGTGCTCGACGAACCGCACGACGCCGGCCTCGGGTCGAACCCCGACTGGGAGACCGACGACATCCGCCTGTCGTACCAGTCCCTCACCGTGCCGCGCACCACCGCCTCGTGGTCGATCACCCGGCAGGAACTCGTCACGCTCAAGCGCACCCCCACGCCGAACTGCGACCTGGGTGCGTACGTGTCGCGAAGGGAGTGGGCCGTGGCCCCCGACGGCACGCGCGTGCCCCTCGACATCGTCCATCGCGCCGACACTCCCCTCGACGGCACCGCACCGGTGCTGCTCTACGGCTACGGCTCCTACGAGGCGTCGATGCCGCCGTGGTTCTCCGTCGCGCGCCTGTCGCTCCTCGACCGCGGCTGGGTGTGGGCCCTCGCCCACCCGCGCGGCGGCGGCGAGATGGGCCGGCGCTGGTACCTCGAGGGAAGGTTGCTCGCCAAGCGCAACACCTTCACCGATGTGCTCGCCTGCGCCGACCACATCGGGTCCGCCCGCATCGGCGACGGTCGGCGGCTCGTCATCCGCGGGGGCAGTGCAGGGGGTCTGCTCGTGGGAGCCTGCATCACGATGGCCCCGCACCGGTTCGCCGGAGCGGTGGCCGAGGTTCCCTTCGTCGACGTCGTCACGACGATGAGCGATCCGAGTCTTCCCCTCACCGTCACCGAATGGGAGGAGTGGGGTGACCCGCGCAATGAGCCCTTCGCCTCCTACATCGAGGGCTACTCGCCCTACGACAACACCGGCGACGTCCGGTATCCGATGCTCTACGTCACCGCGGGTCTCAACGACCCCCGGGTGAGCTTCCACGAGCCGGCCAAGTGGGTGGCGCGCATCCGGCACGTGTCACCGGGGACGTTCGTCCTGCTGCGCTGCGAGATGGGGGCCGGACACGGCGGGCCGTCGGGGCGCTACGAACAATGGCGCGACGAGGCCCGCACCCTGGCCTTCGTCCTCGCCGCCGCCGGTCCCGTCAGCTGACGGCCGCCGCCGTCACCAGAGCGCCGATCAGGGCCAGGTTCCGCCCCACGTCGCGCCAGCCCGGGGGACGGGTACTGCGCGCCCCGAAACAGGCGCACGGCACGGACGATCGTCGGGCCACCTGCACGACGAGGAACACGGTGAACACGAGGAGCAGCACCGTGGCGAGGGCCATCGGCACGGGCGCGGGCTCGGAGACCACCAGCCAGCCGCCGAGCAGCAGTTCGACCACCGGCAGCACGGTGGCGACGGGAGCGGCGACACCCTGGGCGGCCGCGTCGCGGCGCCAGCGCGGGAGATCGGCGAACTTGGTCGCACCGGCCCAGGCGATCACCGCTCCCACGACGGCGCACAGCAGACGGGACACCACGGGCATCACCCCGCGTGCGTGATTCCCGCGACCCGGCCGCGGAAGAACACCATCGCCGTGTCGATCCCCTCCGTGATCGCCATGTCCCCCACGCGTCCGAGCACGAAGGCATGGTCCCCCGCCGGAGTCACCGACTCGATCGTGCAGTCGACGAGGGCGGCGCATCCGTCGATCGCGGGATTGCCCAGGGCGGAGGCCGTCCAACCCACACCGGCGAACTTGTCGTCGCTCTCCTTGGCGAACCTCCAGCAGACGTCGTCCTGGCCCGCGGCCAGCACGTTGACGCAGAACCGTCCCGACGGGGCGATGGCCTCCCACGACCGAGAGCCGGTGCCGATGAAGAAGCCGACGAGGGGCGGGTCGAGCGAGACCGAGACGAACGATCCGATGGTCATTCCCCTCGGCGCCCCGTCACCGTCGGTGCCGGTCACGACGACGACCGAGGTGGGGACGCGACCGAGCACCTCGCGGAACCGGGTGGAGTCGACGGGTGCGGCCACGGACACAGAGTAGACGCGCGACCGACGTCGACCGCCGTCCTCAGAGTTCGAGGCGCAGACCCTCGCGTCCGACCGTCTCGCCGCCCAGTGCCCGCCCCTCGCAGGCGAGCGCGTCGAGTTCGGCGTCGGTTCGGGAGGGATCGTGGTGGTGCAGGACGAGGGTCGCGACTCCGCACTCGCGCGCGACGAAGCGGGCGAAGTCCGGCGTGCAGTGCCCCCACCGCTCCTTGTGCACGAGGTCGGCCTCGGTGTACTGCGCATCGTGGATGAGGACGTCCACGCCGTCAGCCAGGTCGCGCACCGCCTCGGGCACCGTGAAGGGTCCCTCGAGCGTCTGCTGGTGGTCCGAGACGTACGCCACGGACCGTCCGTCGGCCTCGACGCGGTAGCCGAGGGTCGGTCCGAGGTGGGGAACGAATCGCGAACGGATGCGCCAACCGTCGATTTCGACGTCGGAATCGCCCATGTCGCGGAATCGGAACGACCCGGGGAAGTCGTCGAGGGTGACGGGGAACATCGGGGGACGCACCGCGTCGCGCATCGCCTCCTCGAAGGACCCCCGTTCCTGGACCGGGCCCAGCATCTCCACGCGCGACCGGGGATTGAACAGAGGAGGAAAGAAGGGAAGTCCCTGGATGTGGTCCCAATGGAGATGCGTGACGAGGGCGATGAGGTCGATGGGCGTCCCGTCGCGACCCTGCCAGGGCACGCCGAAAGACCGCAGGCCGGTTCCGAGGTCGAACACGACAGGCCGCCGACCCGGCGATTCGAGCGCCACGCACGACGTGTTCCCCCCGTAACGGACCGTATCGGGACCGCACACGGGGGACGATCCCCGCACGCCGTGCACGGTCACGGTCACCATGTGCCTGCCCCCATCCGCGTGACGATAGGGCTCGACACCGCGGGAGTCCACGGGTCGTCGGCGTGACGCCCGTCGCACCGAGGGGACTACGGTTCCCTCATGGTCGACATCACCACGGGCCGGGCGGTCGCCAACGGCATCGATTTCACCTGGCTCGAGTGCGGTTCGGGTCCGCTCGCTCTGTGCCTGCACGGCTTCCCCGATTCCGCCCACTCGTGGCGTCACCTGCTTCCCGCCCTGGCCGGCGCCGGATTCCGGGCGGTGGCACCCTTCACGCGCGGGTACTTCCCCACCTCGCTCGCACCCGACGGGATGTACCAGACGGGCGCGCTCTCGGCCGATGCCAACGCGCTCCACGAGGTGCTCGGCGGCGACGCGGACGCGGTCATCATCGGGCACGACTGGGGAGCGCCGTCCGCCTACGGAGCGGCGGCGGCAGAACCCGATCGATGGTGCCGCGTGGTGGGGATGTCGGTGCCGCCGGGACCGGCGGTCGGGGCCGCGTTCGTCTCGAACCTCGACCAAGTGGCGCGCAGCTGGTACATGTTCTTCTTCCAGCATCCCCTCGCCGACATCGTCGTGCCGGCCAACGACCACGCGTTCATCGACCGTCTGTGGCGCGACTGGTCCCCCGGTCTCGCAGGTGGCGACGACGCCGCCCGCGCCAAGGCGTGCTTCGCCGATCCCGCGCACATGGCGGCGGCGCTCGGTTATTACCGGGCCACCCTCGGCGCGGGCCCGCGCGACCCGCGCTACGACGCCATCCAGGCCTCCGGATCGGGCGAGCTCGTCCAGCCGACGCTCTACCTGCACGGCAGCGACGACGGTTGCATGGGCGTCGAGGTTGCCGAGTCCGTGCGCACGCTCAGCCCGTGGGCCGAGGTGCGCATCATCGAGGGCGCCGGGCACTTCCTCCAGTTGGAGAGACCCGACGAGGTCGCCGAGGCGGTCCTCGGATGGGTCAGTTGACCATCCGCTCCTTGCCCTCCCAGTAGGGGGCGCGCAGGTCCTTCTTGAGGATTTTCCCGCTGGGGTTGCGCGGCAGTGCATCGGCCCAGTCGACGCTGGTCGGGCACTTGAAGCCGGCGAGTCGCTCCTTGGCGTAGGCGATGATCTCGGACTCGGTGACCTCGACGTCCTTGGCCCGCACCACGACCGCCTTGGCCGTCTCACCCCACTTCTCGTGGGGCACGCCGATCACGGCGACGTCGGCGATGGCGGGATGCCCCATGAGCACGTTCTCCACCTCGGCGGGATAGACGTTCTCCCCGCCGGACACGATCATGTCCTTCACCCGGTCGTGGATGTAGATGTAGCCGTCGGCGTCCGAGTAGCCCGCGTCACCGGTCTTGAACCAGCCGTCGGAGGTGATGGCCTCCGCCGTGGCCTTGGGGTTGTTCCAGTACCCCTTCATGACGGTGGGCGCCTTCACCCAGATCTCGCCGACCTCGCCCGTCGGCATGTCCTTGCCCGTGGAGGAGTCCACGATGCGGATGTTCACGCCCGGTGCCGGCTTGCCGCACGAGCGCAGACGATGCGCGTTCGGACCGGCCGGATCGTGGTCCGACGGCTCGAGCATCGTCGTGGCGCCGGTGGTCTCGGTGAGCCCGTACACCTGCATGAAGTCGCACTTGAACTTGGCCAGGCTCTGCGTGAGGACCTCCGCCGAGATCGGGGATGCGCCGTAACACATGAGTTGCATCGAGGAGAAGTCCGCGTTCTCCATCGCCGGCATCATGAGCATGAACTGCAGCACCGCGGGCACGACGAAACCGTGCGTCACGCCCCGCTCGCCGATGAGGGTGATGAGGGCGTTCGGGTCGAGGTCGCGCACGACGACGGTCGTGCATCCCTCGAACTGTCCCGCCGTCGCCCAACCGCCACCGCCGATGTGGAACAGCGGCATGGCGGCCAGGTTCACGGAATCGGGGGAGAACTTCCACATCTTCCGCGCCGCCGGGAGGAGCGAGAAGAAGTTCGAGTTCGTCAGCATGACGCCCTTCGGTCGACCCGTGGTCCCGCTCGAGTAGAGCTGGAACGCGACGTCGTCCGGTGCGGCGGTCACGCGGGGCTCGTCCGCCGACACCGAGGCGAGCCAGGTCTCGTACTCGACGTCGCCGCCCTCCCCGCCGATCACGACCACGTGGCGCGCGGTGGTCAGATTCGGACGGATCGCCTCGAGCACGGGCAGGAAGTCCTTGTGGACGATGAACACCTTGGCGGCGGCGTCGTTCACGATGAACTCGACCTCCGGCGCGGCGAGACGCCAGTTCACGTCCACCGACACGGCGTTGAGGAGGGCGCATCCGTAGAAGACCTCGAAGTGCTCGATGCTGTTCTTGTCGAGGAAGGCCACGCGGTCCTGGGCCCCCACCCCCGCTGCGGCCAGTGCATTGGCCATGCGCCGGGAACGCTCGTAGAGGTCTCCCCACGTGCGGGTGCGTGTGCCCTCCCACAACGAGATGCGATCCGACTGGGCGGCGCCGTGGACGCGGATGATGTCGGCGATGGTGGACATGTTCTGTGACATGGGACGCAAGTTACTTGACGTAGCCCCTCTCCTCAATGGGCCCGGGCGGTCCAATCGCCGCCGGAACGACCTCCGCTACGGTCGGGCTCCCATGGTCGAGCCCCGCTGTCCCGACGCCGCCTCCGTGCGTTCCGCCGACGGGACGGGGATCGTCGTGCACGACCTCGGGGGGGCCGGACCGGCGGTCCTTCTGTCCCATGCCACGGGATTCCACGGCCACTGCCTCGCCCCCCTCGCCGCCGCCCTGCCTCGGCACCGTGCCTTCGCCCTCGATCATCGGGGCCACGGGGACGCCGATCCCGTCGACCCCGCGACCCTCCACTGGAGCGCCTACGGCGACGACGCCCTGGCCGCCGCCCGGCACGTGCGCGAGGTGGCGGGCGGACCCCTGACGGGCATCGGACACTCGATGGGCGGCGCGTCCCTCATCATGGCCGCGATCCGCGAGCCCGACCTCTTCGCCGCCCTGTACCTCTTCGAGCCGATCGTCTTCCCGCCGCCCGACCCCACCGCCGGACCGCGCGCGGAGAGTCCCCTGCCGGCGGGGGCGCGTCGACGTCGCGCCGTGTTCCCCGATGAGCGCGCGGCGCTCGACAACTTCGCCGCCAAGCCCCCCATGGCCTCCTTCGATCCGGCGGTGCGCGATGCCTACGTGCGCCACGGCTTCGCCCCCGGTGACGGGGGCATCGTCCTGAGATGCTCGCCCGAGCACGAGGCCCGCACCTACGAGACGGGTGCCGGGTCGGGCGCGTGGGAGACGCTCGGGTCCGTCGGCGTGCCGACATGGATCATGTCGGGGGCCGCCGCACCCCATCAACCCTCCTCGTTCGCGCATCTCGTCGCCGAGCGCATCCCCGGCGCGGTGTTCGTGCGCTGGGACGACATGGGGCATTTCGGCCCGTTCGAGAACCCGGCGGGAATCGCCGCATGGATCGCCGCCTCAGAGACGGCGCGGACGGCGCGATGAACGTCGTCGGACTGGACGCGGCAGCCGATCGCGTCCTCGAGCCGGTGCGGAACTCGCGCGTCGGGAGGATCGTGTTCGGCCTCGCCAGCACGGTCGGCGACTTCTCGCTCGTGTGGCACGTGACGGGCCTCTCGCTGTCGCTGCTCGGCCGCATCCGCCTCGCCGAGGCCGTGGTGCTCTCGATCGCCCTCGGCATCGAGAGCCTCCTCGTGAACCAGGGCATCAAACGCCTCTTCCGTCGCGAACGACCCACGGTCTCGGGGGACGGACGCTTCACGCTCCGCACCCCCTCCACCACGAGCTTCCCGAGCGGGCACGCCTCATCGGCGGCCTTCGCGACGGTGCTGCTCTGGTCGTTCACCGGCGCACCGCTCGTCCTCGTGTGGGCGGCCATGGCCACGGTCGTCGCCGCCAGTCGCGTGGTCGTGCGCATCCACCATCTCTCCGACGTCCTCGGCGGAGTCGTCACGGGATCGGTGCTCGGTCTCGTCGCCCTGCCGGCCACCGCGGGCGTCCTCGGCTGAACCGGGCGACGTCGGGGGAATAGCAGGGGCGACGGGGGGGTTGACCTCCCCGTGACCAGGACCTTCGGCATCACCTTCGACTATCGCTGCCCCTTCGGCCGCATCGCCCACGATCACGTCGTGGCGGGCCTCCAGGCCGGCGCCGACTGGGACGTGCGGTTCCTCCCCTTCTGCCTCGGGCAGGCCCACGTCGAGGAGGGTATGACGGACGTCTGGGACGCCCCGGAGTCCGACTCCGGACTCCTCGCCATCCAGGTGGCACTCTCGGTGCGCGACCGGCAGCCCGATGCGTTCCTCGCGGTGCACCGCGCCCTCTTCGACCATCGCCACGACCGCGGCGGGTCCCTGCGCGATCGTGCCGCCCTGGCCGCGGTGCTGGCCTCCGTCGGCGCCGACGCCGACGCCGCCCTCGACGACGTCGACTCGGGCCGGACACTGGCGGTCGCCCGCGACGAACACGAGAGGTGGGTGCGCTCGCACCACGTCTGGGGCACGCCGACCTTCATCGTCGGCGATGCCGCCGTGTTCGTCCGACTCATGGAGAAGTCGCGGGACGGTGCCGACTCGGTGCGCGTCGTGGAGCGCATCCTCGACGACATCGACTGGCCCCTCCTCAACGAGTTCAAGCACACCACCGTCCCCGCCTGACCCGCCGGGGGCACCCATCGCCCCATGTAGGTTGGGTCCGTGGTCGATGACGCGCGCAGGATGAGCGACACCGAGGCGATGATGTGGCGCCTCGAGAAGGACCCGCACCTCGCGTCGTCGTTCGCCAACATCACCGTTCTCGACCGCTCGCCGGACATGGACGCGCTCATCGCCCGCATGGAGCGCACCGCCGTCCTGTTCCCGCGCCTCCGCCGGCGCGTGCAACCGGCGCCGGGCAACGTGGGCAATCCCGCATGGGTGGACGACCCCGACTTCGACATCCGCCGGCACATACGACGCATCTCGCTCCCGGAACCCGGCAGCATGCGCCAACTCGAGGACTTCGTCGCCCTGCTCCTCGCCGACCCCTTCGACCGCTCGCGGCCGCTGTGGCAGTTCACGGTGGTCGACGGCCTCGCCGGCGGTCGCAGCGCTCTCGTGGAGAAGCTGCACCACACCATCGCCGACGGACAGGGCGGCGTGGAGCTCTCGTTGCACTTCCTCGACCTCGAGCGCGAACCCGCCCCGCTGCCCCCGCTCGACCCCGACCTCGTCGCCGCCGCGGAGACCGCTGCCCCGCCCGATCCCGCCGAGGCGCTCCGCGGTGCGATGACGGACTCGTTGCGCATCCCCATCGCCCTGTTGCGCCAGGTGCGCGATGTGCTCGCCGATCCGTCGCTCGTGGCGTCCCTCGGACAGGGTGCCTCGGCAACCGTGCGCAGCCTGCGCACCCAGTTGCTCGAGGCCGATGCGGCCCGCTCACCGTTGTGGGTGGAGCGGTCGCTCCGCAGACGCATCCTCACGACGTCGGCGCCCTACGCCGGCGTGCGCGAAGCCTCGCGGGTGCTCGGTGGTCGCATCAACGCGGGGTTCGTCACCGCCGTCGCCCAGGCCGCCGGTGCGTACCACTCGCGCCTCGGCGCTCCCGTCGAGTCCCTGCGCGCGTCGATGGCCGTGAGCACCCGTACCGAGGACAGCGGAGCGAACGCCTTCACCCTCGTGCGCATGCTGGTGCCCACCGGTGAGATGCCCTTCGCCGAGAGGTTCGCCGCCGTGAACGAGGCCATCGAGGCCGCCCGTGCCCGCGACGAGCAGGGATCCCTCGCCGCCATCGCCGGTCTCTCGGCGTTCCTCCCCACCTCCGTCGTGACCCGCATCGCCCGGGCCCAGGCCGAGACCGTCGATTTCGCCACCTCGAACGTGCGTGGGGCGGGGGTCCCCCTCTACGTGGCCGGGGCCCTCATGCTGTCGAACCATCCCGTGGGTCCGCTCGCGGGTGTGGCGGTGAACGTGACCCTCATGTCGTACATGGGCAACCTCGACGTGGGCATCCACGTGGACGAAGCCGCGGTGCGCGAACCGGACCTGCTGCGAGAGTGCGTCGACGGTGCATTCGGCGAACTGTGCGCGTACGCGCCGACCCGCGACAACGACGGTTCCGTCGCCGCGCCCGCTCGACGGCGCTGGTGGCGCCGTCGGGGCCGGGACTGAACGGGATCAGTCGGCGTCGACGACGGGTGCGGCCTGCAGGAGCAGGGAGCGCAGGTCGAGGAGCAGGTCGCCCACCTCGACGGAGGTGACGAGCTCGCGACGGAGCATCTCGGCGAGGGCCTTGTCGATGACGGCGATCGCCTCGGTGACGACGGATTCGCGGGTCTCGATCATGGTGGTGCTCCTCTCGCGAGTTCGCCCGCACCGCCGAAACGGCGCCGACTGCTCTCGGGTCAGCGTACCCATGCCCCGGGTCGCGCCACGGGCATGCGCGACCGGCTGACGGTCCTTCTTTTCCACAGGCCGGACGCCTTCGTGCACGGCGGGGAGGCGACATAGGGTCGCGACATGGAATTCACGGGCGCACATACGGTGGTCACGGGCGCGGCGAACGGCATCGGTGCCGCACTGGCTCGGAGGTTCCATTCGGCCGGGGCCCGGGTGGTTCTGGCCGACCGTGACTCCTCCGGGCTCGCCGCTCTCGAGGCCGAACTCCTCGCCCTCCGCCCCGACTCCGCGTTCGCCGTGACGGCCGACGTGGGCACCCGCGCGGGGAACATCGCCCTCATCGACGCCGCCCGCGGGCGCTTCGGCTTCATCGACCTGTTCTTCGCCAATGCCGGCGTCGCCGTCGGCACCGACCTCGCCTCCACCGACGAAGCGACGTGGGAGACGGCGATGAACGTCAACCTGCACGCCCATCGCTGGGCCGCGGCACACCTTCTGCCGGAGTGGCTGGCGGCGGGACGGGGCCACTTCTGCTCGACCGCCTCGGCGGCCGGACTGCTCGCCCAGATCGGCAGCGCCCCCTACAGCGTCTCCAAGCACGCCGCCGTGGCCTTCGCCGAGTGGCTCTCCATCACCTACGGCGACCGGGGCATCACCGTCACGTGCCTGTGCCCCCAGGGGGTGAACACCGACATGCTCAATCCCCCGGGCGCCGACCGCGGCATCGACCGACGGGGCGGTGACGTGGTGCGGGCCGCCGGCAACGTGCTCGAACCGGCGGAGGTCGCCGACGTCGTCCATGACCACGTGGTGGCGGGCAGATTCCTCGTGCTCCCCCACCCCGAGGTGCACGTCTACGAGCAGCGCAAGGTCGAGGATCGCGACCGTTGGCTCGCCGGAATGCGCAAACTGCAGGCCCGCATCTTCGGCGCCTGATCCCGTGTCGCCCCCCGAAGGGGGGTCTCCGTAGGATGACGCCATGTCCAGCACCAGAGAATCCGTCGTCATCGTCGATGCCCTGCGCACGCCCGTCGGGCGCCGCGGGGGCGGCCTGTCCACCCTCCATCCCGCCGAGACCCTCGGTCGCGTGCAGCGGGCGCTCGTCGACCGCGTCGGCATCGACCCCGCGCTCGTCGAGCAGGTCGTGGGCGGCAACGTCAGCCAGGTCGGCGAACAGAGCTTCAACGTGACGCGCACCGCGTGGCTGGCCGCGGGACTCCCGCTCGGCACCGCCGCCACCACGGTCGACACGCAGTGCGGATCCTCGCAGCAGGCCACCGGTCTCGCCTCGTCGCTCATCGCCAGCGGTGTCGTCGACGTGGCGATCGCCTGCGGCGTCGAGGCCATGAGCCGAGTGCCCATCGGGGCCAACTCGCGCAAGGACCTCGGCCTCGGCGTGCCGATCCCGAAGACCTACTTCGAGCGCTACGAGATGACGTCGCAGTTCGAGGGGGCCGAGCGCATCGCCGACAAGTGGGGCATCACCCGCGAGGACACCGACCGCCTCGGCTTCGACTCGCAACAGCGCGCCGCCCGCGCGTGGAGCGAGGACCGCTTCGCCGGTCAGTGGATCGCACTCGAGACCCCGGAGGTCGACGAGGAGGGTCGCGAGACGGGACGGATGCGCACGGTGTCGCGCGACGAGGGCCTGCGCGAGACCACCCTCGAGAAGCTCTCCACCCTCAAACCCGTCGCCCGCCCCGACGGAGTCCACACCGCCGGCAACTCCTCGCAGATCTCCGACGGCGCCGCGGCCATCATGATGATGTCGGAGTCCCGCGCCGGCGAGCTCGGTCTGAAGGCCCGCGCCCGCATCGTGGACACCTGCCTCGTGGGAGTCGACCCCGTGTTCATGCTCACCGGCCCCATCGACGCCACGCAGCGCCTCCTGCAGCGCAACAACCTGCGTATCGACGACATCGACGTGTTCGAGATCAACGAGGCGTTCGCCTCGGTCGTGCTGGCGTGGGCCAAGGAGGTCGGCGCCGACCTCGAGAAGACGAACCCGAACGGCGGCGCGATCGCCCTCGGTCATCCCCTCGGCGGCACCGGTGCGATCCTCGTCACCAAGGCCCTCTACGAACTCGAGCGCACGGGGGGCCGCTACGGACTCGTCTCGATGTGCTGCGGCGGCGGCCTCGGCACGGGAACGCTCATCGAACGCCTCTGACATCGACGGTCGGCGCACACATCGCGCCGATGACGCCGCTCCACGGACCCCGGGCATTCGTGCCCGGGGTCCGTGCCGTCGGGGCCGCGGTGGTGCTGCTCGTCGCGGCGGGCTGTTCGGCCGCCCCGGTCGACCGTGACGGGCGCGGCCTGCGGGCCGTCGTCTCCTCCGTCGTCGACGGCGACACGATCGTCGTGCGCACGGCATCGCGCCGCGAGACGGTGCGTCTCATCGGCGTCGACACCCCCGAGACGAAGCACCCCGACCGTCCGGTCGAGTGCGGCGGACCCGAGGCCAGCGCGCGCACGACGGCACTGCTCCCCCGCGGCACGGCGGTGCGCCTCGTGCGCGACGAGGAGGCTCGCGACATGCACGGGCGCCTGCTGGCCTACGTGTGGCGCGAGAGCGACGGGCTGTTCGTCAACCTCGATCTCGTCGCCTCCGGACACGCTCGGACCTTCCCCTTCCCGCCCAACACCTCCCACGCCCCGTTGTTCGCCGGTGCCGCCCGCTCGGCGGAGTCGGCGGGACTCGGGCTCTGGGGCGGGTGCCGCGGGTAGGGTCGCCCCATGAACGACGGGCGCACGTTGGGCGAGCGCCTCGGGCACGGGCCCGACGCGCGCATCGTCATCATCTCCTGCGACGACCTCGGATCGTGCCACGGGGCGACGGAGGGCGTTTTCCGCGCCGTGCGCGAGGGCATCGCCACCTGCTCGTCGTTGATGGTGCCCGCGCCGTGGGCCCGCCACGCCGCCGCCCTGGCGCGACCGGGAGACGACATCGGCGTGCACCTCACCCTCAACGCCGAGCACCCCTCCTACCGGTGGGGTCCGGTCACCCACGCCCCGAGCCTGCTGTCGGGTGAGGGCGGATTCCCCCGCGGCATCGACGACCTGTGGGAGCACGCCGACGCGGGCGAGGTTCTGCGCGAGTGCCGGGCCCAGATCGAGCGCGCACTCGCCTGGGGCATCGACGTCACCCATCTCGCCCCGCACCTCACCGCGATCACGCTGCGCCCCCAGTTCTTCGACGTCTATCTGGAACTCGCCGTCGAGTTCCGCCTGCCCATCCGGCTGCCGTCCACCATCACCGAGGAGATGGCCGGCTTCCCGTTCCGTTCCCTCGCGCGCGACGAGGGAGTGGTGTTCCCGGACCACTTCGACCACGACTGGAGCGCCGGCAGCCGCGAGCGACTGCTCGCCGCCCTCGGCACCCTGCGCCCCGGGGTCACCGAGATCCACGTCCAGCCCGCCATCGACACGCCCGAGGTGCGGGCGCTCGGCGAGCAGGCGGCGGGATGGATCGACGACCTCGAGCTCGTGACGGTCGACTCCTCCGTGCGCGACGCCCTCTCGGCGAGCGGCGCGGTGCTCGTCGGGTACCGCGCCCTCAGGGACGCGATGCGAGCCGGCTGATCGCCTCGGCCGCCGCCCCGGACCGAAGCACCGCGAACAGTGCCCCCGTGTGGCCCTCGGCCTTCAACTTGCCGCGCATGTAGGCCTCGGTCGGGTCGAGACCGGCGTCACGCGCGTCGATGCGCACGACGACATCGGCGTCCTCCGGCCCATCGACCGCCTCGTCCTTCTTCCCGAAGGACACTCGGTACTGCACGCTCATCGCCCCATCCCCGGCGCCACGGTGGCCCGCAGGCCGGCGAAGAAGTCGTCCTCGTGGATGCCCTCGCCGGTCGGGGCCGGTGCGGCGAGGATCCAGTCCTCCCACGGGTAGATGGCCGCGAGTTCGTCGTCGTCGAGGCCGAACCACCACTTCGAGGCGGGGTCGATCTGCGTGGCATGGGCGAGCAACGAGGCCGACCGCACGGCCATGTGCTCCGAGATGTCGATGCGCGTGGTGATGCGATGGTCCTGCGAGGGAGCGGCCAACCATTCGGGCGAGAAGGGCGACTCGCCGTCCTTGGCGACGAGGGCGTCGTTCACCTTGAGGATGCGTTCCTTCGACCACACCGTGTAGTACATCTTCGACGGGGACCAGGGCTCCCCCGTCCCCGGATACCACGCGGGATCACCGGCGCGCTCGAACGCCAGGACGCTCGCGTCGTGCACGCGCAGATGGTCGGGATGGGGATAGCGCGCCTGGTCGTCGTTGTAGGTGAGGATCACCTGGGGACGCTCGGCGCGGATGAGCGCCACGAGCCGACCCGCCGCCTCGTCGAGGTCGGCCATGTGGAAGCAGTCGGGATGCTCGTTCGCCGGCGAGCCGGCCATTCCCGAGTCCCGGTAGCCGAGCATGTGCACGGAGGAGAATCCGATGATCGCGGCGGACTCCTCCAGTTCGCGCGGTCGGAGCCGGGCGAGGATGCCCCTCTCCTCCTCCGGCGCGACCCCGTGGAACGGACCGCCCGGCTCGCGCAGCGCGGGATTCTGCAGGTCGCCCTCCTCGCCGCCGGTGCAGCACACGAGCACCGTGTGCACGCCCTCCCGGGCGTAGCGCGCCACCGTGGCCGCACCCTTCGACGCCTCGTCGTCGGGATGGGCATGGATGGTGAGCAGGCAGAGCGGTTCGCCGGTGGCGGAGACGGGGACGCGCGACATCGTCGTTCAGGCTACTGACGGCGGTCCGGACACCGTGGATGCGCGCCCGCGCGGACGGCGTATCCTGCGCCGATGCGTCGTGTTCCGACCCTCCTCGGCGGCGTCGCTCTGCTGTGGTGCGTCGTCGCCGGATGCGCGAGCGGGGACGGCCGCGAGCTGCGGGACCCCGGCCCCACCACCACCGACCCCTTCGCCGGGGAGATCGTCGACGGCGGCAGCGATCCCCTCACCCTGTCCGCGCCCGGGGTCGACGAGGACGGTTCGCTCGACCCCCGGCACACCTGCCGTGGCCAGGACGTCTCCCCGGAACTCTCCTGGTCGGGCGGCCCCGAGGACGTGGTCTCGTGGGCGGTGGTGGCCGAGGACGAGGCCGGGGACGTCCGGTGGATCGTCGTGAACCTCTCCCCCGAGACCCGTTCCCTCGCCGAGGGGGAGACGGACCCGTTGGCCGTGGAGGGGGAGAATTCGGCGGGTCGGGTGGGCTGGACGGGACCCTGTCCAGAGCCGGGCGATCCGATCGACTGGACCCTGACCGTGTTCGCCGTGAGCCAGGTCCTCGAGGCACAGCAGGGCGACCCCGCCGATGCACTCCTCGCCGCGGTCGTCTCGGCCGCCTACGAGTCGAGTGCCATCGGCCTGGGGGCGGTCGCCGACTGATCCCGCCGGGGCCACTCTGCGATGTCGTTCCACCGCAGAGCGTGAGCCATCTGTGAGAATGGCGGTATCGACGAGATCACCGCCTCCCTGCCCGTGGGCATCTTCGAGGCCGACCTCGCCTGCCGTGTCGTCTCTGCCAACGCGGCGTTCCGCGACCTCGCCCTCGGGGGCGCGCCGCTGGCACCGGGGACGGCTCCGTGGGCGCACGCCCTGCCGCGCGAGCGCACCGCGTGCGAGGACGCGTGGGCGCGGCGCGCCTCGGCCGACGCCGGATTCACCGTCGAGTTCAGGGTCGGGCAACCCGACGGCGGTTCGGTCTGGGTGCGCGTGACGACCCGACCTCGCCTGGTCGCGGGCGAGGTGGTCGGCCACGTCGGCACCGCCGTCGACGCCACCGCGCAGGTGCGCGAACGCGAACTCTCCGACCAGCTCGTCGGACTGCTCGACGCCTCCGGTGACGCCGTCCTCGTCTTCGAGCGCACCGGGGACCCGCGCTTCGTCAACGACACCGCCCGTCGTCTCCTCGGCGTGGGCGACCCCGGAGTGGGGGCGGGTGACCCGGCGGCGCGGGCGTTCATGCAGGCCGTGCGCGACCAACTCCCGCGGGTGCTCCTCGATCCCGCTCCGCCCGCCGGCTCGCCGCACATGTGGGAGGGCGAGATCGCCTTCCGCTCCCCCGAGGGGATGGGCCGCATCCTCTCCGTGGTGGTGCAGGTGGTGCGCGACGCCGCCGGCAGCATCACCCACTGGTCGGTCATCGCGCGCGACATCACCGAGCAGCGCCAGGTGCAGACCGAGCTCGCGCGACAGGCGACGCACGACGCGCTCACCGGCCTGCCGAACAGGGTCCACTTCGTGCACAAGACCGCCGAGGCGCTCGAGAGACGGCGCACGACGGGCGCGTCGGTGGCGGTGATGTTCATCGACCTCGACAAGCTCAAGCACGTGAACGACACGATCGGGCACGCGGTGGGCGACCAGTTGATCGTCACCGTCTCCCACCGGCTGCAGGCCGCCACGCGCCCGAGCGACCTCGTGGCGCGCATCAGCGGGGACGAGTTCGTCGTGCTGTGCGAGGGACTCCTCGACGAACAGGTCGCGCTCGACGTCGCCGAACGCATCAGGGCCGCGATCACCGGACCGGTGGTGCTGCAGGGCATCGAGGTCGAGGCCGGGGCGAGCATCGGGGTGGCCCTCGCCGACGACGACCTGCTCGCCCGCGAATCCCCCGCCGATGCCGCCGTCACCCTCTTGCGAGCCGCCGACACGGCGATGTACCGCGCCAAGCAGCGCGGACGGGGGCGATCCGAGATCTACAGCGAGGAGATGCGCACCGCGGCCCGCGAGAGACAGCGCCTCGGGACCGAGCTCGAGCAGGCGTTGGCGGCCGGGCAGTTCTCCGTCGTGTACCAGCCCATCCGGTCGGCGCACACCGGCAGGATCGTCGCGCTCGAGGCGTTGCTGCGCTGGAACCACCCCCAGCGCGGCCTGCTCGCTCCGGGCGCCTTCCTCGATCTCGCCGACGAGTCGGGGCTCATCTCCCCCATCGGCGACTGGGTGCTCGACGAGGGTGCCCGACGTCTCGCCGAGTGGATACCCACCCCGGGGACCGACCGGGGCCTGTCGCTCCATGTCAACGCCTCGAGACGCCAGCTCTCGGACGCGACATTCGTCGACCGCACCCTGACGATCCTGCGAGCGCACGGCCTCGACGGTGCCCGGCTCGTGCTGGAGACGTCGGAATCGAGCCTGGTCGACGCCAACCCCTCGGTGATGCGGACCGTCAACGCCCTCGCCCGCCACGGCGTGCGGGTGGCCGTGGACGACTTCGGCGCGGGATGGTCGTCGTTGTCGGCGCTGCGCACCTTCCCGGCCGACATGCTCAAACTGGACGGGACCCTCGTGCGCGACGTGGGACGCGCCGACGCCGGGGACGATCCGGTCGTGCGCTCCCTCATCCAGTTGGCCCACTCCCTCGACCTGGTGGTCTGTGCCGAGTGGGTCACCACCCGCGACCAGGAGGAGCGCCTGCGCATCCTCGGGTGCGACCTCCTGCAGGGGAACCGTGTCGGCGAGCCGATGGACGCCGACACGGTTGCGACGCGCCTCGCCGCGCCCAGGACCTCCGACGAGGTCCGCTCCGACTGAGGGGCGGCGCGCTCAGCCCGCCGGTGCGGGGCCGGTGCCGGCGAAGTAGGCGAGGAGCGGCCGGGCGTCGTTCGACAGGAGGAATCGAAAGGCGCCCCCTGTCATGTCCGGGTCCACCGGCAGTCGGTACGACGTCGCCCCGTTCGAGGCCATGGGGCGCAGCTTCCCGACCATGTCGAGCAGATCGAGACCTCCGTCTACCGTCGCCGCGGACACGAACGAGGACATCACCCGACCCGCGTCCATGGGGTGTTCGGCGACGTGACGCACTGCCGCCGACACGAGCGCCGACACGAATGCGCGTTGTCTCGTCGAGCGCCCCTCGTCGCCGGTCCCGTCGACCTGCCAGTTGCCCTCCACGAGCCGCTCGTACTGGCGGGAACGGACGTACTTGAGGGCGTCCACTCCCCCGAGCACGGAGCATCCCTTCGCCAGTTCCAACCTCACCTTCAGGTCCCGCACCGGATGTTCTGTGCAGATGCGCACGCCGCCCACTCCGTCCACGATGGAACGGAAGCCGAGGAAACCCACCTCGACGTAGTGGTGGATCGGGATGCTGAGGGCGCGGCGCACCGTCGTCACCAGCACGGCTGGCCCCTCCCGGTACGCGGCGTTCACCCGCCCCGACTGCCCTCCGTCCCCGATGCGCACCCACAGGTCGCGCGGCACCGACATGAGGGCGAGGTCACCCGTGGCCTCCTCCCAGCGCACGACGATGAGCGAGTCGGAACGTTGCCCGGGGATGCGCGAGGCGGACCCGATCGCGGCGTTGTCGGGATCGGAGACGTCGATGCCCTCGCGCGAATCGGATCCCACCACCAGGAAGTTGACGATCCCGTCCCCCGGCGGGGACAGTGCGGCGTCGACGTCGCCGGCGCGTCGCACCTCGTCGAGCGATCCGCGCGTCGCCGCGACGAGACCGCCGGCTCCCGCCACGGCGAACACCGCCGCACAGGCGGCGACGAAGAGGATGCGATGCCGATGCGGGAGGAACCGGTCGGCGATCACGGATGAACGCTAGTCAGGCCCCGCGGGGACGCAGGTGGACCACGTCGGCCACCTCCAGCAGGTGCTCGATGCCCCCGTCGTCGACCACCACGAGACGATGGTCGCGCTCCACCCGCGCGGCGGTCCCCTCAATCGCGGATCCGTCGGGCAGTTCGGCCCGCACCGCGGCACCCAGCGTCGCCAGTGAACCGATGTACTCGTCGTGCAGGTCGGCGGGATCGAGCGCGAGTCGGTCGTCGATGCGCGGGAGCATGACCTCGCAGAACTCGGCAGGCGTCAGGGAACGGCTCCACCCCGCCTCGGCCAACGACGTCGCCTCCGGGGGAGACCACCCGAGATTCAGACCGAGTCCCACGACGACGTGTTCGACCCCCCCGTCGGAGGTCGTGCCTCCGGCCTGGGCGAGGATCCCCGCCACCTTGCGTCCGCCGGCGAGGAGGTCGTTGGGCCACTTGAGGTCGAGTGCCACGCCGCACTCGACGCCGGCGGTCTCCCGGGCCGCGAGGGCGACCGCCAGCACGAACTCGTGCGCCGGACGCCCGCGGGGGCGGAACAACATCGAGACGAGGAGGTTGACCGCCGGCGGGGCCTCCCAACGCCGGTCCAGACGCCCCCTTCCGGCCGTCTGGTGGTCGGCCCTCAGCACGGTGCGGTCGGGCGCCCCGGCCCGGGCGGCCTCGAGCAGGTCGGCATTGGTGCTCCCGGTCTCGACCACGTGACCGATGCGCCACGTTCCGCGCGTATTCGCATTCTCCTGCTCCATCAGGGCAAGATTGCCATCTGTGCTGAAGAAGATCCTCATCGCCAACCGTGGAGAGATCGCCGTGCGCGTCATCCGTGCCGCCCGCGAGATGGGCATCGCCACCGTGGCGGTGTACTCCGAGCTCGACCGGGGTGCCCTCCACGTCCGTCTCGCCGACGAGGCCTATGCCCTCGGCGGGCAGACCGCGGCGGAGAGCTACCTCAACACCGAGGCCATCCTCGACGCCATCCGGCGCAGCGGGGCCGACGGTGTCCACCCCGGCTACGGGTTCTTCAGCGAGAACGCCGACTTCGCCAGGGCGATCACGGAGATGGGCGTGGCCTTCATCGGACCCCCTCCCGCCGCCATCGACGAGATGGGTGACAAGGTGTCGAGCCGCAAGGCCGCGCTGAGGGGCGGCGCCCCGATCGTCCCCGGAACGACCGAGTTCGTCCACTCCGCCGACGAGATCACCGCCTTCGGTGCCGAGCACGGGTGGCCCGTGGCCATCAAGGCGGCCTTCGGGGGCGGCGGTCGCGGCATGAAGGTCGTGCACTCCGCCGACGAGGTGGCCGACGCGATGGAGTCGGCGCAGCGGGAGGCCCGCAACTTCTTCGGACGGGACGAGATCTACGTCGAGCGCTACCTCACCTGGCCCCGCCACATCGAGGTTCAGCTCGTCGGCGACACGCACGGCAACGTCGTGTGGGTCTCGACCCGCGACTGCTCGGCGCAGCGTCGTCACCAGAAGCTGGTCGAGGAGGCGCCGGCCCCGGCATTGCCCCCCGGCGTCGAGGAGGCGATGGGCGAGGCGGCCGTGAAGGCCGCCCGGGCCGTGGGCTACTACAACGCGGGAACTGTCGAGTTCATCTACCAGGACGGCGAGTTCTTCTTCCTCGAGATGAACACCCGTCTTCAGGTCGAGCATCCCGTCACCGAGGTCATCACCGGCATCGACCTCGTGGAGTGGCAGATCCGCGTGGCATCGGGCGAGAAGCTGCCGATGACCCAGGACGAGGTGCTCGCCGCCCGACGGGGTCACGCCATCGAGATCCGCATCAACGCCGAGAACCCCGCCGGCGGGCGTTTCCTGCCGTCGCCCGGACCCATCACGAAGCTCGTGACCCCGGACGGCTTCGGGGTGCGCTTCGACGGCGGCTACGAGAGCGGCGACTCGATCAGCCAGTACTACGACAACCTCGTGGGCAAGCTCGTCGTCTGGGGACGCGACCGCGACACCGCCATCGCCCGCACCCTGCGCGCCCTGCGCGAGACCGTCATCGAGGGCATCGCCACGACGATCCCCGCCGACATCGCCATCCTCGAGCATCCCGACTTCGCGGCCTGCACCCATTCCACCAAGTGGGTGGAGGAGCGACTCGACCTGTCCGGGATCGACTCCGCGCCCCCGGTCGCGCCCGAACAGGACGACGAGCCCCTCGTGCGGCGCGACACCGTCGTCGAGGTCAACGGTCGTCGATTCGACGTGAAGATGTGGGTGCCCGAGTCCGCGGGGACCGCCGTCGCCCGTCCGAAGAAGAAGGCCGCCCGAGCCGGAGGATCGGGTTCCTCCGGCGGTGCCGGTGGTGGCAGCGGCCAGGTCAGCGTGCCGATGCAGGGCACCATCGTCAAGGTTCTCGTCGAGGTCGGCCAGCATGTCGAGGCCGGTCAGAGCGTCGTCGTCCTCGAGGCCATGAAGATGGAGAACCAGATCGAGGCCGACAAGAGCGGGACGGTCTCGGCCGTCAACGTGTCGCCCGGCGACACGGTCGGCTCGGGCGACGTCGTCGTCGTCATCTCCTGACCCCTCAGGGCGGGGTCCTACTCGGCGGCTTCGGAGAGCGATTCGGCCAGCGACGGGTGCACGAGGAGGCTGTCGAGCAGGTCCGACACCTTGAGGTGCGCCGTCACGGCGAGGGCCACGACGCTCACGAGTTCGGCCGCGTGGCGACCCACGACCGTGCCACCGAGGACGACCCCCGTGTTCGGGTCGGAGATGAGTTTGACGAACCCGTGCGGGTCGTTGTGGATGAGCGCCTTGGCCGACGAGGAGAAGGGCACCTTCGTCACCCGGATCTTGCGGCCCGAGGAGAACGCGTCCGCCTCGGCCAGACCGACGTCGGCGATCTCGGGCTGGGTGAAGATGGCCGAGGCGGCCTTGTCGTAGTCGACCTCCCGGCTGTCCGGGCGGGCCACGCCCATGACGTACTCGGCGATCTTGCGACCCTGCATGCTCGCCACCGACGACAGCGGCAGGCGGCCGCTCACGTCGCCCGCCGCATAGATGTGCTCGACGTTCGTGCGGCAACGGGCGTCGATGGCGATGTACCCGCGCGCATCGAGCGCGACCCCGGCGGCCTCGAGCCCGAGACCCTCCACGTTCGGTTCCGAGCCGATGGCGAGCACGGCGTGGGTGGCGCGCACCTGGCGGCCGTCGTCGCACTGCACGAGCACACCGTCCCCCTCGCGGGTCACGGCGGTGGCCCGCGCCCCCTTGAGCAGTTTCACCCCGGACGCGAGGAACCGGTCCTCGAGAGCCGCGGCGGCCTCGGCGTCCTTGCCGGGCAGCACCTGCTGACGGCTCACCACGAGGGTGACCGCAGCGCCGAAGGAGGCGAACATGTGGACGAACTCGACGCCAGTCACGCCCGACCCGACCACCACGACGCTCTCGGGGAAGACCCGCGGCGGATAGCAGTCGCGCGTGGTGAGGATGCGTTCGCCGTCCGGCACGACCCATGCCGGGATGCGGGGGCGCGACCCGGTGGCGATGACGAAGGCGTCCCCGTCGAGACCCACGGTCCCCCCGGAGCCCGTCACCTCCACGCGGTGGCTGCCCGTGAATCGGGCCTCGCCCATGATGATGCGCACCCCCTGGCTATCGAGGAGGCGCGTCGTCGAATCGCGCATGTTGTCCACGATCCCGCGGATCCGACCGGTCAGGGTGTCGACGTCGAAGACCGGACGGTCGTTGTCGATGCCCATCCCCTCGAAGCGCTTCGTGGCGCTCATCGCGCCGCCGGTGGCGATCATCGCCTTCGAGGGGATGCAGTCGAGGAGGTGCGCGGCACCACCGACGATCTCGCGCTCGACCATCGTCACCTCGGCCCCGAGGCGCGCGGCCCACGAAGCCGCCGCGTTGCCGCCGGGGCCGCCGCCGATGATGACGAGTCTCGTGGTCATCGCGTCAGGCTATCCAGCCCCTCCCTCGCCGACCGGTGAACCGTCAGGGCGTCGGCTCGTCCGTCCCGGCGTCGGGATCCTCCGGCGGTGGATCGCCGGGGAAGACGGGACGTTCGGCCTCGGGCACCGGCACGAGGTTCGGGCAGTAGCGCGACGGATATCCCATCAGGTCGCGCCTGCCCCCCGCCCACTCGAAGTGCATGCCGTCGGGCCGAAGGAAATTGCCGCCCCAGGAAAAGCCCCACTTGCGCATGATCCGCACGACGTCGCAGTCGAGCACGGGCACTTTCCCCTGGGCATTGGCCACAGTGTTGATGTCGAAGGCGATGCCCCAGGCGTGCCGGGACGGGGTGCCGTACGCCCCCTGGAAGCGGGCGTAGCGCGACGCGAAGCAGCCGCCGTAGCGGTTCGAGTTGGTCGTGTCGATGCGATCGGCGAGGCCGGCCTCGGCGATCTCGGTCAGTGCCGATTGGATCGCACCGACCACGCTCGCATGGCAATGATGTCGCAACGCCACGCCCGAATAGGCCACCCGCACCAGCCGGTCGGTGTAGGGCGGAAGCACCGTGATGCGGTCGCGCGACGGGGTGGCGTACACGAGCTGACCGAATCGCGCCGCAACCTCCGATGAGCCGAGGACGTCGTCGGGATCGGGCGGATCCCATGATCGGCGCAGCCGGTACTCGGTGCCGATGACGAACCCACGGGCTCGCAACGCCTCCTCCACCGATTCCGGTGTGCGTATCCCCGAGATCACCACGTGGGAGACGGACATCGCACCGAAGCGCGGTTCGGACACGTGCAGCGGGAGAAGAAGGTCGCGCCCCTCGACGAGACGTTGGTCGACGATGGCCCCGACGCGCAGCGGCCGAGGTCGGTTCCGTCGGTCCCGCAGCACCAGGGTGTCCCCGACGCGGATCCCCCTGCGCACCGCGGTCACCCGCCCCACCGCGACCGCGCCGGGCATGAGCGCATCGTGCAGGGCCTGGCCGCCGACGGCGCGGATGTACCAGCGCGACACGACCGTGGCCGCCATGGGGATGCGCGCGCGGGCCGGGGCCCGCCACACGGTGCGGCCACCGCGCTCGTGGGCGGTCATCGGCAGGGTCGGCGACGAGACGCGGTGCCCGGACGCCCCGGCCGCTGCCGCCGCACCGGCGATGGCCGTCGACTGCCACGGCAGCAACGGGCCGCGCGCATGCACGATCATCGTGTGCTGTCGGGCGGTGACGACCGTCGCCGCGGTGGACGCCGCCGAGGCGCCACCGGGCAATGCGCCGGGCAGGACGAGACCCGTGACGAGCATCATGGCGAGGACGATGCGACGGCGGGGGACCACGGCACGACCCTAGGGCCCCGCCCCGATGCCCGTCCGTGAGAAAGGGTGGGGCCCCGCGCCCGCACCACCACTACCGTGGGAGGACCGTGAGCGAGAACGACATCCACGACGACGACGCAGCCGGAGGACTCGAGGCCGAACGCGTCCGCCGCACCGCCTTTCTCGCCGCCGAACGCGAAGCCGGCCGCGACCCGTGGCCCCATCGATTCGACCGCACCCGCCGCCTGGCGGAGATACGCGCCGCCCACGACGGCCTCGAACCGGGCACCGAGACCGAGGTGCGCGACGCGGTCGCCGGTCGCGTCATGCTCAAGCGCGACCAGGGGAAGCTCGTCTTCCTCACGATCCAGGACCGCGACGACGTCCTGCAGTTGTTCGTGTCCCGTGCCGAGGTCGGTGACGACACGTTCGGGTTCGTGACCCGGCTCGACCTCGGGGACTGGGTCGGCGCCGAGGGCACCGTCATGACCACCCGCAAGGGGGAGCTGTCCCTCAAGGTCTCGGCGGTGCGTCTGCTCGCCAAGTCCCTGCGACCGATGCCCGACAAGTGGCACGGACTCGTGGACACGGACACCCGCTACCGCCAGCGCTACGCCGACCTCATCGTCAACGCAGAGGCCAGGCGGATGTTCGCCGTCCGCCACGAGATCATCGCCAGCTTCAGGCGGACCCTCCACGACGAGGGATTCATCGAGGTCGAGACACCGGTCCTCCACGGCGAGGCGGGGGGCGCCCATGCCCGCCCCTTCGTCACCCACCACAACGCCCTCGACATGCAGCTGTACCTGCGCATCGCCCTCGAGCTGCACCTCAAGCGCCTCATCGTCGGGGGCATGGAGAGGGTGTTCGAGATCGGTCGCGTGTTCCGCAACGAGGGCATCTCCACGCGCCACAACCCCGAGTTCACGATGATGGAGCTCTACGAGGCGTTCGCGGACTACACCGAGATGATGGCCATCACCGAACGGCTGGTGGTGGCCGCAGCCAGGGACGCCACGGGATCGGCGGTGGTGTCGATCGACGGGGTGGATGTCGACCTCTCGCGACCGTGGCGACGCGCGTCGATGGTCGACCTGGTGTCCGAGGCGGCCGGCACGCGCGTCCATCCCGGCATGCCCCGCGACGAACTGGCCCGCCTGGCGTCGGGACTCGGCGTGAAGGTCGAGCCCGGGCAGGGTCCGGGCCGGATCGTCGAGGAGATGTTCGAGGCCCTCTGCGAGGACTCGCTGCGCGAGCCCACGTTCGTCACGGGACACCCGGTGGAGACGAGCCCGTTGGCCCGCACTCGCACCGACGATCCGCTCCTCACCGAGAGGTTCGAGCTGTTCGTCGGCGGCCGCGAGGTGGCCAACGGCTACTCCGAGCTCAACGATCCCGCCGAGCAGCGCGCCCGCTTCGAGGAGGAGCAGCGCGCCAAGGAAGCGGGCAACCTCGAGGCCGGCACGGTCGACGAGGACTACCTGCGCGCGCTCGAGTACGGCATGCCCCCGACCGGGGGACTCGGCATCGGAATAGACCGACTTGCCATGCTCATCGGCGGCGCCCCGTCCATCCGCGACGTCATCCTCTTCCCCACGCTCAGACCGGAGGCCGACACGTGACCACCACCGCATGGGGTGTCGGCCTCGCCACCCACGCCGCGACCGGCACCCTGCTCGACGTCCGGTACCGGGGACTCGGACTCGGCTCCGCCCCGGAGGAGACTCCGAGCGTCGATCCCGTCCGCCCCGACGACCCCGACCGTGGCGTCGCGTTCGGCACGGTCGCGCTCGAGGTCGACCTCGACGCGCCGCCCTCCGGGCCGGCCGACGCCTGGCTGCGCCTGCACCTCCTGTCGCACCGGATCGTGCGCCCGAGGACGGTGAACCTCGACGGCCTGTTCGGTCTCCTCACGAACGTCGCCTGGACGTCGCGGGGGCCCGTCGCGGTCGAGACCCTCGAGTCCGTGGCGTGGAACATCGCCCGACGCGGGGAGCATCTCGTCGTGCACGGCGTGGACAAGTTCCCGCGCATGACCGACTACGTCGTCCCCTCCGGGGTGCGCATCGCCGACGCCGGACGAGTCAGGCTCGGAGCGCACCTGGCGCCGGGCACCACCGTGATGCACGAGGGGTTCTGCAACTTCAACGCCGGCA
Source organism: uncultured Bifidobacterium sp. (assembly GCA_964608285.1). GTDB lineage: Bacteria > Actinomycetota > Acidimicrobiia > Acidimicrobiales > Ilumatobacteraceae > UBA2093. Next base: position 30,140 of record CAZSNB010000012.1, read on the forward strand.
CCCTCGGCACATCGATGGTCGAGGGCCGCATCTCGGCCGGCGTCATCATCGGTGACGGCACCGACATCGGGGGTGGAGCCTCCATTATGGGAACGCTCTCCGGCGGCGGCAAGGAGGTCGTCACCGTGGGAGAACGGTGCCTGCTCGGGGCCAACTCCGGCATCGGCATCAGCCTCGGCGACGACTGCATCGTCGAGGCGGGGCTCTACGTCACCGCCGGTACTGTCGTGCGCGACCCCTCGGGAACGCCCGTCAAGGCCCTGCGCCTCTCCGGTCAGAGCGGACTGCTCTTCCGTCGCAACTCGCTGACCGGCGCCGTGGAGGCCATCTCCCGTTCCGGGTCGTGGGGCGGCCTGAACCCCGACCTCCACGCCCACTGATGTCCCCCGACGCGCTCGAAGCGCTCATCCACCGTCGCACGAGCTCGATGACCATCGACCGGGAGAAACCGGTGGAGCCGTCCATCATCGACCGCGTCGTCCGGGCGGCTCAGGCTGCACCCAACCACCGCACGACACGACCCCTGCGCGTGGCCGTCCTGCGCGGCGGGGCACGACTGGAGTTCGGGGCGACGGTGGCGTCGGTCATGGAGTCCCGCGGCGAGGAGCCGGCGAAGGTGGAGAAGACGCGCACCAAGTACGGGCGGGCGCCGGTGGTTCTCGCGGTCGCCTCCACCCCCGGAGCCAGTGACCTGGAGACCGCGGAGAACGCCTATGCGGTCGCGGCCGGCATCCAGAACATGCTGCTCATGATCGAAGCGTTCGACCTCACGGCCCTGTGGAGCACGCCGGCAACCGGCGCCGAGGCGGAGATGAACGCCTTCTGCGGATTCCCGCAGGACTCCACCATGATCGGTCTCGTCTATCTCGGGCACGGGACTCGGGACACGCCCCCGAAGGACCGGCCCGACCCGGTCGTCACCTGGCTCGACTGAGCGCGGCCGCCCGGCGTCAGTGCCCGGGTTGGTGGACCCCGAACACGTCGCGCAGGGCGTCACTGACCTCGCCGAGCGTCGCCCCCACGAGGAGAGCCTGCTTCATCGGCACGAGGAGATTGGACGTTCCCCGCGCCGTGTCGCGCACCGCCTCGAGGGCCGCCGCGACCGCCGATGCGTCGCGGGCCTCCTTGTAGGCCCGCAGACGCGCCACCTGCCCGACGGCGAGGCTCGGGTCGATGGGGAAGACGTTCGGCTCCGGCTCGCTCTCGACCGTGAACCGGTTGACGCCGACGATGACGCGCTCGTCGTCGTCGATCGACTTGGTGTACTCGTAGGCGCTCTCGCCGATCTCGTCCATCTGGAATCCGGCCTCGATGGCCTCCACCGCGCCGCCCATGGCGTCGATGCGCTCGATGTACTCCCAGGCCAGTCGCTCCACCTCGTCGGTGAGCGACTCGACGAAGTACGAGCCGGCGAGGGGGTCCGGGGTGTCGGCCACCCCGCTCTCCCAGCCGATGATCTGCTGGGTGCGCAGGGCGATGCGGGCCGCTTCCTCGGTGGGGAGGCCGAGTGCCTCGTCGTAGCCGTTGGTGTGCAGGCTCTGGGTGCCGCCGAGCACGGCGGCGAGCGACTGCACGGCCACGCGCACCACGTTGTTCAGCGGCTGCTGTGCGGTGAGGGTGCTCCCTCCGGTCTGGGTGTGGAAGCGCAGCAGGGCGCTCGCCTCCTTCTTGGCCCCGAACCGCTCGGTCATGATGCGGTGCCACATCCGCCGGCTGGCGCGGAACTTGGCCACCTCCTCGAAGAAGTTGTTGTGCCCGTTCCAGAAGAACGAGAGGCGCGGCGCGAAGTCGTCCACGTCGAGCCCGGCGTCCACCGCCGCTTGCACGTAGGCGATGGCGTTGGCCAGCGTGAAGGCGATCTCCTGGACCGCGGTGCTCCCGGCCTCGCGGATGTGGTACCCCGAGATCGAGATCGTGTTCCACTTGGGGATGTGCTCGGAGCAGTAGGCGAAGATGTCGGTGACGATCCGCATCGACGGACGGGGCGGGTACACGTATGTCCCCCGCGCGATGTACTCCTTGAGGAGGTCGTTCTGGATGGTGCCGCTGATGGCGGAGGCCGGCACGCCCTGCTCCTCGGCGACGATCTGGTACATCAGCAGCAGGATCGCCGCCGTGGAGTTGATCGTCATCGACGTCGACACCCTGTCGAGGGGCAGGTCCTTGAGCAGCAGACGCATGTCGTCGAGCGAACTTATGGCGACGCCCACCTTGCCCACCTCGCCCTCGGCACGGGGGTGGTCCGAGTCGTAGCCCATCTGGGTGGGCAAGTCGAAGGCGCACGACAACCCCGTCTGACCGGCCTCGAGGAGGAACTTGAAGCGCTGGTTCGTCGCCTCGGCCGACCCGAAGCCGGCGTACTGGCGCATGGTCCACAGTCGTCCGCGGTACATGGTCGGGTACACACCGCGCGTGTAGGGCGCCGTACCCGGCTCGCCCAGGCGCTCCGCGGGGTCCCACCCCGTCAGCGACTCCGCCGTGTAGAGAGGTGCGATCTCGATTCCCGAGTCGGTGCGCTTCGCGTCGTCAGCCATGGACCAAGGCTACGAGGCGGTGCCCCCGCCGCCCCAGCCCGCCGACGGACCGGTCAACGGCAGGCGACCAGGCTGATCTCGACGCGCCACTCGGGTCGTGCGAGAGCGGGCACCGTCACCAGGGTGCTCGCCGCGCGATGACCGGAGAACACCTCGTCGCGCACCGACATGACCGCCGCGAGGTCGTCGGCGAGGGTGGGGCCGGCGACGACGTAGGTGACGATGCTGGCCACGTCGGCGAATCCCATGTCCGCCTCCGCCAGGATGAGACCGAGGTTCGTCCACACCGTCCGGACCTGCTCGGCGATGCCGACAGGCACGGTGCCGTCGGGAGCGACCGGCACCACCCCGGAGGTGCGCAGGGTGCGCGAGGTGTCCGCGGTCAGGGTGGCGTGGGCGTACCGGGCGGCGGGCGGCGCCATGCCCCGGGGTGCGATCTCGCTGATTCCCATGCCCCACATCCTGCCCTAAGGTGACGCCATGACCGTCACTCCCGATGCACCGTCGACCACCGTCCCGTCCATCGACGGGATCCCCCTCACCCCGAAGCAGGTGCGGGTGTACGGCCAGGAGGCCCTCGCACCGGCCGCCACCGTCGAGGAGGAGCGGCTGCGGCGCAAGCAGAAGCTCGCCGGTGCGCTGCGCATCTTCGGTCGCTTCGGGTTCGGCGAGGGGGTCGCCGGGCACATCACGGTGCGCGATCCGGAGTTCCCCGACCATTTCTGGGTGAACCCGCTCGGCCTCTCGTTCCGCCACGTGCGCGTGTCCGACCTCATCCTCGTCAACCACGACGGTGACGTGGTGTACGGCGAGTACGCCGTCAATCGCGCCGCGTACTGCCTGCACGCCGCCATCCATGCCGCCCGACCCGACGTCATCGCCGCGGCGCACGCCCACTCGGTGTACGGCAAGGCCTTCTCCAGTCTCGGCCGCATCCTCGATCCGCTCACGCAGGATTCCTGCGCCTTCTACGAGGACAACGTCGTCGTCACCGACCACGGTGGCGTCGTCGTGTTCGATCCCGAGGTCGGGCGCGAGTTCGCCGCCGCGTTCCCGCGGGGCAAGGTCGCCATCCACCAGAACCACGGACACTTCACCGTCGGCGCCAGCGTCGACGAGGCGGTCTTCTGGTTCGTGTGCTTCGAGCGATGCGCCCAGGCCCAGTTGCTGGCCGAGGCCGCCGGTGAGCCCAAGCACATCCCGCACGACTCCGCCGTCTACACGCGCGAGAACGCCGGCAACTCGATGACGGGATGGATGCACTTCCAGCCGCTCTGGCAGGAGATCTGCCGGACCGACCCGGACCTCTTCGACTGAGCGTCCTCACACGCCGGGGGGCCGCCGACCGCGTCCCTCCCGAGCTCCTCTTCCTCCTCTCGGCGTCGGCCCAGTACGGGGGCGCCGTCATCGCCGTTCGACTCTTCGACGACGTCGGTCCGGCGACGCTGGCGTGGCTGCGCGTGCTCGTGGGCGGACTGGTGCTCCTCGTCGTCGTGGGGCCCCGTGGCGGCTCGCCATGGACGCGGCGCGACCTCGTTCTCGCCGGCACGTTCGGCGCGGTGACCGCACTGATGAACCTCACCTTCTACCTCGCCATCGACCGGCTCCCGCTCGGCAAGGGAGTGACCATCGAGTTCATCGGCCCCATCGCGGTGGCGGCGGCCACGACGCGCACCGCCCGCAACGCCGGTGCACTGCTCCTCGCGGCGGTCGGTGTCGCCGTGCTCGGCGGCGTGGAGATCGGGGGGGAACCCCTCGGTCTCGCGTTCATCCTCCTCGCCTCGGTGATGTGGGCCGGCTACATCGTCGCCGGATCGCGCGTCGCCCTCGGTGATCGCGGGCTCTCCGGCCTCGCCGTCGGACTCGTCGCGGGTTCGCTCGTCATCGCACCCTTCGGCGCTCCCGGCGCGGCCGCGGCCTTCGCCTCGCCGGCCGTCCTCGTCGGATGCGTGACGGTGGGCGTGCTCTCCAGCGCGATCGCCTACGGCATCGACCAGGGCGTGCTGCGCAGGATCCCCGTGAGGAGGTTCAGCGTCATGCTCGCCCTGCTCCCGGTCACCGCGTCGGTGTTCGGTCTCGTCTTCCTCGGACAACGACCCGATGGCCTCGATCTGGCGGGAATGGCGCTCGTTCTCGCCGGTGTCGCCGTGCAGGAACGCGAACGCCACCACCGCCCCCATCTCGAGGAACTCACCGCCTAACCTCGGCACATGGCACGACCGCGGCGCCGCGCCCTCCTCGCGACGATCCTCGTCATGGCATCCTCGGGTGGCGTCGCCGTCGCGCCCGCGTCTCCGGTCGCCGCCAACCCCCTGCCCGGCACACAGGCCACCATCGTCATCCGCGGACTCGGCTACGGCCACGGGCGGGGCCTGTCCCAGTGGGGTTCATGGGGCTGGGCGACCCATCCGGACCCGGCCGTGCGCAAGGACTGGCGCGGCATCCTCGACTTCTACTACGGCGGGGGCGGACGACGGATCGGCGTGTATCCCTCCGCCACCGCCGCCACCAAGGCCGACGACGGGGTGATGTCAGTGCGCCTCACCGCACTCGACGGACGCCACACCTCGGCGCGGGCCGAGAGTGCCATCCTGTCGGCCACCTGGGGCGGGGGCGGCACCACGGGTGCCACGAAATACGGCTCCATCGTGGCTGTCCCCCGGGCGGGCAGCACCACCTACGACGTGTGGGCCTCGGCCGACCCGAAGTGCGCCCTCGCCGCCGCCGAACTCGCGGGCATGACCCGCATCGCCTCCGGCGTGGCCGGCCCCGTGGCCATCACCACCCCGAGGCGCAACGACCTCACCAACAACTCGGCCGACCTCGTCTCGGTGTGCGAGCCGATCACGGGCGGATTCCGCATGCGCTACTACCGCGGATCCGTGCGTGCCGTGCGCGACGCCGACGGTGCCGCGCGCACGGCGAACTTCGTCGTCTTCGGGCAGTACCTGCGCGGCGTGGTGCCCCGCGAGTCGCCCGCCAGTTGGGGCACCGACGCCGGTGGCGCGGGCATCAACGCCCTGCGCGCCCAGGCCGTGGCCGCCCGCAGTTACGCCCTGCGCCAGAACCGCTACAGCTACGCCAAGTCCTGCGACTCCCAGAGTTGCCAGGTGTACGGCGGCGCCTTCATGAGGGCGAAGAACTCCTCCGGTGCGTGGGTGACGACCCGCCTCGAGCAGGACACGACGAATCGTGCCATTGCCGACACCGCGCACCACGCCGTCATCGGATCGGACAACCTGCCGGCGAGCACCGAGTACACCTCCTCGAACGGCGGCCGCACCGCCGGCGGCACCTTCCCCGCCAAGGAGGACGCCGGCGACCTGTACGCCGCCGGTCTGCACGGCAAGGTGACGAACCACTCCTGGACCCGGGTGCTCTCCCAGACCGACATCGAGACGAAGTACCCCACCATCGGCACCTTCACCTCCATCGACACGGTCCACGACGGCCTCGGCGGGGCCTGGGGCGGCTACGCCGTGCGCGTCGAGATCCGGGGCTCGGCCGGAACCGTCACCCGGTCGGGATGGGACTTCCGCGGCGATTGGGACCTGCACAACCCGTGGTACGAGACATCGGTGATCGCGGCGCCGGGAATCATCGCCAACCCCGTCGGCTCCATCCTCTACGTGGGCGACTCGGTGTCGCTCGGCGCCACCGACGAGATCGCCGACGCCGTGAAGACGGCGTACCCGGACCTCACCCAGATCTCCTGCCAGGGACGCCAGATGGTCGGCGGTGCCTGCGTGCCGGCGATCACCGGAGCGTTCAACAGGGACGGACTCGGCATCGTCAATCTCATGGGCTCGAACGCTCTGGCGACGCACGACATCGTCGTGGTGAAACTCGGCTACAACGACTCCGCCTCCGGCTTCGCCCAGGAACTGACCTCGATGGTGTCCGCGCTCAAGGCCAAGAACGTCAAGAGGATCGTCTTCGTCAACATGTCGGCCGGGCGCCTCGCGAGCGACTCCCGTTACGACGCCCACAACCTGGCCCTCGCCCAGATGCGACTCGCCGAACCGAATCTCGTGCGCATCCTCAATTGGTACGACGAGACGGCGCCCCCGGCCCGGTGGCGCTGGTTCGCCTCCACGACCGCCACCGACATCCACCTCAACTCCTCGGGACAGGCCGAACTGGCGGTGTTCCTGCGCACCGAACTGGACGCCCTGCGGGCCTCCGGGGACCTCACGCCCGAGAACATGGCCCCGACCGTCATCCTGCCCGGCACACCGGTGCGCAACGGGGCGCGGGGCTACCACGTGCGCAAGCTGCAGGAGGCGATCAACGTCCGACTCGCCGCCACCGCGACCACCTACGTCGTCGCGGGCACGCGCAAGTCCCGCGTCTTCGTCGACGGCATGTACGGCGCCGAGTCCGTCGCCGCCGTGATCGCCCTGCAGAGGAAGCTGGCGCTCAGGGCCACCGGCACCGTGGACCGTGCGACCTGGGAAGCCGTCTTCGGTGCTCCGGCGACCAATCACGCACTGCTGCGAACCGGGGCGTCGGGATACCCGTCGACCCGTCATGCGGACGTGGTGACGCTGCGTGCCGCACTCGGGAAGGTGTACCGGCGCGATCTCGGCACCTCGACCACCTACGACACGACGCTCGCCTCGCTCGTGCGCCGATTCCAGACGGAGAACGGCCTCTACACGTCCGGCATCGTCAACGCCACCGTGATGCGCGCCGTTCTCGTGGCCGCCTCACGCAGCTGACGAACCGCGCTCCGACCCTTCGGCAGGGCGGGAATCACCGTGCGAGCCGGTGTCAGTGGGCGAGCCAGGGTGCGCAGAGGCCATCGAGGTCGCGCACCTCGATGAGGTCCCGGTTCTCCCACGTCACCCGGTTGGCCGGGTCACGCCGCAGGTTGAAGACGCGGAAGGACATCTCGGTGGTGTCCACCGAGAGGATGCGGCCGATGAGGGGGTCCCCGAGCCCGAGGATGACCTTGATGGTCTCGAGCGCCTGGATGGACCCGATGATGCCGGGCAGGACGCCGAGCACACCGGCTTCCGCGCACGACGGAGCCAGCTCGGCCGGCGGAGGCTCGGGGACCATGTCCCGGTAGGTCGGACCCTCGAGGGGGTGGAACACCGAGACCATGCCCTCGAAACGGAAGATGCTGCCGTGCACCACCGGGATGCCCAGTTTCACGCTGGCGTCGTTGAGCAGGTACCGACTCGGGAAGTTGTCCGCTCCGTCGACGATGACGTCGTAGCCGGCGATGATGTCCATGATGTTCGAGGCGTCGAGCCTCGTGTCGTAGGTGTTCACCTTCACGTCGGGATTGAGCTTCTGCAGGGTGGCCCGGGCCGATTCCACCTTGCGGTCCCCGACCCTGTCGATGTTGTGGAGGATCTGGCGTTGCAGGTTCGATGCGTCGACCTCGTCCATGTCGACGATGCCGATCGTGCCCACTCCGGCCGCCGCGAGATAGAGAGCGGCGGGAGAGCCGAGTCCGCCCGCGCCCAACATGAGCACCTTGGCACCGAGGAGCCTGGCCTGTCCCTCCACCCCGACCTCGGGGAGCAACAGGTGGCGCTGATATCGATTGCGCTGGTCGGGCGACAGGGTCACGGGTTGACGCCAGGGGCGTCCCTCGTCCTTCCACTTGCCGAATCCCCCCGCGACCGACACGACGTCGGTGTACCCGAGTTCCTGCAGGGTGCGCGCCGCGAATGCACTGCGCACTCCGCCGGCGCAGTAGACGAGCACGGGCGAGTCCTTGTCGACGATGCGTCCCTCGATCTGGGCCTCGAGATGACCCCGCGGGATGTGCAGCACGGCGGGGAGTGCGCCCTGCTCGTACTCGTCGGGTTCGCGCACGTCGAGGACGACGACCCCGCCCGCCTCGATGCGCCGTTGGGCCTCGGCAGTGTCGATCTCGGTGATCTGGGACTTGGCCTGAGCGAGAAGGTCGCGGAACGATGCCATGGCCGAAACCCTACCCAGATGGTCGGGATTTCCCCACCGCGTCACCCGTCGCGGAAACCCGCCCGCTCGACGAGCCGCCCCAACAGGTCGCTGATGTCGCCGCGCAGGACGATGTCGGCCGCCGCGTCCATCTCCGTGGCACTCCCGTTGACGATCACCACTCGGGCGCCCGCTGCCCGTGCGATCGGCACCATCGAGTTCACCGGTGTCACGGAGAGCGTCGACCCGACGGCCATGAGGACGTCGCACTCCCGGCTCGCCCGCAGGGCCCTGTCGATGACCTCCGGCACGAGCGACTCGCCGAAGCTGATCGTGTCGCTCTTGAGCATGCCGCCGCAGCACCGGCACGGGGGGTCCTCCTCCCCCGCCTCGACGCGGGCGAGCACCTCCTCCATGGGCAGCCGGTCCCCGCACGAGAGACACCGGGACCACCGCATGGTGCCGTGCACCTCCACGACCCTGTCCGGGTCGATGCCGGATTCCTGGTGCAGTCCGTCGACGTTCTGGGTGACGAGAACATCGAGACATCCGTTCCGCTGCAGGTCCACGAGCGCAAGATGACCGGCGTTCGGCGCCGCCGTCCAGGCCCGGGACCGCAGGCGGCTCTGCCACGCGGCCCTGCGCACCTCGGGATCGGCGACATACCAACGGATGTCGCTCATCTTCTCGGCGAGGGGATTGCGCGTCCACACTCCCTGCGGACCGCGGTAGTCCGGGATGCCCGAGTCGGTGGAGATCCCCGCTCCGGTGAGGAACACCACGCGCCCGGCACCACGCAGGAGGGTCGCCACCTCGTCGAGGAGGTGCTCCGACCGGGGCGCGTCGCGCGTCGCGTCGTCGGGGCCCGGGGTGGTCATCCCCCCATTGTGGCCGGGCACACATGGCGCACCACCGCCCGGATGCGGGCCCGTCACCGGGAGGTCATCCATGAGTCATCAGCACCTCGACCCCGACCATTTCGACGTCGTCACCTGGGACGACCCCGTCGTGCGACGCATCGGCTACCCCCACGACCACCCCTACATCGAGACCCACTGGCTCCCCGTCCTCGGCCCGACCGCCACCTGGATGCTGCGTCGTCTCGCCGCCCAGGTGATTGCCCATCCCTCCGGACTGCGCCTCGATGCCGCCGTGCTCGCCACCGCGCTCGGAGTTCCCCGGGGCGGGGGACGCCGCGGAGCGTTCGGGCGCGGCCTGCAGAGATGTGTGATGTTCGGTGTCGTGCGGATGGAACGCGGGGGCGAGGTGCCGCTCCTCGCCGTGCGCACCCACATTCCCCCGCTCTCGCGTCGTCAGCAGGAACGACTGACCGCCGTTCTCGCCTACGGCGGCGTCGCAGGCACGGCCGAAGGGGTGCCCGGCCCGGTGTCGTAGCCTCTTCGCATGAAACTGCGCATCTTCACCGAGCCCCAGCAGGGCGCCTCCTACCGGCAGCTCCTCCGGGTCGCCCGTCACTCCGAGGACACGGGCTTCGACGCCTTCTTCCGCAGCGATCACTTCCTCTCCATGGGCGATCACGTGGACGGCCTTCCCGGCCCATCGGATGCCTGGATCACCCTCGCCGGGATCGCCCGTGAGACCTCGCGCATCCGGCTCGGCACCCTCGTGAACTCGGCGACGTTCCGCCATCCCGCCCTTCTCGCCATCGGCGTGGCCAACGTCGACGACATGTCGGGAGGCCGCGTCGAACTCGGGCTCGGCACCGGGTGGTACGAGGCCGAGCACACCGGTTACGGCATCGCGTTTCCTCCCCTCCGGGAGCGTTTTGACATCCTCGAGGAACAACTCGCGGTCGTCTCGGGTCTGTGGGGCACCCCGGCCGGCGAGGTCTTCTCGCACCCGGGACCTAGGTATCCCATCGTCGACTCCCCGGCACTGCCCAAGCCCGTCCAGAGCCCGCCGCCGATCATCGTGGGAGGCGGAGGCCCCCGGCGCACACCTGCACTCGCCGCGCGCCATGCCGCCGAGTTCAATCTGCCCTTCCGGGGCGTGGCAGCGTTCATCGAGCAGAAGGCCCGTGTCGAGGAGGCCTGCCGGGCCATCCGGCGCGATCCCGCGTCCATGACGTACTCGGCGGCCGTCACGGTCGCCGTCGGCGCGACCGAGGCCGAGGCGGACCGCCGTGCCGCCGCCATCGGGCGCGATCCGGCCCACATGCGCGAGTTCGGCCTGTGCGGGACGCCCGCCGAGGTGGTCGAACGCATCGGCGAATGGTCCGAGGCCGGCGCCACCCGCCTCTACCTGCAGGTGCTCGACCTCGACGACCTCGACCATCTGGACCGCATCGCGGCCGAGGTGCTCCCGAACGTGTGACGCGATTCGGGCCGGTCCCCTGAGGGACCGGCCCGAATCTCACTGTGTCACCGGCGCCGGCACTGCCGGCGATGGGTCATTGTCCGACCCAGACGAAGGCCCAGTTCACCACCGCGTCGGGCACGCCGATGCCGGCCGAACCGTCGGGTGAAGTCCAGGAGAGGAATCCGTTGACGTTCGGCTTGCTCACGATGGCCGTGGCCGTGTGTCCGGAGTACCACAGCAGACCTTCCTCGTTGATGAGGATCATCAGCTCCTCGTACACCGCCTTGCGGCTTGCGAAGTCGGGGTTCTCACCCGCGGTCTTCGCCTTGGCGGCGATGGCGGCATCATCGAAGTTGGTGAAGTTGGCCACCGACTCCGCGCTCGCGGCGAAGAAGGCCTGGATCCCGGCCTGGGGATCGCCCTGGCCGCCCCAGCGCCAGCAATGCGCGGCGTGCTTGTCGCCGACCGCATCGTTGATGTGGGCCGACTGGTCCTTGCCGCCGAGGCGGACGTCCACGAGACCCGTCTCCTTCCACCCGGCCGAGATGACCTGCATGGCCGCCACGAGCGTCGGATCGGGCGGGCAGTTCAGCTCCACGTAGATCTTCTCGCCGGGCTTCTTTCCGTCGCTGCGGGCGGGATCGTCGATGTACTCCTGCAACATCTCCGTCGCCTTCGCGATGTCGTACGCCGGGTACGAATCACGGGCCTTCTCGCTGTACCACGGGCTGTCGGGGCTGAACCACTGGGTCGCTGCCGCCGAGATGCCGGTGCCGCCGAGGGCGTTGATCACCGCCTCCTGGTTGTTGGCCATGTTCAGGGCCACCCGGACGCGCTTGTCGTCGAGGGGCGGGACCTGGGTGTTGAACATGCCGCCACCGGTGTTGTTGCCCTGGAACTCGGTGAGCTTGAGTCCTTCCGAGGCGCGGGCGTCACGGATGGTTCCCTGACGGAGCGTCTGGAAGGCGTCCACCGTCCCCGACACCAGTGCCGCGAGGCGCTGCTGTTCGTCGGGCGTGGGCTTGAAGATGATCTTGTCGAGGAACGGCAGCTGGTTGCCGTCCTGATCCTTGCCCCAGTAGTTCTCGTTCCTGACCACGACGGTCTGGTTGTCGACGTCACGGGACTCGATCTTGAACGGACCCGTGCCGATGGGCTCGAGGCTGTAACCGGCCGGGTCCGCGGCGGCGGCCGCCGGCTCGAAGACGCGTCCGAGCGACGAGCCCGACAGGTCGGCCTCGAAGCCGGCGTAGGGTGCCTTGAGCGTGTAGGTCACCGTGAGGTCGTCGACCTTGGTGATTCCCGTGACTCCGGCCGAGTTGATGGCACTGCCGGCGGCGGTGCCCTCCTGCTGGATCGGGAACATGTCAACGAGCGTCTGTGCGGTGAGTTCCACGCCGTTGTGGAAGGTGACGCCGGAGCGGAGCTTGATGGTCCACTCGGTGAGGTCCGCGCTCGCCGTCACGGTCTCGGCCAGATAGGGCTTGTACCCCTCGTCCTTCGTGTTCACCGTGAGGGTGTCGTAGATCGTGTTCATCATGTTCGAACACGGGCTCGCGCACGAATCCTCCCACGGTCGCAGGCCCGTGGCCTCGGCCTCGAGACCGACCGTGATGGTGCCCCCGTAGACCGGGTCCCCCTCGTCGGTGCCGTTGTTGCTGGATGATCCGCCGCCCCCGCCGCAGGCGGCGAGGACGAGTGCCGCGCCACCGACGAGGACCGCGGCGAACCGCATCCTGTTCCCTCTCATGGATTCCCCCCTGAATCGGCGTGGGGACTCTCCCCACACCCCGATTCTTAGCACCATTTGTCCCTGCGGTGTGACGTCGGACACAGGGCCTCCGGGTCGGCCCCTGGGGGGGTCTAGATGGTCCCGGTCACCACGAGGGCGAGGCCGAGGGCGGCCACGACGAGCCGATACGCCCCGAGGGCACGGAAGGCCCCGGGCCGCACCCTGTCCTGGAGCCAGCGGACCGCCACGACGGCCGCCGCGAACGCGGCGACCAGGCCGACGAGGGGTGCCGTCCATCCGAAGGCATCGATGAGGTCCGACCCGTTGCGGGAGGCGTCCAGCACGCTCGCCGCCGACAGGGTCACGAGGCCGAGCAGGAAGCTGAACTCGACCGCGGCGGCGAGCGAGAGGCCGGCGAGCACCGCGACGAGGATGGTGACGAGGCTCCGGCTGACCCCGGGCCACATGGCGACCGCCTGCGCCGCCCCGACCACCAGGGCGGTGCGCGCGCCGATCTCCTCGAGCGGTCTCCCCCGTTCCGTCGGGCGCCACAGGAGGAGGACGACGCCGCCCGTGGCCCAGGCGACGATCACCGGGACCGGTCCGAAGAGCGCATCCTTGATGCGATCCCCGGCGACCGCACCGACGATCCCCGCGGGAACGAACCCCGCGACCACGGCGAGCAGCAGGCGCCGACCCTGGTCGTCACGTCCGACGAATCCCCGCAGCATGGACACGACGCGGTGCCTCAGGAGCACGAGCACCGCGAGGATGGCGCCGAACTGGATGGCCACGGCGAACGTGTCGGCTGCCGTCGCGTTGCCTACGTCACCGAGGCCGATGAGCTCGTTGACGAAGAGGAGATGGCCGGTGGAGGAGACGGGCAGGAACTCGGTGAGACCCTCGACGATGCCGAGCAGCACCGCCTCGGGGATGCTGAGATCTCCGCTCATCGCGCCCCGTCGGTCACTCGTCGACCGGGGTCGACACGAGGCGGGCACGGATGACGAGGCGTTGCGCCTCGGAGAAGAGCGGATGGCAGGAGAAGAGCGTGAGCGTGTGGGCCCGGGTCTGGCCGACGATCCACAACGCGCTCGGGTCGACGATGAAGCTCTCCGTGACCTCGTAGACGTGCTCCCGTCCCTCGGCCTCGAGCAGGATCTCGTCCCCCGGAACCAGGCGATCCACCGCAAAGAACGGCCGGGGCCGGTCCGTGCGGTGGCCGGCGAGGACCACGTTGCCGAGGTGACCGAATTCGGCCGTGCCCGGCCACCAGGCGACCCCCCGATCGATCGTGGGAGCCGAGACGCCGAACCACACGGTCTCGTCGACCCCGATGGCCGGGATGCGGACGCGCCCCACCTCGCGCACCGGATCCACCGCACCCTCCGGCGGGGGCGGCACCGGACGGGGCAGGGGTATCGGCTCGTCCGTGACGGCCATCGACGAAGTCGGGGCGGCACGGACGGGGGTGGCGCCACGCTCATCGGGGCCGGGCAGGCCCCTCAGGGCACAGCCCGCGAGGACGACCGCGCCCAGGCCGAACGTGGCGGCGAGCAGGGGGGCCCTCTTCACGGGCCGAGTTTAGAGTGCCGCGCCGCGGTGCTGCCCGCGCTTGCGCAGCCAGTCACCCACCATGTTCATCGCCAGCACGGTGAGCACCATGGCCGCCGAGGGGAAGAACACGGGATGGAGGGCGAGGGCGATGTCCTTGCGGCCCTCGTAGATCATCGAGCCCCAGGTCGGGGTCGGCGGCTGCACGCTCAGGCCGAGGAAGGCGAGCGAACCCTCCAGAACGATGATGCCGGCCGCGGCGACGAGGGCGTAGGCCAGCACGCTGGGCAGCACGTTGGGGATCACTTCGCGGAACAGGATGGTGCGCCGGGGCGTGCCGATGGCCCGCGCGGCGAGCACGTACTCGCGGCGCGACACCGTCAGGCTGTTCGCCCGCGACACGCGCGTGTAGGGCGGGATGGAGAGGGCGCCGATGACGATCGAGATGACCAGGAGGCTGCGGGTCTCGAGGAACGTGACGAGGGCGAGGAGGAGCACGAGACCCGGGAACGCGAGGATGACGTCCACGCCCGACATCACGAGGGCCTCGGTCTTGCCGCGCACGTAGCCCACGAGTGCCCCGAGGAAACCACCGATGGCCACCCCGCAGGCCACGGCCGCCACTGCCACGACGATGGAGACCTGGGCGCCGTAGACGACGCGCGAGAAGATGTCGCGGGTCAGGGCGTCGGTCCCGAACCAGAACGACGCACTCGGTCCCTCATTGGAGGTGGCGCCGCTGCCCGTGAGGAACGCCTGGGCGGTCGGGTCCTTGAGCGGGAGCCAATCGGCGTAGATGGCTCCGAGAAGGACGAGCACGAGCCAGCCGCTGGCGAACTTGACGCTGAGGCTCATGCTGCGGAAGAACGCGAGCACCTGGCGACCGCGCAGGCCGAGTCCGAGGACGATGGCGATGGTGGTGGCGACGGGAATGAGACGTGTCATGAGCTCTTGGTCCTGATGCGCGGGTCGACCACCATGTACACGAGGTCGACGATGGTGTTGACGACGACGTAGAACGCCGAGATGAAGAGCACGATGCCCTGGACGACCATGATGTCGCGGGTGTTGATGCCCTCGAGCATCTTGCGACCGAGGCCGGGCACGGCGAACAACTGCTCGATGACGACCGTGCCGCCGAGAAGACCGCCGATGTTGAGACCCACCACGGTGATGAGGCTGAGGGAGCTCGGCCGGAAGGCGTGTCGGAAGAGCACGTAGCGGTCCGACAGACCCTTGGCCCGCGCCGAGAGCACGAAGTTCTCCTGCAATGTCGTGATCATGTCGGCCCGCACGAGCCGGGTGAACACGGCCATCTGGGCGAGGGCCAGCGACGAGGCCGGCAACAGCACGGACTTGAAGTTCTCGATGGGATTGTCGGTGAGGCGCACCCAGCCGGTGGCCGGGAGCAGCTTCAACTGCACGGCGAAGCCCCAGGTGAGGAACACACCGGCGACGAAGCCCGGAACGGAGAGGAAGAACTGGACGATCGCCGAGATGGTGATGTCGGCGCGTTGACCCTGTCGGTACGCGCTCCAGATGCCCAGTGGAATGGCGGCGAAGACGGAGAAGAAGATCGAGACGAAGGCCAGTTCGGCGGTGATGGAGAGACGCGCGGTGATCTCGTCCCACACCGGCTGGTCGGTGAGGTACGACTTGCCCAGGTCCCCCTGGACGGCGTTGCCGAGCCACTCCACGTAGCGGATCGGGAGGGGATCGTTGAGTCCCAGTTCCTCGCGCACACGGGCGACGGTCTCTTCGTCGCGGGGCGCGGTCGGCGGAAGGATCGAGTCCACCGGGTCGCCCGGCAGGAGGCTCGTGAGGAAGAAGGTGAGGAACGACACGGCGAACAGGGTCGCCAGAAGCCGAATGAATCTCATGGAGAGCATCTTGAACATGGCGTCGCTCCTCGTGTCCGGTGGGTGGAATGGATGGGAGTGGTCGTGGTGGGCCGCACCCGGAGGTGCGGCCCACCAGTCACACGTTGGTCAGGTGGTCAGCCCGCGGTCACCCAGGCGAAGGCCCAACGGGCCTCGGCACCCTTGATGCCCGCGCCGGTCGACCCGTCGGGGGTCTTCCAGCTGGTGAGACCGTTCACGGTCTGCTTTGCCGCGACGGCGGTCGCAGTGTGTCCGGAGTACCACACGATGCCCGACTCGTTCATGATGATCATGAGCTTCGAGTAGTTGGCCTTGCGGAGTTCGAAGTCGGTGGTCTTGCCGGCTTCCTCCACGAGGGCCTGGGCCTCGGCGTTCACGTAGTTCGGGAAGTTGCCCACGGAGGTGGCCGGGTCGGCGAAGAACGCCGCCAGACCGGCCTGCGGGTCACCCTCGCCGCCCCAACGCCAGCAGTGCGCGTTGTGCTTGTCGCCCACCGCGTTGTTGATGTGGGTCGGCTGGTCGAAAGCCGTGAGCGTCACGTCCACGAGACCCGTCGAGGTCCATGCGGCCTCGAGCACCTGCATCGCGGCGACGAGGGTCGGGTCCGGCGGGCAGCTCAGCTCGACACTGATCTTGTCGCCGGCGGCCTTGCCGTCACTGCGTGCCGGATCGTCGATGTACTCCTGGAGCTTGGCCTTGGCCGCGTCGAGGTCGAACTTCGGATAGGTCGCGGCCGCCTCCTCGGTGTACCAGACGCTGTCGGGGCTGAACCACTGGGTCGCCGGGCTCGAGATGCCCGTTCCGCCGAGGGCATTGATGACCTGCTCCTGGTTGTTGGCCAGGTTCAGACCCAACCGCACACGAACGTCGTCGTACGGGGCGATGAGGGTGTTGAACATGCCGCCACCCGTGTTGTTGCCCTGGTACTCGTACATCTTCAGACCGCCGGCGGCGCGGGCGTCACGGATGGTGCCCTGTCGCAGCGTCTGGAAGGCGTCGATGGTGCCCGAGGTGAGCGCGCTGAGACGCTGGCCCTCGTCCGGGATCGGCGTGAAGGTGACCTGGTCGAGGTACGGGAGCTGGGTGCCGTCGGCATCCTTGTTCCAGTAGTCGGGGTTCTTCACCACGACGGTCTCGTTGTCCACGTCGCGCGACTGGATCTTGAAAGGTCCGGTGCCGATCGGCTCGAGGCTGAAGGCCGCGGAATCCGCCTTGGCGGCCGCGGGCTCGAACACCATGCCGAGCGGCGCGCGCTCGAGCTCGGAGTCGAAGGCCGCGTAGGCCTTGGACAGCTTGTAGACGACCGTCAGGTCATCGACCTTTTCCACGGCGGTGAGACCGGTGGCCGTGATGCCCGAGGATGAGGCGGAGCCTTCCTTCTGGATCTCGAACATGTCCACGAGCGTCTGTGCCGTGAGGTCGACGCCGTTGTGGAACTTGATGCCCGAGCGGAGCTTGAGCGTCCACTCGTTCAGTCCCTCGTTGGCCGTCAGTGACTCGGCGAGGAACGGCTTGTAGCCGGTGTCCGTGGCCTCGACGAGCTTGTCGAAGACCGTCGCCATGATGTTGTAGCAGGGGCTCGAGCACGAGTCCTCCCACGGGCGCAGACCCGTGGCCTCGGCCTCGAGTCCCACCTTGATGGAGCCGCCGACGACGGGCTTGCCCTCGTCACCGCCTCCGTTGCCGCCGCCTTCGCCGCCGCCGCACGCTGCGAGGAGCAGTGCTGCGGAGCCGACGAGAGCGGCAACGAACTTGCCAGTTCGCCTTCTCATGTGTCCCCTCCTGGGTTTTTCTCGGGTATTTCCCGACCTGTTGCTATCACTTCACTCGTGCGGGAAGTGGCACGCCACGTAGTGGCCCACCCCCACCTCGCGAAGTTGCGGTTCTTCCGCCGCGCAGCGATCGGTCGCGCGCGGGCATCGTGTCCTGAAACGGCAGCCGCTCGGCGGGTCCACCGGCGACGGCAGGTCGCCCGAGAGTTCCATCGAGGTGTCGGGCTTCCTCTTCGGATCGGCGACGGGCACCGACCCGAGCAGCAGCCTCGTGTACGGATGCGAGGGCTTCTTGTAGAGGGCCTCGGAGTCGGCGACCTCGCAGAGCTTGCCGAGATACATCACGGCCACGCGGTCGCTCACGTTCTTGACGACACCCAGGTCGTGGGCGATGAAGATGAGGGTGATGCCGTACTTGGCCTTGAGGTCCTCGAGGAGATTGAGGATCTGGGCCTGCACCGACACGTCGAGGGCCGAGACCGGTTCGTCGCAGATGATGACCTTGGGGTTCAGCACCAGGGCCCGGGCGATGGAGATGCGCTGGCACTGGCCGCCGGAGAACTCATGCGGACGACGGTCGCCGACGAGGTCGGCGTCGAGACCCACGGCCTCGAGGGTCTCGCGCACGATGCGGTACTGCTCGGCCTTGTCCTTCGGGCCCCACACGCGCAGTGGCTCGGCGACGACGTCCTTGATGCGGCGACGCGGATTGAGCGACGAGATCGGGTCCTGGAAGATCATCTGGATGCCGGTGCGCTTGGCACGCATCTCGCCCTCATCAAGCTTCGCCAGATCGGTGCCCTCGAGCACCACCGAGCCCGAGGTGGGCCGCGGCAGCTGCAGGATGGCGCGACCCGTGGTCGACTTGCCGCACCCCGACTCGCCCACGATCCCGAGCGTCTCGCCCGGCAGCAGGTCGATGCTGATGCCGCTCACCGCGTGCACGGTGCGACCGCCGGAGGCGGGGAAGTCGACGACCATGTCCTCGACGGTGAGCACCGCTCCCTCACCGCGCAGATGCGCCTTGCCGGTGCCCGCCATCAGTTCACCTCGCTCATCGTCACGGTCTTGCCATCGAGTGCCAGCGCCTGCGGGCGACCCGTGGCGATGTTGCGCTTCAGTGCGTCCTTCGATTCGGGTGTCCCGAGCGGGATCCAGCATGCCGACTTGGAACCATCCGCGTGGGTGACGAGCGGAGGGGTCTCGGTGAGGCACTTGTCCTGCGCGTAGGCGCACCGGGGCGCGAACGAGCACCCTTCGGGCAAATTGACGAGGTCGGGCGGACGGCCGGGAATCGAGAGGAGGCGGGTGTGGGTGGGCTGGTCCATGCGCGGGATCGAGCGCAGAAGGGCCTCGGTGTAGGGCATCTTCGGTGCGGCGAAGAGCGTGGGGGTGTCCGCCATCTCCACGATGCGGCCGGCGTACATGACGGCCACGTAGTCGGCCCTACCGGCGATGACGCCGAGGTCGTGGGTGACGAGCACCATCGACATGTCGCGGTCACGGCGCTGGAAATCGAGCAGGTTGAGGATCTGGTGCTGCACCGTCACGTCGAGGGCCGTGGTCGGCTCGTCGGCGATGAGGAGTTTCGACCCGCACGCGAGGGCGATGGCGATGGAGATGCGCTGGCGCATGCCGCCCGAGCACTCGTGCGGATAGGCCTCGAACCGGGCCTCGGGCTCGGGAATCTGCACCGAGCGGAGCAGTTCGATGCCGAGTTCCTTGGCTTCGGAGGCGCTGAGGCCGAGGTGATGACGGATGTGCTCGGTGACCTGCTGGCCGACCCTCATCACCGGGTTCAGCGACGTCATCGGATCCTGGAAGACCATGGAGATCTCCTTGCCCCAGATGCGCTGCATCTCCTTGCGCGATTTGGTGAGCAGTTCTTCTCCCTGGAACTTCACGCTGCCCGTCGTCCGGGCCTGGGACGACACGTTGAGCTGCAACACCGACCGGGCCAACACCGTCTTGCCCGATCCGCTCTCACCGACGAGCCCGTACGTTTGTCCCTTGTTCACCGAGAGACTCACACCGTTCACGGCGGTGAGGGGCCCGCGCGGGGTCTGGAACGTCGTGGTGAGGTCGGTGACCTCCAGCAACGGACCCTGGGTCGAAGAAGTGTTCATCAGCCGCGCCGCTCCCCCCTCATCATCGGGAAAGTATTCCATAGCCCCCCATGTGACGCAAAACACTCTCCGCTCGGGAATGCTTGTGAAACGGGGTGCAAGCGCCGGTCAGCGGGGCGCACCGCTAGCCGGTGCGAGCAGTCTGATCACGGGGCGCCATCGATTGGCGCGCAGGTCACGCGTGAGGGCGATGCCGATGCAGTACTTGCTCATGGAGACCCGATGGATCCCGAGCGAGGCCATGAGTGTGTGCCCTCGTGAACGCGGGTCACCCGACTTCACCTCCAGGAGGGCGTGTTCGGCACTGAGCCCCACCGACCGACCACCGGGACGGCGCAGGGTCACGTCGGTGTCGATCGTGATGCGCTCCCGCGATCCAGGGTCGAACAGCGTGGACCTGTCGAACGACGTCACGAGCGCAGGCTCGAGCCGGTCGGTGAACTCGATGCCGTAGTGCCCCTCGATCACCTCGGTCACCCTGGCGGCGTCGGCGGAAAGGAGACGGCCGTCCACGAGCCCGGACTCCCACCGTTCCTTGGCGGTCATGTCGCGGAGCCCCTGCAGTTT
The DNA here is from genome assembly GCA_964608285.1 of uncultured Bifidobacterium sp. Taxonomy (GTDB): domain Bacteria; phylum Actinomycetota; class Acidimicrobiia; order Acidimicrobiales; family Ilumatobacteraceae; genus UBA2093. The sequence goes on from CAZSNB010000012.1 coordinate 50,543, forward strand.
CACCTCGATGAAGGAGGTGGCACCGGGCGAGTCCGAGTACACGCGCTCGCGCACCTTGAACCGGCGGCGTCGGCCCATGCGGTGGTCACGGAACGTGCGCAGGTCCTCGGTATCGAGGTAGGTCGTGTCGTAGGCGAAGCTGCGCGCACCGCCCATCTCGAGAACCCTGATCCCCGGGCCGAGTCCGCTGACGATCCGTGGGAGCAGGGCCGTGGGCACGACGTACTTGGCGTCGAACCGCCGGAGCAGGGCCGCCGCTCCGTTGAGCGCGGCCAGGTCGACGGACTCGAGGCCCCCGAGGAGGGTCACCGGGTGCTGAGGCGCACGTCGAGGCGCATGGTCTCGCGGACGAAATCGATCTCCTGCACCACCAGTTGACGGACCCTGCCCCCGACCCGCTCCTCCACGAGGCGACGCAGTTCGGCCTCGTCGGTGACGATGCGGTCCAGTTCGATGCGCAGTCGCTGGTACTGCTGGTGCACGAGCAGCCTGGGGTGGTCGAAGATGTACATGGTGGCGAGCAGCAATCCGGAGAACACCACCTTCACCTCCGTGGTGAGGCTCGGCAGACCCATCATGAGACCGATCACCAGGGACACCATCGTGAAACCGATCTCGGCCTGGGTGGACTCGTCCGAGCGCAGGCGCACGATGGACAGCACCGCGAAGAGCCCGAAACCCACGCCCACGTTGAGCACGGTGGAGGCGGTGAGAGCGGCGGCGACGGTGAAGAGGCTCACGTTGAAGGCCACGAAGCCGATGGCCGCGTCGCGGCGGCGATAGCGCCGGAAATAGATGAAGTAGGCCAGGATGACGATGGACACGAGGTTCATCGAGAAGTTCCTGATGAGGTCCGAGACGACGAGATCGGTCATGGTCTTCCTTGGTGTCCGCGCCGCATGCACGACGTGCTCGGCGAGACTAGTTCGCCGGGTGCCGTAGCATCTGCGGTCATGACCCGATCCGGCGTGTCCGCGACCGCCGCCGCGGTCGCGTGCATCGTGCTCACCGCCTGTGGAGCGGCGGATTCCTCGGGCCGGGGCGCGGACGCCTCCTCCGTCGTCGTGAGCGAGGTTCACTGGGGGGATCCCGGTGACGTGGCCGAGAACGAATTCGTCGAGGTGGCCAACGTGGGCGACTCCCCCGCCCGCATCGGCGGATGGTGCATCCGCGGTGTGGACTTCTGCTTCGAGAAGGGGACGATCCTTCCCGCCGGTGACCATCTGGCAACCCCGGCTTCGGCGTTCGGTTCGGGTCTCGCCGACGGGGGTGAACGTCTCGAACTTGTCGACTCCGACGACCGCGTCCGCGACGTCGTCGCCTACGGCGACCGTGACCCGTGGCCCCGATCCGCCGACGGTCTCGGGGACTCGATCCATCGGCTGCTGCCCGCCCGCACCGGCGAACGGTCCGAGTCATGGCAGGCCGCACCCCCCACCCCGAACGAACCCTTCGATCCGGCGGTCCGGCTCGCTCCCCGGGACGCGACGGGTCTGTCGTTCTCCGAGGTGCACTACCACGACGAGTCCGGCTCGTCCCGCCGTCGTTTCATCGAGATGGTGAACGCGGGAACGACGACGGTGGACCCCGCCGGTTGGTGCATCCGGGAACTGGACCACTGCTTCGGGAAGGGCTCGGTCGTCCCGAACGGCAGTGTCGTGGCCGACGATGCCCGCACCGTCGGCCGGCTCGCCGCCACCGAGGTGCTCACCCTCGTGCGCCCCGATGGCTCGGTCGCGGAGTCGATGTATTGGGACACCCGCGGCCTGTGGCCGGCTCGGGCCGACGGACACGGTCACTCGCTGCAGAGGCGCGATCCCCGATTGCGCGCGGTCGAGCCGGGCAACTGGACCTCGGCCCCGCCCACCAAGGGGAAACCGAACACCGGAGCGGGAACGGGACTGTTGCCGACGGTGACCGCGAGCAGCCACACCGTGTCGCCGCCCGCGGGGGCACCGATGCGGGTCGTGGCCCGTGCCGTCGACGTCGACTCCGCCCGCCTCGTGTGGCGGGTGGGCTTCGGCAAGGAACAGACCGCTCCCATGCTCCACGACGGAACCGGTCGGCTCGCGGCCACGATCCCCGGTCAGGACGCGGGGTCGCTGGTGCGTTACCGCGTGGTGGCGACCAATGCGAACGGCGAGGGCACCTGGCCTCGACGCGGCGCCGGGGAGAACTGGGACGGCACGGTGGTGGCATCGCCCGCCGAGACGGCGTTGCCGGTGCTGCAGTGGTTCATGGCGGACACCGAGTACGACAAGGCCTCCTCCGACAGGACCCTGTACCGCGACGAGGGGTACCCCGCCGTCTTCGCCTGGAAGGGCGAGATCATGGACAACGCCTCCATCCGCATCAAGGGCCAACAGTCGAGGAACAACGCGAAGAAGAAATGGAAAGTGTCGCTGGCGCCCGGTGACCTCTGGCGGTCCCCCGACCTCGCCGGCGCCGTGAACGAGTTCTCCCTGCACTCGGCGAGCACCGACAAGTCCTACGTGCGGGAGGTGCTCACGAGCGACCTGCAGGCGATGTCGGGGGGCACCTGGCAGCAGGTGTTCCCCCTGCGTCTCGAGAAGAACGGCGAGTTCTACGGCCTCTACCTCTACAGCGAACAGACGGACGGCAGATGGCGAGAGAAGCAGGGCTGGAGCGACGACACGGTCGTGTACAAGGGCGAACAATCCACGCGTCTGTCGGCCTCGGACCTGCGACTGTCGCGCGCCGAGTTGGCCCGGCGCTACACCGTGAAGCCCCGCGGCGCCTCGCACGACGAACTCGTCGACCTCATCCTCACCATCTCCCGCATGAACTCGGACGAGCGCCTCGCCTTCGCCTATGAGCGCCTCGACATCCCCCAGATAGTCGACACCATCGCCGTCATCCGCGTGGCCCAGCACTACGAGGTCCAGCACAAGAACCACCTCTACGTCCTCGACCGGTCCGACATGCGGTGGCGGTTCGTGGCCATCGACCACGACCTCAACTTCGGCAGGCGCTGGCAGACCGCCTGCGGTTCCTTCTGCGATGAGGTCGGGGTGGTGGACAATCTCGGATACATGGCCGGCAACCAGATGACGCGCTTCCTCATGAACATCCCCGAGCTGCGCGCCATGGTCGACCGGCGCACCCGGACCCTCGCCGACGCCTTCCTGGCACCGGGTCGGGTCGAGCGGCGGGTGGGGGACCTTGCCCGCCTCATGGCCGAGGACGCCGCGCTCGATCGCCGCGCCTGGGGCTCGTACGGCCGGCGGCAGACCATGGCCGAAGCGCAGCGATTGCTCGTCGATTCCTACATCGTCCTGAAGCGCAGGCAACTGCTCGGCCCGGACAGCCCCCTGCCCCCCGCCCAGGACCCCACCGCTCTCACGGATCTGCGGATCGACGGGCTCACCGTGACGAACACCGGTCGAGCGGTCGTCGACCTGTCCGGCCTGCGCCTCGAGGGTCTGCCCTCTCCCGTCGCCGCCGGGGTGGTGCTCAACCCGGGCCAGAGCGTCATCTTCGAGACAGACCGGGTCCCGGACTCCGGACGCCCGGCCGCCACCCGCACCGCGCCCTCGACGCTGCGGGTGTGGCTGCCCCCGCGCTGAGCGCTGTCCACCGGCCCTCCCGCCGGTCCCTCTCCCGGACCGTTCCTAGGATGAGACGGTGAACCCCGTCCCGCGTCGAATCGTCGCCGGCGTCGTGCTCGGTTCACTGCTGGCTTCCGGATGCGTGTTCGGCGACGACCCCGTGTCGCTCGCCGATCTCGAGCCCTTCCAGATCACCGTCACCGAGATTCACTATTCGGACCCGGCCGGAAACCCCGACAACGAGTTCATCGAACTGCACAACTCGGGCGCGAAGAAGGTCTCCATCGGCGGCTGGTGCATCGACGGCGTCGACTTCTGCTTCGAGAAGGGCACCGTCCTCGCCCCCGGGCAGTTCCTCGCCACCCCGGTCTCCGCACTCGGGTCGGGTCTCTCCGGCGCAGGTGAGCAGCTGGTGCTGCGCGACCCCGAGGGCGGTGTGCGTGACGAGGTGGAGTACTCCGACCGGACCCCGTGGCCCGACAGCGCCGACGGTGTCGGTGACTCGCTGCAACGCCTTCTTCCCGCGAGGAAGGGATCCGATCCCGGTGCCTGGTTCGCCGCACCCCCGACCCCGAACCTCGCGGGCGACCCCGCCACCCGTCTCGCCCCCGTCGTCGATCCGGGTCTCGCCGTCTCGGAGATCCATTATCACGACGTCTCCGACGACCCAATGAAAACGTTCGTCGAGTTCGTCAACGCCTCGACTGCTCCCCTCTCGCCATCGGGTTGGTGCCTGGCCGAATCGGGTCACTGTCTCTCGGGCGATGCCGTCCCGCCCGGAGGTTTCGTGGTCGTTGACGACCGCGACGCCACCGCGGCACTCGGCTCCGGCGGCGGCACCCTGACCCTGCTGCGGCCCGACAAGTCCGTCGCCGAGATCGTGCGGTGGGACAACCGCGGGCACTGGCCCGCCCTCGCCGACGGCCACGGCCATTCGCTGCAGAGACGCGACGTTCGCCTGCGCGCCGTCGAGCCGGGCAACTGGGGCTCGGCCGAACCCACGCGCGGAGAAGCCAACTCCGTGGCCGGCACCGGGATGCTGCCCCTCGTGGTCACCACCACCCACACCGTGTCACCGGCCGCCGGAGTCGACATCCCCGTCACCGCCTCCCTGCGCGACGCCGACTCGGCGACGCTCCTGTGGCGCACGGGGTTCACCAAGGAGAAGTCGCTGCCGATGTCCGTCTCCGATGGCGTCGCCTCGGCGACCGTCCCGGGGCAGAAGGCCGGCACGCTCGTGCGCTACCGCGTGGTGGCGACGAACACCAACGGTGAGGGAACCTGGCCGCGCCAGGGAGCGGGTCCCCGCTGGGACGGCACGGTCGTTGCCTCGCCATCCGAGACGCCCCTGCCGGTCCTCCAGTGGTTCATGAGGGACGAGGACTACACCGAGGCCTCCCGTGACCGGGAGCTGGGTGGTGACGAGGGATACCCCGCCGTCTTCGCCTGGAAGGGCGAGATCATGGACAACGCGACCGTGCGCATCAAGGGCCAGCAATCGCGCGGCAACTCGAAGAAGAAATGGAAGGTGGCCCTCGCCGCCGGCGACGTGTGGGAATCCCCCGACCTGGTGAGCCCGGTGAACGAATTCGCCCTGCACTCGGCCGCCACCGACAAGTCGTTCGTGCGCGAGATCCTCACCAGCGACGTGCAGGAGGTCGGGGGCGGCATGCGCCAGCAGATCTTTCCCCTGCGTCTCGAGAAGAACGGCGAGTTCTGGGGGCTCTACATCTATCAGGAGCAGACCGACGGTCGTTGGCGTGCGAAGTACGGGTTCTCCGAGAACGCGATCGTCTTCAAGGGAGAGAAGACCTCCACCGCGCGTCTCGCCCACCTGAACATGCCGATCGAGGAGTTCAACCGCCGCTACAACCGCACCACCCAGGACTGGACAGAGAGCCGCGAGGAGATGCGCGACCTCATCCGCACGGTGAACGACCCGAACGAGCAGAGGCTCGTCCGCTTCGCCTACGAGCACATTGACATCCCCCAGGTGGTGGAGACGCTCGCGGTGATGAAGGTGGCCCAGCACATCGAACTCGAGCACAAGAACCACGTCTACGTGCTCGACCCCGAGGACGGTCGATGGCGGTTCATCGCCATCGACCACGACCTCAATTTCGGTCGACGCTGGCGCGGGGCGTGCCAGTCGTTCTGCGAGGACGTCGAGGCCTCCACCTACATGAACTACATGCAGAGCAACATGTTCACCCGCATCTTCATCGAGATCCCGCAGTTCCGTCGCATGCTGGACCGCCGCACCAAGACGATCGCCGATGCCTTCCTCGCCGAGGGGGTCCCCGAGAAGCGCATCGCCGAACTGGCGCGCCTCATGACGGCCGATGCCACCCTCGACCGCAGGAAGTGGGGAAGCTACGGCGAGCGCCAGTCCATGGAACAGGCCCAGCGCATCCTCGTCTCGCGCTACATCGAGGGACGTCGCGCCCAGTTCGTCACGGGGACGCGCTTCCTGCCGGCCAGTCAGGCCCCGGACGCCGCCAAGGCACTGAAGGTGGATGCCGCCACATTGACCGTGACGAACACAGGCAAGGCGGCGATTGATGTCTCCGGCATGGAACTGGACGGCATCCCCGCCCGGATCCCGGCCGGGGTCGTCCTCAATGCCGGACAGAGCGTGGTGTTCGAGACCTCACGGGTTCCCGACGCGGGTCGCCCGAAGAATTCCGGGCTACTGCGGGTGTGGCTGCCCGGCGCTCCCGTTCGCTGACGGGGCGTCGCCGGGATCCCGTCGGTCAGCCCGCGGTGCAATCGGTGAAGACGGTGGTGAGGTCGGCGAAGGCACCGCTGTGCTGGTCAGCCGAGAGAGCGGCCTGGAAGGCCTCGGAGAGACGGTCCTTGCCCATGTCGGTGAAACCCGCCCGCAGGCAGTCCGCCTGTTCGTCGGTCACGTCCGCTCCCCCTGCGAAGGTGGTGACGAGGAGTTCGACGAGTTGATCCTCGGCCAGGCAGTCGAGCAACAGCGACATCATCTCGGCCTCCATGCCGGCGGCGCCGGCGGGATCGATCGAGTCGAGCAGGTCGTCCCCGGTCTTGCCCGCGGCGATGCCCTCTTCGACAATCTTGGCGCGGTCGGCATCGGCGAGGATTCCCTTGGCCATGCACCGGTACTCGGGCGTGCCGACCCCGATCGCGCCGAGTTCGTCGCCCGAGTCCACCTGGGACTTCTCGAGCGCCGCGACGAGGGCATCCTCGGTGGCACCTCCCCCACCGGAACCGCCGCACGCAGCGAGGGGCAGTGTCACCAGAGCGACGAGCAAGGACAGACGACGGATGTTCATGGGGGTGGCCTCCGGGGGCGACCGTAACAAAGCACGAGGGGCCGGGCGGTGACCCGCCCGGCCCCTCGCAGGGATCGATTCAGTCGATGATCAGGCGATGCGCGGACGACGCACGAGCGCCAGGGCACCACCGGCCACGAGCAGCAGACCCGTCACCACGAGGAACATGGAGTTCGCACCGGTCGAGGGCAGGTAATCCGCCACGGAGAACGTCGCGTCCGCACAGATCGTCGGCTCGCCGAGTCCGTCGCTGCTGTCGAAGTCGTCCGAACCGCTCTCAATGTGCGTGCACCACAGTTCGGCCTCGACGTTCACGGCGAACTCCCAGAAATCCGGCGCTCCGGTGAGAGGAAGGATGTCCTCCACCGTCCCGGCCGGGTCGGTGATGGCGAAACGCGCGATGGCAACGGGATTGTTGCTCTCGTCGGCACGGCCCACGACCATCGAGTACTCGCCGTCCACGTGCTCGACGACACCGTACTGGTTGAACCACGGAGCACCCTCGTAGAAGTCGTTGGTGGGAACTCCCTGCAGGTCGGCAGAGGTATTGACGCCCTCGGTCACCGTCACGGTTCCGGACGGCAGATCGATGTTCCACATCTTGCCCACGCAGTA
>CAZSNB010000013.1:0-13290 GCA_964608285.1 uncultured Bifidobacterium sp.
TCAGCGAGCCCGAGATCTTCCACTTCCCCGCCGGCATCGGCCCGGTCGAGTGCGTCAACGTCGAGCACGAGGAGGTCATCCTCATCCCGCGCGCCGTCGACTGCGAGCGCGTCACGTTCAAGTACGGACTCGGCGCCGAGTTCATTGACTGGCTCAAGACGTTCGCCTATCTGGGTCTCGACTCGACGGAGAGGATCCGCGTGGGCGACGCCCGGGTGGCCCCGCGCGACGTCCTCGCCGCCGTGCTCCCCAACCCGGCCAAACTCGGTCACCTCATGCACGGTCGCACGTGCGCCGGCACGTGGGTGAAGGGCACCTACGACGGGCGCGAGCGCGAGGTGTACCTGTACCACGTCGCCGACAACGAGACGACGATGCGCGAGTGGGGATCGCAGGCCGTCCTGTGGCAGACCGCGGTGTGCCCCGTGGTGGCACTCGAGCTGCTCGCCGACGGCTCGTGGACGGACACCGGTGTGCTGGGCCCGGAGTCCTTCGACGCCGTGCCGTTCCTCAATCTGCTCGGCGACTACAGCACGCACCACGGGATGATGGAGATGGGGCCCGAACTCTGGCCCGTCCCCGAACCGACCGGTGAGGCGGGGTGGACTCGGCCCGTGCGCCGCGCCATCCACCCGGGCTGACAGGCTCGCGCGCCCGCGAAGAGTCGCACAACTACCCTGTCGACGTGGTGCGACGCGACGACATCGAGGGACTGAGGGCCCTCGCGGTCGCGGCGGTCCTCCTCTTCCATTTCGGTGTCCCCGGCACGGAGGGCGGATTCATCGGGGTCGACGTCTTCTTCGTCATCTCGGGATTCCTCATCACAGGACTGCTGATCTCGGAGAGGGAGTCGTCGGGACGCATCTCGCTCGTCGGTTTCTACGCCCGCCGCGCGCGGCGCATCCTCCCCGTTTCGACCGTCGTCCTCGCGGCGACCGCCGTCGCATCGGCCGTGTGGCTCGAACCGTCCCGCCTCGGCGACCTCGCCGTCGACATCGCGGGGGCGGCGTTCTTCGGCGCCAACATCGTCTTCGGGGACCGGGGAGCGGATTATCTCACCGCGAACCTCCCGGACTCCCCGGTGCTCCACTACTGGTCCCTCGCGGTGGAGGAACAGTTCTACATGGTGTGGCCGGCCCTGCTCGCCCTCGCCGCATGGCGGTCGACTCGACCCGCCGCGCGGATGATCGCTGCGGTGTTCGTCGTGGTGGTCGGCTCCCTCGCCGCGAGCGTCATGCTCACGCCGGCCCATCCCTCGTGGTCCTACTACGGACTCCACACCCGCGCCTGGGAACTGGCACTCGGCGCCCTGCTCGCCCTCGGCTGGACACGGGTGGTGCGCATCCCCGCCCCCCTGCGTGGTTCCGCCGGATGGATCGGTGTGCTGGCGGTCGTCGTCTCCACTTTCCTCTATGGCGGGGCCGCGTCGTTCCCCGGCTGGATCGCCCTCGGACCGGTCGTCGCAACGGTGCTGGCCATCGCCTCGGGCGACGACAATCGATGGGGTCCGACGCGGTTCCTCTCCCTCGCCCCCCTGAGGTGGATGGGCACCCGTTCGTTCTCCCTCTATCTCTGGCACTGGCCCGCTCTCGTCATCGCCGAGAGCCGTGCCGGAAACGCGCTGACCGCCGGACAGCGCATCGCGGTGCTGGCCGGGGTGGTGCTCGCCGCCGAACTGGGGCATCGAGTCGTCGAACAGCCGGTGCGCCACGCGCGTCGTCTGGTGGCCGATCCCGGCCTCTCCCTGCTCCTCGGGGCGGTGTTGGTGGCATCGGGAACCCTGACCTCGGTCCTGCTGTGGCGCCACGAACCGAGCCTCGCCACCGGATCGACCGTGCCGCCGCCCTCACTCGTCACCACGACGTCGACGCCTGCTGACTCCGTTCCCGCTGCCGTCGAACCCGCACCGGTGTCCAACGCCTCCGACCGCGTGCCCGATGCGGTGACGGCGGCGGCGGAATCGCGCACTCTCCCCGACAATCTCTCCCCGACCCTCGGCGACGCCTCCGCTGATCTCGGACCGCACTATCGCAGCCCCTGCTGGTCGTTCTCCGACACCGACCTATCCGCACGGTGCGTGCTCGGGGATCCTGACAGCGACGTGGTCGTCGCCTTGTGGGGCGACTCCCATGCCGCACAATGGGCGAGCCCGTTGGCGGCGATCGCCGAGCGGCGCGGTTGGGCCCTGCACCTGATGACACGGGGAGGCTGCGGTTACATGGACGTCGTCACGTGGAACTTCCTCGAGAAGAGGGCGGCCACGTTCTGCACCCCGTGGCGCACGGCGGCGGAGCGCGAGCTCGTCGCCCGCGGCGTCGACGTGGTGTTCGTCTCCCAGTACCTCGGCACCAGTGCCGCCGACACCCGACGCCTCGTCCCCGTCGACACCTGGCTCCGGGAGCACGAACGGGTGGTCGAACGGCTGTCGGCGCGCGGAATCGAGGTCGTCCTCATCGGCGATTCGCCGAACCCGCCCCGCGACACCCCCGCCTGCCTCTCGGCGAATCGTCGGGACATCCGGAGGTGCGCGCCGGTTCCCGGCGGTCCGCGCGACGAGGCCCTCATCACCGGCTTCGCCGACATCGCCCGTCGCACCCGCTCGGGCCACCTCGACACGCACAGATGGCTGTGCGCGCCGCGAATCTGCCCCGCGGTGGTGGGAAATCTGCTCGTGTACCGGGACAACAACCACGTCTCGGACACCTTCGCGCGCTGGCTGGAACCGTTGTTGGCGGAGTCCATCGTGACGCGCACGGAATGGATCGCGGGACGGTGACAGCGTGAGATCCACCCTGCGTCGACTCGCCGCCTCTCCCGGTGCATGGATGACCCTGTGTGCCTACGCCCCGCTCCTCGCCTTCGGCTCGGGGAACATCAACGCCGACACCAAGCTGTACCTCTATTCGGATCCGGCGGGGTTGATGGACCGTGCCCTCCGCGCCTGGGACCCGAGCCAGTTCGGGGGCTACGTCCCGCACCAAGGCGTGGGCTACCTGTGGCCGATGGGGCCGTGGTACCGGGGAGCGGAACTCCTCGGTATCCCGGACTGGCTGGCCCAACGCCTCTGGCTCGGCACCGTCTTCCTCCTCGCCGCGCTCGGGGTGCGGCGACTGCTCACCCACCTGTCCTTCACGCCGGCGGCGGCGCTTCTGGGCGGCTTGTCCTACATGTTCTCCCCGTACGTGCTGCCGTACCAGGCCCGCACCTCGGCGATGCTCCTGCCCTGGGCGGGCCTCGGATGGCTGTGCTGGATCGCGGCACGCGGCGTGGTCTCGCGTTCGTGGCGTTGGCCCGCGGCCGCCGCCCTGGTGCTCGCTTCCGTCGCCCAGGTGAACGGTGCCGCCACCGTGTTCATGCTCGCCGGGCCGGCCGTCGTCGTTCTCGAGGGGTTCCTGCGGGGCACCCGGCGCGGTTCCCTCGTGTTCGTGCTGCGCGCGGGGATCCTCGGTGCGGCGGTCTCGACGTGGTGGATCGTCGCCGTGGTGCTCCAGGCGCGCCATGGCGCGGACGTCCTCGCGTACTCCGAGACCCTCGAGGCCGTCTCCTCGACCTCCAACGCCGTCGAGGTGATGCGCGGATTCGGCTACTGGCTCACCTACGTCGGACTCGACTCCATCCCCCTCACCACCGCCGCCCTCGGTGCGCTCTCCTCCCCCGTCTCCGTCATCGCCTCCTTGATGCTGCCCACCGTCGCCATCGCCGTGCTCGGACGCACCCGGCGAACCGAGGCACGTCTCGGAATCGGTCTCGTCGTGGTCGGACTCGTCCTCGCGGTCGGCGCCCATCCCATCGACGGACCCTCGCCGCTCTTCGATGCGGTCCTCTCCCGTCCCGATTCGACCCTTGCGCTCGCCCTGCGGTCGAGCACCCGGGCCGTTCCCGTCATGCTCATCGGCCTCGCCATTGGTCTCGCCCTCCTCGTCGACTCGCCGATGTGGGCGCGTCTCGCGACGGGCCGTGTCGGGCCTCGACTGCGCGCCGTGCTCGGTCCGTCGACCGGTGTGGCTCTCGTGGTGTCGCTCCTCGTCGCCGCACCGGATCGGATTCTGCAGGGTTCCGTCGACCCGAACCTCGGGTTCGCCGCCATTCCCGACTCGTGGCGGTCCGCCGCGTCCGACATCGAGGAAGCGACCGCCGAGGGTGCGCGCATCCTGCAAGTCCCCGGTCAGGAGTTCGGCTCCTACACCTGGGGACACACGAACGACCCGGCCCTGCCGGCCGTCACCGCGCGTCCCGTCCTCACCCGCGACCTCCTCCCCCTCGGGAATGCCCAGATGATGGATGCGTTGCTGGCGCTCGACGACGCCGTGCGCGAGGGCCGCCTCGACGCCGCCTCGCTCATCGCGCTGGGCGGAACGCTCTCCTACGGTGCGGTGTTCCTGCCCGGCGACACCCGTCCCGAGCGATACGGCACCCCGAGCGCCGACGACATCATGGCGGCGAACGCCCTCGCCGCGTCGCTGGTGGACCTCGGCGACGGGCATCGGGCACTTCTGCTGCCGAGGGGAACCGGTGTTGCGGTGCGCCAGCAGGAGGCGACGCTCGTCGTCGCGGGAGATGGCAAAGGACTCATCGACACCGCCGCGGCGGGATTGCTCGGAGGTGGCACCGTGAGGTACGTCGCCGACATACCCGACGACGCCCTGGCCGCCGAGCTCCGGCGCGCCCGCGGTCTCGTCGTCACCGACACGGCGGCCCTCGTGGCACGGCAGTGGCGGGGGTCGCGCGACGCCGTCGGATACCCCGAGGACGTCGCCGGTCGCCTCGCCGCGATGGTCCGCGACCGGGCCGACGTGCGACTGCCCGTCTTCACCCGCGCCGTCGCCCCGGACCGGACCTCGTTCGAGCAGGAGGGTCCGGTGCGGGTGCGCGCCTCCGGCTACGGCTCTCCGCTGGGATACCAACCCGAGCATCGACCCTTCCGGGCGGTGGACGGCGACGAGTCCACCGCGTGGCGCGTCGGTTCAGGCGTCGACCCGCGCGGTGCGGTGTTCGAGATCACCGCCACGGATCCCTTCTCCTCACTGCGTCTCCTGCAACCACCCGGCGACCGCCGCATCACGCGTCTGTCCGTCTCCACGGACGGCGGGCCGTGGCGGGAGCGGAGTCTGTTCACCGGCGACACCATCCTCGATCTCGATGCTCCGACCACCGTCCTCGCCATGCGCATCGACTCCGTGGACGGGGACACCGCCTCCGGTGACGGCGTGGGCTTCGCCGAGGTTGACCTCGGTCGCGGACCGGTCCGCGAGGTGGGCATCATGCCCACGCGCGGAGCAGACCAGGTCGAGGAGGACACGCCCGTGGCGTGGGTGATGACCCGACTCCGCGCCCCGGTCCACCAGACGTCCCGAGCGGATCCCGAGACCTCCTTCGTCCGTCGCTTCGACGCGCCGTGGACGCGCCCCGTCGTGATCCACGCCGATGTGCATGCCGATGACGGGGTCGCGTCGCCCGTCGACGTCACCGTCGACCTCGACGGGGTGACGATTCCCCTGCGCCGCGACGCCACCATCGGTGGCTGGGTCTCCGAGCCCCTCGTGCTCGCGGCCGGCACCCACGAGGTGTCGACCCACTCGTCGGGGGTGGTCCTCGACCGCGTCGTCGTCACCGACACCGCATGGACGTCGACGGCCTTCGCCGCCACCCCGGTCGCGTCGACGGGCGATGCCACCCGTCGCACGGCGAGGACCGACCCTTGTCCGCGGGGATGCTGGTTGGTCCTCGCCGAGGGGCACTCGGACCGGTGGCGCGCGACGCTGGACGGTCGCGATCTCGGCGAGTCGCTCCCGGTCGACGGTGGAGCGAACGGATGGTGGCTCGAGCCCGGCACGTCCGCCGCGACCGTCACGTTCGACTTCCTTCCCCAACGCACTCTCACGCGCGCGCTGTGGGCCACCGTCCTCGCGGTCGTCGTCGCCGCGGCGATCCTCGTCGCCACCCGTCGGCGCACGGCCGAACCCGTCACCCCCCTCGCTGCACCACGACCCCGGCGATGGCCGGCTCTCGTCGCGCCACTGGCCGGTCTCGCGACCGTGGTGCTCGTGTCCCCGCGATACGGCGTTCTCGCCGCCCTGGTCGTCGCCGTGCTGCCGCGCCTCCCCGAACGCGTCGCCGACGCGGTCGGTCCGGGGCTTCTGGCGGCGGGCCTGTCCTGGGGCGGTCTGCTGCTCATCACGTCGGCCGTACCCCCCGGCTTCGACTGGCCGGAGGCCGCCGAGCCCGCTCACCGTCTCGTCCTCCTCGGTGCGATGGTCACCACCTTCACCGTGTTTGCCACCCGGCGGACCGACGGATCGGAGTCCATCGAGGCAGGCCGGGAGACGACCGGACCGCTCCATTAGCGTCTCCCCGATGCGACGGGCGACGAGACGAGCCGGTGCAGCCGTGCGGTCCTGGCGCACGGTCCTCCTCGTCGGACTGTCCTACGTCCCCGTCCTCGCGGCGCGACCGGGGACTGTCACCGCCGACACCAAGACGTACCTCTATCTCGACCCGGCATCCGTGATGTCAGAGGCGACGTCGATGTGGAGTTCCACGGTCGGCGCGGGAACGGTCACGCACCAGTACATCGGCTACCTGTGGCCGATGGGGCCGTGGTTCTGGCTGATGGAGGCACTCGCGGTGCCCGACTGGGTCGCCCAGCGTCTGTGGTGGGGCACCATCGTCTGCGTCGCCGCTCTCGGGGTGTACCGACTCTCGCTGCGGCTCGGACACCGGGCGGACGCGGCACTGCTCGCGGCACTGGCCTACGGACTCAGTCCCTACGTGCTGCACTACGTCGCCCGTCTCTCGGGCCTCCTCCTTCCGTGGGCCGCGCTTCCCTGGATCATCTACTGCGCCGTCCGCACCCGCGAGTCGACCGGATGGAAATGGCCCGCCGTGGCGGTCCTCATCATCGGCACGGCCGGGACCGTCAACGCCACCGCACTGGCGATGTCGCTCCTCACCCTCGTCGTGTGGCTCGTGGCCGACGTGCTGTCGGGGCACGCGTCAGCCCGCAGGTCGCTCGCCACTCTCGCCGGAATCGCCTCGGGCAGCATCGTGGTCTCCTTGTGGTGGCTCGCCGCCCTCGTCGTCCAATCCGCGCACGGACTGCCCATTCTTCGCTACACCGAGACCTACGAGGCGGTGGCCAAGGCGTCCCTGCCCCAGGAACTTCTGCGCGGCCTCGGCTACTGGTTCTTCTACGGCGGCGAATACGGCGGACGCTGGGTGGGGGGGAGCGCGCCCTTCATGCAGAACCGCATCGTCATCGTCGCCGGGTTCCTCGTCGCGCTCGCCGGCACGGCGGCGGTGCTCGTCAACCGCTCGCGCGAGCGGATCCACGTCGCTCTGGTGCTCCTCGTCGGCCTGACGGTGGCCGTGGGTGCTGCACCGCTCGGGGAATCGGGGCCCTGGGGTCGGGTGTTCAGCCGCATCGTGTCGGAGGAGAGCGGTTTCGCCCTGCGCTCGACACCGCGTGCCATGCCGGGGGTGCTGCTCGTGCTCGCGCTCTCCCTCGGCTGGGTGGCGTCATCGTGGGACGACGTCTGCCGCGGACTCCCCTCGCGCCTGCGGAGCCCGGCGACGCGGTCGCGCCTCCTGGTCGCCTCTGCGCTCGTCTCGGTGGTCGTCATGAACAACCTGCCCTGGTTCAACGGGGGCCTCGTCACCGATGCCATCTCCCGTGACGAGAATCTGCCGGTCGAGTGGACCGGGATCGCCGCCGCCATCGACGACAACGCCCGTCCCGACGGCACCTCGCGCACCTACGAGTTCCCCGCCGTCAATTTCGCCGACCACTCCTGGGGAGGCACGGTCGACCCGGTTCTCCCGGGACTCATCGCGTCGGGACATCTGGCCAAGGAGATGGTGCCGCTCGGCAGCGAGGCGGGCACCGACCTGCTCTCCGCATTCGAGTCCCGCCTCGCCGAGGTGAGGGACTACCCGGCGCTCCTCGCCGAATTCGCCGTGCTCATGTCGGCCGACACGCTGACGTGGCGCGCGGACCTCCTCTCGACGAACTACCTCACCGCACGACCCGAGAACATCGGAGCGGCGCTCGCCGCCGAGCCACCCGGCCCCCTCCTCTACGACGGGCCGTTCCGCCGGAGCGACGACCACGCGGGAATCGTGGACGAGAGTTGGTACTCGGTCGACCGGGTCCCGTCCTATCCCTCCGTCGCCGCCTGGCGCGTGCCGGGCGCCCGACCCATGCTCACCCTCTCCGCCCCCTCGGGCTCCGTCGTGCTCGCCGGGAGCGGCGACGGGGCCGTGGAGGCCCTCGCTTCCGGCACCCTGCACGGGACCGACACCTTCCTCTACGCGGCGTCGCTGTCCTCGGCCCGGCACGTCGTCCCCGCCGATGGCCTCATCGATCGTCTCATCGCGACCGACACCAACCGACGCGCGGCGCGCCACTGGTCGTCCGTCGTGTCCCAGGTCGGCCGCACCGAGGCCCGGGACGAGACGCCGAACGGCGACGACCCCGCGGACATCCGACTCAATCCGTTCTCCGCGACGAGCGGTGCCGAGGTCCCCGCGGACGAGCAATCGGTGAGCGTCCTCGTCGGGGACGTTGCCCGGGTCCGCGGGAGCAGTTACGGCAATCCCATCACCTTCTCCCCGGAGGACAGGCCCGAGAATGCCGTCGACGGCGATCCACGCACCGCGTGGCGGGGAGCCGTGTTCGCCGATGCCCGCGGTCAATGGATCGAGGTCGACTACCGCCGGACCGTGACCACCGACAGGATCGACCTCCACATGCCGATCCGCGGACGCCGCGACCGCGTCGTGACCCGGGCCCGGCTCGACCTGCTCGACCCCACCGGGACCACCCTGCGCAGCGTCACCGTCGTCCCCGGAATGGCACCGCTGGTCGCGGTGCGCTTCCCGACGACGACCTTCACCACCGTGCGGTACTCGATCCTCGACGACTCGATGGCAGGGCTCGCCGACTACTCGTTCGCACCCGGTGTGGGCATCGCCGAGATCTCCATCCCGGGCGTGACGAACACCGAGTACATCGCCCTCCCGCGCAGCATCGGCGAGTTGTCGGGGCGCACCCGTGCGATGGCGATCGTGCTCGCCCGGTGGCGCAACGCCCTCACCGCCACGTCCGATCCCGAGCTCGCCCTCCACCGCATCGTGGAACTGGCCTCGCCCCGGACCTTCACGGTGTCGGGCACCGCGCGGCTGGCGGGAGCGGCCTCGGAGGCCGTCCTCCAGAGCGTGACCGGTCTCGGAGGTGCGGCCTCGTCGGCCCGGCTCGTCGACACTCCCCGGTCCTTCGCCGGGCTCGCCGTCGACGGGAACGTCGCGACCGCCTGGACGAGTCCCATGCGCGACGTGCTCGGCTCCCGCCTCGATCTGTCCCTCTCTCCCACCGACGATGCGCCCCTCCTGCGACTCCGCGTGAGGAACGATCGGTGGCATTCGCGACCCGAACGCCTCGCCGTCACCGACTCCACCGGACGGCTCCACTCGGTGAACCTCCGCGGTGAGGGCGACCTGCTCACCGCCGACCTGCCCGACGGATTCGTCTATCCGCTCGCATCCGTCCGCATCGACCGCATCGAGGCTCGCACCTTCACCAACCGTTTCACGTTCGACGACGACGTCCTCCCGGTCGCCATCGTCGAGATCGACCTCGGATCTCCCCATCCGTCGCGTCGCGCTCGGATCGCCGGCGAGTGCCGTGACGACCTCGTGAGCGTCG
Source organism: uncultured Bifidobacterium sp. (assembly GCA_964608285.1). Lineage (GTDB taxonomy): Bacteria > Actinomycetota > Acidimicrobiia > Acidimicrobiales > Ilumatobacteraceae > UBA2093. Next base: position 9,701 of record CAZSNB010000013.1, read on the forward strand.
ACGGGAGTCCGGTGCCCGTGCGGCTCGTCCCGCGCGGTGACCTGATGTCGTCCCTGGGTGACATCTCCGTCGTCGGGTGCGGGTCGGTGACGCTGCGCGCGGGCGAGAACCTCATCGACACCTCCGCCGGGATCGACACCGGAATCGACATCGACCGACTCGTCCTCTCCGAACCCGGCTTCGACGGGGGAACGGATGCCTCGTGGGCGCCGGTCGCCCCCGAATCCTTCGACGACACGCGCGTCACCGCCCGAATCGACGCCGACGGTCCCCGCCTCCTCTCGTTCGGCCAGAACATCAACACCGGATGGACCGCGCGCCTCGAGACAGACGACGGGAGGGTCGTGGACCTCGGCGCGCCGGTCGTGGTCCAGGGCTACGCCAACGGTTGGCTCGTCCCGGGTCCGGGGCGGTTGGTGATCGACTGGACACCCCAACGCGTCATCGGTCCGGCGTTGTGGATGTCCTTGGCCGCCGCCGTGGCGGTGGCCCTCGTGGCCCTCGGAATCTTCGGCCGGGGACGGCGACCCGCCGGGACGACGCCGACGCCGACGTCGCGTCGGGCCCTCCTCGTCGTCGGTGTGGCGGTGGCGGGTATCGGCGGAGGCGCACCCGGGCTCGCCGGGGCGCTTCTCGGCACGCGTCTGCGACGCAATCGGCTGCTGTTCCTCGTCGTCGCGGGGTGGACGATCGTCTCCGCCGTCATCGTCGTCTCGCAGTCGCGCTTCGGTCACCAACCCACCCTCGACTGGCCGGGCCGATTCACCGGCCTCTCGCCCGTCACGTGGTTCGTCGTGTCCCTCGCCGCTGTCGGGGCCCTGTCCTCCCGGGACTGAGTAGAGTCGCGACGTGCCCCGGACCCTGGTCATCGTCCCCACGCACCAGGAGGCCGACAACATCGCCACGGTCCTCGGTCGCATCCGAACGTCGGTCCCCGACGCCGACATCCTCGTCATCGACGACGCCAGCACGGACGGCACCCCGGACATCGCGGAGAGAGTCGGGGCCGAACGGGGACGCATCGAGGTGATGCGGCGCGATTCGAAGAACGGCCTCGGCAACGCCTACCGCATCGGCTTCGCCATCGGACTCGACCGGGGCTACGACGTTCTGGTCGAGATCGACGCCGACCTCTCCCACGAGCCCGAGGTCCTGCCGCAATTGATCTCTCCGGTGGTGCTCGGCGCCGACCTCGCCATCGGGTCGCGCTACGTGCCGGGGGGGACGATCGTGGGATGGCCGCGCAATCGCCTCAGGCTCTCGAAGTGGGGCAACCGTTACGTGGCCCTCATGCTGGGACTCGCCATCAACGACGCCACGGCCGGCTTCCGCGCCTTCGCCGCCGACGTCGTGCGACGATGCGACCTCACCGGCACCCGCAGCGACGGCTACATGTTTCAGGTGGAGACCACCTACCGTCTCGTGCGCTCCGGGGCACGGATCGTCGAGATACCCATCATCTTCCGCGAGCGTCAGCTCGGCGTGTCGAAGATGAAGGGATCCATCGTGCGCGAGGCGCTCTGGCTGGTCACGCGCTGGGGCGCACGGGACGTGCTGATGCGACGTCGCGTGAGCGCCACCTCTTTCCGCGACCTCTGATCAACGGCGCGGGCGACGCGCGATGGCGAAGAGAACCAGGGTGTCCTGGTCGATGCGGTCGGTGACCGCGAACGCTCCCTCGCCAATGACCTTCTCCGGACCCGAGAGCCTCCTCAGGAGGGGGTACACGATCCTCCGACCGGCGGAATGGAGGGCGACGAACCACGACCGCGGGAGACGACGCCGCAGATTGAACACGTCGAGCGCCAGGATCCGCCGACCGGTCCGCCGCCGGCGGGCGAAGTCCGCGCGGACCTCGTCGTTGCCGTCGAGCCCCACGACGGTGACGTCCTCGAAGTGTCGCTCGAGCATGTCGCGCAGGGTCTCCGGCGTGAAGAGATGGACGTGGTACGGGTTCTCGAAGTCCGCGGGCTCGTTCGGCGTGAGGATGTAGGCGGTACCGTCGTCGGCCACGACCCGTGCCATCTCCTCCACGTGGCCGCTCGGATCGACGAAGTGCTCGATGATGTGGCTCGACGACACGGCGTCGAAGCTCCCGGTCATGAAGGGAAGAACGGCACCGTCACCACAGACGGCGCCGATTCCCTGACCGCGCGCGAGCGAGGCGGTCTCGAGGTCGTAGTCGAGACCGACGACCGAGCGACCCGGGGCCGACAGACGCACCGACTCGTCCCCGACCCCGCAGCCGATGTCAAGCACGGCACCGGGGCCGAGCCGGTCGCGTATCTCGCGGTAGCCCGCGTCGTGGAGGGCGATCAGACCCGACGGGGTCGTCTCCTTGAGAGGTCGTTCACCGGTCTGCTTCACTCCGCAAGTATCATCGCCCGTCTGTGACAGGTGCAAGCACCCCGCCCACCGCGTCGGCGGAGCGCCTCCGTGACCTGGTCGCCCGACTCGCAGATGCGGGGATCACCCGCGTCGAGTCGTGCGCCTGGCGCGACCTCGACGATCCCGACGCCGGCGGTTCCGAGGTTTACATGGACAACGTCCTGCGCCTGTGGGCCGCCGCCGGGCTCGACATCGAGCACCGGACGTCCACGGCGGACGTTGCGCGGACGTTCACGCGCAACGGCTACCGCGTCGCACAGCGCGGCGGGCGATACGGGGTCTTTCCCCGCGTCATCCTCCCCCGACTGCTGCGCCGCCGCCCGCGCGGGACCGCCGTGGTCGAGGCATGGAACGGCGTCCCCTGGTTCAGCCCCCTGTGGCGCGCCGATGCCCGCATCGTCTATCTGCATCACATCCACGAGGACATGTGGGGGGAGAGCCTTCCCGCCGTGCTCGCTCCCGTCGGACGTCTCGTCGAGACACGTCTGGCACCCCCCTTCTACCGCCGCACCCATGTCGCCACCCTCGCCCCCACCACCCGGGTGCGCCTCCTCGAGCTGGGCTTCCGGGCCGGGAAGGTCAGGGTCATCGAACCGGCGATCGACGATTCCTACTGCGCGGACGGATCGCCCGTCTCACCCGACCCCCTCGTCGTCGCCGTGGGGCGCCTCGCACCCGTCAAGCGGTTCGTCGAGCTGGTCGACGCCTTCCGTCACGTGGTCGACGCCCACCCCTCGGCGCGGCTCGTGATCGTCGGCGAGGGACCCGAGCGGGAGAACATCCTCGCCGCCGTGGCCGCGAACGGCCTGACAGGGAACGTCGAACTCCGCGGACGCATCCCCCACGAGGATCTCGTGCGCCTCTACCGCTCCGCCTGGATCCTCACCGGCGCCTCCCACTCGGAAGGGTGGGGTCTGACCATCACGGAAGCCGGTGCCTGCGGGACACCGGCGGTCGTCACGGACAACGACGGCCACCGGGTGGCCGTCGTCGAGGGCGTCACGGGTCTGCTCGTCGCCGAGCCGCCCGACCTCGGCCCGGCCATCGTCGGCCTCCTGTCGGATCCCGCGCGACTCGGGCGCCTCGGGCGGTCCGCACTGGAGCACAACGCGCGCTTCCGCTGGGAACGCACCGCGGAACTGGGTCTCGAGATGCTCCTCGACGCGGTGCGCGAGACCCGGCGCTGACGCGGCTCAGGCGCG
>CAZSNB010000013.1:13390-53488 GCA_964608285.1 uncultured Bifidobacterium sp.
CGCGGCTCAGGCGCGCGACGCGGCCCAGGCCCGACGCAGGCTCTCGAGCATCTCCGCCGTCGGGGCGGCGAGGGGCATGCGTCGCTCCGCGGGATCGAGGGTGACGATGTCGCGGCCGAGCGCGTCGACGACGATCGCCCCCGCCTCCCGGCACACGAGAAGCGCCGCCAGATAGTCCCAGCAGCCGTGACCCACGGTGTCGATGTAGCCGTCGAGGGCGCCCTTGGCCACCAGCGAGACGTCGAGTGCCGCCGCGCCCATCGTGCGCACCTGCCACCATCCGTGACCGGACGCGAGCGGACCGTTGACCCCGACCACCGCGCGTGCGTCGTCCGTCAGACCCGACGGAGCCATGCGCGTCCCGTCGCAACGCGCTCCCTGTCCCCGGATCGCGGAGTATCGCGTCTCGCTGCCGGATTGTTCGGCCACGAGAGCCACCCGCGGACCGTCCGCGTCGACGACGCACAGCGATGTCGCGTACCAGGGCAGGCCGCGCGCGGCGTTGGTGGAACCGTCGACGGGGTCGACCACGACGAGGAGCTGTCCCGCCGAGCGGTCCCATGCTCCCAGCCCGCTCTCCTCCGAGAGCACCGCGAATCCCGACACCTCGAGGAGATCGGTCACGACATCGTCCACCAGCACGTCACCGGCGAGTTGGCCCTCGTGCCCGCCGGTCTCGGACCAATCGGCGGCCTCGTCGAGGGTGTCCGCGGCGGCATCGGCGACGTCGTGGAGGAACGCCAGGATGTCCACGTCGTCGGAGGCGGCATCGAAGCGGGGCACGACCGAAGGGTAGTGTTCCCTCCGTGGCCGTCATCGACATTGCCGGGTTCGTGACGGACCTCAAGAGTCACGCCGTCGACCACGGGTTCCACGTGCACGACGAGCGTCACTTCATCGAGACCTACTCGTTGCGCCAGTTGTGGGAGGTCGACCTGCATCCGGAGGAGGCCTGCAACGGGCCGATCGACCTCCATGTCTCGCTCGAGATCGATCCGCGGACCCTGCTCTCCTTCGAGGACGCGGTGCTGGCGATGGAGGATCCCGACGGAGAGCCACCGACCGGCTTCGAGTTTCCCCTCGTCTTCACCTGGGCGTTCCCGCCCCTCCAATCGCCGCCCGATCTGCTCGTCCTCGCCACCGAGGTCGCCGGACTCGGGGGCACCGAACTGCCCCTCGAGGTCTCGGCCATCGACTCGTTCCCCCGGGTCACCGACGCCGCCGAGCGCAGCCTGAGCGTGATCGCCCGGGTGCCCGTCACGCTGGCGGACGTCTATTCGGCCGTCACGGAGCCGATGTGCGACGTGCTCGACCGCTGCCGAGAGGTGAGTCTCGACCTGCTCGAGCGGGTTCCCGACTGGATCGGCGACACCGGACAGGACTGAACGCGCGGCCCGCGTGCACCCTCATCGGGCGGGGAAGGTCGCCACCGCCCGCACGCCGCCCCCGGGCGCCTCGAGCAGTTCAGCGTTCCCTCCGCACGCGACCATCAGTTGTCGCACGATCGCCAGCCCGAGCCCCGACCCCGGATGGTCGGTCGCCCCCGGCGCGCGCCAGAACCGGTCGAAGGCCCGCTCGCGCTGGGATGCGTCCAGTCCGATGCCCTCGTCGACGACCTCCACTACGACACCGTCCCCCGTGCGCGCGGCGACGAGGGTGATCGTGGAACCCGGGGGCGAGACAGAGAGGGCATTGTCGACGAAATTGTCGAGCACCTGTTCGATTCCCCCCGCGACCGTGGCGCACGTGACCGACCCGTCGCCCGCCACGACGATCGAGACGCCCCTTTCCTCGGCGAGTGGCTGCCACATGCCGGCCCTCTCCCGCACGACCGCGGCGGCATCGGCCGTCACCACCGCCGCCGACCCCGACTCGATGCGCGACAGGAGCAGCAGTTGCTCGACGATCTCCTGCATCCTCTCCGTCTCGCGCAGCGAGGCCTCCAATGACGGGCCGACGGCGGGGGCGTCCCCCGCGAGCCGGATCGCGGTCTCGATGCGCAGACGCAGTGCGGTGAGCGGGGTGCGCAACTGGTGCGACACCGCACCGGCGAACTGGCGTTGCCCCTCCAACAACGACCCCACCCGCCCGGCCATGGCGTTGAACGACCGCGACAACTCCCGCACCTCGCGCGGACCGTGGGCGTCGTCGGCCCGGACGGAGAAGTCCCCCTCGGAGAGCCTCTCGGTCGAGGTGATGAGCCGGCGCAACGGGCGAGCCACGCCGAGGGCGACGAGCAGGGCCACGAGGAGGCCTGCCAGGAGCGTCAACGACCCCGCCGTCGCGATTCCCACGAGCCTGTCGCGCACCTCCCGGTCCACGGCCGTGCGGGTGCTCGAGATGCGCACCGCACCGATGACTCCGTCCCCTTTCATCACGGGAACGGCCACGTAGACGAGTCGGTCGCCGAGCGTGCGCGACGTTCGCTCACCGGACACGGTCGCCCCGCCGAGAGCATCGACGATCTCGGGTCGGTTCCGGTAGTCGTCGCCCGGCACGGCGGAGGCGTCGTTGGCGACCACGGCCCTTCCGTCGGCGGTCACCACCACGGCCGTCACCCCCGGCCGGCCGGCGTGGTCCGCGAGGTACGGCACCAGGGAGGGAATGGGTTCGCCGGCGTCCGGGGCGAGGGTGTCCCTGGCGTGGCTCGCCAGCGCGTAGGCGTCGCGTTCGAGGGTGGCGAGGTACCTGTCGCGCTCCACGCCCTCCACGAAGCGGAAGAGGGGCACACCGAACACCACGAACACGAGGGTCATCACACCCACCATGGCGGCGACGAGACGCGTCCTCAACGTGCGACCTCGACGAAGCGGAACCCGACGCCCCTGACCGCCTGGATCCAATCGGGGTCGCCGAGTTTCTTGCGGATGGCGGCCACGTGGGCGTCCAGGGTCTTCGTGGTGCCATACCACTCGACGTCCCAGACGTGTTCGAGGATGTCCCCCCGGCGCATGACCGTTCCCGGTTCCGACGCGAGGAAGGAGAGCAGGTCGAACTCCTTGGCGGTGAAGGCGATCTCCTCACCGTCGAGCGTCACCCTCCGCGCCTTCTCGTCGATGACGAGGCGCGACGACCTGCGCTCCCCGGAATCGACCGCGCCCGGCTCGGCGCGCCGCGCCACCGCCCGAATGCGGGCGAGCAGCTCGCGCTGACTGAAGGGCTTCACCACGTAATCGTCGGCCCCCAATTCGAGACCGAGGACACGGTCGAGCTCGTCGCCCCGGGCGCTGACGATGATGACCGGCACCGACGAGGTCTCCCGGATGAGCCGGACCGCGTCGAGGCCGTCCATGTCGGGGAGCCCGAGGTCCAGCAGCACCACGTCCACCCCGTGGCCGGCCGCGGACACGCCCTCGGCCCCGGTCGCCACGTGCACCACCTCCATGCCGGTCGACGCCAGCGAGTCGACCACCGCGGCAGCCACAGCCGCGTCGTCCTCGACCAGGAGCACCTTCACCCCGCCATTGTGGCCCGTCCACACCGGGGTCGGGGCGGGTCGCCGATCTTGGACGAACCTTTGACGTCCCCTCGCCGGCCCTTCACCCACCTGTCCCTACGGTGCAGGCATCGGATCACACGATCCGCGAAAGGACACCAGCCATGAAAGCCTCTCTCGCCACCGCACTCTCGATCTCGGGGGTGTTCGCCGCCGGCGCTACCGCACTCGCCGTGAACTCCGCGGTCCTCGTGACCCCCTCGGCGGCCGGGGCCGGCACGGAGATTTCGGTCCCCTCGGACTCGACCCTGCCGTCGTCTCCGGACGTGTCGATGCCCGACTCCGGCGCCGATCTCATCACTTCGTCGGACACCTCAGCCACCTACGAGGTGGGTGAGGCCGGCACCGTCGTCGTCGACATGGTGGATGGCATCCCCGTGATCGTCTCGGTGGCCCCCGCGGCCGGCTGGACGGCCGATGTCCGCCCCGCCACCAGCGCCGACGATGACGCCAAGGTGATCTTCACCGGGCCGTCGATGAAGGTGATGTTCGAGGTCGACATCGAGAACGGCGTCTTCGACGTCGAGGTGGAATCGGCTCCTCTCACCGCCACCCCGCGTGACGATGAGGACGAGGACGAGGATCACGACGAGGACGACGACCACGACGAGGACGACGACGAGGACGACGACGAAGATGACGAGGACGACGACCACGACGAGGACGACGACGAAGATGACGACTGATCGCCGTCCGCCTCGGCGCCGCCACCCCGCGGTGTCGGCCCGCATCCTCGCCCTCGGGCTCTCGAGCATGGCCACCTTCGGCATGATCGCGGGATATTCCTTGGCCGAGGCACGGACGATTCCCGATGAACCCCAGCCTCTCGTGGCTCCGGTGACACCGACTGCCGGTAACCCGCCGGCGGGAGCTGCGGACGCGGGTGTGGGCGGACAGGCATCGATCCCCGGCGGGTCCACCGGCCCGAAGCCTTCGTCGACGAAGCCCTCGTCGACGAAGCCCTCCACCGCGACCAAAGCTCCTCAGAGCATCCAGGTTCCCGTGCCGGCAGTCCCTGCACAGGGCGGGGGCAACACCCAGAACAGTTCCGGCTCGAACTGATCCGGTGTTGCCCGATGCATCGATGACCTCCGTCGTCACGGCAGCTCTGTCCGGACGCGTCATGGGCGTGGGCTGCACGGTCACGGTCGCCGGTGACGACGCACCGGAACTGGCTCGACGAGGGCTGCGACGTCTCGGCGAACTCGAGTCCCTGTGGTCGAGGTTCCGAGCCGAGAGCGACATCTCCCGGATCAACGGAGCCGGAGGATCGCCAGTCCGGGTGGACGCCGCCACGATTCACCTGATCGAGCACATGGTGGCCGGCGTTTCCTCGACCGACGGGGACTTCAATCCCACGCTGCTGCCGTTGCAGGTCGCCGCCGGAGACGCACGGTCTCTGGTCGACGGAGCCGTCACCGTGCTGCCGCCCGAGGCGCGACCCTTCGGGGACCTGACAGGCGTCGACATCTCGCCCGACGGGATCGTCAGATGCCCTCCCGGAATGACCCTCGATGCCGGCGGCATCGGCAAGGGCCTCGCGGCCGATCTCGTGGCCGGGGAACTCCTCGACGAGGGAGCCGTGTCGGTGTGCGTGAACGTCGGGGGCGACCTGCGCGTCACCGGGCCGACTCCGGATGGGAACGGCTGGGCCGTGAACATCCTCGATCCTCGGGACCTCGTGACACCGATCGCCAAGGTCGCCGTCTCCGTGGGTGCCGTGGCCACGTCGTCCTCCTCCGCGCGACATCGCGGGGGTCGGGGCCCCGAGCATCACCACTTCTTCCTCGACGACCCGACCGAGAGCCCGTCCGACGTGATCGGCGCGACAGTCATCACCTCCACGGGTGCCTGGGCCGAGGTGTGGACCAAGGCCGCCTTCCGCCGCCCGCCGGACCGTTTCCTCGCCGATGTGCACGGCATCGGCGCGGCCGCTCTTCTGGTGCTCGACGACGGGCGTCTCCTCGAGAGCGCCGCGTGGCAGGATTTCTCCGCATGAGCGAGCAGTTCTGGTGGCATCTCACGAGGGCCTCGGCCAACGTCTCCATGGTCCTCGTTCTCTTCGCCATCCTGTGGGGGGTCCTCCTGTCCACCCGCATCCTCATGGGGTCGGACAACCCGCCCTGGATCCGCGACCTCCACACGTGGCTGGGCGGTCTCTCCCTCGCCTTCGCCGTCCTGCACATGGGCTCGCTCATCGCCGACTCGTGGATCCAGTTCGGCTTCGTCGACGTGCTGGTTCCCTTCGTCGGATCCTGGCGACCCCTCGCGGCCGCGCTCGGGATCGTCGCTTTCTGGCTCCTCGTGGCCGTGCAGGGAACGTCACTGTTCATGCGTCGCATCCCGCGGACGCTCTGGCGGCGCATCCACATGCTCTCCTACCTGCTCTTCGGCATCGTCGTGGCCCACTCGCTCACCGCGGGGAGCGACGTCGGCACGCCCCTCTACACCGGTTTCTCGATGGCGGTGGCCATGACCGGGGCCGCGGTCGGGGGCATCCGGCTCACCGCGGGTCGTGCCGCCGACCGCCGCCGCAGGGCCCGGACCGCCGACTCCGACGCCTCGTCTTGACAGAAAGTACGCAGGGCGGACGAGAGAGCCCCGCGGGCCCGCAACTACCGTGATCCCGGGGCGGAGGACCCGCCCCACGGACAAGGAGATCCACGGTGACCGTCACACCCCCGCTCAAACTCGGAGCCTTCTTCTTCGGCGGCGTCGAGATGGACGATGCGGGTGCGGGCGCCCCCAACCCGATGGATCGCCGCTACACCAATGAGCAGTGCTGGGATGCGACCCAGAAGTACGTGGACGCCGCCATCGAGGCCGATCGCCTCGGCTACGACAGCTTCTGGACGACCGAGCACCACTTCCAGTACGAGGGCTACGAGGTCATTCCGAACGGTCTGCTCATCTCGATGTGGATCGCCGCGCGCACGCAGAACCTGCGCATGGGGGCCATGTTCAACGTCGTGCCGCAGTGGAATCCCCTGCGCCTCGCCGAGGACTTCGCGACCCTCCACAACATCTCCGGTGGACGGGCGATGCTCGGTGTCGGCCGGGGCACCGTGCCGCGCGAGATCCTCCACCTCAACAACGATCAGGTCTCGATCGGCTCCGCCGACAATCCCGAGGCCATGATCGACGACGCCCGCAATCGCGAGTGGTTCGAGGAGGCCATGGAGGTCATCCGCATGGCTCTTTCCCAGGAGACCTTCTCGCACGCCGGGAGATTCTTCCGCTACCCCGAGCCGGGTATTCCCGACAGGGGCGCCACCGTCGAGACGCTCACCCTCATCCCCCGCCCCATCTACCCCTACGAGATCTGGCAGCCCGTGACGAGCCCCGGCACGCTCGAGTACGCCCCGGTCGTCGGCCACAGTGCGGTGTTCTGGAACCAGCATCCCGCCTTCATCAAGCGACTGTGGGACCGCTATGGCGAACTCCACGACGCGAACCACGGGGGATCTCTCGCGCGGCACGAGAAGCGCATGTTCGTCGTCTCGGTGCGCATCGAGGACACGTACGAGGAGGCCTACCGATCCGCCCTCCCCGGTCACGACGAGTTCTGGAAGTTCCTCGGACCCTACGGATGGAGCCGCGGATACATGGGCCCGGACGGAAAGCCCGTGGGGCCGGGACTCATCCCCACCATGGACGAATCCATCACCAACAGCACCATCCTCCTCGGCACCCCCCAGCAGGTGGCCGAGAAGGTGCAGGAGCTGCGCGACCTGCTGGGGTTCGAGTACCTCACGATCTTTCCCCACCTCATCGGCGACCCGTACGCCAAGGCCGTGGAACAGATGGAGCGCTTCAGCACCGAGGTGTTGCCCCTCGTGGGTTGAGCGTGGGCGGGTCTCAGTAGAGTCCTCCCGTGGCGCCTCGCATCCTCCTCGTAGCCGGCGCGCGCCCCAACTTCATGAAGGTCGCCCCGCTCGTGGGCGCTTTCGAGCGCGCGAACTGCCCCGTGTCGCTCGTGCACACCGGTCAGCACTACGACCCTTCGATGAGCGACGTGTTCTTCGCCGAACTCGGCATCCGCACCCCGGACCACCACCTCGAGGTCGGTTCGGCCAGTCACGCCGTGCAGACGGCCCGCATCATGGAGGCCTTCGAACCGGTCCTCCTCGCCGAGCAGCCCGACTGGGTCGTGGTCGTCGGAGACGTGAACTCCACCGTGGCCTGTGCCCTCGTCGCCGCCAAGCTCGGAATCCGGGTCGCCCACGTCGAGGCTGGTCTGCGGTCACGCGACCTGACCATGCCCGAGGAGATCAACCGGCTGGTCACGGACCGTCTCAGCGCGCTCCTTCTGGCTCCCTCGCCCGACGGCGTCGACAACCTTCGGGCCGAGGGGTATCGGGATGAGGCGATCGAACTCGTCGGCAACGTCATGGTCGACACCCTCCTGACCCACGTCAGCCGGGCCGAATCGGTCGACGTACCCGCGCTCACCGGCGTCCCGACGGGCTCCCCCTACGGCCTCCTCACCCTGCACCGCCCCTCCAACGTCGACGATCCCGGGATCTTCGACCGACTCCTCGGGGCACTCGCCCGGGTGGCCGAGGAGGTTCCGCTGGTGTGGCCGGTGCATCCGCGCGTGCGGGCCCGCTTCGGGGCGGACATCCCCCTGCCCCCCGGCATCACCCTCCTCGACCCGGTGGGCTACCTCGCCTCCATCGCCTTGCAGCGCGGTGCCCGTCTCGTCCTCACCGATTCGGGGGGCATCCAGGAGGAGACGACGATTCTCGGCGTGCGTTGCTTCACGCTCCGGGAGAACACCGAACGGCCCCTCACCGTGACCGAGGGAACAAACACCGTCGTGGGCATCGAGCCCGGTCGGATCGTCGCCGCGGTCGAGGAGGAACTCGCCCGCCCTGTCCCCGCCCGCAGGCCGGCGTTGTGGGACGGCAAGGCCGCCGATCGCATCGTCGCCGCCGTGCTCGCCCGGTCCTGACGGCGCCTTCTACGAAAGTTCCGGAGCGGAGATTCGCGTCATGGTGCGCCGGTCTCTGCGACTCCACCGCATCCTCCGCGACATCGCGGAACTAGTGTTCCTCCGAGCCACTCGACGTCCATGACTTCCGACCCGTCCTCTCCCCATCCACCTGAAGCCCGGGCGATCGACACCGATCCCCGCACCGAGACGATGCGTCGGCTGCAACGGGAGAGGGCTGCGAGCGAGGAGAAACACCGCGCACACATGCGCGTGATGCGGGCCTCGCCGGCGATGAAGGTGGGGATGCTCCTCATCGACCTGCGCCGCCCGGTCGGATGGCGCAAGGCGCCCCGGCGGATCCGCGAACTCGTCGCCGGACTGCGATCCAGGGCCCGCGCCGATCGTGAACCGGCCGCATGGACCGCGGGTGCCGTCGTCCCGACGCGTGCCGAGACGGCGCTCTCATTCCTCGACGAGTTCTCCCACGCCTGCTTCGCCCATGAGATCGGCTTGTTGCCGGCTTCCCGCGACCGCTGGCAGGGACAGATCGGCGCGGCCCACTTCGTCCTCGCCGAGAGCGCCTGGAACGCCAACGGCGGCGGATGGCAGGGGGCCTTCAGTCGCTTCGGCCAGAAGCCGGTCATGGAACGGGTGCTCGCCGAGGCGCGCACCCGCGGCATCCCCTCGGTCTTCTGGAACAAGGAGGACCCGGTCCACTTCGAGCAGTTCCTCCCCGTGGCCCGGGCCTTCGATCACGTCTTCACCACCGACTCGAACGTCGTGGACCGCTACCGCTCGGCATTGGGGCACGACCGGGTGCATGCACTCACCTTCGCCGCCCAACCCCGCATCCACAATCCGATCGGGCGCATCCAGGGGTCGAACCGGGAGATCTGCTTCGCCGGCTCCTGGCGTGGCGGGCAGTACCCGGAACGGGTGGCGATGCTCACCGAACTGCTCCATGGGGCCGTCGAGGCCGGTGATCTCGTCATCTACGACCGGCAGGCGGGCACCGACGCCGTCGGCGGGTTCGAGGGAGCGGACTTCGGACCCTGGGTGCGCGGCACCCTCGACTACGCCACCATGCTGCGCAGGTACCGAACCCATGGCGTGTTCCTCAACACGAATTCGGTCCTCGGGTCCCCCACGATGATCGCGCGCCGGGTCTTCGAGCTCCTCGCCTGTCGCACACCGGTCGTGTCCACCCCATCGGAGGCCGTGGACAGCCTGTTCGGCGATCTCGTTCCCTCGCCGTCGAGTCGCGCGGAGGCGGCCGACGTCCTCGGGTCGCTCATGGATCCCGACACCCGGGACCGTCTCGGCCAGAGAGGCATGCGCCACGTGCTGACGCGTCACACCTACGCCCATCGCATGGCCGACATCCTCGGTGCGGTCGGAATCGCGGCGCCCGTGCCGGAACCACCCTCCGTCGACGTCATCCTCGTCTCGAACAGACCGGAGCAGACCGAATTCGCCCTGGACTCGTTCCGACGCCAGGACCATCCGCGCAAGAGGCTCGTCTTCGTCACCAACAGCGACGGTTTCGACCACGACGAAGTGCGCCGTCGTCTCGCCGAATTCCCCGACGCCGTCCACCTCCACCTCCCACCCGAGCGAACACTCGGTGAGTGCCTCAACGCCGCGCTCGACGTGTCGACGGCGGACTGGTTCGCCAAGTTCGACGACGACGACTGGTACGGAGCGGCCTATCTGTCCGACATGCTCCTCGCGCGCCTGTACACGGACGCTCCCATCCTCGGGAAGCGGACGAACTACGTCTACCTCGAAGGCCCCGACCGCACCGTCCTTCGGTTCGCAGGACGCGAATTCCAGGAGGTCCCCACGGTTCAGGGCGGGACCCTGCTGGTGCGCCGCGACGCGCTCGGCTCCGTCAGATTCGCATCGTTGCCGAGGGGGACCGACTCGCACTTCCTCGAGGACTGCACGGCGGCGGGTCTCGCCATCTTCTCCACCGATCGCTTCAACTTCATGCTCCACAGACGCGCCGATCCCTCGTCGCACACGTGGACCATCGCCGACGACGAGATCCTGAGGGGAGCCACTCCCGTGGGTTCGGGAGCACGGACTGACGTCGCATGGGTGTGACGCCCCGTCCGGGTGAGGAGACCGATCAGGGCATCGAGTCCTTGCGGAACTCGATGCTCCTCGCCGCCGCATCCCAGCGCCTCGATCGGGTCCGACTGCGCGCCTCTGCCGCGTACCTGGTCGGTCACCTCGTCGTCGACCTGAGGACGGGCCGCGGATGGCGGGCATTGCCCGGGCGGATCATGTCCCTCGTCGGCCGAGTCCGTCGCCGGGGAACGCCGGAGGGTCGCCTGCGTCTCCCCTCTCGAGAAGCGCCGCGCCAGCCCGGGCTCGCCATCGTGGCGGCCGGTGACACTCTCGTCGGTGACCTCGGCGGGGCACTGGGGGTCGTGGCCGCCGACCCGGCCTGGTTCGACCACCAGTTTCTCGATGCCGATCTCGTCGTCGCCGAGCACGGCCCCGACCGCCGAGGACGCACCTCGCCACGGGCACTCCGCCGTCTGTTCGACGGCGCCGAGCGCCGCGGTGTGCGCCGCGTGTTGTGGGACGCCGTCGGTGCGGGGCCGGTCCCTGATGCGCTCGCCCGGCGGGCCGACGTCGTCGTGGTCGACTCCGCCACGCGCGCCGCCGAACCGAGCATCGCGGCGACCGGCGGGTCGATCGTCGTGGTGCCCGGTGTGGTCGATCCCCGTCGACCGTTCGCACGCGACACGGCGGATCCGGTCGTGGCGGATTTCTGCTTCGCACCCCGGTGGACGCCCGGTCGGCGCCCCGCACATCTCCCCGCGCTCGACGATCTCCTCCTCGGAGCCCGCACCGTGGGCTCGCTCCGCGTGCTCGACGATTCACCCCGGCTGCGCCGACGACTGCATCATCCCGCACCCCTCCGGGTCGAGGCGGAGCGTTCGGTCGACCATTCCCTCCCGATCGGCCGCGCCGGAAGGGTGCTGCTCCACGCCCATCCCGCCCCGGATCGCATCGACGCTTCCCTCTTCCGTGCCCTTGCCGAACGCACACCCGTCGTGTCGGTGCCCCATCGTGGCGTCGAGGAATGTTTCGACGGGGACGTCCCCATGCCCTCGGGGCGGGCCGCCATCGACGAGGTGCTCGGAGCCTTCCTCGACCCGCAGGTTCGCCATCGCACCGCCCATCTCGGGTGGCGCCGGGTGATGACCGACCACACCGCCGACCGTGTCGCCGGGCGCATCCTCCGCGCGGCCGGGCTACCCGCCGTCGACGACACCGTGCCGACAGTAGACGTCATCATCGCCACGAATCGTCCCGCCCAGGTGGACTTCGCCCTCGACAACGTGAGACGGCAACTGCACCCCCGCGTACGGCTGATCTTCGTCGCCCACGGGGACGGCTTCGACATCCCCGACCTCCGCGGACGACTGACCGGGTTCCCCGGGTCGCGCCTCGTCGAGATGCCGGCGGAGCGGGCCCTCGGGGAGTGTCTGAATGCCGGCATCGAGGCCGGCGACGGCGAGTGGTTCGCCAAGTTCGACGACGACGACTGGTACGGCCCCCGTTATCTCTCCGACATGCTGCTGGCCCGTCGCGTCACCGACTCCGCCGTCCTGGGGAAGCGGACCGTGTTCATGCACTTCCAGTCCGACGACACGACGGTGCTGCGCAATCCCGACAAGGAATTCGCCCGCATCGGGCTGGTGATGGGGCCGACCCTCCTCGTGGACCGCTCGCGTCTCGGATCGATCAGATTCCCGGCCCTCAACGTGGGCGAGGACACGGGCTTCCTCGCGGCGTGCTCCGAGGCCGGTCTCCGACCCTTCTCGACCGATCGGTTCAATTTCGTCCAGGTGCGGCGCGCGAACCCGGCGTCGCACACGTGGGCGGTCGACGAGGCCGAGATGCGCCGGGATGCGATCCCTGTCGGCTCGGGCCTGTGCCTCGACCTCGCCTGGGTGTGAGCGCCGATCACGCCCTTCGGGTGGGCCGGGTGGGGATCGAACCCACGACCCAGGGATTATGAGTCCCCTGCTCTGACCACTGAGCTACCGGCCCGTGCTTCCGCGGAGGACCGGGACGCATTGGCTCCGGGGGTGGGGCTCGAACCCACGGCCAACGGATTAACAGTCCGTCGCTCTGCCAACTGAGCTACCCCGGAAGGGAAGCCCACGATACCAGCGGCGACCCGTCGGGACGGAGCCTCAGTTGCCGTCGAGGAAGGCCCGCAGGCGCCGGCTGTTGTTCGGATGGCGCAGACGGGCGAGGGTCTTCTGCTCGATCTGCCGGATCCGCTCGCGCGTCACACCCTCCTGGCGCGCCACCTCGTCGAGTGTCTCCGGGCGGCCCGACGAGATGCCGAAACGCCGATCGAGGATGGTGCGGTCGCGCTCGGGGAGATGCGCGAGTTCGGCGGTCACGGCGGCGACGAGTTGACGCCTCAGCATGACATCCTCCGGGGACGCGTCCTCGCTCTTGTCGTCCACGGTGTCGCCCACCGTGGTGTCGTTCTCGTCGTCGCGTCCAGCCCGCTGGTCGAGACTGACCGTCGCCGCCGCCAGGGACCGCAGGTCCTCGATGCGGGCCGGGTCGATGCCCGACCGGTCGGCCACCTCCTCGAGGGACGGATCGCGTCCGAGTTCGGTGGTGAGGTCGCGCTCGGCCTTCATCATCCGATGGATGAGCTCGACGACGTGGCTCGGGATGCGGATCGTGCGGCCCTGATCGGCCATTGCCCGCATCATCGCCTGACGGATCCACCAGGTGGCGTAGGTGGAGAACTTGAAACCCTTCTCCCAGTCGT
Organism: uncultured Bifidobacterium sp.; assembly: GCA_964608285.1. Classification (GTDB taxonomy): domain Bacteria; phylum Actinomycetota; class Acidimicrobiia; order Acidimicrobiales; family Ilumatobacteraceae; genus UBA2093. The sequence continues at coordinate 26,639 of CAZSNB010000013.1, forward strand.
ACTTCTCGGCCGCCCGCATGAGCCCGATGTTCCCCTCCTGGATGAGGTCTTGGAGCTGCAGTTCGCGGCCGTCGTAGCGTCGGGCGATGGACACGACGAGTCGCAGGTTGGCCGTGATGAGGTGCTCGTAGGCCTCCTCGCCCTCGGCGACGAGGGCGCGCAGTTCGCGCCGACGAACCGGCCCCGGGCGCGTCCCGTCCAACTCGACCCGTGCCTCCTGCATGGCGCGGATCGCGCGTCCCAACGTCCGTTCCTCCTCCGCGGTGAGCAGGGGGATCTGGGCGATCTCGGTGCGGTAGATGCGCACCGCATCGGGTGAATCCCCTCCATGGATGAGCGGTCGACGCACCGGGCGTGCCGGTGTCCGCCGCGGCGGGGTCGGTCGGTCGATGGGACCGGAGATGTCGGGCTCGAGCGTCCCGACGGTGAGGCCGTGTGAGGTGAGCATGGACTCGATGTGACGAATCATCGCCGCATCCAGTTCCACGTGGCGGAAGGCGTGGGCCACCGCGTCGGCCTCCACGGCACCGTTCTCGTCGCGGGACAGAAGTACCGCGAGCCATTCCGCGGGATCGACCGCGGGATGCGGCGGGTCCGGCGTCACTCCCCCCTTCGTGACGTCCTCGTCCATCAGCCCCCGCCGTCTCCTTCCGCGGCCAACCATCCGAGCAACTCCACCGCGGCACCGACCGCCTCGTCGGATCTCGACAGGTGTTCGAGCGCGAGACGGATCTCCCGGTCGCGCATCAGCCTCGTCGGGTCGTCCCCGGGTCGACGCACCTGCAGCTCCCGTCGCACGGCCGCGGCGATGAGCGACCGCGCCTCCACGAACGGGTCGGCCTCCGAGTCGTACACCGCAGCCCTCTCGATGATCTCCCGCGCCTCCTCCCCGACGCCAGCCAGGGCCGTGTGCACGTCGCCCTCGGACGCGGCGAGCGCGCAGAACGCCTCGCGCTGGGGTCCGTCGGGGAACAATGCCGCAATGAGCCACGGCGCGATGGCATCCCACTCGTGGATGAGGAGCGACAGTGCCACGAAACCCGCGCCCTCGGGTGCGTGCTGCACGGGTGCGGCCACGGTGACCGCGGCGCGCCCACCCCTCTCGGCGAGGCGGGTGAGTTCCGCCGAGGACACACCGGTGTGGCTCGCCACCTGGCCCGCGTACAGGATGCGCACGTTCTGGTCCGGGTGCTCGTTGACGATCTCCATCGCCTTCGACGCCACGCGCGCCCGGGACTCGGGGGACCTCAGCGGATGGGCGTCGTAGAGACGCTTGAGACGGAACCCGAGGAACGGCATCGCCTCCGTGACCGCCCGGGTGAGTCCTTCCACGTCGTTGTCGGCCATCTCGCCGGGATCCTTGCCCCCGGGGAACTGGGCCACCGACACCGAGATGTCGTACTTCTTCTCCCACGCGTAGAACTTGTCGGCCGCGCCCTGTCCGGCGGCGTCCGCGTCGAAGGCGAGCACGACGTTGTGCGCGTATCGCGTGAGCAGCTTCACGTGCTCCTCGGTGAGCGCGGTGCCGCACGTGGCCACCGCCGTCGTGATCCCGGATCGGTGGAATCCGATGACGTCGGTGTAGCCCTCGCACACGATGACGCGGTCCTGCTTGACGATGTCCCCCTTGGCCCAGTTCAGACCATAGAGCGTGCGGGACTTGGCATAGACCACCGTCTCCGTGGAGTTCTTGTACTTGGCCGGGTCGGTGCTGCCCGGCAGGACCCGTCCCCCGAAGGCCACGGCCGCGCCGTTCTCGTCGAAGATGGGGAACATCACGCGCGCCCGGAAGGAATCCTGCAGTCGTCCGGCCTTGTTGACGAACCCGAGGCCGGCATCGGTGAGCATCTGGGCGGGGGCGTCGAGGGCACGGCACAGCAGGTCCCAATCGTCGGGGGCCCACCCGAGCCGGAACGTGCGGGCCACGTCCCCGGCGAGCCCGCGGGAGCGCAGGTAGTCCCGGGCCGCGCGCCCATCCGGCGCGGCGAGCAGACGGTCGTGGTACCAGTCGGCGGCCCGGGCCACGAGGGCGGCGATCTCCTTGCGGCGTTTGCGCTCCCCGGTGTCGGGACCCGACGTGTATCGCAGTTCGATCCCGGCCCGGGACGCGAGGCGCTCCACCGCGCCGACGAAATCGAGATGTTCGATCTGCTGGAGGAAGGTGAAGACGTCGCCCTTGGCGCCGCAGCCGAAGCACATGTAGCGACCGGTCTCGTCGTTGACGTGGAACGAGGGCGTGCGCTCGGAGTGGAACGGACACAACCCGACCTGGCTGCGACCCGTCCGGCGCAGCTGGCAGTGGGGCGAGACGACGTCGGAGAGGGCGACCGAGGCACGGACTTTGGCGATGTCCTCCTCGGCGATGGCCATGGACCGATGTTAGTTCGGGGGTGGAAAGGGGCTTTCCTCCGCGCGGGTACCGACGGGAGCGTCAGCGGGTGTCGCTGCCGAGCGCACCGAGCACGGCCTGCGCGGCGGACAACCGGGCGATGGGGATGCGGTACGGCGAGCAACTCACGTAGTCCACCTTCGCCCCGTAGAAGAAGGCGATCGACTCGGGGTCTCCCCCGTGCTCGCCGCAGACGCCGAGTTTGAGGTTCTTCCGCGTCGCCCGGCCACGGGTCGCCGCCGTGCGCACCAGTTCGCCGACCCCGCGCTGGTCCACCGTCTCGAACGGATTGCGGGACAGCAGCCCCTTCTCCAGGTACAGCGGCATCATGCGGCTCTCCACGTCGTCGCGGCTGAATCCGAACGTCATCTGGGTCAGGTCATTCGTGCCGAAGGAGAAGAAGTCGGCCGACTCGGCGAGTTCGTCGGCGCGAAGTGCGGCGCGCGGGGTCTCGACCATCGTGCCGATGCTCACCTTGGGGCGTTTCTTCGTCGGCGATCCCTTCCGCGCCCCGGGCAGCGGGGTCGAGGCCACGTCGTCGAGCACCTCCTGCACCCAGCTGCGCGCCAGGGCCAGCTCCTCGCGGGTGACGGTGAGCGGGATCATGATCTCGACGATGGGCTGGCCGCCCTCGGCCGCGACGATGTCGGCCGCCTCCATGAGGGCTCGCACCTGCATGGCGTAGAGCCCGGGCTTCACCACCCCGAGACGCACGCCGCGTGTGCCGAGCATGGGGTTCACCTCCGCCCATTCACGGGCCGCGGCGAACAGTCGCTCCTCCTCGGGCGAGAGACCCTCGTGGTTCCGGCGCTGCTCGAGTTCGTCGACACGCGGGAGGAACTCGTGCAGCGGCGGGTCGAGCAGCCGCACCGTCACCGGCAGCCCCGACATCTCCCGCAGGATCCCGGCGAAGTCCTCGCGCTGCACCGCGCGCAATTCCTCGAGCGCCGCCGCTTCCTGCTCGGCCGTCTCCGCCAGGATCATCCGGCGCACGACAGGCAGACGGTCGGCGGCGAGGAACATGTGCTCCGTGCGGCACAGACCGATTCCTTGGGCTCCGAGCTCGCGGGCCCGTCGGGCATCCTCGGCGTTGTCGGCGTTGGCCCGCACGGCCATCTTGCCGCGACGGATCTCGTCGGCCCATCCGAGGATGACGTCGAACTCGCGGGGCGGTTCGCTCGCCGCGAGCGGCAGCCGACCCGGCATCACCTCGCCGGTCGTGCCGTCGATGGAGATCCAGTCGCCCTGGCGCACCGTCACGTCACCGACCGAGAACCATCCCAATCCGAAGCGCAGGGCCTCGGCACCCACGACGGCCGGCGTTCCCCATCCGCGCGCCACCACCGCGGCGTGGCTGACGAGACCACCGCGCGAGGTGAGCACCCCGCGCGAAACCATCATGCCGTGCACGTCCTCCGGGCTCGTCTCGGGACGCACGAGGATGACGTCCTCACCCGACGCTCCGGCGGCGGCGGCTTCGTCGGCGTTGAAATGGACCCGGCCCACCGCGGCTCCCGGCGAGGCACCGAGTCCTGTCGTGAGGGCCGGCACCTTCTCGGCGAACTGGGGATGGAGCACCTGATCGAGGTGTTCGGCCGTCACCCGTGTGACGGCCTCCTTGCGCGAGATCTTCCACGCGCCCTTGCCCGTTCCCGTCGGTGACGTCATCTCGACGGCCATGCGCAGGGCCGCCGCGCCGGTGCGCTTGCCGACCCGCGTCTGGAGCATCCACAACTTGCCCTGGTCGATCGTGAATTCGGTGTCGCACATGTCGCGATAGTGCCTCTCGAGGCGGGCGAAGATGTCGAGCAATTCGGCGTGGACCGCCGGGAACCTGCGCCGCAGCGCGTCGAGGTCCTCAGTGTTGCGGATGCCGGCGACGACGTCTTCTCCCTGGGCGTTGACGAGGAAGTCACCGTAGGGCACCGCCTCGCCGGTCGCGGCGTTGCGGGTGAATCCGACCCCCGTTCCCGAGTTCTCGTCGCGGTTGCCGAAGACCATCGCCTGCACGTTGACCGCGGTGCCGAGGTCGTGGCTGATCTTCTCGCGCACCCGATAGGCGACCGCGCGGGAACCGTTCCACGAGCGGAACACCGCCTCCACGGCTCCGCGCAGCTGGCGCGCGGGATCCTGGGGGAAGGCGCGGCCGGAGTGCTCCGCCACCACCGCTTTGTAGGTCTCGCACAGCGACTTCAGGGCGTCGGCCGGGATGTCGGCGTCGGTCCGCGCCCCGGCCGCCGAGCGGGCCTCCTCGAGGGGTTCGTCGAAGTGCCGACCCTCGATGCCGAGAACGATGCGGCCGTACATCGAGATGAAGCGCCGGTACGAGTCCCAGGCGAACCGCTCGTTGTTCGTCGAGGCGGCCAGTCCCTTCACGCTCTTGTCGTTGAGGCCGAGGTTCAGGACGGTGTCCATCATCCCGGGCATCGAGAACTTGGCGCCGGAGCGCACCGAGACGAGCAGCGGGTCGACGGGGTCGCCGAGGCGCCGACCCATCTTCTTCTCCAGCCGCTCGACGTGGCGGCGCATCTCCTCGTCGAGACCCTTCGGCCAGCCGCCGCGCATGTAGGCCCGGCAGGCGTCCGTCGTGATGGTGAACCCGTGGGGCACGGGCAGCCCGAGGACCGACATCATCTCGGCGAGATTGGCCCCCTTCCCGCCGAGCAGGTCCTTGAGTTCCCGGGGAGGGCGGCGGTGCGAGTGGTCGAAGGCGTAGACGAGGGGCACGGGCGAATACTACGGCGGGGCGGGCGCGACGGACCCGTCCGTACACTGGGGGCGTGCTCGCACCCCCCGCCAGGCCGCGACCGTCCTCGTTCGACTTCTTCGGCTTCCCCACCACGGTGCGTCCCGGCTTCATCGCCTTCGTCGTCCTCATCGCGTTGCTCTATCCCTTCCCTCTCGGGCTGTGGGTGGCGGGATGCGTCGCGGCGTTCACCCTCCTGCACGAGTGGGGTCACGCGTGGATGGCCCGACGCGCCGACTGCGAGGCGAGCATCTCGCTCGACTTCATGGTGGCCTTCGCCACGTATCGTCCGCGACGCGAACTGCGGTGGGGCGAGCGCGCCGCCATCGCCTTCGCCGGACCCGGAATCCAGATCCTCACCGCCCTCGCGATCCTCGCGGCCACCGGGACGAACCCCCTCGACCGGGACGCGGTCGCCGGCAGCGACTTCACCATCGCGGTGTGGTGGGCCGGGCTCGCTCTCGGCGTCCTCAACCTGGTCCCCTTGCTCCCCCTCGACGGCGGGGCCATCGTCGCCTCGGTCGTGGAATCCTTCGCTCCGCGCACCGGGCGGCTGTGGGTGCTGCGCGTGAGCATCGCCATCACCGCCGTGGTCGGCTCGGCCGCGGTGTCGGCGGGATTCATCGGCCTGTTGCCCCTCCTCGTCATCATGCTCACCATGCAGTGGCAGGCGCTCAGCGCCCCCTCGCGCCTGCATCGCGCCCTCTCCGACCCGTCGATCTCCCCCACCGGGGATCCCCATCTCGACGGTCTCATCGTCGACGCCCTGGCCTCCGACGGCCAGCATCGCCGCGCCCTCGACTTCGCCCGCGACGCCTACCGCGCCTGTCCGTCGGCCTCCGTGGCCGTCGAAGCGGCGAGGGCGGCCCATGCCGGCGGTTCGCGAGACGACGCCATCGCGTGGCTGCGCGTGGCCGACGCCTCCCGCGTCGACGTCGACGAGGTGGCCCGCATCATCGAGTTCGTCCGCGACCTCGACGCACTGCGGGGCGACCCGGACGCGTCGGAGGAGTGGTTCTCCCGCGCCCCGACGGGGCGCTGACGCCGCGTCGGCGTCAGGCGCGCGTCCCGCCGTCGCGGCGGCGTCGCGTCATGCGCACCGCCGCCGGAACCGTCGCCAGCAGGGCCTGGGCCTTGTTGCGGCACTCGAGGTCCTCGTCCGCGGGGTCGCTGTCGGCGACGATGCCGGCCCCGGCCTGCAGGCTCGCCGAGCGCGGACCGATGAACATCGTGCGGATGGCGATGGCCGTGTCGAGGTTCCCGGAGAAGTCCGCGTAACCCACCACCCCGGCGTACGGACCGCGCTTCACGGGCTCCAGGTCGTCGATGATCTCCATGGCGCGCACCTTGGGCGCCCCGCTCACCGTTCCCGCCGGCAGGGTGGCCCGCAGCACGTCGACGGGGCCGAGACCCTCGCGCAGGCGGCCCGAGACCTGGCTCGTCAGGTGCATGACGTGGCTGTAGCGCTCGAGCGACATCGTCTCGTCCATCGTCACCGAGCCGTACTCGCACACCCGTCCCACGTCGTTGCGGGCCAAGTCGACGAGCATGACGTGCTCGGCGACCTCCTTCGGGTTCTCGCGCAGTTCGGCGGCAAGGCGTCTGTCGTGCTCGTCGTCGGCACCGCGGCGGCGCGTCCCGGCGATGGGCCGGGAGATCACCCTGCCGTTCACGAGCCGCACCATCGGCTCGGGCGACCCCCCGACGATGGTGAGACCGGGCTGTCGCAGGAAGTACATGTAGGGACTCGGGTTCACCTGGCGCAGGACCCGGTAGACGTCGAGGGGTTCGGCCTCGAGGTCGAGATCGAACCGCTGCGAGAGGACCACCTGGAAGATGTCGCCGGCGGCGATGTGCTCCTTGGCCACCTCGACCGCCCGTCGGTACTGCTCACCCGGCATGGACGAGCGCACCTCGGGGAGTTCCTCCCCCGGGACGGGAGGCTCCACGGGCGAGTACGGCAGGGGTCGGGCGAGATCCTCCACGGCCCCGGCAATGGCGCGCACCGCCTCGTCGTAGGCCCGGTCGATGCCGGCCGCATCGAGACCGCCGACCTGGACGCTCTCGAGGACGTAGAGGCGTTGGCGCCAATGGTCGAACGCGGCCAGCGAGCCGATGATGCTGATGGCGGCGTCGGGGAAACCGCGGTCGTCGGCAGGGGCGTCGGGAAGACGTTCGATCTCGCGCACCACGTCGTAGCCGAGGTGACCCATGAGTCCGCCCTGAAGGGGCGGCAGGTCGGGCAGCAGGGGTGCCCGGTACAGACGCAGCAGTTCCTCCATGGCGGCCAGCATCCCGCGGTCGCGCGGCACCGACTCCGGCACCGCCCCCGTCGTCTCGATGACACCGTCGCGCAGCACCAGGGTCCCGCGGGGATCGCGTCCGACGAAGGAGTACCTGCTCCACCTCTCGCCGTGGTCCACCGACTCGAGAAGGAAGCCGTCACCCTCCCCGACCAGTTTGATGAAGGCGGCGACGGGGGTCTCGAGGTCGGCGAGCATCTCGGTCCACACCGGCACCACGGTGTGCTCGGCGGCGAGGGCGGCGAACTCCGCCCTGTCGGGTCGCACGCGCAACGGCGCGCTCACGACGCCCCGAACTCGCGGAAGAAGCAGGTGGGCTCGCCGGTGTGGCAGGCACCCGCGCCCTCCTGCTCGACCTCGAAGAGAAGGGTGTCCCCGTCGCAGTCGTACCATCCGCGTCGCACGAACTGTCTGTCGCCGCTGGTGTCCCCCTTGCGCCACAGTTCGGACCGGCTGCGACTCCAGTACACCATGCGGCCCTCGTCGAGCGTCATGCGCAGGGACTCGGCGTTCATCCACGCCATCATCAGCACCCGTCCCGTCTCGGCGCACTGGGCGATGGCCGGCACGAGTCCGTCGGCGTTCCACTTCACCGCGGCCAATTGCTCGGCGCTCGCCTCGATGCGCCGTCCGCTCACAGGTACAGCCCCGTCCCGGACTCGATGCGGGACGCGGCCACGGCGTGGATGTCGCGCTCGCGCAGCATGATGTAGTCCGTGCCGCCCACCTCGACCTCGTAGCGGTCCTCGGGGCTGAAGAGCACCTGGTCGCCGGTCTGGGCCGAGCGCACGCTGGCACCGGTCGCGACCACTTCGGCCCACACCAGCCGTTTGGAGATCTGGGCGGTGGCCGGGATGAGGATGCCCCCGGAGGAGCGCCTTTCGCCCTCGCCCTGGGGGATGCGCACGAGCAACCGGTCGTTGAGCATCTGGATGGGGAGTCTCTGTTGGTCGCCGCTCACCTCCAGCACGGTACCGCCCTCCCTCACGGGGCCGCCCACCCGGCTCACGGGGTCGTCGGTGCGGGGCGCACGCGGACGCCGTGGGCGGCCATCACCTGCTTGGCCTCGGCCACGGTGTGGTCGCCGAAGTGGAAGACCGATGCCGCGAGCACGCCGGTCGCCCCGCCGAGGGTCACGCCCTCGACGAGATGGGCGAGCGTGCCCACCCCGCCGCTCGCCACCACGGGGACCGGCACGGACGACGACACCGCGCGCGTCAGTGCGAGGTCGAATCCCTCCCTCGTGCCGTCGCGATCCATGGAGGTGAGGAGGATCTCCCCGGCGCCCCGACGCGCGGCATCGACGGCCCACCCCACGGCATCGAGGTCGGTGCGGGTGCGGCCACCGTGGAGGTGCACGAGCCAGGTGCGGCGCGCCTCGTCCCACTTGGCGTCGATGGCACAGACCACGCACTGGGCCCCGAACTCGGCCGCCAGTGCCCCGAGAAGGTCGGGATCGTTGACGGCGGCGGTGTTCACGCTCACCTTGTCCGCCCCCGCCCTCAGCAGGGCCCGGGCGCCGTCCACGTCGCGCACGCCGCCGCCCACGGTGAGCGGGATGAAGACCTGCTCCGCGGCGCGGGCCACGGTCTCGACCATCGTCGCCCGACCGTCGCTGCTGGCCGTGATGTCGAGGAAGACCACCTCATCGGCACCCTGGGCGTCGTAGCGCGCGGCGAGTTCCACCGGGTCGCCCGCGTCGCGCAGACCGACGAAGTTCACCCCTTTCACCACGCGCCCGGCGTCGACGTCGAGGCACGGGATGACCCGGGCCACCACGTCGCGGTTCACGACCGGCCCCCGAGCACGGCGAGAGCCTCGGCCACGGTGAAGCGACCCTCGTACAGGGCGCGCCCGGTGATGACCCCTTCGAGCGATCCCGCGGCGGAGAGTTCGGCGAGATGCTCGAGCGTCCCCACTCCCCCGCTCGCCACCACCGGAACCGCAGTCGTGGCGGCGAGGCGCGACAGACCGTCGGTGTCGGGTCCGGTCAGCATGCCGTCCCGGGAGATGTCGGTGACGACGAAGGCGTCGGCGCCCTCCATGCGACCGGCGAGGTCGGCGAGGTCGACTCCGGAGTCCCGCGTCCATCCCTCCACGGCGAGCCGGCCCCCGCGATGGTCGAGTCCCACCGCCACAGGCAGGATGGCCGACACCGTCGCCACGAGCGACGGATCGGCGACCGCGGCCGATCCCATGACGACGCGCCACACCCCGGCATCGGCGAGTTGGCGGGCGTCGCTCGGGGTGCGCACGCCGCCCCCGACCTGCACCAGGGCGCGACCGTCGACGGCGGCGACGACCTGGGCGATCGCCGCCCGATTCACCGGATCGCCCGTCCGCGCGGCATCGAGGTCGACGATGTGGACCCGGTCCGCCCCCTGCTCGACGAACGACATGGCGGTCGCCACCGGGTCGTCGCCGTACACCGTGGCGTCGTCGTAGCGCCCCTGGACGAGTCGCACCACGGAGCCCCCGAGAAGGTCGATTGCCGGATAGAGCCTCATCGGCGCACCGCCGACGCGACGAAGCGGCCGAGCAGGGCGAGACCCGCCGAGCCCGACTTCTCCGGATGGAACTGCACCGCCCGCACGTTCCGGTGCCGCACCGCGGCGACGACGTCACCCCCGTAGCGGCACGTCGAGGCGACGATTCCCGCGTCGCTCGGCACGCATCGATACGAGTGCACGAAGTACATCCATTCCCTGCGGGCTCCGAGAACCTCGTCGGGGGTCGACGGCTCGACGACGTTCCACTGCATCTGGGGACGCGGCACACCCGCCGGGACCGCCTCGACGCGGCCGGCGAGCAGACCGAGCCCCGCCACGCCCTCGTCCTCGGCGCTGCCCTCGAAGAGCATCTGCATCCCCACGCACACCCCGAGGAACGGGGTGCCCGCCGTCACCGCGCCGCGCACGACCTCCTCCAGTCCCCTCTCGCGCAAGGCCGTCACGCAGGAGCCGAACGACCCGACGCCGGGCAGCACGACGGCGTCGGCCGATTCGATGAGCAGGGGATCGCCGGTGAGGAGCGCGTCGGCTCCCGTCGCCTCCAACGCCTTCTGCGCCGAGCGCAGGTTGCCGATGCCGTAGTCGATGACCGCGACCCTCGCGGGTCGGATCACGAGAGCACGCCCTTCGTCGACGGCACCGCCGCCGACTCCACGCGCACGGCGTCGCGCAGGCACCGGGCGAGGCCCTTGAAGGTGGCCTCGATGATGTGGTGCACGTTGCGGCCGGCCCGCATGTTCACGTGCAGCGTGATCGCCGCCGCCGTGGCCAGCGACGAGACGGCGTGCTCGGCCAGCGACGGATCGAAGGCCGGCTGACCGAGCGGCAGGCATTCGGGGAGCTCCACGTTCCACGCCACGAAGGGACGCCCCGAGAGATCGAGGGACACCTCGATGAGAGCCTCGTCGAGCGGATAGAGCCCGCTGGCGAAACGACGCACACCTGCCTTGTCGCCGAGGGCCTCGCGCAGGGCCTCGCCGACGCAGATGGCCACGTCCTCCACCGTGTGATGGATGTCGATGTGCAGGTCGCCCTCGGCCCGCACCTCGAGGTCGAAGCCGCCGTGGCGCGCCAACTGGTCGAGCATGTGGTCATAGAAGGGGATGCCGGTGGAGACGTCCGCCCGACCGGTGCCGTCGAGGTCGAGGACCACCTCGATGCGGGTCTCCTTGGTCGTGCGCGAGATACGAGCGGTGCGAGCCATGTCCCCAGTCTCGCCGCCACGACCCCGATTCGCGAGGGGAATTCGCCGGATTCAGCCCGGGGCGAGCACGTCGCCGAGGGCCGTCAGGAAAGCATCGTTCTCCTCGGGAGTCCCCACCGTCACCCGCAGACAGCCCTCGAGACCCCGCCACCCGCTGCAGTCCCGCACGAGCACGCCCCGCTCGACGAGGCCCGACCACACCGCCGCCGCACCGGGTGCCGCCGGCCGGAACAGGACGAAGTTGGCGCCGCTCTCCCACACCGTGATGCCGAGGCCCGACATCGCCACCGAGACGCGACTCCGCTCGGCGCGCACGAGCGCGACACGGGCCTCCATCTCGTCGACGTAGTCGAGCGCGGCCAGGGTCGCGGCCTGGGAGAACGCGTCGAGGTGGTACGGCAGGAGGGTGATGGCCAGGTCGCGCGCCATCCAGTCGGGGACGACGGCGTAGCCGACGCGCAGGGCCGCGAGGGAGAGCGTCTTCGAGAAGGTGCGGGTCACCGCGAGTCGTCCGGCGTCGGTCACGAGCGGCACCGCCGACCATCCGGCGAACTCGGCATAGGCCTCGTCGACGACGACCACGCCGGGGGCGGCGTCCACGAGGTCCCGCACGAGATCCTCCGGCTCCACGAGACCGGTCGGGTTGTTGGGGTTGCACAGGAACGTCACATCGGGTGCCTGCTCCGCCTGCACGCGGCGCATCTCGACCGGGTCGATGGTGAAGTCCTCGCGCCGTCCCGCCTGCACCACGCGCGTTCCGGTCACCCGGGCGATCTGGGAGTACATCTGGTAGGTCGGCTCGAACACCGCCATCGACCGGCCGTGTCCGCCGTAGGCGAGCAGGACCGCCTGTATCACCTCGTTCGAGCCGTTGGCGACGACGACGTTGTCCGGCGATGTTCCGTGTCGCGCGGCGATCGCCGCCCGCAGTTCCCGGGCCTCGCGGTCGGGATAGCGGTTCCAACGGACGGCTCGGGCGATGTCCCCGAGACGCGATGTCCATTCCGCGGGAGGGGCGAACGGCGACTCGTTCGTGTTGAGCCGAACCGACACGTCCACCTGCGGCGAGTGGTAACCCTCCATCGCGGCCAGGTCGGGACGGCGCGGATAAGCGCCGGGGGTGTCGCGCACGACGGCACCCTACTGGCGCGTCGGGACTTCAGCGGGCGAGTTTCTCCGCGCGCGCGAGCAGACGCTGCGCCGAGAGGAGCGCCCGCTCCGCCTCCCACATCGCGGCCACCAGGTCCTCCGAATCCCGACCCGCGCTCTCGACGAGACCCTCCACTCGGAGGCGGTAACGCTCGACGGCCTCGGCGGCCGCGGCCAGTTCGGCGCGGATGGTCTCATTCATCCCGTCGCCCCCTTCCCGCGCCTCTTCGGCGCCGGGGCGGGTGCCGCCGAGGGACAGATGTCGGCCAGTTCGCATTCCGCGCACCGTGGCGTGCGGGCGTCGCACACCCGGCGTCCGTGCAGGATGAGGCGCAAAGAGAACCGTCCCCATTCGGCGGGCGGGATGAGGGCGTTGAGGTCGCGCTCCACCTTCACGGGGTCCTCCTCCACCGTCAGCCCGAGGCGGCGCGAGAGCCTCCCGACGTGGGTGTCGACGGCGAGACCGGGCAGATCGAAGGCCACGCTGCGCAGCACGTTGCCGGTCTTGCGTCCCACTCCCGGCAGGGTGACGAGGTCGTCGAGTTCGGTGGGCACCTCTCCCCCGAACCGCTCCATCACCGCGGTCGCCATCCCCACGAGGTTGCGGGCCTTCGTGGAGAAGAATCCCGTCGAGCGCACGATCTCCTCCACGTCTGTGACGTCGGCGGCGGCCAGCGACGGCGCGTCGGGGTAGCGCGCGAAGAGGACGGGGGTCACCATGTTCACGCGCGCGTCGGTGCACTGGGCCGACAGGATCGTCGCCGCGAGGAGTTGGAACGGCGTCTCGTGGACGAGCTCGCACTCGGCACCGGGATAGAGAACGGCGAGTCTCTCGGCGACCACTCGGGCGCGACCGGCCGGGGTTCTCGGCTTTGCCACGGCACGAAGGTACCCTGACCCCGTGCCCGCCATCGACATCCGGAGGCGACTCGACGCCGACGATGTCGCCGCGATCTCCGCCCTCCTCGACGATGCGTGGCGCGCCGACGGTGCCCGACCGTTCAACGACCATCTCTGGATCGATCTGCGCGGCGGCGGCGGGGACGGCTTCGCCGGGATCATCGCCCGCGACGACGACCACGACCGTCCCCTCGCCTACTGCCAGGTCTCGCGCGCGAACGGCGCCTGGCTCCTCGACCTCGTCGTGCACCCGCACCACCGCTACGACACCCTCGAGATCGGACCGGCACTGCTCGGTGCCGCGCTCGAGGTGGTGGCCGGCGACGGTGGTGGCCGGGTGAGCTGGTGGGTGTTCGAGCCCGGCAATCTGCACGCCCGCCTGGCCGGCGAGCACGGTCTCGTCCCCGGTCGTCGCCTGCTGCAGATGCGCCGACCGTTGCCCCTCGAGGACGCCCTTCGCGCCGAGATCGCCGACCTCGCCTTGTCCCCGTTCCGGCCCGGTGTCGACGACGAGGAGTGGCTGGCGGTGAACAACCTCGCTTTCGCCTCCCACCCCGAGCAGGGCGGATGGACGCGCGACACGCTCGCCTCCCGCCGGAGCGAGGCATGGTTCGACCCGGCCGGCTTCCTCCTCCATCGCGATGACGGGGGACTCGCCGGCTTCTGCTGGACGAAGGTCCACACCGAGACCACCCCGCCCCTCGGCGAGATCTACGCCATCGCGGTCCACCCCTCGCGCGCCGGACGCGGCCTCGGCCGCCGGCTGACCATCGCCGGGCTCGTCCATCTCGCCGACCGGGGAATGACCGAGGCCATGCTCTACGTCGACGCCGACAACTCCCGCGCGGTCGCCATGTACGAGGGCATGGGCTTCCGCCTCCACCACCACGAGACCGCCTACGTGGGCGAGGTCGCCCCGCGATGAGTGCCCGTTCCCTCCACGACCCGGGCCGCGAGGAACTCGCCCTTCTCCTCGCGGGCGAGCCCCGCTACCGCCTCGACCAGTTGTGGCAGGGCCTGTACCGCGACTTCCTCCCCCCGGCCGGGATCACCACGCTGCCCGCCGCGCTGCGGGCGCGCATCGCCGAGGAGCTCCCCGAGTCGCTCGTGGAGGTGCGCCGTTCGGTCTCCGACGACGGAGCGACGGTGAAGTTCCTGTGGAATCTCGTCGAGGGGAACCACCCGATCGAGACCGTCCTCATGCACTACGACGAGCGCTCCACGGTGTGCGTGAGCAGTCAGGCCGGCTGCGCCATGGGATGCGGATTCTGCGCCACCGGACAGGCCGGTTTCGCCCGCCATCTCGGCGTCGGCGAGATCGTGGAACAGGTCGTGCGTTCGGCCCGCGAGGCGGCCCGGGTCGGCCGGCGGGTCGACAACATCGTCTTCATGGGCATGGGCGAGCCGCTCGCCAACCGCGAACCGCTCTGGGGCGCGATCGAGCGCATCCACGGCGACATCGGCATCTCGGCGCGGCACATCACCGTGAGCACCGTCGGCATCGTCCCCGGCATCGAGTGGCTGGCACGGCAGCCTTTGCCGGTCAATCTCGCCGTGTCCCTGCACGCCGCCAACGACCGCCTGCGTGACGAGCTGGTGCCGATCAACAAGCGCCACGACCTCGGCGCCCTCATGGCGGCGTGTCGGGACTACCTGTCGGTGCGCAACCGGCGCATCAGCTTCGAGTGGGCGCTCATCGACGGCACGAACGATTCGCGTCGCGACGCCGACGAACTGGCCGACCTGTGCCTCGGCCTGGCCCCGGCGGCCCACGTCAACATCATCCCGCTGAATCCGACCCCGGGATGGCCCACGACCGGGTCATCGCCCGCCCGCGTGTCCGCGTTCCGGTCGTGGCTCGCGGCTCGGGGCGTCAACGCCACCGTGCGGCGCAATCGCGGCACCGACATCGACGCCGCCTGCGGACAACTCGCGGCGGGGCAACCGGTGGCCGCTCCCTCCGCGCGCGCCCGCTCGACCGCGACCTGACAGCCGTCGCCTGCGCCGCGCCAGACCCGTCAGGAGCCGGTGACGGAGGCCAGGCCCCTCTTGCCCTCCTCGATGTGGTGGGCGAGCACCCGGTCCAGCACACCGGCCGTCCACAGCGAACCCCCGTAGTGCATCTCCATGGTCACGCTGCATCCCGTCCCCGACTCACCGAGGCCCACCTCGAGGGTCCAGGCAGAGTGCACGCGGCCGTCGCGCTCGCGGCGCTCGAAGACCACTCTGTTCTCCTCGTCGACGGTGCGCACCATGCGCAGACGCTTCGATCGCGCGAACACCCCCACCTTGGCCCGCAGTTCCACCGTCCAGGCGTCGGCGGCATCGTCGGGTTCCGCGGAGTGCACGAGGGGCATCCATGTCGGATACCGGGCGAGGTCGCGCACCCATCCGCGCACCTCGGGAAGCGGTGCGGCCAGGGTCACCGACGATCCTGCGCGCATCGGCTCAGCCGGCTTCCTTCTCGCGGCGGTCCCCACCGCTTCCGCTCTCGTCGGCGTCGTTCTCGGCGCGGAAGGCGCGCCCGAGGAGCCTGCCGAGCACCGGCCGTTCCATCCCGTCGGAACCGTCGAAGATGTCCTCTGCCCGCCCCGACAGACGCGGCGACCACGGCATCGCCACTGTCTCGGCATCGTCGAGGGAGTTCGGGGCGGCGCTCCCCGGTGCGGAGGCCGCAGCCGCCGCCGGTGCGTCCGCGGTGTCCGTCGATACGGTCGCCTCGGGAACGCGGTCGTGGACGGCGGGCGGCGCGTCGAACAGCGACGGGGCGGTGGCGATGTGCTGGGCGGGGCGACGGCGGATCGGACGGTCGACCGGAGGTGACGGGGGCAGGTCCTGCTCCGGCACCCGGAAGAGGACCGGATGGACGTCGCGACGGTCGTCACGGCTCCATCCCCGGGGCACGGTGAGGGCGTCCGCATGGCGCCGACACAACGATCCGGCCGTCTCGTGCTCCCCGAGGGCGCGATCGTCGATCCACACGAGGAGATTCTCCGCGTCGATCCCGTAATGCGCCTCCACGGCGGCTCCGCAGCCGGGTCGTTCGCACTGTCTCCGCACGACGGGAACGCTAGTTGCCCGTCGGCGACCGGCCGGTTCTTGGTGGGCGATACGGGACTCGAACCCGGGACCTCCACCGTGTGAAGGTGGCGCTCTAACCAACTGAGCTAATCGCCCTTGCGGGACGCCAAGACTACCCAGCGGGGACGGACTCGGCACCCCCGGCTCAGTAGCCGGTGCGCACGTCGACGAGGCCGACGAGCGGCTCGCCCGCCCCGTAGCGGCGCACGTTCGTCTCGATCCGCTCGGCCAGGAGGGGCACGGCCATCTCCGGAGTGTTGCCCACATGGGGGGTGATGATGCAGTTGGGCAGGTGCCACAGCGCGTGATGGGCGGGCAACGGCTCGGGATCGGTGACGTCGAGTGCGGCCCCGCCGATGACGCCGTCCTCGAGGGCCCGCACCAGGTCGGCGGTCACGATGTGCGCCCCCCGTGCCACGTTGACGAGCCACGCATGGTTCTCCATGATCGCCATCTCGGCCGCACCGATGATGCCCGTCGTCTCCGGGGTGAGGGCCAGGGCGAGCACGACGAGATCCGCACCGGACAGGCCGTCCGCCAGGCGCTCCGGCCCGATGACGGTGGCGGCACCCTCCACCGGATCGGCTCGTCGACGCATCACGGTGATCCGGCAGTCGAAGGGACCGAGCAGCCGCACGAGCGATTCCGTGATCCCCCCACCCCCGAGGATCGTCACGTTGGCGCCCAGCAGGTTGCGTCCCCTCGGCCCGGACCAGGCGGTCTCGCGGGCGTAACCCGCGACGTGGCGCATGCCGGCCAGAGCGAGTGCCAGTGCCATCTCGGCCACCGGCTCGGCGTACACCCCCTTGCCGCACGTCCATGTGCGCTCGTCGAGGAGGGGAACGAAGTTCTCCACGCCGGCGAAGGGCACCTGCACCCAATCGATGCCGGGATTGTCGGTGAGCAATGAGCCGAGCCCGGCCGCATCGCGCGCCGCCGTCCACACGACCGCGGTCGCCTCGGCGGCGGGCACCACCTGTCCCCCGCCGAGACGCACCGCGTCCCGAACCCACTCGGGCGATGTGTCCGGCGCCACGCACACGCGCGGCGACGGGGTCACGCGGTCCCCTCGAACCTGCGACGACGCCTGGCCCCGAACACCGCGCCGGCGACCATGAGGGCCACGCTCACCAGCAGGATGACGGTGGCGAGCACGTTGATCTGCGGCGGGATCTTCACCCGCTGGGCGCCGAAGATCTGCAGCGGGAAGGTGACGAGAGAGCCGGCGTTGAAGAAGGTGATGATGAAGTCGTCGAGCGAGAGAGCGAACGACAGCAGGGCCGCAGCGAGGATGCCCGGGACGATGAGCGGGAACGTGATGCGCCAGAACGCCCCCATCGGACCCGCCCCGAGATCCATCGCCGCCTGCTCGAGTGTCCAATCGAAGCCGCGGATGCGCGCCCGCACCGTGACGGCCACGAACGACACCTGGAACATGATGTGGGCGATGATCACCGTGGCGTAGCCGAAGTCGACCCCGCGGTCGATGAAGAGCGTGGCGAGCGACGAGCCGAGCACGACCTCGGGAGCCGTGAGGGGCAGCACGAGGAACAGACCCACCCCGGACCGGCCGCGGAATCCGTAGCGGCCGAGGGCGATGGCGATGAGCGAGCCGAGGATCGTCGCGCACACCGTCGACACCGCCGCGATGCGCAGGCTGACCCACAGGGCCTCGGTGAGGGCGGTTTCGCTGAACGGGCTGGCCCAGTTCTCGAGGGTGAACGACTGCCACTCGAGGTTGAACTTGCCCTTCGGCCGGTTGAAGGAGAACGCCACGATGACGAGGATCGGCAGGAAGATGTAGGCCAGTGCCAGTCCGGCGGCGATGTTGATCGCCCGGCGTCCGGTGCGCTCGGCCCGTCCCGTCGCCGCGCTCACGCCAGTTCCTCCGTCCCCATGACGCGCGAGTAGATCAGCACGGCCACGGTGATGACGGCCATGAGCACGAACGACATCGCCGAGGCCAGCGGATAGTTCAACTGCCGCAGGAACTGGTCCT
Organism: uncultured Bifidobacterium sp.; assembly: GCA_964608285.1. Classification (GTDB taxonomy): domain Bacteria; phylum Actinomycetota; class Acidimicrobiia; order Acidimicrobiales; family Ilumatobacteraceae; genus UBA2093. The sequence goes on from CAZSNB010000013.1 coordinate 44,920, forward strand.
GGATGGAGTTGCCGATCATCGTCGTCTGCGGGCTGCCGAGGAACTGGGCGTTGACGAAGTCACCGGCGGCCGGGATGTACACGAGCAGGCTCCCGGCGAACACCCCCGGCAGCGACAGGGGCAGCACGACCCGGCGGAACGCCGTCGACGCCGGGGCGTGGAGGTCCTTGGCGGCGTCCACGAGGCGGGGGTCGATCTTCTCGAGGCTCACGTACAGCGGCATGATCATGAACGGCAGGAAGTTGTACGTGAGACCACCGATCACCGCGGCCGGGGTGTTGAGGAGTCGGCCGTTGTCCATGATGCCGACCGCCTCGAGGAGGCCCGTCAGACCGAGCGCATCGAAGGTGGAGACCACCGGTCCGCGGTCCGCCAGGATGCTGCTCCAGGCCAGGGTGCGGATGAGGTACGACGTGAAGAACGGCAGGATGACGAGGCCGATGAGCACGTTGCGCCATCGTCCCCCGCGGAACGCGATGACGTAGGCGAGCGGGTAGCCGATGACCAGGGTGAGCAGGGTCGCCACTCCGGCATAGACGAAGCTGCGCGTGAACTGGGGACCGAAATCGGTGAAGGCCCGCCCGAAGTTCGACCATTCCCACGAGAACGACGGGAAGAAGTCGAAACGACTCTTCTTGCTCGACAGGGCCATGACCGCCATCGACCACAGGGGCGCGAGGAAGAACAGGCAGAGCCAGAGGATGCCCGGCTTCAGGAGGCCGTACGGTGCGAGGGCGCGGCGCGCGTCCGGGCCTCCGGCGATGGCGGTCCACACGAGGGTGACCACGGCGGCCAGCAACAGACCGGCGAGGACCGCGGCGAGCGGACCGTCGACCCAGTTCGCGCCGAGGGCGACGACGCCCGTGCCGAGCACGACCATCGCCCACAACCCGACCCTGTCGGGCGCCCCGAGGAGCAGACGGGCGGGGCCGCTGGTCACGTGGGCGGGGTCAGGCCCCGGTGATGGCCGAGAAGGCCTCGTCGAACTTGGCCTCCTCTTCCTCGGGAATCGCTCCCCAGGTCTGCAGGCGGGCCAGCGTCGCATCGTCGGGGAAGAGGAGCGGATCCTCGGCGAGGGCGGCGATCTCCGGGTCGGAGGACTTGGCGAGTTCCTCCTTGACTCCCACGACGGGCGAGACGTACTGCACGGCGGCCGTGATGCGGGCCGCGTTCACCGGGTCGTACACATAGTCGATGAATGCGGCCACGGAATCGGAGTTCTCCGAGCCCTTCACCCAGATCATCGCGTCGTACCAGCTGGTGCCGCCCTCCTCGGGGATGATGAATCGCACGCTGGGGTTGTCCTTGGACAGCTGCAGCACGTCACCCGACCATGCCACGCAGGCGGCGAAGTTGCCGCTGTTGAGGTCGTCGAGATAGTCGTTGCCGGTGAAGGCGCGAACCTGACCGGCCTTGTTGGCCGCGTCCAGCTTGTCGAAGGCATCGGCCACCTCGTCGTAAGTAGACACCGTCGAGATGTCGATGCCGAGGCCCATGGCGATGAGGCCGATGGTGTCGCGCATCTCGGTGAGCATGGCGACGCGGCCCTTGAGATCGGCGGCGAAGAGATCCTCGACACTCGTGATCTCGCGACCGGTGGCGTCGATGTTGTAGGCGATGCCCGCCACGCCCGTCTGCCACGGGAGGCTGTACTCGCCCTTCGGATCCCAGGAGGGGTTCACGAGGTCGGGGCGCAGGTTCTTGGCGTTCGGGATCCGGTCAAGGGGCAGCTTCTGGGCCCAGCCGAGCTGCACGAAGCGCGACGCCATCCAGAAGGTCGGGGCGATGAGGTCGGCGTCGATCCTGTCGCCCTTCGAGAGGAGCGGCGAGACCTTGGCGAAGTACTCGTTGTTGTCGTTGAGGGCGTCGGAATAGGTCATCGCGATGCCGCTCGCGGCCTGGAACAGCGCGACGGTCTCCTCGTCGATGTACTCGGGCCAGTTCTCGAAGTAGAGGGTCTTCGTGCCCCCGCTCGAGCCGCCCGAGCCGCCGCACGCGGCGAGGATCGCGGGAAGCGAGAGCGCGCCCGCGCCCACGAGCCCGGAACGGATGAGGAACTCGCGCCTGTTCAGCGGTGCGGCCATCTGGATCTCCTTCCACCCGACGGGTTCGACGTCCCGCCCACCGGCGAGGGAGCCGCCGACGAAGAAACCTTAGTCACGGTGCGTCCCGCGGGCGCAAGGCATCAGAGCGCGGCTTCGACCTGATCGACGTTCGTCGTCGTGGCGCCGGCGATGTCCGGCCAATCGTCGAGCGCGTAGGCCGCCTCGGCCGGCCACGTGAGCCAGACCTCGCTCCCCGGTCGCAGGAACCCCGTCGACACCTCGCCCGTGACGACGGTGGAGATCTCGGTGCCGTTCGCCGCCCGCAGGACGAGCTTCACCGACGGCCCCTGGAACACGACGTCGGTCACGCGGGCACCGATCGACGGGCCGGCAGGGGCCGAGTCCCGCACGACGAGGTGCTCGGGGCGCAGCATGACGGTGACCTTCTCCCCCGCTGCGCGGGTCACCTCGGGGGCGCAGCCCCCGGCCGCCACCACCACCGAGCCGCCGCACTCGAGCTCGACGACGAGTCCGTCGCCCTCGGTGCGCGTCACGGTGCCCGGCAGCAGGTTGGCAGAACCGATGAACCCGGCGACGAAGAGGCTGGCCGGACGCCGATAGATCTCCTCCGGGGTGCCGATCTGCTCGACCCGGCCCTCGCTCATGACCGCGATGCGGTCGCTCATCGTGAGCGCCTCACCCTGGTCGTGGGTGACGAAGACGAAGGTGATGCCCACCTCGCGCTGGATGCGCTTCAGCTCGATCTGCATGGCCTCGCGCAGCTTCAGGTCGAGGGCCGCGAGAGGCTCGTCGAGCAGCAGTGCGCTCGGGTAGTTGACGAGCGCGCGGGCGAGCGCCACGCGTTGCTGCTGACCCCCCGACAACTGGGCGGGCCGGCGCGAGGCGAACTGGGAGAGCCGCACCACCTCGAGCATCTCGGCGACGCTCTTCCTGGCCTCGGCGGCGGGCACCTTGCGCATGCGCGGCCCGAAGCCCACGTTGTCGGCCACCGTCATGTGCGGGAACAGGGCGTACTGCTGGAACACGGTGTTGACGTTGCGCTTGTGGGGCGGGACACCGGACACGTCCGTGCCGCCGATCCGGACCGTCCCCGCGGTCGGCTGTTCGAACCCGGCGATCATCTTGAGCATCGTCGTCTTGCCGCACCCGGACGGCCCGAGCAGGGAGAAGAACTCGCCGTGGCGGATGGAGAGATCCGCGTCGTGGACGGCGGTGAAGTCGCCGAACTCCTTGCGGACGTGCCTGAGTTCGATGACGTCGGGCTCGCTCATCTCCCGGGTTCCCCCTTCGCTCCGTCGCGCCCCCGCGGGCACGCGCCGACACTAACAGCCGCGTCCTCGACACGGCCGGGGCGACGGCTCACGACTCGATGTTGATCATCACGTGCTTGATGCGCGTGTAGTCGTCGAGGGAGTAGGCCGAGAGGTCCTTGCCGTAGCCGGACTTCTTGTACCCGCCGTGGGGCATCTCGGCCACGAGCGGGATGTGGGTGTTCACCCACACGCAGCCGAAGTCGAGGTTCTTCGTCATCCTCATGGCCCGGCCCAGGTCCCGGGTCCACACCGACGAGGCGAGGCCGTACTCGACCCCGTTGGCCCAGCCGAGCGCCTCGTCCTCGCCGGAGAACCTCTGCACCGTGATGACCGGACCGAAGATCTCGTTCTGGATCATCTCGTCGTCCTGGCGCAGGTCGGCCACGACGGTGGGGGCGTAGAAGAAACCCTCCGACCCGACGCGCTCTCCGCCCGTCACCACCCGGGCGTGCCCCGGGGTGCGGGACACGAATCCCGCGACGCGTTCCCACTGCGACGCGTTGTTGAGCGGCCCGTAGGCGGCATCGGTATCGCCGGGTCCGGCGGTCTTCGTGGCCGCCGCCTGGGCGGCGAGAGCGGCGACGAACTCGTCGTGCACCCCGGCGGCGCACAGCACGCGGGTGGCGGCCGTGCAGTCCTGACCGGCGTTGAAGTAACCGGCCGCGGCGATGCCGGCGGCGGCGGCCTCGATGTCGGCGTCCTCGAAGACGATGACCGGCGCCTTGCCGCCCAGTTCGAGATGGACGCGCTTGAGGTTCTCGGCGGCGGCCGTGGCCACCTCCATGCCCGCGCGCACCGAGCCCGTCACCGAGACCATCGCCGGGATGTCGTGGCGCACCATGGCCCGTCCCGTGTCGCGGTCGCCGCACACGACGTTCAGCACGCCGGCCGGCAGGAACTCGGCGGCGATCTCGGCGAGCAGGGTGGTGGAGGCCGGCGTCGTGTCCGACGGCTTGAGCACCACGGTGTTTCCCGCGGCGATGGCCGGGGCGAACTTCCACACCGCCATCATCATCGGGTAGTTCCACGGGGCCACCTGGGCGCACACGCCCACGGGCTCACGGCGCACGTACGAGGTCATGCCCGCCATGTACTCGGCGGCGGCGCGGCCCTCGAGGTTGCGCGCCGCGCCGGCGAAGAAGCGGATCTGGTCGACCATCGGCGGGATCTCCTCGCTGGCGGTGAGAGCGACGGGCTTGCCCGTGTTCTCCACCTCGAGAGCGATGAGGTCGTCGGCGCGGGCTTCGACGGCGTCGGCGATGCGCAGCAGGGCGAGGGCGCGCTGCGAGGGGGTCGTGCGGCCCCACTCCTCCTGGGCGGCCGAGGCCGCTTTCATCGCGGCGTCCACGTCGGCGGCGCCCGACAGGGGCGCGGTGGCGTAGCTGCGACCCGTGGCGGGATCCACCACCTCCGTGGTGCGCCCGTCCAGGGCGTCCACGTGGCGGCCGTTGACGAAGTTGCGGAAGGTCTTCATGGCACCACATTTCCACACCGACCGGCGGCGCGTCACCCCCGGTCGGCCGGTTCGGGTCCGGCCGTGGGCGGATAGACAGAAGGCATGGCATCCATCGCGACCGTCGGAGTACCCAGGGAGATCAAGACCGCCGAGGGCCGGGTGTCCCTCACCCCCGACGGCGTGCGCGAATTCGAGCGTCTCGGGATCGACGTGTTCGTCGAGGCCGGCGCCGGCGAGGGCGCCTCCATTTCCGACGCCGACTACGTGGCCGCCGGAGCCGACATCGTCGCCACCGCCGCCGAGGCCTGGGCCAAGGACATGGTCATCAAGGTCAAGGAGCCCAAGCCCGAGGAGTTCGGGTTCCTGCGCCGCGACCTCGTGCTGTTCACCTACCTCCATCTCGCGGCCTACCCCGACGTCGCCCGCGCGCTCATCGATGCCGGCACCACGGCGCTCGCCTACGAGACCGTCGAGGGGCCGGGCGGCACGCTGCCGTTGCTCGCCCCGATGAGCGAGGTCGCGGGCAAGCTCGCCCCGCAGATGGGTGCCCACTTCCTCGAGCGCACGCGCGGGGGTCGCGGCGTGCTCATGGGCGGCGTGCCCGGCGTGAGCCCCGCCAATGTGGTCGTTCTCGGCGCCGGCAACGTCGGCTGGAGTGCGGCCACGGTGGCGGCCGGCATGGGCGCCGACGTCACGGTCGTCGACCGCAGCATCGAGCGATTGCGATGGGCCGACACGGTGAAGCCCGGCAACATCACGACGCTCGCGTCGAACCGGGGCTCCATCGAGCGCGCCGTGGCGACCGCCGACCTCGTCATCGGCGCCGTGCTCGTCGCCGGTGGACGCGCCCCGGTCGTGGTCTCCGAGCAGATGGTGGCCTCCATGAAGCCCGGTGCCGTCATCGTCGACGTCGCCATCGACCAGGGCGGGTGCATCGAGACGAGCCGCGAGACCACCCACACCGACCCCGTCTACGTCCTCCACGGCGTCGTGCACTACGCGGTGGGCAACATGCCGGGCGCCGTGCCGAACACGAGCACGTACGCGCTCACGAACGCCACGCTCCCCCATCTCCTCGATGTCGCCCGTCTCGGGGTGCGCGCCGCGGCCGAGGCCAGCCCGTCCCTCGCCGCCGGCCTCAACGTGCACAGGGGCATGGTCACCTGCGCACCCGTCGCCGAGGCGCTCGGCACCGCCCACGTGGATTCCCTCGCCGCGCTCGGGCAAGACTGAGCCCGTGACCCTCCCCGCCGCGGACCTCGACGTTCCCCAGCTGCCCTTCCGGCCGGACCAGACCCGCGAGGCCCGTCTCGCCACGCTGCGCGACATCGGGCGCGACTCCTGGATCGCCCGCAACGAGGTGGGCTTCACCGTCCTCACCTACGAGGCGGTGCAGGGTGTCCTGCGCGACAAGCGATGGCACAGCGCGACCGGGCTCGCCGCCCGCATGGCCGGGGTCACCGACGAGAAGTTCCTCGCGCGGCGCCGCGTCTCGATCCTCAGCGCCGAGGGAGAGATGCATGTGCGGCTCCGGCGCCTCGTCGGCCAGGCCTTCTCCCCGCGCTCGGCGGACCGCCTGCGTCCGTTCATGCGCGAGGTGATGAACGGCCTCGTCGACCCGCTCGCCGCCGCCGGTCGCGCCGATGTGGCGGTCGACATCTGCGACCCGTATCCCATCCCCGTCATCTGCGAACTGCTCGGCGCCCCGAAGGAGGACTGGCGTCTCTTCAGCCGTCTCGCCGAGGACGTGCTCCTCATTTTCAGCGGCAACCTCCTCGAAATCCTCCCCCGCGTCGTCGCCGCCCAGGAGGAACTGGAGGGGTACGCCAAGGGTCTCATCGCCGCGCGCCGCTCCACCCCCGCCGACGACCTCATCACCGACCTCATCGCCGCCGAGGAGGCCGGCGACCGCCTCGACACCGACGAGCTCGTCATGATGGTCGAGGCCGTCATCGTCGGGGGCACCGACACCACGCGCAACCAACTCGGGCTCGCCGTCGCGCTCTTCGCCGAGCATCCCGACCAGTGGACGATGCTCGCCGAGGACCCGTCGCTCGCGCCGCGGGCCGTGGACGAGGTCATGCGCTACCACGGAGCGGTGGCGAACACGGTGCGCTTCGCCTCCGAGGACATCGAGTTCAACGGCGTCCTCTTCCCGGCCGGCACGATCATGTCCACCTCGATGGCCACGGCGAACTTCGACCCGAACGTGTTCCCCGACGCCCTGCGTTTCGACATCCGTCGCGAGCCGGTGGGCCAGCCGCACCTCTCCTTCGGCAGCGGCATCCACTTCTGCCTCGGGTCCTGGCTCGCCCGCGCCGAACTGCAGGAGGCGCTCATCATCCTGTCCCGGCGCATGCCGAACCTGCGCCTCGACGGGCCGGTGGTGCACAAACCCTCGGCCAACGCCATCTTCGGCGTCGAACACCTCCCCGTCGCCTTCGACGCCGGGCACTGACCCGCGTCGATGGCCACCCAGGCTCCCCCCGCGCGACGACGCTTCCGACCCGGGCCGGCGCGGCCGGGCACGGCGCGCTCCGCCTTCTCCCACCGGAACTTCCGCGCGGTGTGGACAGCCAACTTCCTCTCGAGTGTCGGTGGCTGGATGCAGAACGTCGTGCTGCCCGCCTACGTCTACGCCCGCACCGACAGCGCCTCCATCCTCGCCGCCTTCGTCTTCGCCCAACTGGGTCCGCTCCTGCTGCTCTCGGTTCCCGCCGGCGTCATGGCCGACCGCGTCGATCGGCGCACCTGGCTGCTGTCGGCCCAGGCCGTGCAGGTGTCGTGCTCGGTGCTGCTCGGCGTGTTCACGGCGCTCGACTCGGCGCTGCTCTTCCTGTTCCTCGCCCAGCTCGGCGTCGGCATCGGCAACGCCCTCAACGCCCCGGCGTTCTCCGCCGTCATGCCGAGCCTCGTGCCGCCGGCGGATCTCGGGGGATCCATCAGTCTCTCGTCGGTGTCGGTGAACGGATCGCGGGTGGTGGGACCCGTCATCGTCGCCGTCATCATGTCCTGGGGGGTCACGCCCGCACAGGTCTTCTTCATCAACGCCGCCACGTATCTCTTCGTCGTGCGCACCCTGGCCAGGGTGCCGCTGCCGCCGAGATCGGAGCGCACGGAGTCCGGATGGCGCTCGTTCAACCTCGGCTTCCGCACCGCCCGCGAGAGACCCGTCATCGGCCGGATCCTGCTGTCCATGGCCACGTTCTCGCTGATCTCGCTCCCGTTCGTCGGACTCTTCGCCGCCGTGGCGGCCAAGAACTTCGACATCCAGCCGCGCACCTCCACCTACAAGTGGCTGTATGCCACGTGGGGGCTCGGGGCCATGTTCGGTGCTCTGTCGGTCGGCACGGTGCTCGCCGCCATGGACAAGCGCCGCACCGCCCAGTGGGGATTCGTGGCCTTCGCCGCGGCGATGTCGCTCTTCGCGCTCTCCTCGACGACCATCCCGGCTTTCGTCACCGGCTTCCTCCTCGGGGCGAGCTACTTCGCCACGACGACCTCGCTCCTCACCGTGCTGCAGAGCCGCCTGGAACTGGAGATCCGCGCCCGGGTGCTCGCCCTGTGGTTCATGGCGTTCGGGGGCACGGTGCCGCTCGGCAATCTCGTCTTCGGACCCGTCATGGACGCGATCGGCGCCCGACCGGTGCTGCTGCTCGGCGCGGCATGGGCTCTCGTGCTGGCGTGGTGGTGCGACATCGTGCGCATCGACGGACGCACGGGCGAGACGGTTC
>CAZSNB010000014.1:0-43440 GCA_964608285.1 uncultured Bifidobacterium sp.
ACGAGGTCGTGGTTCGCGGTGTTGAGGGCGCGCGGGCCGTCGTCGGTGGCCACGACGATGTCCTCGAGGCGCATGCCCCATCGACCGGGGATGTAGATGCCGGGTTCGACGCTGAAGGCGTGCCCCGACTGCAGGAGAGCGGTGTTCCCCGCCACCATGTACGGGTCCTCGTGCTCGTCCATGCCGATTCCGTGGCCGGTGCGGTGCACGAACCATTCTCCGTACCCGGCGGCAGCGATGCGCGAACGGGCGGCATCATCCACCGATTCGCACGACGTGCCCACGACGGCCGACGCGACCGCCGCCTGCTGCGCGTCGTGGAGCACCCGGTAGGCCGCCGCGATGTCGTCGGGGACGGGACCGGTGTGCACACAGCGCGTGATGTCGCTGCAGTATCCGGCCATCGTGCCGCCGAAATCGCAGAGCACGATCTCTCCCCGTCCGATGACGCGGTCGCCGGGATGATGGTGTGGGCTGGCGGCGTTCTCGCCGGCGGCGACGATGGCGAAGTTCACCTTGTCGTGACCCTCGGCGATGAGGCGCGCCGAGAGGTCGGCGGACACCTGGGCCTCGGTGCGTCCGACGAGCGGGACGAGCCCCGACTGCAGCTGCAGCGCCACCCTGTCGGCGGCCGCGGCGGCCGCGGCGAGAGCGGCGACCTCGGCGGCATCCTTGCGGGCGCGCAGGCCCTCCATGACCGCGGTCGCGCGCACCCAGCGCGTGGCGGGGCGGACGGCGACCAGGTCGACGAGGAAACGCGCCCACATCTGGTCCCCGACCGCCACCGTCGCGGCGGAACCGAGCAGACGGTCCGCCAGTGCGATCGGGTCGTCGGTCTCGTTCCACGGCACGATCGAGAACACCCCGGGCAGGGGACTCACGCGCTGCACCTCGAGACGCGGGATGATGAGCGAGGCCTCCCCCGACGCGGGCACGACGAGCAGCGTGAGGCGCTCGAGCGGCATGGCGTCGTAACCGACGAGGTACGGCATGTCGCGGCCCACCGAGACGATGAGCGCGTCGATGCCGCCCGTCGTCATGTAACGACGGGCGGCGTCGAGTCGGGCTGCGTGCAGGGCGGCGTCGGGAGCCCTCATCTCCGCGCCCCCAACAGGACGGGGATGGCGGCGGCCTCGGCCGCCTCGCGGGCGTGGTAACTGGACCGCGTGAGCGGACTCGACTCGACGTGCGAGAGCCCCATGGCCTCTCCCTTCTCCTTGTACATGGCGAACACACCGGGTTCCACCCAGCGCGCGACCGGCAGGTGATGCGTCGTCGGCCGGAGGTACTGACCGATCGTGGCGATGTCGACGCCCACGGCGGCGAGGTCGCGCAGGGTGGCGAGGACTTCCTCGTCGGTCTCCCCGAGACCGACCATCATCCCGGACTTCACGACCAGTCCCGCGGCCTTGGCCCGCGCCAGCACCGAGAGCGACCTGGCGTAGCGAGCCGACGGTCGAACCGCGCGCTGCAACCGCAGCACGGTCTCGATGTTGTGGTTGAGAACGTCGGGCCGCGCCGCGAGCACCAGGTCGAGCGACGCCGATCCGCGCGCGTCCGAGATGAGGGTCTCGATGCGGGTGCCGGGCGACGTCCCGCGGATCGCCTCCACGCAGGCGGCCACGTGGGCCATGCCGTCGTCGGGAAGGTCGTCGCGGGCGACCATCGTGAGCACGGCATGGGCGAGCCCCATCGACGCCACCGCCTCGGCGACGCGGCGCGGCTCGTCGGGATCGGGGACACCGGGGCGACGCGTGTCCACGAGACAGAACCCGCAGGCCCTGGTGCACCTCTCGCCGAGCACCATGAAGGTCGCCGTGCCCTGGCTCCAGCACTCCGACAGGTTCGGACACCCCGCTTCCTCGCAGACCGTCACGAGACCGTGCTCACGCAGCGACTTGCGCAAACCGAGTACCTCCTCGCCGTGACGCACACGGGGTCGCAACCAGTCGGGCTTGCGCTCGTCGAGGGGCAACGCGTCGGACACTCCGGCGCGCGCCAGACGTCCGAGCATGCGCACCGGGGCTCCGGGTCCCTCTCCGCGCGAGAAGGCCGAGAGGTCCTCGGGCATCTCGAACCACGTGGCATCGCTGCGGTCGAGGCCCGGGCCCCACTCGCGCGCCGCGCGCGCGGCGACCACGTCCACCACGCGTCGCATGTCGACGTCGATGCCCTCCTCGGCCAGGGACGTGACCGGGAGTTCGGAGATGCCGCAGGGCACGATGTGGTCGCGCATGTACGTCATGTCGGGATCCACGTTGAGGGCGAAGCCGTGCATCGTGCGCCCGCGACCGACGCGCACCCCGATGGCGCAGATCTTGCGCGGGTTCGGCCCGTCCGGCTCCACCCACACCCCGGGGTAGCCCTCGAGACGCCCGGCGCCGGGAAGGCCGAGTACGGCGAGCGCGTCGATGACCACCTGCTCGACGCTGCGCACGTGGGCCACCGGGTCGGCCGGACCAGCCGCGCCCCTCATCGGATCGAGGACGACGAGCGGATAGCCGACGAGTTGACCGGGGCCGTGGTAGGTGACGTCACCGCCGCGCGACACCGCCACGAGATCGGCGCCGACCGCGTTGGGATCGCACAGCAGGTTGCGCGCGAGGTCGGCGGACGGCCCGTGGGTGAAGACATGGTCGTGTTCGAGGAGCAGGAGGTGACTCCCGCGGCCGGAGGCGAACACGGCCTCCTGGACCGCCAGTGCCTCCCCGTAGGGAACACGGCCCAACCAGCGCACCGACAGGACGCGGTTCACGTCGACGCTCGGCATCGCTGACCCATCTCCGGTCCGGTTCAGACCTCGGACGACCAGTCCCGCGTCTCGAGGATCTCCTTGACCCTCACGAGGAACGCCGCGGCATAGGCGCCGTCGAAGGCCCGGTGGTCCCACGACATGGCCAGGTTGCCCACGGGATGGATGGCGATGCTGTCGCCGGCCGCCTCGATGACGACGGGACGCTTGCGCACCGCGTCGGTCGAGAGAATCGCCACCTGGGGCTGGTTGATGATCGGCATGGTGAGCACGGATCCGGCCGAGCCGTTGTTCGAGATGGTGAAGGTGCCGCCCTGGATCTCGCCGGGAGCGAGTTGCTTGTTGCGCGCCCGGTCGGCGAGGTCCCGGATCTCGCGCGCGATGGCCCGCAACCGCTTGGTCTCGGCATCGCGCACCACGGGCGCGAGGAGTCCGTTGCCGTCGAGGTCGACGGCGATGCCGAGGTCGACGTAGCGGTGCACGATGAGTTCTTCGCCCGACACCGACGCGTTGAGATGGGGGAACTCGACGAGCGCGTCCACGACGGCGCGCGAGACGAAGGGCAGGTAGGTGAGACCGAAGCCCTCGGACGCGCGGAACTCGTCACGGACACGGGTGCGGACGGCGTCGACGTTGGCGTAGTCCACCTCGACGACGCTGAACGAGTGCGGACTCGTCGCCAGGCTCGCCACCATGTGGGCGCCGGTGGCGCGACGGATGTTCGACAGGGCCACGACCTCGTCGCGGGCACCTGCCACCGCGCGCGGTGCGGTCGGAACGGCGCGGGTCGCGGACGGAGCCGGAGCGGGAGTGGATGCCGATCCACCCGCGGCCGCGGCGAGCGCGTCGTCACGGGTGATGCGCCCTCCGGGGCCGGTGCCCCGCACCGTCTCCGGGGGGATGCCGGCGTCGGCGAGGATGCGCCGGACCACGGGCGACAGCACGAGGGGGCCGACCGACGATGCGGCGGCAGGAGCCGGCGCGGAAGCAGGTGCAGGTGCAGGTGCAGGCGGCGGGGGCGGCGGAGTGGCGACCACCGGCGCAGCAGGAGCCGGGGCGGGTGTCGGTGCAGGAGTGGGCGCAGGGGCCGACGCGGGTGCGGCAGGCACCGCGGCACCGTCACCGACAACGGCAATGATCGTTCCCACGGCCACGGTGTCGCCCTCGACGACCCGGATCTCGGTCAGGGTCCCGGCGATCGGGGACGGGACCTCGGTGTCCACCTTGTCGGTCGACACCTCGAAGAGCGGCTCGTCGGCGGCCACCGCCTCGCCCACCTTCTTGAACCACCGGGTGATGGTTCCCTCGGTGACGGTCTCGCCGAGTTGGGGGAGCGTGATGTCTGCCATGGGGATTCCTTTGCTACGAGTTGATGCTGCGCCCGGTGAGGGCCATGACGGTCTCGCCGAAGAGTTCGCTGAGGCTCGGATGCGGTTGGAGGAAGTGGGCGATCTCGTCGACCGAGGCCTCCCAGTTGACGGCCAGATAGCCGCCGGAGAGCTGCTCGGTCACCCACGGTCCGACCATGTGCACGCCGAGCACCTGACCCGCCGTCCCGTCGGGGTTCTTGCGAGCGATGACCTTCACCAATCCGTCGGTCTCCCCGAGGATCTGGGCGCGGCTGTTCGCGCGGAACTGGTGCTTCGAGACGACCACGTCGTGCCCGGCAGCCTTGGCGGCTTCTTCACCCGGACCGGCCCAGGCCACCTCGGGACTGCAGTAGATCGCCCACGGCACGCGGTCGTAGTCGACGGGCACGGTGCGCTCGCCGAGGATCTGCTTCACCACCATGATGGCCTCGGCGTAGGCGACGTGTGCCAGCTGCGGCGTGTCGACGAGGTCGCCGATGGCCCACACGCCCTCGACCGAGGTGCGGCACCATTCGTCGACCTCGACGAATCCGCGCGCGTCGGTGGTCACCTGCGTCGCGGCGAGACCGAGCTGGTCGGCGAACGGCCGACGACCGATGGAGACGATGACGGCGTCGACCTCGAGGGACTCGCCCTCGCCGAACTGCACCACCGTCGGCCCCTTGCCGGTGGGGGCGTGGCTCTTCACGGCCACGCCGGTGCGGATGGAGATGCCCTTCTTCTCGAACGAACGCTCGACCACGCGCGCCAGGTCGGCGTCGAGACCCGGGAGGATCTTGGGCAGACCCTCGAGGATCGTCACCTGCGCGCCGAGGTCGGCGAACGTCGAGGCGAACTCGCATCCGATGGCGCCCCCGCCGATGACGGCGATCCGCGGCGGGATGCGGTCGAGCATGAGCACCTCGTCGGAGGTCATGATCGGACCACCGGGCTCGAATCCGGGGATGGTCCGCGGGACGCTCCCCGAGGCGAGGATCACCGTGTCGCCGCGCAGCACCGTCGTGGTTCCGTCGGCACCGGCCACCGTCACCGAACGGTCGGCGCCGAGGGAACCGACGCCGAGGAGATAGTTGACCTTCTTGGACTTGGTCAGACCGGTCAGCCCCTTCACGAGCCCGTCGACGATCTTGGTCTTGCGGGCCTGGGCCACGGCGAAGTCGACGCCGTTCGCGGTGGCGGAGATGCCGAACTCGGCCGCATGGCGCACGTGCCGATTGGCCGCCGCCGTCTCGAGGAAGGCCTTGGCGGGGATGCACCCACGGTTGAGGCACGTGCCCCCGATCGTGTCCTTCTCGACGAGCGCGACGTTCAGACCGGCCGACGCGCCGTAGAACGCGGCCGCATATCCCCCGGGTCCCCCGCCGATGATGACGAGGTCGAACTGGTCAGACATGTCGCGCGACTCCGTTTCCCGGGACGCGCCGTTGCGTCCCGCGGTCAACGGTAGCCGTTGACGTCATCGCGCCCACTGGGCCTGTGCCCCGGCCCGCAGGTAGGCGACGGTCACGGAGCCGAGTGAGGCGGGGAACACGACCGTGCAGGAGACGGGCTCCGTGGCACGCGTCACGGTGCACCTCTCGCCCACCTCGGGATCTGCGTCGGCCTCCGGGGCGAAGACCTCGCCGCCCGTGAGCATGCGCCAACCCTCGAGCGCGTCGGCACCCTCCACCCCCGTCATCGTCACGGCGACGAGGGTCGCACCCGACACCTCTTCTATGGAGTCCACCGACACCCGCATGTCCCCCAGTTCCGCGGTCGCCCCCGGGGGGAGCACCTCCACCTCGACCTCGTTGCCGGCCACCTGGAGCAGCTTGAATCCCCCGGCCAGCACGATCGCCAATCCGCACACCAGGGCGGCGAGGATGAGTCGGCGGGTGCTCACAAGTCACAAGGCTAATTGGGAACAATCCCGTGGGCCCCGGGGTTGGCTGTGGACATGAAGATTCTCGTCACAGGTTCCTCCGGACTCATCGGATCCGCCCTCGTCACCGAACTCGGTCGTCGGGGTCACGACGTGCTCGCGGCGGTGCGTCGCGAGCCGCGGTCGGCATCCGAGGTGCGCTGGGATCCCGCCGCGGGCACCATCGATGCGACGGCTCTCGCGGGCATCGACGCCGTGGTCCATCTCGCCGGCGCGGGCATCGGTGACCGCCGCTGGACCGAGGCCTACAAGCGCGAGATCCTCGAGAGCCGCACGAAGGGCACGCGCACCATCGCCGCGGCGATCGCCGCCATGCCCGTGAAGCCGCGGGTGTTCCTCTCCGGGTCGGCCATCGGTTTCTACGGCGACCGGGGCAACGAGACCGTCGACGAGACCTCGGCGCCCGGCGACGGCTTCCTCGCCGATGTCGTGCGAGAGTGGGAGGCCGCGGCAGCCCCGGCGGTCGACGCGGGGATACGCACCGTGTTCCTGCGCACCGGCATCGTTCTCACGCCGCGCGGAGGCGCGCTCAAGAAGCAGCTGCCGCTCTTCCGGTTGGGACTCGGAGGTCGCTTCGGCAACGGTCGACAGTGGCAGAGCTGGATCTCCCTCGACGACGAGATCGCCGCCATCGTCCACCTGCTCGACTCGTCGCTGTCGGGGCCGGTGAACCTCGTCGCCCCGAATCCGGTGACGAACGCCGGCTTCACCTCGACGCTCGCCAGGGTGCTGCGCCGCCCCGCCCTGCTGCCGATCCCCGCCTTCGGTCCGTCGCTTCTCCTCGGCGGAGAACTCGCCGACGCGCTGCTCTACACGGGTCAGCGCGTCGAACCCGCCGCACTCGAGCGCGACGGCTTCCGCTTCTCCCACCCCGAGCTGGACGGAGCGCTCCGTGCCATGCTGGGTCGGTGACGCCCCCCGCACCTCTCCCGGCACGCACTGACGTCCTCATCGTCGGCGCCGGGCTCGCGGGCCTCGTCGCCGCGCGGGTCCTCGAGACGGCCGGCCGAAACGTGACCGTGGTCGAGGCCTCCGACGGCGTCGGCGGGCGCGTGCGCAGCGACGAGGTCGACGGATTCATCCTCGACCGCGGTTTCCAGGTGTACCTCACCGGTTACCCCGAGCCACCGCGGCACCTCGACATCGAGGCCCTCGACCTGCGCCGCTTCGAGCCCGGCGCGCTCGTGTGGCGCGACGGTCGCGGATCGCTCGTGTCCGATCCCTTCCGCCGCCCGCTCACCCTGCCCTCGACGGCGCTCTCCTCGGCGGGGACGATCGCGGACAAGCTCCGCATCGCGACCCTGCGCCGCCGCCTCGTGCGCACCGACCCGCGCGACCTCCTGCGGGGGGACGACGCGCCGACGCGCGAGGCGCTGCGCGGGTCCGGCTTCTCCGACAGGATGATCGAGCGCTTCTTCCGGCCCCTGGTCGGCGGGATCCAGCTCGACCCGGGACTCGGCACGTCGCGACGGATGTTCGACGTGATCTTCCGCACCCTCGCCGTGGGCGACTCGGCCGTCCCCGCGCGCGGCATGGGAGAGATCCCCCGGCAACTCGCGGCGGGCCTCGAGCGATCCTCGATCCACCTCGGGGTCGAGGTCGCCCGTGTGGCACCGGGTCGCGTCGATCTCGCGGACGGTCGCTCCGTCGCCGCGGACTCCGTCATCGTGGCCACGGAGGGTCCGGTCGCCGCCCGCCTGCTCGGGATCGCGCCGGTTGCGTCGCGGCCCGTCTCGTGCGTCTACTTCGACGCGCCGCGTCCCCCCGTTCGCGGCGCCCACGTCATCCTCGACGGCGGCTCGTCGGGTCCGGTCCTCAACGTGGCGGTGATGAGCGAGGTGGCGCCGACGTACGCCCCTCCGGGACGCCATCTCGTCGCGGCGGCCATGCCCGGGGAGCACGACGGCGAACCCGAGGCCGCCGCCCGTCGCCAACTCGAGGCGTGGTGGGGTCCGGATGTGGCCCTCTGGCGTCACCTGCGCACGTATCGCATCCCCCACGGCCAACCCGGCCAGGACCCGCCCTTCTCCCCCAAGAAGAAGGTGTCGCTCGGGGACGGGCTCTTCGTGTGCGGCGACCATCGCGACACGGGTTCGATCCAGGGGGCGATGTTCTCCGGGCGTCGGTGCGCCGAGGCTGTCCTCGCCTCGACGCCCCATCGGCAATGATGGCCCCATGACGCACGATCCGAACAAGGTCATCTCCCTCTCCGTGATGGTCCCCTCCCCTCCCGGGGCAATCTTCGACCTGCTGGCAGACCCGCGACGGCACAACGAATTCGACGGCTCCGGCAGTGTGCGCGCCGCGAGGGTGAACGCTCCCGCGCGCCTCACCCTGGGGGCGAAGTTCGGGATGCGCATGCGCATCGGGCTTCCCTACAACATCACCAACACCGTCGTGGAGTTCGAGGAGGGACGTCGCATCGCCTGGCGCCACTTCGGCGGCCACATCTGGCGCTACATCCTCGAGCCGGTCGGCGACGAGACCAGGGTGACCGAGGAGTTCGACTGGAACGGCGCGCGCTCCGAACTGCTCCTGCGCAGAATGAACGCGTTCGAGAACAACGCCAAGGCCATCCAGCGCACGCTCGACAACCTCGTCGAACGCTTCGACGACTGAGCCGCGCCTCCACGTGGGCACCTCCCTCCCCGCGGGCTTCCGCTCCTGGGTGACGAACGTCGGCATCAAGGACTCCTCCCGGGACCTCGTCGTCGTCGCTGCGGACGCACCCTGCCCGGCCGCGGGTGTCTTCACCCGTTCGCGCTTCGCCGGTCCGAGCGTCGTCGTCTCGCGACGCCACCTCGCCGACGGCACGGCCGGCGCCGTCGTCGTGCTCTCGAAGAACGCCAACGTCGCCAACGGCGACGCCGGGATGCGCGACGCCGAGGACATCGTGGGGGCCGTGGCCGCGCGGCTCGGTCTCTCCCCCGACGACGTCCTCATCGCCTCCACCGGCGTCATCGGTCGGCCCTATCCCATGGACCGCATCAGGGCGGGTCTCGAGGCGATGCCCTTCCCGCTCCCCGACGACGACGCGGTCTCGGTGGCGAGGGGCATCATGACCACCGACACCGTGCACAAGATCGCCGAGGCGCGCGTCCAAGGATCCACCGCGCGCGTCGTCGGCGTGGCCAAGGGCGTCGGGATGATCGAGCCCGACATGGCCACCCTCATCTCGATGGTGTTCACCGACGCGCTCGTCGGCTCCGCGGAACTCGACGCCGTGTTCCGCCGCGTCATCGACTGCACGTTCAACTGCGTCTCGATAGACACCGACACCTCCACGAGCGACACCGCCGTCGTCCTCGCCAGCGGAGCGGCCGGACCCGTCGATCCCGCGGCGTTCGAGGAGGCACTGCACCGGGTGCTCCTCGACCTCACGAAGGCGGTCGCACGGGACGGCGAGGGCGCCGAGACCCTCATCGAGGTGCGCGTCGACGGCGCCCGCGACGATGCCCAGGCCCGGCGCGTGGCGAAGTCGATCGTCAACTCCCCCCTCGTCAAGACCGCCGTCCACGGTGCCGATCCGAACTGGGGCCGGGTGGCCATGGCGGTGGGCAAGTGCTCGGACGACGGCGACATCGACACCGCCCGCACGGTCATCCGCTTCGGCGACACCGAGGTGTACCCGCGCAGGCTCGACGACGAGGGACTCGCCGCGTTGTCCCGCTACATGGCCGGCGACGAGGTGCTCATCCACGTGAGCCTCGGCATCGCCGGGGGCGCGGCCACCGTGTGGGGTTGCGACCTCACCGACGGCTACGTGCGCATCAACGCCGACTACACCACCTGAGACACGCTCACCGCGCGTCGAGCCAGGCGAAGATCGCGTCCCGGTACGGCGCGATGCTCTTGTACTCGGCCACGTCGTCGGGGAGCTTGGCCACGAGGTCGGCGAGGTTGTCGGTGAGCCACGGGTCGCGCAGGGCGAAGTCCGCGAGCCTCTCCACCCAGGTGCGTATACCGAAGAGGATCGCCCCCGTCTCCGGCAGTCGACGCAACGTCTGCCATTCCACACGCAGCCAGAGGTCGCGTGGATCCATGTCCGGCCTGGCCGGTGGTGTGTCGGGTTGGAACAACGCCGGGTGATCGGCGATGCCCCAGTTGCTGCGCCACAGCGGTCGGTCCGGCGACAGGCGCATCATCACCGCGTCGACCGGCGAGGCGATGTCCTCCGTGTACCGGGCGACGGGGGCATGGATGCCCGAGAGGGTCGCGCCCATCTTCTCCGCCAGTCGCCATCGGTTCGGCGCGCACAGCACGGCGGCGCTCAGGCGCGGCCGACCGTCGGGGTCGGGAACGAGGACGCACAGGTCGTCGGCGACGAGGCGCGCCGCGGCGATGAGGGCATCGAGACCCTCTCCCCCGACGTCGGCGCCGACCGAGCGCGCCACTCCCCGGGCGGCTTCCGCGCAGGCCTCGGCGCAACCCGGTGACCCTTCGTCGCACGCCGCAACCTCGTCCCGCCGTCGCCCGAGGAGGTCGGCCTTCATCGCCAGGACGCGAGGCCAGTCCTCGTCCACCTCCGACACCCACTGGTCAGGGGGCAGCGGACGCACCCCCACACGGAGTCGCGCCGCCTCCGACGACGGGGGCAGGTGCCTCTCGGGCACGGGCCGGGAACGCGGAATCCCCGGGCGCATGCCCGGGGATTCCGAAGACGGGTCCGGCCGCTCGTCGGCCGGAGTGAACGGATCGTCGTGGGGAACGATCGTCACTTGGGTGGCATGCGGATGCCGCCGTCGACGCGGATGGTCTCGGCGTTCATGTAGCTGTTGGTCACGCACTCGTAGACCATCGACGCCAGTTGCTCGGGCTTGCCGAGCTTCTGGGGGAAGAGCACACCCTTCTGCAGTTGCGCCTTGAACGCCTCACTGGCCTCGCCCGTGCCGTAGATGGGTGTGTCGATGAGGCCCGGTGCCACGGTGTTCACGCGCACGCCGACCGCCGCGAGATCCCGCGCCACGGGCAGGGTCATGCCGACCACGCCGCCCTTCGACGCCGAGTAGGCGTTCTGTCCGATTTGTCCGTCGAACGCCGCGACCGACGCGATGTTGACGATCGCACCGCGCTCGCCGTCCTCGAGGGGTTCGGTCTGGCTCATGGCGGTCGCGGCGATGCGGATCGCGTCGAAGGTGCCGATGAGGTTGATGGCGATCACTCGCTTGAACGCATCGATGTTCGCCGCCGACTCGTAGGTGCCGTCCTTGCCGATGGTGCGCTGCGCCCAGCCGATGCCGGCCGAGTTCACGAGCACGCGGAGCGGGCCCATGCTCTTGGCCATCTCCACGGCGTTGATGATGTCCTCGGTCTTCGTGACGTCGACCGGGCAGAAGGCACCGCCGGTCTCCTTGGCGAGGGCCTCGCCTTTCTCCCTCTGGTTCTCCAGGTCGGCGATGACGACCTTGGCCCCGCCGCCGGCGAGGAGACGGACGGAGGCCGCCCCGATTCCGGAGGCACCCCCCGTGACGATTGCGCTTGCACCCTTGATGTCCATGCCGGCAGGTTATTCGCCCCGCCCCCGCGCCGCAGAACCCGGCCGGGCTCAGCCCGAGAGGCTGTGGGCCACCGCCATCCGGTCGACGAGGTCGTTCATCGGGTCGCCGCTGTGGGCCTTGACCCACTCGAACTCGATGCGACCCCTCCCGGTGACGAGGGTGATGAAGGGCTCCCACAGGTCCCGGTTCGCCACTGGCTCGCGTTTCGAGTTCTTCCAGCCCCGGGAGATCCAGTTGCGCCACCAGAGGTCGGTGAAGCACTTCACCACGTAGTTCGAATCCGACACGATGCGGATGTCCCGCGGGTCGTCGGCGAAGGCGCGCACGGCCTCCCATGCCGCCGTGATCTCCATGCGCTGGTTGGTCGTTCGCGGCTCCCCGCCGCTCCCGCACGGCTCGCCCGTCGGTGCCACCGCCCAGGCCCACCCGCCGGGTCCGGGATTCCCCGAGCAGGCGCCGTCGGTGTAGACGACGAGGATGTCTCCGGAAGCGGCCATGCCCTGATTGTCGCCGATGCCGCGACCGGGCGACGGGATGGGCACCGGGGGTGGGAGAATGACGGCGTGACCTACGACGACGCGGTGCACCAGCTGCCGGACCCCGATCCGGGCGAGACGGCCGAGTGGCTCGAGTCGCTCGACTCGGTGATCGCCGGTCGCGGATCGGCCCGCGCCCGTTATCTGCTCGCGCGTCTCCTCGACCGGGCGGGCGACGCGGGGGTCGGTTTCCCCCGGTCGGTGTCGACGCCGTACGTCAACAGCATCGGACGCGACGACGAGCCCTGGTTCCCCGGCGACGAGCACATCGAACGACGCATCCGTGCCTACGTGCGCTGGAACGCCGCGGTCATGGTGGTGCGCGCCAACCTCTCCGCCGAGGGCATCGGCGGACACCTGTCGAGCTACGCGAGCTCGGCGAGCCTCTACGAGGTCGGCTTCAACCACTTCTTCCGCGGCAAGGACGACGGATCGCCGGGTGACCACGTCTACTTCCAGGGCCATGCCGCACCCGGCGTGTACGCGCGGGCCTTCCTCGAGGGTCGCCTCGACGAGGCCGACCTCGACCGTTTCCGTCGCGAGGTCGGAGCGGACGGACCGGGTCTCGCCTCGTACCCGCACCCGCGATCCATGCCCGATTTCTGGGAGTTCCCCACCGTGTCGATGGGCCTCGGACCGCTCGCCGCGCTCTACCACGCTCGATTCAACCGCTACCTCCACAACCGTGGGCTCGACGACACCTCGGCGAGCAGGGTGTGGGCCTTCCTCGGGGACGGAGAGACGGACGAACCCGAGACGCTCGGGGCCATCTCGCTGGCGGCGCGCGAGCACCTCGACAACCTGGTCTTCGTCGTCAACTGCAACCTGCAGCGGCTCGACGGCCCCGTGCGCGGCAACGGCAGGATCATCCAGGAGCTCGAGGCCGTCTTCCGCGGGGCGGGATGGAACGTCATCAAGGTCGTGTGGGGCTCGCGCTGGGACGACCTCCTCGCCCGCGACACCGACGGGCTGCTCGTCGACCGGATGAATCAGGTGGTCGATGGCGAGTACCAGCGCTACAACGTCGAGGACGGCGCCTACATCCGCCGCCACTTCTTCGGCACCGACCCGCGACTCCTCGCCCTCGTCGAGCACCTCTCCGACGACGAACTGCGCCACCTGCCCCGGGGCGGTCATGACTACCGCAAGCTCTATGCCGCCTACCGCGCCGCGGCGGACAACCTCGGCTCGGGGCGCCCCACCGTGATCCTGGCCAAGACGATCAAGGGATGGACGCTCGGACCGGACGTGGAGAGTCGCAACGCGACGCATCAGATCAAGAAGCTCACCCCCGTGCAGCTGCGCGCGATGCGCGACCGTCTGCACCTCGAGAATGAGATCCCTGATTCGGCCCTCGAAGCCGACCTGCCCCCCTACTTCCGCCCCGGGCCCGACACTGTCGAGCACCAGTACATGATGGAGAGACGCCGCGCCCTCGGGGGCTCGATTCCCCGACGGGGCGTGCCGGTGCGCTCCCCCCTCGTGCTGCCCGCGGACGCGGCCTTCGCCGAGTTCGACGCTGGCTCGGGCACACAGGCCGTCTCCACCACGATGGCCTTCACCCGGTTGCTGCGGAACCTCTGCCGCGACGAGGGCTTCGGCGACCGTGTCGTGCCCATCGTCCCCGACGAGGCGCGCACCTTCGGCATGGATTCGCTCTTCAAGGAACTGGGCATCTACGCCTCCCAGGGCCAGAAGTACGAGCCCGTCGACCACGACCTTCTCCTCTCGTACCGGGAGGCCTCGGATGGTCAGATCCTCGAGGAGGGCATCACCGAGGCGGGATCGATGGCCAGTTTCATCGCCGCGGGCACGAGCCACGCGGTTCGCGGCGTGCCGATGGTGCCCTTCTACATCTTCTACTCGATGTTCGGTTTCCAGCGCACCGGGGACCTGGCGTGGATGGCCGCCGACGCCCGCACCCGGGGCTTCCTCCTCGGCGCCACCGCGGGTCGCACCACGCTGGCTGGCGAGGGTCTCCAGCACGACGACGGGCACAGCCACGTGCTGGCATCGGTCATCCCGTCCTGCATGGCCTACGACCCCGCCTTCGCATACGAGCTCGCCGCCATCGTGCGACACGGGCTGCGCCGCATGCACGGTGACGATCCGGCCGACATCTTCTATTACCTCACCCTCTACAACGAGAACCAGGTGATGCCCGCACGCCCCGACGGGGTGGGCGACGACGACATCGTGTCGGGGATCTACAAGTGGCGCGCCGCCCGCGGCACGCCCGACGCCACGATCCTCTTCTCCGGCTCGGCCCATGCCGCCGCCACCGAGGCCGCCGACCATCTGCGCGACACCTGGGGTGTCGACGCCGAGCTGTGGTCGGTCACCTCGTGGAAGTCGTTGCGCGACGACGCCATGGAGGTCGAGCGTTGGAACCGGCTCCGTCCCGAGGGACCCGCCCGCGAGTCGATCGTCGGACGCGCCCTGACGCGCGGGACCGCGCCGATCGTGGCGGTGACCGATTGGATGCGCATCGTCGCCGACCAGGTGGCGCCCCACGTCCCCGGCCGTTCCTTCACGGCCCTCGGCACGGACGGCATGGGGCGCAGCGACACCCGATCCGCCCTGCGACGCCACTTCGAGACCGACGCCGGTCACGTCGTCGTCGCCGTCCTGCGGGCCATGATGGGGCGGCGAGGCATCACCGCCGACACCGTGCGACGGGCGATGGCGACCTGGAACATCGACCCCGACGCCCCCCACGGTCTGTCGCGGGACTGACACGACGGAGACACGAATGAACGGAACCCTCTACATCACCGGCGACCCTCGAGCCGACGCCCTGCTCAACTCCAACGGCACGGCCCTGCTCATCGGCATGCTCCTCGACCAGCAGGTTCCGATGGAGTGGGCATTCAACGGGCCGTTCGTCCTCAGGACCAGGCTCGGGCATCTCGACCCGCGACGCATCGCGGCCATGGACGCCGACGAGTTCCTCGCCGTGTGCACCGAGAAACCCGCCATCCATCGCTTCCCCCGGGCGATGGCGGCGCGCATCCAGGGACTGTGCGGGGTGCTCGCCGAGAACTGGAGCAACAAGGGCGAGAACATGTGGAAGGACGTCGACGACGCGGACGAGTTGTTCGCCCGACTGCGCGAACTTCCCGGTTTCGGCGAGGAGAAGGCGCAGATCTTCGTCGCTCTCCTCGGCAAGCGTTTCTCGGTGAGGCCCTCCGGGTGGAAGAAGGCCGCCGGGGTGTTCTCTGATGCCCATCCCCGCACGGTCGCCGACATCACCTCCCCCGGAACCCTCCTCGAGGTGCGGGCGTGGAAGAAGGCCGAGAAGGCCGCGGAGCGCGACAAGCAGTCGCGACCCCTGGCCAAGACGTCGGCGCCGAAGAAGAAGACCGCTGCGAAGTGACCGTCCTCGTCACCGGCGGCGCGGGCTACATCGGCTCGATCACGGCGCGGGCACTCGTCGCCGCCGGTCGCCGGGTCGTCGTGCTCGACACGCTCGAGCGGGGTCGTCGCGAGGCGGTCGGCGACACGCCGTTCGTGCGGGGGGACGTGGCCGACCGTGACCTCGTGCGACGCGTCTGTGCCGAACACGGGGTCGACGAGGTGGTGCACTTCGCGGCGTACAAGTCCGTCGGCGAGTCCATGTCCGAACCGGCGCGCTACTTCGCCAACAACACGGCGGGTTCGCTCCTGCTCCTCGACGCACTCGTCGACGCGGGGGTGGACAGGATCGTCTTCTCCTCGACCGCGTCGGTGTACGGCACCCCCGAGCGCGTCCCGTTGAGCGAGGATGACCCGGTGCGATGCGAGAGCGTCTACGCAGAGACCAAGCACCTCGTCGAACGGGCGATGGCGTGGATGTCCGGTGACGGCGGACTCCGATACGTGTCGCTCCGATACTTCAACGCGGCCGGCGCCTCGGACGACGCGTCCCTCGGGGAGGACTGGAACGTCTCGTCGAATCTCGTTCCCGTGGTGATGAAGGCGGCGGCCGGAGTCGTGCCCGAGCTCGAGATCTTCGGGGGCGAACATCCGACCCCGGACGGAACCTGCATCCGCGACTACATCCACGTGGAGGACCTGGCCGCCGCCCACGTCGCGGCGCTCGACCATCTCGCGGCGGGCGGCGGATCCGAGGTTCTCAACGTCGGCACGGGCACCGGAACCAGCGTGCTCGAGATCGTCGGGGCGGCAGAGCGGGCCACGGGTCGGTCGGTGCCCCGACGCATCGTCGCCCCGAGACCGGGCGATCCCCCGGTCAGCGTCGCCGACACCGCGCGCATCGGTCGGGTGCTCGACTGGGCGCCGCGCCGCTCGCTCGACGACATCCTCTCGTCGGCGTGGCGCTGGCACTCGTCCCGCGCCTGATCGTCACGTCGCGAGCGCGCGCTGGCGGTCGAGCCACCCGAGAAGCACCGCCACCGCGCGCGGGTCGTGACGCAGTCGATGACCGGCTCCGGTGACGACGCGCAACTCCGCCGAGCCGTGCGCCTCGGCGAGGAGGCGCGAGTCGGCGACGGGAACGCTCTCGTCGTCCTCGCCGTGCATGACGAGCAACGGTCGCGGCGCGAACCGTCGGGCCGCGTCGACGGGACGGAAGCGGCGCAGTTCCCGGCTCCACTCGTCGAACGACCGCGGGAACCCCGGCGTGCGGATCGCACCGATCTCGCGGGCATGCTCGAGGAATCGGCGGGGTTGCCCCGCCCAATCGTCGAAATCGGCGCGCGATCCCAGCAGTGCCACGCCGCGGATGCGCGGGTCGTCCGCCGCGGTGCAGATGGACAGTGACGCCCCGGTGTTCGTCCCCACCAGCCAGATGCCCGACGGGGACACCTCCTCCTCCAGGTGGTCGATCGCGGCCGTGAGGTCGTCCATCCATCCCTGCATGGAGAAGTCGCCCTCGCTCGTGCCGCACCCGCGGAACGTGAAGGTGAGCGCGGCCCATCCCAGGTCCGCGGCCACGCGGTCCATCAGTTGGGGAAAGGTCACCCCCGACTGGCGGGCATCGAGCGGTCCGATGGGAAAGCCGTGGCACATCACCAGTCCGGGCGTCGAGGCGTCGCGGATCGGCGGGAGGGCCAGGTGCCTGGCCAGGGCGAGTCCGCCCGACGGAAACGTTCCGTTCATCGCCGATCCCGGGCGACCCGGTCAGGTGCGCGGCTTGCGGTGGCGCCGCGACACACCGGGAGTGGCGAGCGAATAGCCGCGGTTGCGGGCCTCGGCGAGGGTGTCGGGTCCGAAGCAGATGCCGACCCCCTGCTCGACGATGTCGTCGATGACGGCCCGTTCCTCCCACGAGTCGAGGTCGTAGACGAGCTGCGTGCGCTTGTCTCCGAGGAACCGGGTGTGCTCGAACTTCACGGGACGCTCCATGTCGCCCACCCTAGCCAGCGGCACTAGGTTGCCGACGTGGAACGCATCGTGCCCGACTCGGTCGATTTCTGGTTCGACCCCATGTGCCCCTACGCCTACCAGACCTCACGCTGGATCCGCGAGGTGCGCGACGCCCTCGGCTTCGAGGTCCGTTGGCGATTCTTCAGCCTCGAGGAGATCAACCGCGAGGAGGGCAAGAAGCACCCGTGGGAGCGCGACCTCGCCTACGGCTGGACCCCGATGCGGGTCGCGGCCTGGTTGCGTCGGCGGGACGACGACTGGTGCGGTCGCTTCTACGAGGCGTGCGGCAACGCCCTGCACGTCGAGGGTCGGCGCTTCTACGAACGGGAGGTGGCCCTCGGACTGCTCGAGGGCGCGGGGCTCCCGGTCGAGGCCTGGGACGAGGCTCTCGCCGACCCGACGACCCACGACGACGTGCGACGCGACCACGAGGACGCGGTCCACCGACTCGCCGCCTTCGGCGTGCCTCTCATCGCCATCCCCGGGGGCCGCGCGGTGTTCGGACCCGTCGTGCTGCCGGCACCCACCGGCGACGAGGCACTCGCGCTGTGGGACCTGACCGTGGCCTATTCGCGCTCCGCGGGATTGTTCGAGCTCAAGACACCGAAGACCCCGGACGATCTGGCCATGATCGGCACCATCTTCACCCCGTACCTCGAGGGGCGCCAGTGGCGCACCGTCATGAACCCCGCGCCCTGACCGGGACGCACCGAACAGGGAGGCACCGATGATCCCCACCGACACCCTCGACAAGCTCGCCGAATGCTTCGACGCGCTCGAGAGTCTGGGTGCGACACTCACCGAGCAGCAGTGGAAGACGCAGACCCAGTTGCCCGGATGGACCGTGCAGGACAACCTGTCCCACATCATCGGCACCGAGCGCGTCCTGGCGGGTCTGCCCGACACCGAGCACCGGGCCGCCGACCTCTCGGTGGCGAAGAACCCGATCGGGGAGATGAACGAGCACCAGGTGGACGCGAGACGTTCGCTCACGGGAGCCGAGGTGCATGCCGAGTTCCGCGACGTGGCCCGCATGCGCATGGAGCAACTGCGCTCCGCCGACGAGGCCTACTTCGCCCGCGAGAGCTTCACCCCGACCGGGCCGGGCACGGTGGCCGATTTCCTCCACATCCGCGTGCTCGACTGCTGGACCCACGAACAGGACATGCGTCGCGCGCTGGGGATGCCCGGCCACCGGGGCGGCCCGGCCGCCGAGCACACGATCGACCGGCTCATCCGCACCGTCCCCATCGTCGTGGGCAAACGGGCCGCCACCCCCGAGGGCCGATGGGTTCGCATCATCGTGACGGGAGGCGTCGAACGCACGATCGACTGCCTCGTCACCGAGGGTCGTGCCGCGGTCGTGGCCTCCGCACCGGGAGAACCCATGGCGACGATGACAATGGACTCGGACGTCTTCCTCCAGTTGGCCACGGGCCGCGCCGGCATCGAGGAACTGCGGGACGGGGTCTCCGTCGAGGGCGATGCCGCCCATGCCGCGAAGGTGCTCGCGGCCTTCAACATGATGATCTAATCGGCGGGTGGGCCGACGGCGCCGATGGCTCCGAGGTAGTCGAGGTGCGCCTCGACGACGCGCACGACATCCACGTCGTCGAGGATGTCCACCCCGCGGTCCGCGGAACGGGCCAGCAGGTGAGCGGTGAGAGCGTCCATGTCCACGACCACCTCGTCGACGATGTCCTGACGGCGGTCCACGACGTCGGGGGCCTGCAGACCCCGCTCGCCCAGCCAGTTGAGGTGCTCGCGCAGCATCGCCTCCACCTCGTCGAAGGTCACCCGGGCCTGTGTCTCCGCGGGGAGACGGTCCCCGACCCACACGACCGCCTCGTCGATGCGGTACACCACGCGCGGCGCGACGGCGTCGAGGCGCCGGGCCTCGCGTCCCACCGTGACGGCCGCCGTCACGAACACGACGACGGTGGTGAGCACGACGAAGACGACGAGGACGGGCTCCACGTCGTCAGCCTAGGGTGCCCCGTCGTCGCGGGACCGCGCGGGGTCCCGGACGCACTCGAGCCCGGGCACGGGGCCCGGGCTCGATCGATGCGGTCCCGCGCGGGGCGGGAGCGGGATCAGATGCCGATCCGCTGGGCCAACTGCTCGCGGTGGTAGGTCGGATCACCGAAGAGGAGCTCGCTCGACTTCGCCCTCTTGAAGTAGAGGTGCGCCGGGTGCTCCCAGGTGAAGCCGATGCCGCCGTGGATCTGGATGTTCTCCGCCGCGGCGTGGAAGTAGGCCTCGCTGCAGTACGCCTTGGCAAGCGACGCCACCGAGGGGAGCTCGTCGCTCTTCTCGGCGGCGCACCACATGCCGTAGTAGGCCGCCGACTTGGCGGACTCGACCTCGAGCAACATGTCGGCGCACTTGTGCTTGATGGCCTGGAACGAACCGATCGGACGACCGAACTGGATGCGGTCCTTGGCGTACTGCACGGCCATCTCGAGCACCTTCTGGGCACCGCCGACCTGTTCGGCGGCGAGAGCCACCGCGGCCAGGTCGTTCACCGAGGCCAGAATGCGGCCACCGTCGCCCTCGTTGCCGATGAGCGTCGCGGCGACGTCGGCGAACTCGAGCTTGGCCTGCTTGCGGGTCTGGTCCATGGTGGAGAGCGCGGTGCGGGTCAGGCCCGCGGCACCGCCCTCGACGGCGAAGAGGCTCACGCCCTTGCCGGTGCGAGCCGCCACGACGATGAGGTTCGCCGTGTGACCGTCGAGCACGAAGCTCTTCGTTCCGGAGAGCTTCCAGTCCTTGCCGCTTCCCTTGGCCTCCATCGTGATGCCGGCCTCGTCCCAGCGCCCGGAGGGCTCGGTGGTGGCGAGGGTGGCGATGGTCTCGCCACTGGCGATGCCGGGGAGATGCTTCTTCTTGGCGTCCTCGTCGCCGGACTCGAGCAGCGCGTTGGCGGCGAGCACGACGCTGGAGAAGTACGGGGCGCACAGGAGCGCGCGACCCATCTCCTCGAGCACGACGCCGAGTTCGATGAAGGAGAAGCCCTGGCCGCCG
The DNA here is from genome assembly GCA_964608285.1 of uncultured Bifidobacterium sp. GTDB lineage: Bacteria > Actinomycetota > Acidimicrobiia > Acidimicrobiales > Ilumatobacteraceae > UBA2093. Next base: position 20,469 of record CAZSNB010000014.1, read on the forward strand.
TAGGCCTCGGGGATCGCGAGTCCCTGCAGGGCCATCTCGCCCGCCATCTGCGACCACACCGCGGGATCGAATCCGTTCACGGTCTCCATCTGCTCGCGCACCGCCGTCTCGGCCGACTTCGACTCGAGGAACGAGCGGACCATCTTGCGGAGTTCTTCCTGTTCTTCACTGAAGGCAAAATTCATGGGCACAGCCTGCCTTGCCGGCACGCGCACGGCAAATCCGCTCGTGTCCACTCGTGTACACAAGCGATAGTGTGCCCGCATGGCACACGTGGGCATCCGTGAAATGCGCGGCTCCCTCGCCGCCTGGGTGCGCCGAGCCCAGGCCGGGGAGCGGGTGGTCATCACGGTCGACGGCGCACCCGTGGCTCAGTTGACCCCGCTGGCCGCCGACGTCGCCGACACGACGATCGACGACCTCGTCGCCCGGGGTCGCGTCGTGGCGCCACGACGACGCGACGGCTGGGTCCCTCCCGACCCGGTGTCCGCGCGACAGGGATCACGGCTCGACCGCATCATCAGGGAGGCCCGCGGATGACCGTGGCCCTCGACTCCTCTGCTCTCCTCGCCCTGCACATGGAGGGGCCGGGTCGTCGCATCGTGCTCGATGCCCTCGAGACGGACCGCGTCTGGGTGGCGGCGGCCACCGCGCTCGGGGAGGCGATCGTGGGCGGTGCCCGCTCGGTCGAGGACCCGGTGCTCGCCCGCGACATCGAGGACGGCATCCGGCGTCTGTGGGACCACCTCCATGTCGTCCCCGTCGACACCGCACTGCTCGACGAGGCCGCGTCGCTGTGTGCCGACCAACCGGTGGCATTCCCCCACGCCGTGCACCTCGCCGCCGCGTCCCTCCTGCCCCGCCCGGTGCGTTTCATCACGTTCGACCCGGCCCAGATCCCGATCGCGCTGTCGCTCGGCCTCGACGTCGTGTCGGGGTGACCCGTCGCCCGGACTGTGGCAACCTTGGGGACATGGTCGCCGCGCTGCACTGGCAGGACGAGAACGTGGACGTGCACCGGCTCGTCGTGGGCCCCTTCGACAACAACGTCTTCGTCGTGCGGTGCCGGCACACGGGTGACGCGGTCCTCATCGACGCGGCCAACGAGCACGAGAAACTGCTCGAATTGAGCTCCGCGCTCGGGGTGCGCCGGGTGCTCGAGACCCACGGTCATCACGACCACATCCAGGCGATACCCGCCATGCGCGAGGCCGGTTACGAGGTGGCCGTCACGCTCGCCGATGCGCCGATGCTCGGGGACATGGGATACGACGTGCTCATCGGGGACGGCGAGGTGATCGAGGTGGGTCGCCTGAGGCTCGATGCCATCCACACACCGGGACACACACCGGGCTCCGTCTCCTTCGCCGTGCGGGGCACGCCCCTGCTCTTCACCGGGGACACCCTCTTCCCCGGTGGTCCCGGCGCGACGAAGTTCGAGGGCGGTGATTTCCCCACCATCATCCGCTCCATCGAGACCCGTCTGTTCACCTTCCCCGACGACACCGTCGTGCTGCCCGGTCACGGTCTCGACACCGTCCTCTCGGCCGAGAAACCCCACCTCGACGAGTGGGTCGACCGTGGCTGGTGAGAGACCCGTCGCCGTCCTCGGCGGCATGGCACCCGATCCATCGCGCCTGCCGACGGTGGAGGACAACGCCGACATCGCCGCGGACGGTCGGCCCCTGCCCGAGGTGCGCGCGGAACTGCGCCGCATCCCGACGTGGCGCAACGTCTGGTCGGTGCTGTGGCTCTTCGGCCAGACCGTCCTCATCATCGCCGTCGCGGTGCGCCTCGCCCATCCCGTCACGTGGGTGGTCGCGTTCCTCCTCATGGGGCGCACGCACGCCCAGTTCCTCTCTCTCATGCACGAAGCGGCCCACCGGCTGCTCTTCCCCAACCGGCGGATCAACGACCTCGTCGGCGATTGGCTGCTCGGGTACCCCGTGGTGACGAGCACTCCCGCGTACCGACGCGTGCACATGGCGCACCACCGCGAGGAATTCGGACCCGAGGAGCCCGACATCCCGCTCTACGCCAACTACCCCGTCACCGCCGACAGCCTCCGCCGCAAACTGGTGCGCGACCTCACCGGCCGCACCGGTGCGCGGCTCTTCATCGCCCAGCTGCGCGGGTTCCGCTCCCCGGACGCACGGGTGCGACGCACCCTCCGGAAGATGGTCCTCGTGCAGGTCTGCATCGTCGGCGCGTTCACCGCCGCGGGCCGACCGGAACTCTGGCTGTTCCTCTGGGTGGTGCCGTACTTCACCCTGTGGCGGGTCATCAACAGATTGCGCTCCATCGCCGAGCACGGCGGCATGCGCGCCGGCCCGGATCGCCGGGTCACCACCCACTCCGTCGTCCAGCACCGACTGGCGCGGTTCTACCTCGTGCCCTACAACATCGGGTTCCACCTGGCCCACCACGTCGACGCGGGAATCCCCTTCCGCAATCTGCCCCGCTACCACCGCATGCTGCGCGCCCACGGCTACGTCGACGACACCGTCGAGCACGGTTCGTACCGGGACCTCTGGCGCGCCCTCGCGACACCGGGGTGACCGACCCCGCCGGCGTCGGCGGTCCTCCAATTAGCACTACCGGGATAGGACTAATCGGACTTCGACCGTACACTGGCCCCGTGAGCGACTTGTTCCGCATCGAGAACCTCCATGCCCGCCCCGTCGCCGACGACGACGAGGCGGCCGACGAGATCCTCCGGGGAGTCGACCTCGCCATCGCTCCCGGAGAGGTGCACGCGATCATGGGTCCGAACGGCTGCGGCAAGTCGACCCTGGCGAGCACCCTGCTCGCCTCCCCCGAGTACGAGGTCACCGAGGGCCGGCTGCTGTTCCGCGGCGAGGACATCACCGACTGGGCCACGGACGAGCGCGCCAAGGCCGGCATCTTCCTCGCGTTCCAGTATCCCCAGGAGATCGCCGGTGTGTCGGTCATCCAGTTCCTGCGTCAGGCCCTGTCGGCTCGCAAGGGCATCGATCTCTCGGTGCTCGAGCTGCGCCTCTCCGCGATGGACTGGATGAAGCGCCTCGGCATGGACTCGTCGTTCGTCGACCGCTACCTCAACGAGGGGTTCTCGGGTGGCGAGAAGAAGCGCAACGAGATCATGCAGATGGCTCTCCTCGAGCCCGAATTCGCCGTGCTCGACGAGACCGACTCGGGGCTCGACATCGACGCACTGCGCATCGTGGCAAAGGGCATCCGCGAGGTGCGCGCCGACCGCCCGCAACTGGGGATCCTGCTCATCACGCACTACCAGCGCCTGCTGGACGAACTCCAGCCCGACCACGTGCACATCATGGTGGAGGGATGCATCGTGCGCTCCGGCGGCATGGAAGTGGCGGCCGAGCTCGAGAAGCACGGCTACGAGGCGTACAAGGTCTGACATGACCCTCGACGCCGGAGTCCTGCGACGCGATTTCCCCGTGCTCGCGCGGTGCATCGACGACCGTCCCCTCGTGTACCTGGATTCGGCGAACACCTCCCAGAAATCGGTGCAGGTCATCGAGGCGATGGACCGGTTCCTGCGCCAGGGCTACGCCCCCACCAATCGCAGTGCCTATCGCCTGGCGGCCGAGGCCACCGACGCCTTCGAGGGGGCGCGCGCGGCCGTGGCACGTTTCATCAACGCCCCCCGGGTCCATGAGGTCGTCTTCACCAAGAACGCCACCGAGTCGCTGAACCTCGTGGCCAGGTCGTGGGGGTCGACCCTGTCGCGGGGCGACGTCGTCGTGCTGACCCACATGGAGCACCACGCCAACATCGTGCCGTGGCAGATGCTCGCCGCCGAGCGCGGCATCGAGATCCGCTGGGTGCCGCTCACCGACGACGGGCTCCTCGATCTCACCGACCTCGACCGACTCCTCGACGGAGCGAAGGTGCTCTCGTTCACGGCCATGTCGAACGTTCTCGGCACCATCAACCCCGTGGCGGACCTGTGCGCGGCCGCCCATCGCCACGGTGCGGTGGCGGTCGTGGACGCCTGCCAGTACGTCCCGCACTGCCCCACCGACGTGCAGGCGTGGGGCGCCGATTTCGTGGCCTTCTCCAGCCACAAGATGACCGGGCCCACCGGTCTCGGGATGCTGTGGGGACGCGAGAGCCTCCTCGACGAGATGCCGCCCTTCCTCGGCGGGGGGAACATGATCTCCGACGTGCGGGTGGACGGTTTCGAGTGCGCGGAACTGCCGGCCAAGTTCGAGGCCGGGACCCAGCCCGTCGTCGAGGCGGTCGGCCTCGGCGCGGCGGTGGAGTACCTGTCGTGTCTCGGCATGGAGAACGTGAGGGCCCATGAGAAGCAGATCCTGCGTCGCGCCCTCGACACCTTCGAGGCCAGATTCGGGGACGACCTCGTCGTCCATGGTCACCGTGATCCGGAGACACGCGGCGCCACCATCAGTTTCTCGTTCCGCGACGTGCATCCCCACGACGTGAGCCAGGTGCTCGACCAGTGGAACGTGTGCGTCCGTGCCGGGCACCACTGCGCCAAGCCCCTCATGCGCATCCTCGGTGCCAACGCCACGGTGCGAGCCAGTTTCTACCTGTACAACACCGAGGACGAGGTCGATGCCCTGTGCGACGCCCTCGAGCACACGGGCGACTTCTTCGCCCCCTGAGAACGACCAAGGAGACGACCGTGCCCGGACTCGAGGACCTCTACCGCGAGATCATTCTCGACCACTACAAGAACCCCCGCAATCGCGGCTCTCTCGAGGCGCCCGCGGTCTCGGCCACCGGCCACAATCCACTCTGCGGCGACGAGATCGAGGTGCACCTGCTCGTCGAGGACGGACGCGTCACCGACGTGCGCATCGGGGGTCAGGGCTGCTCGATCTCCCAGAGTTCGGCGTCGATGATGAGCGCGGCAGTGAAGGGAAAACCGGTCTCGGAGGTGCGCGCGCTCGTGTCCCGCTTCAAGCACATGATGTCCATCGACGAGGAACCCCTCGACGAGGCCGCGGAGAACGCACCCCTGGGCGACCTCGAGGCACTGCAGGGAGTGGTGAAGTTCCCGGTGCGCATCAAGTGCGCGGTGCTGGCGTGGAACACCCTCCTCGAGGCGCTCGAGGCGGCACACGCCTGACATCCGCTCCCGGCCTCGGGTGCCGGAACTAGATTCGGCGTCATGACGACGCGACTCCCGCGCGGCGCGCGCATCGCTGTCCTGTGCTCCGCCGTCTCGGTGTCCGGAGCATTCCTGGTGCCGGCCCTGACGGCCCTCGCCGCCGACGATCCCGGGGTCCCCGACACCGGAGTGACCACGTCGACCTCCGCCGCGCCGCCTCCCACCACGAGGCCGCCCGTGCTCGCACCGCCGCGTCGTCCCGCCCGGGTGACCCTCACGAAGATCGTCGTCGTGCTGCGCGAGCAGAAGGTGTACGCCTACACCACCGTGCGGGGGCAGAGCCGCCTCGTGGCGGTGATGAAGGCCTCCACGGGGCTCGACAACTCGACGCCGGTGGGCACGTTCCGGGTGTTCGCCAAGCGCCAACGCACCTTCTACAACGCGCGACCCTCCGAGAAGATGGATTGGATGACCCGTTTCACCAAGGGCGCCGGGGGGGACAACATCGGTTTCCATGGCATCCCCTACACCGTGGACAAGAGGGGCAATCGTCGGCCCCACTTCACCCCGCTCGGCGTGCGGCCCTCCTCGCACGGATGCATCCGCCTCGCCGACGGCGACGCGAGATGGCTCTTCGCGAACGTCAGCGTGAACAGTTCCCGACGGGGAACCCAGGGCACGACCGTGGTGGTCGTGCGCACGCGCACCTTCTGACGCTCCCCGGACGCCGGGCCGCGGGTTAGGTTCGCCCCATGCGCATCACGCTCCTCGGGACCGGAAGTCCCCTCCCCAGTCCCGTCTGCGCCGGACCCTCCACGCTCGTGCAGGCCGGCGACGCCAACATCCTCGTCGACGCGGGCCGCGGCGTGGTCATGCGCCTCACGGGCGCCTTGTGCCCGCCGCCGGCCGTGACCGGGGTGCTGCTCACCCACCTCCACTCGGACCACATCTGCGACCTCAACGACGTCGTGACCACGCGATGGGTCGCCTCACCCGCGGCCTCGCCCCTCCCTGTCTGGGGCCCGCCCGGCACCGCCGAGATGGTGGACGGCATGATGAGGATGCTCGGCGCCGACATCGGATACCGCACCGCCCACCACGACGATCTCCGCGCGTCCGGTCCGATGAGCGTGGACGTCGTCGAGGTGCGACCGGGTGACACCTTCGCGATCGGAGGAACGACGGTGAGCGTGCACCGCACCGACCACCGCCCCGTGGAGCCCTCGGTGGGTTTCCGGATCGAGCACGAAGGAACCGTCGCCGCGCTCGCCGGCGACGGGATCCCCTGTGCCGAACTCGATGCCCTCTGCGCCGGTGCCGACTACTACGTCCAGACCGTCATCCGTGAGGACCTCGTACGCACCCTCGCGCCGCTCATCCCCACGGGCCAGAGATTCCTCGACATCCTCGACTACCACTCGACCGTCGAACAGGCCGCCATGACGGCGGCTCGCACGGGCGTGAAGACCCTCGTGCTCACCCATTTCGTGCCCCCGATGCAGCCCGGTCAGGAGGACGAATGGCGCGCCCTCGCGGCCGCCCACTTCCATGGCGAGATCGTCGTGGGACCCGACCTCACGGCCGTCGGGGGCTGAACCGGACCTCACCCCCGATGACGGGCCCCGCTCGGGGCGGGGTTACTGTCGCGACATGGACACCAAAGAACTGCTCTCCGTCGCCGCGCCACTGATCAACGATCTCGGCGCCGCCTTCTACTTCGTGCCCGAGACCGGCCAGGTCGGCAAGGACCTCGGTCTCAACGGCATGGAGTTCTACATCCTCGGACGCGGCGGTTCGCTCGGTGACTGCGAGCCGGCACTCGTGTCGTCGGCCTTCGGCTACTTCAATCCCGCGGTCATCGCCGGCGTCTGGAACGGCGCGCGCACCAAGGTGGCGCCGCGCCGTGCGGCAGAGGCCCACCTCGAATGCTGTGCCGCCTTCGGGCGCGCGAAGTTCGACGGTCTCGACCTCGCCGCCTTCGTCGCGGCCGCCGAAAAGGTGAACGCGGCGGCCGACGCGGACTCGCTGGCGTTGTATGCCGGCATTTCCTCGCTTGAGCTGGTCTCCGACCTGCCGGGTCGGGCCATGCAGCTCATCGCGGTGCTGCGCGAGTTCCGCGGCAGCGCGCACCTGGCGGCGCTGCGCGCGGCCGGCATCGATTCGAAGACCGCGCACCACCTGAAGCGGCCCGACATGGTCGCGATGTTCGGCTGGGGTCCCGACGACGCCCCGACGACCGGTCCCGACGAGGAGGCCCGCCTGGCACGCGCCGAGGAGATCACGGACGAGATCGTCGCACCGGCGTTCGCGGTGCTCGACGCCGCGGAGCGCACGGCGCTGGTCGACGGACTGCGCGCGATCTCGGCCCGCGTCAAGGGTTGAGGATCCCGGTCACTCCGGGTCGGAGAGCCCGTCGGCGATCTTGCCGAACGCGCTGGCGATCGCGCGGATCTCGCCGGTCGTGAGTCGATCGATCATGAGCCGCCGCACGCTCTCGAGGTGGTGCGGAGCCACGGTGCGCAGGACCTCGGACCCCTTCGCCGTGAGACGGGCGTGGGCCACCCGTCGGTCGGTGGTGGAGGGCACCCTGGCGACGAGCTTCTTCGAGAGGACCCCGTCCATGCGTCGGGTCAGGCCGCTGCGCGTGACCCGCAGGGTGTCGGCCAGGTCGCACAGGCGGAGGCTCTGGTCGGGAGCCTCCGACAGCATCGCCAGCAACTGGTAGTCACCGAGGTCGAGCCCGAACGGCGCCAGTTCCCGCTCGATGGCCTTGAGGAGGTCACCGGAGGTCTCGATGAACGAGCGCCACGCGGCCATCTCCGCCTGATCGAGCCACCTGGTCGCCATGGCAGGGAGCATAACCCGTTCGCCTCGCAATAGTTGACAGCACAACCATCTTCCCCTAGAGTCCTGCCGTCAACCCGGACCGTGCCGGTCCGGCCAACACAAGGAGACATTCCATGGACATCGTCCTTCTCGCCGGCCGCATCCTGTTTGCGATCATGCTCGTCAGTGGCGGCCTCAATCACTTCCGTCATCTCGACGCCATGACCGGCTACGCCACCTTCAAGAAGGTCCCGGCCGCCAAGCCGGCCGTCGCCCTGTCGGGTCTGGCCCTGCTGCTCGGTGGGCTGTCCATCATCCTCGGTCTGTGGGCCGACCTCGGTGCCCTCGTGGCCGCCGTGGTCCTCCTCGTCATGGCCGTGAAGATGCACGACTTCTGGAAGGCCGAGGCCGGCGCCAAGCAGACCGAGACCATCAGCTTCTTCAAGAACATCTCGATGGCCGGCGGCGCGCTCTTCATGTTCGCCGTCGCCTCCACGGTGGTCAACGACGAGAAGGCCGCCCTGTTCGGTCCCGCCATCAAGGCCGGACTGCTCAACTGGTTCTCGCTCGACATCTGATCGGCGCGGCCCCGCGGCCGCATCGCACGTGGAGGGACCCCGGTGGAGCGATCCACCGGGGTCCTTCCACGTCGGCCCGGCGGGAGCGGGATTACCCTTCTGACGTGTTCGCCGTCGACGTCCCCGACCTCGCCGCGAGCACCCCCCTGTGGCTCGGTCTGGCGACGGTCTTCGTCAACGCCGTGCTCGGCGCCCTGCGCGGCTACTCCGATGACACCCGGCGCTGGGACATCGTGGGGGTGACCGTCTTCGCCCTGCTCATGGGCCTCGGCGGCGGGTTCATCCGCGACGTGCTGCTCGGAAATCTCCCGGCGGAGTCGCTGCGCGAGCCCTGGTACGTCGCCGCCGTCGCTGCGGCCGTCGTCGTCGTCGCGGCGACGCATCGATGGATGCATCGCATCGCGCCCCTCACGCGACTCGGCGAGGCGGTCGGCCTCGGGTTGTTCGCCGTCGTCGGGGTCGCCTATGCCCGCGAGGCCGGACTGCCTCCGCTCAACACCGTCCTCATCGGCACCCTCAGTGCGGTCGGGGGCGGGATGCTGGTGTCGGTGCTGCAGGGCCGGATTCCCCGGGTGCTGCTCGCCAGCACCCCCCATGCTCTCCTCGCCGTGGTCGGATCGGCCACCTACGCCGTCGCCGCCCAGTGGCGCGCCGACGCCGCGTCGTTCGCCGGCATCGCCGTGGTGGTGGTCGCCCAGTACCTCGTCGACCACTTCGGGGTCGAGACCCGACCGGCGTCCCCCCGCAGCCGCTCCTAGGGGGTCAGCTCCACCGTGGCGGCGGGTTCCGCACCGGTGGACCGACCGGGCACCGAGTGCCATCCCCAGTAACGATTGGTGAGGGCGATGACCGCCACGGCGGGAAGGTCGACCCCCTCGTGGGACGCATCCGCCGTGGTGTGGGCGTCCGAGACGAGCACAGCGTCGTATCCGCGGGCCACGGCACCGTGCAGGGTGGAGCGGATGCACCACTCGGTCTGCGCGCCACAGACGACGAGTCGTGCTGCGCCGAGTCCGTCGAGGACGTTTCCGAGATCGGTCTCCTCGAAGGCGTCGCCGAACGTCTTCTCCACGACCGGTTCGTCGGGGGACGGGACGAGTTCGTCGACGATGCGCCAGCCCGGCGACCCGGCCACCAACTCGTCGTCGCTGTGGCGCACCCAGACCACGGGACACCCCTCGCGTCGTGCCCGGTCCACGAGTGCCGCGATGCGCGCGACGACGCCATCGCGGTCGTGCGCCCCCGCCACCACGTCGTTCTGCACGTCGATGACGAGCAATGCCGTTCCCCCACGTCCGGTCCGCGTGTTCATTCGCCCGTCTCGCCGTCAACGGCCTCACGCAGCAGGTCGGCATGCCCGTTGTGTCGGGCGTACTCCTCGATCATGTGCACGATGATCCAGCGCAGGCTGGGTGTCTCGCCGTTGTCCCATCGCCGCACCGCGGTCCCGTCGAGGCCGCCGGCGACGAGCGCCTCGGCGGTCGACGCCTCCGAACGTGCCACGGCGTCGCGCCACAACGCGCGCACGTCGTCGGGATCGTCGGTCAGCGCGGAGGTCCACTCCCAGTCGCGATCGATGCTCCAGTCGACGCTGCGCCACGGCTCGGCGCGCTCGTTGCCGTGCAGCCAGTGGGAGAACCAGTGGTCCTCCACCCAGGCCATGTGCTTGAGCAGGCCGGCGAGCGTCATGGACGAGGCCGCGATGCGCGATCTCATGCCCTCTGCGTCCACCCCGCGGCACTTCCATTCGAGCGTGGCCCTCTGGAACGCCAGGAAGCCGAGGAGGGTGGTCGGCTCGTCCGCGGCCGGGTGGGGCTCGGGGCGGCCGTGCTCGTCGACGACCACGTCCCCCGACCCGCTCACGATGCGATGTCCCCGAACAATGCCGACATGATCGAACGGGTGAAGAGGCCGTCCCAATCGGCCAAGGCGGACTCCCGGCCGGCCATCTCCACGTGGGTGCGCCCGTCGATGGTCGCGATCCACCAATAGACGACGGCCGCAAGGTCGCCGGCGTAGGCGATCCACCCCCGCTCGCGCGCGAACCCGAGCACTTCGACGTAGGCATCCACCACCGACGTGTCCGCACGGTCGATCTCGGCCGCGAGATTCGGCCGGGTCATGGCACTGCCGAGCACGGAGGCGCGGAAACGACGCACGGGTGCCCGGTCGGCCGAGATCATGAAGCCGATGATGCGAGCCATCCCGCTCCGGAACTCCTCCCGGGACCGGGCGGACTTCAATGCCTCGCGGAACTCCGGGCCCCTGTGGTCACGATTGCGACGGTAGCGCTCGGCCTGGGCCGCCTCGATCAGTCCCTCGCGGTCACGGAAGGCGCGGTAGAGGATGGGGGCGGTCACGCCGCAGTCCTCGGCGATCTGGTGCGTGCGGATGCCGGCCTCACCGTGCTCCTCGAGCACCTCGATGGCGCGCTCGAGGATGCGCTGCGGACTCGTCATCTCCCTCGTCTTCACGGTCTGCGACCCTAGCCCCGTGCCGCCATCGGAGTCCCCCGACCGTGGGGTGGCAATATGTCACGGGACGACGGTGACCGCTCCCGCCACTTCCCGGCCATCGAGAATCAGCACGGCCTCAGCGGTACGCATGCCAAGGCCCTCGTCATGATCCACCGGGGTTCGGCCACGTCGAAGCGCCACCGGAACAGGGAGGACGTCCATCTCCCCCTTCTTCGCCGCATGGTGCGGTCGCGACTCGCCGAGACGCGCGCCTGAACAGGCTCAGACGAACCGGGCGAACTCGTCGACGTCCATGCGGTGCGACCGCAGGGAGTTGATGGCTGCCGATCCGTCGGCGTGCCCGACGGCGATGCCGCAGAACAGCATCTCGTTCTCCGGCGCCCCGACGAACTCGCTCACCGACCGGTGGCGCAGCGACCAGTACTCCTGGGGACAGGTGGCCAGACCCCTCTCGACCGCCAGGAGCATGAACGTCTGTAGGTACATCCCGAGGTCCGACCACTGCGGCTTGTCCATCTGGCGGTCGACGAAACAGAAGATCGCGGCCGGTGCGTCGAAGAACACGTTGTTGCGGGCCACCTGGGCGAGACGAGCGGCCTTGTCCTCGCGCGGGATGCCGAGGGTCTCGTACATCATCTCGCCGATCCGGAACCGGTTCGTGCGGTAGGGCTCGACGAGGCCCGACGGATACATGGGGTACTCGGGCTCCTCGACGAGGGGCTTGTCCTCGAGGAACGAGAGGAACCGGGTCATCGACTCGCCGTTCACGACGTAGATGCGCCAAGGCTGGAGATTGCCCCCGCTCGGGGCCCGGGCGGAGTCGGCGACGAGCCCGCGCAGCACCTCGTCGGGGACCGGTTCGGGGGTGAACTGCCGCACGGACATTCTCTTGTTCACGGCATCGATGACGTCCATGGCGGCAGGGTACTCCCGCACGCCGAACCCGGACTTCTCCGAGGAAAACCGGTCCGGGGTCGCCCGGTTCCCTAGCGTGGGGACGTGCTCGCCTCCGCCGTCCTCGACAGCCTGCTCACCGCACCGGTCATCGCTTTCGTCGTCGCCCTCGTCGCCAGCCTCGCCCGATTCGAGGTGCGACTGCCCGAGTCCCTCTATCCGATCCTCTCCACGTACCTCCTCCTCGCCATCGGCATGAAGGGTGGCCGGGCCCTCGCGGAGTCCTCGCCCGGTGACCTCTGGAAGCCGCTGCTCGCCGCCCTCGTGCTCGGGGTCGTCACCCCGCTCGTGGCCTTCGCCCTGTTCCGTGCCGCGGGTCGTCTCGACACGGTGAACTCCGCCGCACTCGCGGCCCACTACGGCTCGGTGTCCGCGGTGACCTTCACCGTGCTCATCGCTTCCCTCGATGCCCGAGACATCGCCTACGAGGGTTACGCGACCGGGTTGCTCGCCGTGCTCGAGATCGTCGGCATCGTCGTCGCCCTCTTCCTCGCCCGGGGATCCTCGGGGGGCGACTGGCGCAGCGGCCTCTCCGAGGTGGTGCGCGGACGCAGCATCGCCCTGCTCGTCACGGGTCTTCTCGTGGGTGCGGTGGTCGGCGACGAACGGATGGCCCCCACGGACCCGCTCTTCGTCGGACTGTTCACCGGAGCGCTGACCCTCTTCCTCGTGGAGATGGGCGTGATCGCCGCCGAACGTCTGCGCGACATCGGCGGTGCGGGCTGGCGTCTCGTGTTGCTCGGCGTGGTGTTACCGCTCCTCAACGGGTCGCTCGGTGCGGTGCTCGGCCGCGCGGCCGGGCTCTCCACCGGCGGCGTGGCGGTGATGGCCGTGCTCGCGGGCAGCGCGTCGTACATCGCCGCCCCGGCCGCGGTGCGCATCGCCCTGCCCCAGGCGAGTCCCGGGTTGTACGTGACGGCATCGCTCGGCGTCACTTTCCCCTTCAACCTCACGGTCGGCATCCCCTACTTCGTCTGGCTCGCCCAGGCACTCACCTGACGGAGGCACCATGGACACCACCGAACGCATCCTCGTCACGATCGTCGCCGAGGCCGTGCTCGAGCACCGTCTCGTGGACGACATCAAGGAGTGCGGCGCCCGCGGCTACTCCCTCGGGCACGTGCGCGGAGAGGGCGTGACCGGCAACACCTCGCTCGACCTGAACGGACCGAGCATCCGGCTCGAGACCGTGGTGACCGACAAGGTCTCGGACGCGATCCTCGACATGCTCGCCGAGCGATACTTCGGCAGGTACGCCGTCATCGCCTGGCTCACCCCCATCCGCGTCGCCCGTCCCGACCGTTTCTGAGATAGCTTCTCGCGCCATGTTCCCCAGAGTCGACGGTCTGCGATCAATCGAATTCGGCACCTCCGGGCCTTCCCGGGCGAAGCTCGTCGATCTCGTCCTCAACGGCAACAAGCGGGCCACCGCCGGTCTGTTGTCCGAGTACGAGACGGAGGGTGAGCCCGTGGAGCATGTCGGCGAGCTGCTCGCCATGGTCGACAACGACGGTGCCCACGTCGGAACCCTGCGCGTGACCCGTGCCGAGGTGCTGCGCTTCGCCGACGTGCCCGACGACTTCGCCCTCGCCGAGGCCGAGGGCGACCTGAACGCCGCCGATTTCCGCGCCAGCCATCTCGATTACTGGACCCGCGCGGGCGAGAAGGTGGACGACGACACCCGCGTCGTCACCGTGTACTTCGACCTGCTCCCCGACATCGTGCGGCCCTGACACCGGGCCGGATCCCCTCCCTGACCGTCAGGAGCGGAAACGAGCGGGGAGTCGGTGCTACCGAGAGTCCTCCTCGGTGCCGCGATCGGGACCGACCACGTCCCGTTGCCACATGACCGTTCGGTGCCACGGCGCGAATCCGAGGGACTCGTACAGTCGATGGGCACCGGTCGGGCTCTCCGAATCCACCTCGATCGCGGCGAATCCGAGACCGTCTCTGCGGAAAGCGGCCAAGGCGTTGCTGATGAGCCCCGACGCGACTCCCCGGCCGCGCCACTCGGCACGCGTTCCCACATTGTCGATCCACGCATACCGCGCGCCGAGTATCGGGTCGTCGTTCTCATATCGGTGCGCCAGCACGAATCCGACCACCCCATTGTCGGGTCCCACCGCCACGAATGACAGATCGGGTCGCGCACCGAATCCCTCGGTCCGAACCCTCCACATCTCCGGCGAGGTGGGTACCGAGCCCCAGTGGTCACGGAATGCGGAATTCTTCGCCGCGAGTATCTCCTCCGAACGGGATGCATCCCACGGAACGATCCTGAATCCCTCCGTGTCGCGCGGAAGAGGCAGTGAATCGAGCGAGCGGCGCAGGACCGAGAAATGACGGATCACGCGCATTCCCTCGGCGGCGAACAGATCCGCGGCCTCTTCGTTGCCGGCTGCCGTGACGGCCCTGATGTGCTTGGGCACACTGTTCGTGGAGGAACTCAGGAGTCGGTCGGCGGTGGCAACTCCATGGCGCACCAACCGGCTGCCCACTCCCCGGCCGCGGAAGGCAGGACGCACCGCCCCGAACACGTAACAGCACTCGAGTCGTTCCTCCGAGGGCACGTGGTAGGCGTAGGACGCTCCGACAAGAGTGCCGTCGACCCATGCAGTGAGAGTGTGGGCCCCGAGATCCACCGGAAGAGATTCGAAGTCCTCCCGGATCTCCTCACCCACTTGTCGCATCGGAACGCCCTCGGCGGACTGTGCTTCGGAGAGGAGAGCAGCCAGGTCGTCGTAGTCGGACTCGCGGAGTGAGCGGAATTCGATGTTCACGTCGATCGACTCCTTCGGCACGGGTGCTCCGGGTCGCGGAGCTCGCCGACAGGGTATTGACAGCCGGCAATCCCCGCGATGCGGTCTCGTCGCTTGACATTGTCAAGCGGCTTCCGTACCCTGCGCCCATGACCGTCACCGACACGCCGTCCAATCCCTACCTCCTCGGCAACTTCGCCCCCGTCATGGAGGAGGTCACCTCCCTCGATCTTCCCGTCACGGGACGTCTCCCCGAGGAATTGGAGGGTCGCTACCTGCGCAACGGACCGAACCCCATCACCGCGGTGGACCCCGCCACCCACCACTGGTTCCTCGGCGACGGAATGGTCCACGGCATCCGTCTGCGGGGAGGACGCGCCGAGTGGTACCGCAATCGCTACGTCGGGTCTTCGCGCGTCAACGGACTGCGGGGATTGCCCGACCCTCCGGGACGAAACTGGAACGGCTCGGCCGGGGGACCCAACACCAACGTCGGAGGATTCGCCGGTGCGACATGGGCCATGGTGGAGGCCGGAGGATGTCCCGTGGAGCTCACCTACGAGCTCGAGACCGTGGGGCACAACGACTTCAATGGCACCCTCCCGGGAGCGTTCTCCGCCCACCCCAAGATCGATCCGGCCACGGGCGAGATGCATGCCATGGCCTACGCCTGGAGCGAATGGCTCGACCACGTGCAGTACGTCCGGGTGGGTCGGGACGGCAGGGTGAACCGCACCGTCGACATCCCCCTGCCCGGCATGTCGATGGTGCACGACATGTCGATCACCGACCGTTACGTCGTCGTCTACGACCAACCGGTTCTGGTCGACCTCGACCTCGCCTTCGCCGGCGTCCCGTTCCCCTTCCGGTGGTCGCAGGACTACGGGAATCGCATCGGCCTGATGCCGCGCGAAGGGAACGCCGCCGACATCGTCTGGATCGACGTGCCCGTCGGCTACGTCTTCCACCCCCTGAACGCCTACGACGCACCCGATGGCACGGTGGTGCTCGACGTCTGCTTCTACGACCGGATGATGCGTGACGACGCGCTGGGACCCTTCGGGGATTCGCTGCCACGGCTCATGCGCTGGCAGGCCGACCCCCGCACGCGGCGGGTGAACGTGACGACGATCGACGAACGGGTCAATGAGTTTCCTCGGCATCGCGGATCACTGACGGGGCGGCCCTACCGGTACGGATACTGCGCGGAGGTCGACACGGGTTCGATGCACTGGCCCACGGTCAAGCACGACCTCGTCACCGGTGCCCGTTCGGTGTTCGACCACGGACCGGGGCGGGCCGCGGGCGAGCCGGTCTTCGTGGCCAGGGCGGACGGCACCGAGGAAGACGACGGGTGGTTGCTCACCTTCGTCCACGACGGGAACACCGACTCTGCCGAGTTCGTCGTGCTCGATGCCCGCGATTTCGACCGCGGATACGTTGCCCGCGTGGCATTGCCCCAACGTGTGCCCTTCGGGTTCCACGGCAACTGGGTACCCGACTCGGTCCACGGCCCCTGAGGCCGTGGAGAACACCACCTCACGGATCCGGCGCCGCCACTCCCACGTCCCACAGGTGATGCACGGGGTCGTGCATCAGGTACCTGGCCAGCGTCGCCACCGTGAACACGGAGCCGTCACTGCGGAAACCCCGTCGTCCCCACTGATCGGCCCGGACGGAGTCGAATCGGGCGGCGAGGGCGAGGCCCGCTTGCCGGAGCCCGTCGCTCACCGTTGCGGGGTCCTGCAGGTCGTAGCGGTCCTCCCGGGCGGTGGCGTCCTGGTCCCAGTTCTCGAACGCGGGATCGACGGAGTCGAGCATGAGGTCCAGGCGTTCGTGGAACCTCCGGTACACGTCGCGCACGTGGCATCCGTACTCGAGAGGCGACCAGAAACCCTCCCGCGTGCGCGTCGCCATCCCGGGTGTCGAGAGCACCGTGACCCAGGCGTCCGTGACGAGTCGCAGTGCCGATCCGGTTCGTGTCGGGTCGAAGGTCGAGGCGTCGAAACCGCAGTCGTTGCAACGGCGTTCGAGCACCCAGGTCCAGTTCTTGGTGTCCGGGATGATCCCGGACGGCACGGGATCGGACATCACCAGACGATCGGACCGGTCGCTCCCCTGGCCCGCCCCTCGGCGCGCACACCCCGCGCGACCAGATCGGCCGACAATTCGCGCCACACCCGGCGCAGGCGGTAGTGGGGAACCCGCGGATACAGGTGGTGGATGGCGTGATGGTCGTGACCGCGGATGAGCAGGCCCGAACCGGGGAACACCGCGACCCTGGTGTGTCGGTATCGATCGGTCTCGCGCGCCGGATGATGCGGGTACCAGGCGAAGATGAACATCAGCCAGCACAACTGGATCCTGGCCGGGAGCCACCACGCGCACAGGGCCCACAGACCGTTGCCTGTCGCGGCGCACGCGACGAGAACGACCGTCGACAGCAGCCAGAAACGAAGTTGGGCCTTCCCCTCGGCCTTCGGCCCTTCCCGATCGGCGACCTTCGCACGAAGTGCGCGGGGCAGGAGAAGGCGCAGTGGAGGGACGAGGACGAAGAACGGCAGGAAGGCATACAGCATGGTCAAGCCGTAGAACTTGACGGGCAGCTCCCTCATGCGACCCTCGGTGAAGTGGTCCGGATCGCGGTCCGGGTCGTTGGTGTAGGCGTGGTGCCGCATGTGCCCGGCGCGGTGCGAGGTGAACTCGATGCCCGTCGGAATCGAGGAGAGCCGGCCGATCGCCTCCTCCACCCAACGACCGCGGGTCGCCTTGCCCATGATGTTCTTGTGCGCCGCCTCGTGCATCGGCATGTAGAAGGTGGAGGCCAGAACCGAGTTCGCCAGGAGCACACCCCAGAGAGGAAGCGTTCCCGTGTATCCCGCCACGAGCACGGCGACCCATCCCGCGGCGAAGACGAGGAACGTCAGGATGATGCGGTACTGGACATCTCCCCAGTACTTGGCGGCGATGAGGTTCTCGGCCCGCACTGCCTCGGTGCGGTCGCTCGCTCCCGGACCGGTGCCGCCCGCGAGGGCGGTCCGATCCAGCACGTTCTCGAGCTCCTCGGGTGTCGGTGTGGTGATCTCGCTCATGCGCCACCGTAACCCCGCCCCATGAGCCGGGTCGTGCTCGGGGCCGCAGGCGGGGCCGGCGGTGTCGGCGACTGCCCGAACCGCATAGCCTCGACAGGGAACACCTCGGACCCGGAAGGAAAGACGAGATGAGTGCATTCGCCCTGCTGGGCGCGGCGGTCACCACCCTGCTCTGCGGCTACGGCCTGCTCTACCCCGAGCGACTCGCGCGGCAGGGGGAGTTCGGCCTCCGCATCGAGACGCCGATCGGCATGTCGGAGATGAGGGCCACCTACGGGGCGATGTTCGCCATCGGAGTGGCGACCATCGTGTCCCAGTCCGAGACGGTCGCCCTGGTTCTGGGAATCGCGTGGCTCGGATCCTGTCTCGGAAGGTTCCTGTCGATCGTCGTCGACCGCTCATGGAGCGTGCACGTTGCCGTCAGCGGGGTCGCCGACCTCGTGATGTTCGCACTGCTCGTTCCCCTCGCGTGAGTCGCTCCTCGGCCTGCAGGTCGACGATGGTCCGAACGACGACGCCGTTCTTCCTCAGCGGGACAACTCCTTCGCCAGAGTCCGCCATCGTCGCTGGCGCACTGCATAGAAGCATCTGGCGTAGATCGCCACGAACGGTGTGAACACACCTGCATCAATCGAGATCCGGCCACGAGTCACCCTTCGGAAGGCCACCGGGGTCTTGACGGCTGCCCACACGGCGTCGGCCGATCCTTCGAGTCGGGAGGAGATGTCGACGACGGTCACCCCCACATGATGCACGTCACTCCCGCATTCGTCCACTCGCATTCGAAGAGCGACGACAGTCCGCACATGTCGTCCGCTCCCCGGTCATCGCCGCGGGTGGGTCCGCCCAGTCCATGGTCCACTCAGCCCGGGTGGTCGGCATCCCTGGCGCCATGGACGTCCCGCCCGGCCACATCCCGCACCGCCACGGGCACATCCGCCCCGGCATCGTCGGTGGCCACCGGCTGCCCGAACCGCGCGATGATCGGGAGATGTCCCGACCAGACCGGGACGACCTGATCCTCGACCTCGTTCACGGCACCGCCTGATCGCACCTTTCCGGACATCTCGTCGAGCGACAGAGCCACGATCCTCGTCGCGCGGATCTCCCCCGGCGACAGCGACCTCGTTGTCTCCCATGTGGGGACGATGTGGTCCGTGATGAGGCGACATGCGAGGAGCACCTCATCATCGTCGATCACCCTTCTCCCCCTGCCACGCACGACGACGGACCGGTAGTTCATCGAATGATTGAACGGTGTCTTGGCCAGCACCAGACCGTCGACGATGGTCACGGTCGCGCAGATCTCGGCGTCGACAGAGAATGCCAGGAGGGAGTTGGCCTGGGCACCGTGGAGGTACATGGTGTCATCGCTGAGCCCGTATGCCATCGGAAGGACCACCGGCCCCGAGTCCGTCACGACACCCACGTGGGCGACGATGCCGCGACGGAGGATGTCGAGGGTCGCCGACCGCTCGTATCTCGCCCGCCGGGCACCACGTCGCACCGTCGTTCGCGCACTCGCGGGACCGGTCGAGGACGGTTCGTCGGACATACCGGAAATGTAGGTCGGTTCCGTGGGGGAACCCCTGCCCGTGCGGACCCGGTCTCAGGAACCGAGGGCGCGCCGGGGTCGGCGCACCAGCTCCCCCCCGCAGTTGGGGCAGACGGCGGTCATCCCCGCGCAGCACTCGACGCAGAATGTGCATTCGAAACTGCAGATGACGGCATCTCCGTCCTCCTGGAGCGTCACGGAGCATTTCTCGCAGGTGTCACGCATCTCGAGCATCAGCATCATCCTCCCTCGACCACAACGCGTCGACGAATCTCTGGTCCTCGTCGAAGAGCCAGCACTCCCGCAGTCTGCCGTCCTCGACCCGATACAGCAGGATCCGTCGTACCCGTCGGGCAGGCTCACCCAGGTCCTCGATCACCACCAAGGCACCCGTGGATGCGCCCACGAGCACGTCCTCGACGTCGATCAACCTCCGTGCAGTCCGCGACGACGCGAGACCGAGGGCCGTGAAGACCTCATCCTTGCCTCGGTGGGACCCCGCCAACGGACTCTCACCCATGTAATGGAGTTCGATGTCGTCGTGGTACGACGCCAGGACGGTCTCCAAGTCCGACGACAACCATGCCTCGGCGTACTTGCGGAGCACGGCGGCAATTTCTCCCGTTTCGCTCATGGCACGACTGTAATCGCAACGAGCAGGTCAGCGACGAGCGGTCCGGCCACCCCGCCCACGGAACCCCGGACGACGGCTTCGGAACCGAACACGGGTGCTCCTCGGAGCCTCTGCAAGACTGACGGGATGAATGCGATGGGTTACCTGGGTGCCGTCATCTCCATGTTCGCCGGATGTCTCGGACTCATCTGGCCGCAACACGTGAGCCGAACGGTCGGTCTTCGGATTCCCGGACGGCTCGGACAGTCCGAGGTTCGTGCGACCTATGGCGGACTCTTCATCGGTGCGGGTGCTGCCGTCCTGTTGATCGCCAGCAGCGACGCCGCACTCGTGCTCGGTGCGGCATGGGCGGGAGCATTCCTGGCACGACTCATCTCTGTCGTCATCGACAAGTCACGAACGAAGGAGAACTTCGCGGGCCTGATCATCGAAGCCGTGATGGCGGTGCTCCTGATTCTCGCCTGAGATTCCGGATGCGCTCCCTGGGAAGCCACCCGAGTCGACGGCGATCACCCGGCCCGGTCATGCCGCCCGCAATGAACAGGTGATATGACTACTGTTCCGTGGCGCTCAAGCCTGCCACCCGCCCGACGAGCCGGAGGTTCCCATGTCTGGACGCATCACATCGGCATTCACGCGTCATTCGACGGCTCGTGAGGTGGCCGCGAGTCGCGACCTGCAGGGCGAGACGATCATCGTCACGGGCGGAGCATCCGGGATAGGTGTGGAAACGGTGCGTGCCCTGGCCGAGGGTGGGGCGGACGTTGTCATCGCGGCCCGCAAGCCCGATCTTGCCCAGAGCGTCATCGCCGACATCGACACGACGGCACCCGGGCGGACGAGCTTCGCGATGCTCGACCTCTCCGACCTTTCTTCTGTTCGTCGATTCGCCGAGCAATGGCGAAACCGACCGCTGAACGTCCTCGTGAACAACGCCGGAGTGATGGCCTGCCCACATGACCGCACGAAGGACGGGCTGGAGATGCAGATCGGCACCAATCACTTCGGGCATTTTCTTCTGGCCACCCTGCTGGTTGCGGCCCTCGAGGCGGGCGCCGAGGCCAGCGGGCATCCTTCTCGGGTCGTGTCGCTCTCGTCGATCGGCCATATTCGCTCTGACATCCGCTGGGAGGATCCGCACTTCCGACAGGGCGACTACGACAAGTGGGTCGCGTACGGCCAGGCGAAGACGGCGAACGCGCTCTTCGCTGTGGGCATGACGCACCACTTCCGGGACCGGGGCATCCTCGCCAACTCCGTGATGCCGGGCGGAATCCTCACGCCACTTCAGCGCCATCTGCCCATCGAAGAGCAGAGGGCGATGGGTTGGCTGGACAAGAACGACCAGCCGGTCGCCGGATTCAAGAACACCGAACAGGGCGCCAGCACGAGTGTGTGGGCGGCGGTCGGACCGGAACTCGACGGCGTCGGTGGCCTCTACCTGGAGGACTGCGCCGAGGCCGCCCCATGGACACAGGAGAGCCCATGGACCGGCGTCAGGCCCTATGCGCTCGACGCGGACAGTGCCGAGCGGCTGTGGGCCCTGTCATTGGACACCGTCACCGCCGCGGCCGGAGGCGCACCGGGGATGTGATCGTCGCCCGTGCAGGTCAAAACTCCGCTGACCACACGGATTCTCCCGGGTCTCGACTCGTGGGAACCGTGAAACGCGCGCAGGCGCCCGGCACACAATGGCTCGGGCGTTCATTGGTCGGATCCATCGGGCCGGGTGCAGAATCCGCAGACCCTCATCGGCCGACAACGTGGTGCGAGTCAATCTCGACATTCAGAGAGCAGATGTGCCGTTGCCTCGAAATCTCCGAGTCGAAAATCTGGGGGTGGGTGCTACGACCAGGGAGGCACGCCACAATCGGTTTGGGCGACTCAATCCAGCAATCCAAGACTTACAGGGCATTCTGCCAACCCAAACAAAGGAGTGACCATGAATCGGAATAGACAGATGTACATCACGTGGCTCGAGGTTGTTCTCTCTCTCGTCCTCTTCTATGCGATGTGTCTTGTCTTCGCTGGAACGACTGCCGGCACACTCTTCTCGTGGTTCGGTTTCGGTCCGGACGAGTCAATTGACACCGCTGCTGTGAGGGACTATCTGCGGCTCCCCTACATGGTTCTTGGCGCCGTCATGGCCGGTTGGGTGTTTCTCATGCTCCTGATTGTTCGAGGACCACTGAGAGAAGGCTCCGCGTGGGCGTCGACCTTCCTGATTCGATCACTTTCACTGTGGTTCATCGTCGACACCGGCATGTCACTCATGCTTGGATACCCGTTGCATGCGCTGTTCAACGTTCCGTTCGCGGTTGCGTTGGCGATTCCTCTCGTTCAGCTCAAGCAGATCGAGCGGAGATAGCGGGGTCTCAGGTTCAGTTTTCTGACGCTCGGAGATTCTGCTGGCGGCTGGCCGACCACGTATGCCACAAGGTGGACACTCACCCGTCCCAGGAGACATGCTCGCCTGTACGGTGTGCCCATGGCCCGATATGTCACGACGATTCCCAGTTCACTGACCCCACAAGAGGCGTTTGCCTACATGGCAGATCTTCACAATTTTGCCGACTGGGACAAGGGTGTCATCAAGGTTGTGCAGGTCGAGGGCTCGGGTGGAGGTCTCGGGACCGTCTTCGACGTCACGGTGAGGGGTGTCGGAAGATCCACCTCAACGTTGCGCTACACCACCACCGAATACGACAAGTTCTCGAACATCCTGGTAAGGGGTGTCAATGCACTCTTCACCTCTGTCGACCGCATCACGGTCAAAGAGACAGCGACAGGGTGCGACGTGATCTATGACGCGACTCTGACGGCCAACTGGATCATCGCCCCGATGAACATCGTTCTTGGAAGGGTGTTTGACAAGATCGGCGACACTGCGACACGCGGTCTTCGCACAGCACTCGCCTGAATACGGTATTGGCGCCCATTCGAGGATTTGATTGCAGAGCCTTTGAGATGTGACTGAGCAATCATCTGCGTTTCAGTCCGGTCACGATGCCACCGGC